>JAUHYC010000004.1 GCA_030426685.1 Alphaproteobacteria bacterium
AGGATCACATCCTTCGGATATTGCGCGCCTTTGAAGGAAATCATGAACTGACTTTCGACCGATTTTACCGAAAGTCATTCACCCGCAGCATCTGACCTCGTCAACAGCAAAAAGTTTGCAACAGATCTGGATGCCACAGCCATTCTTAGCCCGCATGGATGACCTGCACTTAGCAATCACCCAAGCTGACGACAAACTGCAGCCAACATCTCGGGGTCGCAGCGGGCTTGCGCTTCCCTCCCGTGGTTTTTTGCTGCGGTCGCGAAGCGCACAAAGCGGACCATAGGTTGAAGAATTCGAATGGCTGCAAAGTCCCGCATGGTGTGAGTTTGACAGGCCTCTACATTTGCGCGTGCAGCGAATGGCTGTTTCGGCAGGCCGCACCGCGGCAGCGAGATAGGGAGACGAACGGCAGGAATGGGCCGTTTCACAAGCTTCTCGATTTAGACGTAGAATTTTCAGGTACTTCCTGCCAATTCGACCTGAAGAAGTCGAAGTACGCAATCAGCGTGCCACCTTACATAGCCTGCAATGTGTGGGTGAGGCCGTTTCGAATGTGATCTTCCAACAGTTTCTTGGCAGTGTTGGCGTCTCTGGCCAGAGCGGCATCGAACATGCCCTTGTGCTCCTTGACCGCCTCTTCGCCGCGATAAGTCAGCACGAGCATCTGATACCGCAGGTACTTGTCGTAGATGATCGAATGCAGAGACAGAAGGTTCTTGGAGTTGCAGGCTGCGATCATCGCTTGATGAAACTCCCAATCATATCGTTTCCAGGTTTCTTTCTCGGACTCGTCGCCCTTGAGAAGCTGCTGTTCCATCAGGTGCAGTTTGTGGTGTGCGGCAACGAGGTTGCCTTCCCAGTCCGTGTCGCCATTCGCAATGGACAACTCCAACGCGTGGCATTCCAACAGGACTCGCAGCTCTGATATCTCGGTCAGGTCTTCTCGTGAAACTGGTGTGACCAGGAAACCCCGTTGCTCGGGAGCTTCGACAAATCCGTCGCTGGCGAGCCTGTTCAGCGTTTCACGAAGTGTCGAAAGGCTTGCCGAGTAGCGTTCCTTCAAGGCGTCCAGCTTCAGTTTGGAGCCGGGCTGCAGCTCCCCGAAGATGATGTCCCGCTTGATGCGCTGATAGGTGCTTGCACCTATCGTAGACGGCTGTTTCGCCATGCGTTTCACCCGATATTATCAGTTTCCTCGTTCAATTAGCATTTTTCAGAGACATCAGCAATCCAAACTGATGTATGGTAAAAATAAAAATATCATACATTATTGCGGAATCGCGAAAACCTTAATACGGTCGTGGCCAAGTTGGGCAAAGCAGCCCGATCGCAATCATCGGTTTCGGGATTTTCCGGACCCTCCAGAAGGAAGCAAAGTGTCTAAGAACTTTCGCATTGCCATTATCGGCATTGGCCTTGTTGGACGCCGCCACGCAGACGCAATCCGAGCGTTGCGCCATGTTGATCTCGTCGCGGTGGTCGACCCCAGCGATGAAGGCCATGCATACGCCGTTGAGCACGGGGTCGCATGTTACGAGACCCTCGAGGAAATGTTTGCAAATCAGACGCCGGACGGAGCTGTTCTTGCGACCCCGACCACGCTTCATGTTGAACAAGGCCTCACGTGTGTTCGACAGGGTTGTCCCGTTCTTGTCGAAAAACCGATCGCCGTAGAAGCCACCGCTGCACTTGAGCTTGTTCAAGCAGCGGAGAAGGCCAATGTACCCCTGATGGTCGGACATCATCGTCGACACAATCCGCTGATCCGATCGGCTAAGGAAGCCATTGTCGATGGGAAGATTGGAGATGTGCGCGCTGTCCATGCGAATTGCTGGTTCTATAAGCCAGACGAATATTTTGATTCTGCACCCTGGCGAAAGAAACCCGGGGCAGGGCCCATCTCGGTCAATCTTGTCCATGATGTGGATCTTCTGCGGTATCTGGCCGGAGAGGTCGTGACCGTCCAAGCGCAGTCGGCTGCATCGCAACGTGGTTATGACAACGAAGATGTTGCTGGAGCGCTGTTGACGTTTGAAAGCGGGGCGATTGGGACCATTAGTGTGTCCGACAGCATCGTCGCTCCATGGAGCTGGGAGATGACGTCTCAGGAATATCCAATCTATCCTTCGACCACTGAGAGTAGCTACATGATAGGTGGCTCTCATGGTTCGTTGTCCGTTCCCGATCTTCGCCTGTGGAGTTACCAGAGAGAGCAAAGGGACTGGTGGACGCCAATCTCATCAACCGCGCTGAAGAAGGGTGCCTCTGACCCCCTGGTCAATCAACTCAGGCACTTTGTTGAAGTTGCTCGGCGTGAAGCAAATCCGATTGTATCTGGATGGGAAGGTTTTAGAACACTTCAAGTTATTGAAGCTATTCAGAATTCTTGCAGAACTGGCGAGACTGTCAGGATAAGAAACCTTCAGGAAACGCAGCAACAGAGATTGCAGATAATGAAAAATATCTGATATTTTGTAAAAAATCTTGCAAAATGTCCAAAATAGGTCAAAACTCAGAATCGGAAAAATGCATCATCGATGTCTCAGGGAGGAGCAAAGTGATTACCAAACTTACCCGCCGGGCTGCTGTATCAGCCCTGGTTGCAACCGGTGTTCTGTTTAGCGTAACAAGTGGTGCGCTGGCGGAAGACAAAGTGCAACTTCGCCTCGCAACATCAGGATCGGAGACCGACCAGCGTTCGGTCGCTATGGCCGAGGTTTTCGCGCCGATGGTCGCCGATTTCGCAAGTTATGAGCCCAGCTATAATGGAACCATCTTCGCCCAAGGTACGGAGTTGGACGCCATTAGTCGGGGTAACCTGGAAATGTCCATCACCTCGGCGCAGGAACTGGCACAGTTCTTCCCCGAGTTTTCGATCTTTACTGCAGGCTATGTCCACCAGGACGCCGCCCATCAGGTGGCAGTCTTCGACGATCCCTTGATGGATGCCTTCAAGCAAAAAGCCGAAGAAGAACTGGGTGTTAAACTTCTGTCGGTCATGTATCTGGGTCGTCGTCAGGTGAACCTGCGCCAGCCCAAGGATGAGCTAACGGTCACAACTCCGGCCGATCTGGAAGGCGTGAATCTGCGGATGCCGGGTACAGATGCGTGGCAATTCCTCGGAAAAGCGCTGGGCGCCGCCCCGACACCAATGGCCTTCTCCGAAGTCTATACCGCGCTGTCGACCGGTGCCGTTGACGGTCAGGATAACCCGTTGCCGACCGTCGTCGACGCCAAGTTCTATGAAGTGACCAATCAGATCGTCCTGACATCGCATCTGGTCGACTTGAACTATATCGCTATCGGCAAAGAGGTTTGGGACGGGCTGACACCGGAACAGCAAGCCAAGGTTCAGGAAGCTGCGGACGCAGCAGCTGAATCAGGCCGTCAGAAGCAGCTTCAGAAAGAAGAAGATCTTGTCAGCTTCCTGAAAGAGCAAGGCATGGAGATCTATGAACCCGATCTCGCGGCGTTCCGCGATCAGGTACAGTCTATGTATCTGGACAGCGAGTTCGCAGGTTCATGGCCCGAAGGCGTTCTGGATCAGATAAACGCTCTGGGCAACTGAGCCCAGCAAGACAAGGGAGGGAGAACCATAATGAAAGCCTTTATGAAGGGGTTCTCCCGACTGACCGAAGCGATTGCCGGCGGGATGCTGGCGGCAATCTTCCTGATCTTCCTATTGCAAATACTCTTGCGCTACTTCTTTACCCCCGCCGGATGGACGCTTGAACTCATCGGCATTCTGTGGGTCTGGGTGATCTTCTTCAGTTGCGCTTTCATAGTGCGAGAACGGGATCACGTGAAGTTCGACATCATCTACCTTTCCGTACCGATGCGCGTGCGGCAGGTCTTTGCGATGCTGGCGGCTGCAGCGATCGTGGTCGGTATGCTCTACAGCTTCCTTCCGACGTGGGACTACATCGATTGGATGAAAATCCGCAAGACATCGACTGTCCGCAATCCGTTTTCCGGCGAGAAGATACCTTTGCGCACAGTATTCTCGATTTACGCGGTATTCATGCTGGTCGTCGCAGCGCGCTACGCGTGGCTATTCTTCGACGTCATGCGCAATGGCCCCCCAAAGACAGAGTTGGAACTGGTTGTTGGATACAACGTGGTTGACGACCATCCCCGTGTCGACGTCGAAGAGGACGAGGAAGTTAAGAAATGAGTTTTGAACTTCTTTCCTGCCTGCTCACTCTCTTTCTTCTGGCAGGCATCGGGACACCTATCGGCTATTCCATCCTCTTGGCCTCATTGGTGTATCTGGGCACAGCCGGACTGGACGTAGCACTCGCAGGCGAGAAGATCCTGCAAGGCTTCTACAAAAGCACGATCCTGCTTGCCGTGCCTTTGTTCATCGTCGCCGCGAATATCATGAACGCTGGTTCGATCACGGACCGTCTGCTGAACTTCTGCGTTGCAGCTGTCGGTCGTTTCAAGGGCGGCCTCGGGCACGTAAACGTGGTAGCGTCTCTGATCTTTTCCGGTATGTCCGGCTCGGCTGTCGCGGATGCCGCGGGGATCGGCAAGATTATCATTGAAATGATGACTAAAGATGGCCGCTACAGCCGAGGTTACGCAGCCGCGATCACGGCGGCGTCGGCGACGATTGGACCGATCATTCCGCCCTCGATCCCGATGGTTTTGTACGCGCTCGTTTCCAAGGCCTCTATCGGGTCGCTGTTCCTGGCCGGTATTCTTCCGGGCCTGATCATGGGCGTCGTCCTCATGGCGATGAACTATTATCTGGCCGGAAAGCGGAACTTTGCATTGGAAGAACCTGTTCCACTGCGCGAATTGCCGGCTAAAACCGCAAACGCGTTTCCGGCACTGCTGATGCCCGCAATCCTGCTATACGGCATATATGGCGGCGTCACCACTCCAACCGAGGCCGCAGCAGTGGCTGCATTCTACGCCCTGCTTCTGGCAGCGTTGTTCTACCGCGCGCTGACCTTCCGTGGCCTTTATCAAGTGTTCGTCGACAGCGCGCGCTCTTCCGCAGCCGTCGGGGTGGTCATTGGGGGCGCGTTCATTCTGAACTTCATCGTTATTCAGGAGCAAATACCGCAGTCTATCTCGGCGCTGCTGGAGGGTTCTGATGTCAGCCCGATTGTGTTCCTGATTCTCGTAAACCTGCTGATCCTCGCGCTGGGATGCGTTTTAGACGCAACAACGATAATCCTGGTGATTGTTCCCCTTTTCATTCCGACCTGCGAAGCGCTCGGGATTGATCTTGTGCATTTCGGAGTTCTGGTCGTCGTGAACTCGATGATCGGTCTGATCACGCCTCCCTATGGCATTCTACTCTTTGTGATCAACGCTGTGACGGACATTCCGCTGCGCGAAATCATCTCGGAAATCTGGGCCTTCCTCGCGGTTCTCATCTTTGCCTTGGTGATCATGATGCTGATGCCGGATCTGGTCCTGTGGTTGCCGCGTATGTTTGGATATCAGGGATAATGTGCCTCTCGGTTTCGACAACGTCGATCCCCGGTGATCTGGCTGAAAAGCTGAGTGCTATCGCTGACGCGGGATTCGGGGGTGTCGAATTACACGAACCGGATTTGACCGCTTTTGACGGATCGCCATCGCAAGTCCGCGAAATTGCATCGGACTTCGGCCTGAAGATTTGCCTGCTACAACCCTTCCATAACCTTGAAGGCCAGCCCGATGCCGGACGTGAGCGCGCCTTTGATCGACTGAAGCGCAAACTCGACCTGATGAGCGAGTTGGGAACGGAATTGCTGCTTATCGGATCTGCCTTCGAGGTCGATGTCGCCGCGACCGAAGAACAGGTAATCGCAGATCTTGGCGAGGCGGCCCAAATCGCTAAAGAAATGGGGATGCGTCTGGCCTATATGGGCTTGCCATGGTCGGATCTTATTCACTCGGATGAGCAGGCGTTACGCGTCGTCGAAGCAATTGACAGCCCTCATTTTGGGTTGGCCATGAATTCCTTCTTCTCGCTTGCCGACGGGTCCAAACCAGCCCGCCTTCGGGACATTCCCGGCGATCGGCTGTTCCATGTACAACTGTCCGATGCACCCCGGTTCGAGATGGATATACGTCGGCTCAAACGGCACTTTGGGCTTTTGCCGGGGCTTGGGTCGCTGAACCTTGCGGGCTTTGTACGCGTGTTGTCCCGCGCCGGGTACAAGGGGCCTTGGTCCATTGCGCGCGTCAACGAAGCAGCTCCTCAACCCGGTGGCCGAACACTGGCCCGAGACAGCTACAGGTCGCTGGTGAACCTCTTGGATGAGGTATCACGGACCGAGCCGGGAACCGATTTCGGCACCCCGGACCTGCCGGAACGCGTCTATGCGTCAGGCTTCGAATTCGTCGAATTCACAGCCGACGAAACAAGCGGTGCGCAGCTGGCAGAAATGCTGTCAGCAATGTGTTTTCGAATGGAGCGAAAACACGTAAGCAAGTCCGTCGAGCTATGGCGGCAGGGCGCGATAAACATCGTCGTGAATACCGAAAAGGAAGGATTTGCCCATTCGGCGTTTCTGGGTCACGGCCCGTCCGTTTGTGATATGGGGTTGCGTGTCAAAGATGCGGATCAGACGGTTCAGCGAGCGACCTCGTTGGGCGCGCCGAATTTCTCACAGCCGGTAGGGACCGGGGAACTGGACATCCCGGCCATCCGAGGTGTTGGTGGCAATGTTGTCCATTTCATAGATGAGAAATCCGATCTGCATCGGGTTTGGGACATCGAGTTCGAGCCAGTCGCCAAGACCAAAGCGATCCAGCCCGCCGGTCTGCGCCGCATCGACCATCTGGCGCAGACGATGCGTAACGATGAGATGCAAAGCTGGCTGCTCTATTACATTTCGACTTTTGAGATGGCAAAATCCCCGATCGTGAACGTTGCCGACCCGTCGGGTGTTGTGCAAAGCCAAGCCATCGAAAGCCCCGAGGGCGAAGTGCGATTAAACCTGAATGGAGCAGTTGGGCGTCGAACACTGGCGGCTTCATTCCTTGAAGACGGTTTTGGCGCCGGTGTTCAGCACATCGCCTTCCAGTCGGACGACATATTTGAAACCTCGGCCCAATTGCGGAAGTCCGGCTTTCCCAGTCTGTCCATCCCAGAAAACTACTACGCTGATCTGCAAGCGACATTCGGGTTAAGTGAAGACCTGATCGCCCAAATGCGCAGGGATAACATACTCTACGATCAGGCGGCGGGTGCCGAGTACTTTCAGATCTACAGTCGCCCTATCTTTAACGGCTTTTTCTTTGAAATTGTTGAGCGCCGAACTGGTTACGCCGGCTATGGCGCGCGTAACGCTGCGTTTCGATTAGCGGCGCAAACGCGACACCACGTGGCGGAAGGAACAACCTAATATGAAGGCCGCACTAATCGGACAAGGGATTTCTGGCTCCATGACGCCTGAGATGCACGAGGCGGAGGGCCGGGCGCAGGGTATCGATCTGAGCTACGGTAGGATCGACACGGCAAAAGAGCCATTTCGTGGAATGTCGGTCGCTGATTTACTGTATTATTCCGTTGAATTAGGCTGTGCGGCGGTCAACGTGACACACCCCTACAAAGCGTCGGTCATTGATCATCTTGATGAGCTTTCCAAGACTGCTGAGGAGCTTCAAGCTGTCAACGCGGTGGTTTTTTGTGACGACCGAATGGTTGGCCACAACACCGATTACATAGGTTTCCACAGTGCCTTCGGAGATTTTTTGGGATCATCGAAGACTGAAACGGTTCTCATGTTTGGTGCTGGTGGCGCGGGCAGTGCAGTCTCTTTGGCTTTGCTTGATTCAGGTGTTCGAGATCTGGAGATCATCGATCCTGACTTCCACCGAGCGCAGGCGCTGGTCAGTCGACTAAAGGTCTTGCGCCCTTGTGCAAAGCTTCAGGGTTCCCCCTCAATTTCGTTGGAACGGGTCAAATTTGTGGACGGAGTGGTCAATGCAACACCGCTCGGGATGGATAAGTACCCCGGGTTGGTAATTGATCCATCATTGTTGCGGCCGGACGCTTGGGTGGCAGATATAGTATATTTCCCGCTCGAGACACACCTTTTGAGCAGCGCCCGCACAACTGGGTTAAAAGTGATGAATGGTGCTGGAATGGCAGTTCATCAGGCTGCAGCGTCTTTTGAAATCTTCACCGGTTGCACCGCCTCAATCAGTCGTCTTCAAAACGTTTTCGATTCACTTCGTCAGCAGCGCATGCGCGAGTTTAGAGGTGCAACGGTATGACAAACGACGAGCAAGCTATCCGCCAATGGTGGCGTACCTCCATCATCGACATGAAGCCCGGTCAGATCGCTTTTCGGGGCAACGCCATAGAGGACCTGATCGGGAACGTATCTTTCCCGCAGATGATCTGGCTGATGGTGCGGGGTGATCTGCCCAGCGACGCACAGGCGCGCCTGTTCGAGGCTGCTTTGGTCGCAGGCGTGGATCACGGTCCGCAGGCCCCCTCGATTGCGGCTGCGCGTATGGCCGCCACCTGCGGGGTAGGTCTTAATAATGCGATGGCGACCGCGGTGAACATGCTGGGCGACGTGCACGGCGGGGCAGGCGAGCAGTGTGCAGAGCTGTACTATGATATCGCGGTTCGCATGGATGCGGGAGCTTCGCTGAATGATGCTGTTCGGGATGGCTTGGACAGCTGGCGCGAGACCTATGGCAAGATTGTTTCGGGCTTTGGTCACAGGTTCCACAAACCCGTCGACCCACGTGCGCCTCGATTGATGAAACTTGTTCGTGATGCGGCGACAGAAGGCACAGTTTCGGGTCGGTTTGCCGATATCGGGGAAGAGGTTCAGGCCGAACTCGGCCGTCAACGCGGTAGTCGGTCAATTGCCATGAATATCGACGGCGCGACAGCTGTGATCTTCTGTGAACTTGGCTTTCCTGCGCCCTTGTCGCGGGGGCTGTTCTGCCTGTCCCGCTCGGTTGGAATACTCGCCCACGCTTGGGAACAGATGAACCAGGGGGGGCGGAACAAAGGGCCGATGCCCCCGAATTACTTACCCCTCTACGAAGACAGGAATGATGACGCGTGAGACATCGAAATCCTTCCGGGTCGGCCTTATCGGCTGTGGTCGTATCAGTGATATCTATCTAAAAACACTATCCAAATTTTCGAGCGTCGAGGTTGTGGCCTGCGCAAGCCTCGATCCTTTAGAAAGCCGCGCCAAGGCGGATCAATACGGCATCGCCAAGACTTGCACGCCAGATGAAGTGTTTGACGATCCGGCGATTGACTGCATTCTGAATCTGACAATTCCGGCGGCGCACGCGGAAATCAGTTTGCGCGCGTTAGATGCGGGCAAGCACGTCTATTCCGAAAAGCCACTGGTCATGAACCGATCGGATGGAAAAGCGATCCTGCATACGGCCGCTGAAAAGGGGTTACTGGTCGGTTGCGCGCCCGACACGTTTCTGGGCGCTCGCTGGCAAACCATTCGGCGCTTGATCGACGAGGGTGCCATTGGCAAACCGACAGGGGTTTTTGCCCATGTCGGTACCCACGGGACAGAACGCCACCATCCCAATCCGGATTTCTACTATAAGGCGGGTGGTGGGCCATTGCTGGACCTTGGGCCATACTACCTGACCGCCATGATCTGCTGTCTTGGACCAATTGACCGAGTCGCCGGAATGGCCCGGCGCACGTTCGACAAAAGGATGATCGAAAACGGCCCTCGCAACGGCGAATGGATGGATGTCGAGGTCGACACGCACTCCCTAAGCCTGCTGCTGTTCTCGTCCGGCGCCATCGGGTCAATGACAATGAGTTTTGATGTCTGGGACAGCGAAACACCACGGTTCGAGATCTATGGTGAAAACGGCACCATCAGCATTCCTGATCCTGACCCGGTTCATGGTGCCAATATCTTTCAGGGGGATGTCTGGCTGAAAACGCGGGACACCTCGCGCTGGTCTCATCAGCCTCGTCCAACCGGTCGCGAAGACTGGCAGGTGGTCGAAAACAAACACGGGTTCAATGAGGACAGCCGCGGGCTCGGCCTTTTGGATCTGGCCCTGGCGGCACAAGAAGGACGCCAACCCCGCGCAAGTGGAGCGCTTGCCTACCACGTTTTCGAGGTCATGGACGCGATCGAACGGGCGCCGAAATTTGGCGCCTATCAGACGATAGAAAGCCATTGCGCGGCTCCGGAGCCTTTGCCGGTCGATTTCCTTAACGATGAGAGGAAGGAATTGGTTCATGCCGATTGAGACACTCGACTTTGCTCAGCCATTCTTTCGCGTCCAGCACATCACCAGTGAAGACAGAATTTCTGTCGAGGGTCGCGCCATCGTCCTTAACCTTGGGGGGCGAAATCTATCTGTCGAGGATCAGACCGTTGCACCGCTTTCGTCTGTGATCGTGCAAGACAGCACGCTTGGCGACGTGGAACGTGCAGTCATTGTCCACGATTTCGACGCCCATGCCGATGACAACGAGTTGTTCGCACGGGTGAAAGATACATGGCCGTCGGCATTTGATGTTCGCCAAGAGGAGCGTCTGCGCGGTGTCAGCCACTACATGTCGCCAAAGGTCTTCGTGGGTAACGTTGGACTGACCATGTACCATTCAGGTTCGGTCCCATTGAATGTCGGATTGCACAAGGATCATCCGTTCTGCCCGGTACCGGGGTTTCGCGAAGTGCATACGCAAATCGTAGGATTTGGCAAAATGCAGCAATGCCGCGAACGGGATGTTGAAACCCTTTACCTCGAAGAATTCATGGCCCCCGGCACGACGCACAAGCCGATGTATGACGCCGAAGGTAACTATCCTTGGCATCAATACGAGACGATTACCCCCAGCATTTTCATGGCGGTGGAAATGCTGCCGGAAGGCGTACGGGTCCCGGAAATGGAGATTCAGAATGGCTGAGAGACTTTTCCCCCAAGACCTGAACTTCGACGGCCCTTTCCCTCGGTTGTCTCGCCGTTTGCGGCTGGGCGTTGTTGGCGGCGGACGTATCTCTGTCACGCAGGCAACGGCCGCGCGGATGACCGACCGGTGGGAGGTCGTCGCTGGCGCGCTCAGTTCTGACGCTGCGCGCAGCAAGGCGCGTGGGGTCGAGTGGTTTCTGTCGGCCGACCGGTGCTATGCGTCATTCGCCGAGATGGCAAAGGCCGAGGCGGCGCGCCTGGATGGCGTGGATGCCGTAATGATCACTACCCCGAACCACGTTCATTTCGAAGCGGCCAAAGCGTTTCTGGAGGCGGGTATTGACGTGCTGTGCGACAAGCCGCTGACCAACGAAGTCGACGAGGCCGAGGGGCTTGAGGAGATTACCGCGCGCACGGGACAGATCTTTGCTGTCGGCTATGCGATGTCGTGTTTTCCAGTAATCCGTCAGGCCAAACAAATCGTGGCGGAAGGCGGTATCGGTAAAATCAACCAAATCCACGTCGAGTTCATGCAAGACTGGATGACGCCCGATGATGTTGCTGATGCGCCCCACGTCAAATGGCGGCTGGACCCAAAGATATGTGGTCCGACCAGCTGTGTCGGCGATATCGGCACTCATGCCGCGCATCTTGCCAGTTTTGTCTCGGGCCTGCCGATGACCGACCTGAGGGCCGAATTCCATGTCTGTGGCGCGCCAAAGCCTTTGGAAGATACGGTATTCATGTTCACCCGCTATCAAAACGAGGTTCCGGGCACCCTGATGGCAACGCGCCTTGCCCCCGGAAACCGGGGCGGGTTGCGGTTGCGGGTCTTCGGCAGCGAAGGGGGCTTGGAGTGGGATCTGGAGAACTCGGAACAGCTGAAGTTCAATCGGTTTGGTGAGCCGGATCGTATCATCAGCCGAGGTCACGGGCACGGCATCGGCCGCGGTGCGGAACGTCTGATCCGTACTGCGCGTGGCTTCCCCGAAGGGATTATCGAAGCCTGGGCCAACCTCTATACGGAATTTGCCATGGCCGTGGCCGCGCGTTGGGATGGCGTTACCGTTCCGGATGATTGGCTTACTTATCCCAGTGTCGAACAAGGTGCAGATGGCGTCCGGTTTATTGAAGCCTCCGTGCGCTCTCACCAGTCCGGAGGTGACTGGGTCACTCTCTAAGGCTCTGCCAATAAGAATGTAAAACACGCCCGGGCAGTTGCCCGGGCGCTTTCATTTCCTGCTCAGTATTAAAAGTTGATATTTTAAAAAATATCATATATTTTTGACTACGTGTGATGAATTTGAGATTCGCAGACACGTGGAGCTGCCGTTCATGGTGAAACCCGAAGAGGCTGGCGCAAGCCCCTCTCTCTATTCCTTGGCGCATCTGACGCTGATTGGCTGTACGCCGCCCGAGTTGGTCTATATCGCAGCGCGGGCCGGTTACGATGCCGTCAGCCCCCGGTTCATTCCGATGCATGTGCCCGGTGAATTCACTCAATCTCCAATCGACAAGGCACAGGTGCATGCCACCAAAACTGCTCTCTCTACCACTGGCTTGAAAGTTCTCGATGTCGAACTTGCGCGCATCACGGAAGATGTCGATCCACGCAGTTTTGAGCCCTCGCTGGAGATCGGCGGGGAACTGGGTGCCAAGCGCATGATCATGAGCGCGTGGACCACCACCCGCGATGATCGTGACTTCCTGATCGACGTCTATTCTGAAACCTGCGAACTGGCCGCGCCTTACGGGATATCTGTGGACCTTGAGTTCCCAAGCTTTTCCCGCCTTCGTACTCTGGATGAGGCTCTGGATATTGTCCGCGCCTCTGATCAGCCGAATGGCGGTATTCTGGTCGATACGCTTTATCTGCACCTCAGCCGCGTCGATCTGGGGGAGCTCTTGCACGTCCCCTCGGACCTGTTTCACTTCTTGCATATCTCTGATTGCCTGCCTGGTATCGCCGATACGCGCGAGGGCATGATTCAGTTGGCCCGCGATGCGCGGCTATATCCCGGTGAGGGATGGATCGATTTCACCGGCATCATCGAACGGATGCCGCCCGTCGACTATTCCATCGAACTGCCCAATCAAAGCCGCGTTGCCGAGTTGGGATATGAAGAACACGCGCGTCGCTGTCTTAGCCACGCCAAGCGGACATTCGGCCAGGCGCGGTCACAGCGCCGTATGCCCGATGCAGCAATTCCAAAACACCAAGAGGATTATCATGGGCAAAGAGCTCACTGAAAACGACCGCAATATGGCGGCCGATATGCTGGCACGCGCCCGCGCTGCCATGGCCGAAATCGAGGATTGGGATCAGGACAGGCTGGACCGCCTGTCTCAGGCCATTGCGTGGTACGCAGGAAACGAGAAAACCTTCACGCGTCTGGCCCAGCAAGGCGTGGACGAGAGCGGTATCGGAGATCGTGCGGGACGTCCAGCAAAGCGGTTCAAGATTCACATGGTGCTGCGCGATGTTCTGCGCACGCCATCGACCGGTATCGTCGAAGTCGACGAAGAAAAGGGCCTGGTTAAATATGCCAAACCTGCCGGTGTGATCGCGTCTCTGATCCCGATGACCAATCCTGCGATGACACCGCCAGTGACCGGTGTTTCCGCCGCTAACGCCCGGAATGCCGTCATCTTCAGCCCGCATCCGCGAACCGCTCATACGACCTTCGAAATGGTCGAGGTCATGCGTGCAGCTTGCCGTGCTGCCGGTGCCCCCGAGGACCTGTTTCAATCCATTCGCAAGCCGTCAATCCCATTGACGCAACATCTGATGGAGATTTGTGACCTGACGCTGGCGACCGGTGGCAAGCCCATGGTCAAAGCGGCCTATAGTTCAGGGCGTCCGGCCTATGGCGTCGGCGCGGGCAATTCGTCCATCGTCATCGATGAAACGGCCGATCTGGATATCGCCGCACAGAACACGCGCATTTCAAAGACCTCTGACTTTGGGTCTGGTTGCTCGGCTGACGGCAACATTATCATCCAGCGCTCGGTTTACGACGATATGGTCAAGGCACTTCAGGCCGAAGGTGGATACCTGTGTTCGGACGAAGAGAAGGCGATGCTCGAAGCGGCCATGTGGGATGAGAAGGGAAACCGTACGTTCCCGACCATCGCCTGTCCGCCTCAGAAAACGGCCAAAGTCGCCGGTTTTAGCATCCCCGAAGATCGCAAATTCCTGATGGTCGAAAATCAGGGGCAAATCGGGCCGCAGCACAAGTTCTCCAAGGAAAAGCTGACCACGCTGATGGCGCTATATCACTTCGACACATTCGATGACGCGCTGGAAATGGTCAGCCAGATCTACAACACCGGAGGCAAGGGCCATTCCTGCGGCATCTATAGCCACAATGACGATCACATCGACCGGTTGGCGCGTCTGGCTCCGGTCAGCCGCATGATGGTGCGACAGCCTCAGTCCAAGGCCAATGCGGGTGCCTGGACCAATGGCATGCCCATGACCAGCAGTCTGGGTTGCGGCATCTGGGGCGGCAACATCACCAATGAAAACGTCACCATGAAACATATGATGAACTACACCTGGGTCAGCCGTCCGATCCCCGAGGATCGCCCCTCTGAGCCGGACCTGTTTGGTGAGTTCTACGGACAGGAGGTCGCGTGATGGACGGAGCGAAACTGGAAGGCAAAACCGTTGCTGAACATATCGTCGACTTTCTCGAACGCCGTGAGGTCAAGCATGTATTCGGTCTGTGCGGCCACACGAATATCGCAGTTCTGGCTGCGCTGGCGGAAAGTCCCATCGATTTCGTCACCGTACGGCACGAACAAATCGCCAGCCACGCGGCGGATGCCTATGCTCGTGTGACGGGCAAGGCCTCGGTGGTACTGTCCCATCTCTCCCCGGGGCTGACCAATTGTGCCACCGGCGTCGCCAATGCCGCATTGGATTGTATCCCGATGGTGGTGATCGCAGGCGACATTCCCACGCATTACTACGGTAAACATCCGCATCAGGAAGTGAATCTGCATGCAGACGCCGCCCAATGGGAGATCTATCGACCCTTCGTAAAACGCGCCTGGCGGGTCGACCGCGCAGATTTAATGGCCGAAATTCTTGAAAAGGCGTTCCATCTGGCTGAAAGCGGTCAGCCTGGCCCCGTGATGGTCAACGTGCCCATGGATATCTTCTCTGAGGTGGTCCCCTCGGACAGCTTCGACCGTATCCGCGACAACACGCGCGCGCTCAAGAAACCGTCGATAGACGATGAAACGGCGCGTGAAATCATTGAGACACTGGCGCAGGCCGAAAACCCGGTCGCTTATGTCGGCGGGGGTATCCTTCTGGCACAGGCCAGCGAAGAGCTGCGCGCGTTCGTTGAACATATGGGCCTGCCCGTCGCACATTCCTTGATGGGTAAAGGGGCGCTGCGGGATGACCATCCGCTTGTGCTGGGAATGACCGGCTTTTGGGGAACCGAGCTGGTCAACCAGTCCTGTCTGAATGCAGACTATGTCTTCGCCGTGGGAACACGGTTCAAAGAGGCAGATTGTTCCAGCTGGTACCCCGGATACACATTCAACATTCCCGGTTCGAAGGTCATTCACATCGACATCGAACCGCAAGAGATCGGCCGGAACTATCCCACCGAGATCGGTGTCGTTGCGGACGCCAAGGCCGCGTTGCGCGTCCTCAACCGGGCTGCCCGCGAGATGTATCCGGACGGTTTCAACCGCCCCGCGCTGGAACAGCAGATCACGGATTTCCGGACAGAATTCAAAGCGCGCAACGTGGAAATGGCGACCTCGTCGGCCTTTCCGATGATGCCCGAGCGTATTCTGGCAGATACCCGCAAGGCACTGCCTGAGGATGCAATCATCACCACGGACGTTGGGTGGAACAAGAATGGTGTCGGGCAACAGTTTGATATCCTGACGCCGGGTTCGATCCTGACCCCGGGCGGGTTCGCGACGATGGGTTTTGGCCCTCCAGGCGCGATCGGCGCAAAACTGGCAGCGCCGGATCGCGTGGTGATCAGTCTGGTTGGTGATGGCGGTTTTGGTCAAAATCCGTCGATGCTGGCAACAGCAGTCGAACTTGATCTGGGCATAATCTGGCTGGTCATGAATAATAACGCCTTCGGAACTATCGCAGGGCTGCAAAAGGCGCATTACGGTCTGACCTACGGGACGACGTTCCCTGGATCAGCCGCAGCACCTGCAAACGGACCGGCTTATGCAGACATTGCACGAGCTTATGGCGCGGAAGGGCACAGGCTCGGCGCTGCTGACGAGTTGTTGCCCGCATTGGAAGCGGCAATCGCCAGCGGCAAACCAACTGTGCTTGATGTGCCTATGATCAACAACCCGACACCAACGACCGGACACTGGAACATCTTGGACATATACTCGCCAGACAGAGAGGTATCTCACGTCGCGACCTGATGTGAACCGGCATGCAAGATTGACCCCTGTATTGGGTTAATCGGCGTCCAAAAGTGACCCCCTGATATTTCGTTTCAGAAGTTTCCTTAAAGGATTGAGGGAGCGAGTTGGGGATGTTGGTCGTGGAGACGATTGCGAAGATCAGGCGAGCGTATTTATCCGGGGGAAGTCGATCAAGCAGATCTGCCGGGACCTTCGTGTGTCGCGGAACACGGTACGCAAGGTGGTACGGTCGGGTGCAACCGAGTTCAGCTATGACCGGTCTACACAGCCTCGGCCCAAGATCGATCCGTGGCGGTCTGAGCTGGATGAGATGCTTGCCGAGAACGCGCGGCAAGCCAAGCGGCAACGCCTGACGCTGGTTCGGATTTTCGAAGAACTACGCAATCGGGGTTATGACGGCAGCTATGATGCGGTACGGCGCTATGCGGCCAATTGGTTGAAGGCGACACGGGAAGCCTCGGCGGCGGCCTATGTGCCGCTGAGCTTTGATCCTGGCGAAGCCTACCAGTTCGACTCGAGCCACGAGGCAGTTCTGATCGACGGGGCGACGACCACTGTGAAGGTGGCGCATGTTCACCTGAGCCATAGCCGGATGCCGTTCGTGCGGGCCTATCCGCGCGAGACGCAAGAGATGGTGTTCGACGCCCGGGCAGTGGGGCGACCGGTCGAGATCAGGGCTTACGCCGACCGGCTGGAATGTTGGCAAGATGGCAAGGTTGTCGGGCAACACGAACGGCCTTCGGGCGCGACAAAACTATCTTCGACTCCCTGCATTACATACCCGTTCTGGCCCGCAAGCCCGGCGCCCTGCGCAACGAGGCATCGTTCAAGGAATGGGAGCTGCCGGTCCCAATTCGCTGGGTATGGCGCAAACTGGGGCGTCAGCCCGGCGGTGACCGACGAATGGTCGACATCCTGAGTGCCGTGCTGACCGATGGGATCGACGCCGTGGATGCTGCCTGTGTCGAGGCGCTGTTGCACAAGGTCTATTCGGCAGGTGTGGTCCTGAACATCCTGGCCCGGCACCGCGAGCCGCCACCGCCCCTGACAATTGCGACGCCTGATGCGCTGAAGCTGGCCCGCGAGCCAGTTGCCGACTGCGACCGATATGACAGCTTGAGGAGACAGACAGATGGAACGATCCGACGTAATCGACGCGATGGGCAAGCTGTGGCTCTACGGGATGCGGGCCGCCTATGACGAAGTTCTGACCACCGCCGAGATCTCTGAGAAGCAGGCGCGGTCGGTCAAATACCAGATGACCATCGCCAAGCTACCTCTGGCCAAAGAACTGGAGGAGTTCGACTTCGACGCTGCCGAGGTCAACGAGACCTTGTTCCGCGACCTGGCCACCGGCGACTTCCTGGATCATCAACGCAACCTCATTCTGATCGGCGGAACTGGCACCGGCAAGACCCATCTTTCCGTCAGAATAGCGCGCGCCTGTATCCGAAATGGCCGTCGCGGAAGATTCTTCAATGTGGTCGATCTGGTGAACAAGTTGGACGCAGAAGCCCGCGTAGAACGCCAGGGCCGAACCGCTGTCCTGATCTCCCGGCTGGACTTCCTGATCCTCAACGAACTGGGTTATCTGCCCTTCGCCCAGACCGGAGGCCAGCTCTTGTTCCACCTGATCAGCAAGCTCTACGAGCGCACATCGATCATCGTCACCACAAACCTGGCCTTTGGCGAATGGTCGAGCGTCTTTGGCGATGTCAAGATGACAACAGCGCTCCTCGACCGCCCCACGCGTCACTGCGAGATATTCGAGACCGGAAATGAAAGCTGGCGCTTCAAAAACCGCGCATAGCGACAATCCGAAACCCCGCAGGCCCGTCGCCGCTGCGTTATATGAAGACTACGCGGCGCCGGGCCCGCTCAGCACCAGAGGGGTCAATATTGCATGCCGATATGGGGTCAGTATTGAATGCCGATTGACAGCTTTCTGCGCGGCAGCGAATTGGAGCTTGGTCCGCCGTGTGAACCGCGTATCGCGTGACTTCGCAGGTGCAGCGAATGTCTCCTCGGACGGGTCGCACCGCAGCGCCAGGTTGCTGTGGCGAGTGTCCGCAATTGGCGTCCTCATCTGAACAACATGGATCTGCCGTCTAGATGCTGCGCTTGCTCCGATGTCGGGAGCGAGAGCTTCTTGTGCGCCGAAGCATTCGGGCGAGAAGCCGCAAGAAGAGGTTCGCCTCAAACCACTTGTTCCGACATGGACTAGGAAGCCAAATACAGATTTGAAGCCGTTGTGCAGCCGAAATAGCGGCCTCTGATGCGGCGTTCAACGCGGCTCAGATCGTTTGTGGCGGGATCGTGGACCGGTTGGATGTTCGGCTCAATGCCATTCGCTGTGCTGACCATTTTGGCGGTAGCTGAACCGTGGTGCTATCGTACTCAATCCACTCTGTTATTGAATAACAATTTGGACTGGCCCTAAAGTTCGGACTTGGGTGTCGATCTATCGACAACTACGAGTTCTATTCCGACTCTCAAAAAAGGTAGAAAGATGTGTCAATGAAGCGGGTTGTCTTGGTATTGGCTGTTTTGTTACTGGCGGGATGCGTGTCAACCGTGCCCCCGCCATCGGCACCCATCCCAAATCCCGGTCGCGCAAGTGCACCGGTCAGTTCACAGCAGGCACAAGTGAGATTTCAGCAGGTCGCCTCTCGAATTGAACCCATCGCAGAAAGCGAATGTCGCCGCCAAACTCGAGGAGTGAATTGTGACTTTTTGATCCGAATTGATCCAAACAAAAAAGCACCCTCAAACGCGTATCAGAGTTTAAGCAAGTCTGGACGCCCCGTTATCACAATGACCCAAGCGCTGACACGAGATGTGAACAATACCGATGAACTTGCATTTGTTATGGCGCATGAAGCCGCGCACCATATTCAAGGTCATTTGGCGCGACGTGCTCAAAACGCAGCCGCTGGTGCAGTTATTTTGGCGGGTCTGGCAACAATAGCCGGGACTGGACCGAATGACATTGCCGCAGCACAAGACCTTGGAGCCTTTGTTGGTGGTCGCAGCTATTCGAAGGACTTCGAGTTGGAAGCTGATCGGCTAGGCACGGAGATAGCCTACAAAGCGGGCTATGATCCACTCAAAGGAGCGCTCTACTTCGCACGAGTTCCTGATCCTGGTGATCGGTTTCTCGGGACACATCCTCCCAATGCTCAACGATATGATGCGGTGCAAAACACAATGGCCCAGATCGGTCGTTGACCAATTTGAGTTTATGTTTTGCACGGCCGTCAAGCGCGAGTTCGAGCAATCTATTCTCTCGCGCAAGCAGCGAATGGCAGGTTCGATGAGCTGCACGGCAACATTCACATGTCGCGTTTAACGGCAGGAATGGGCCGTTCGAGTCTTAGTTGATTGCAACGTTCAAGTTTGCCCTTGGAGTGTCGGTTAATGCCGTCAGCCCTCGTCATGCATAAAGGTGTCAAAGGCGTCCTTGTAGTCCGGATGCCAGCGGCTAAGCGCGGGGCGATTTTCGATCACGTCCGCCAAGCTCCATGCGATGCGCTTTTCGTCGATCTCACGCGTTACGTCGTTGTCTGGACAAAGGATGTAAAAGTCACCCCGGTTCACACTGTCCACGAAGAAATCAACAGTCTGCTCAGCGGTCCACGCAGAGGCGGGTTTCTTTGGTGCAGAGATCATGCCGGTGTAGACAAAGCCGGGAATCAGCAGATGGGCTGTTATTTTGTGTCCGGGACCGGTTCTCAACTCGTGTGACAGCGCCTCGGTAAAGGCCTTCAAAGCCGCTTTTGAAACATTATAGGCCGGATTTCCGGGCGGGGTGGTAATACCCTGTTTTGAACCGGTGTTGATGATTGCGCCCGGTCTGCCTCTGGCGATCATATTTGGAGCAAAGACCTGCGTGCCGTGGATGGCCCCCCAGAGATTGACGCCCAGCACTTTCTCCCATGGTTCCGGGGTGTCCAATGTGGACGACTTACCGCCCACACCGGCATTGTTCATCAAGATATCCGTGCCGCCAAAACGGTCTGCCACCTGCTTTTCAAGCGCTTCCAATTGCGAGCGATCGCTGACGTCGACCTCGGCGGTCATCACATCCGCAGCACCAGCGGCCCTGATCAGATCTGCAGCGGTGGACAGCTTCGCTGCATCCTGATCGACGACAACCACACGCATGCCCATTTGAGCGAATTTCAACGCGGCAGCGAGACCTATGCCGGACGCCCCACCTGTGATGACTGCGACAGAGTCGGAATGGAATGCGGGATGGGTCATACGGTGCACCTTTTCGATTGCGGAAGTCTGGCGGCAAGCCCGGACGCCTATTCGGGCCTGCCGCGCGTGTCACGCTGCGTCAACGACGACGGAGTTTAACGTCATCATGCCTTCCATACCATATGCGGTAAAGAGCGCCTTGGTGGCCGCTTCCGCTTGCTCGTTCATCGGAATAACAGGCTCGGCCATGCCGCTTTTGTCCACTTCATTGCGGAATTTGCGTTGGCCTGCGGGCGTGTGGATGATCTCCAGTACCGCGTCCGCCACGAATTGCGGCGCTTGCAAAGGATTGTTAGTGAGGGACTCTCCCATGCCTTGAAGCATGGCCTCAGGGGCATCGGCGAACTCGCCATAGCTTAGATCCCGGTCGCGCGACGTCGGAGCGATAAGATTGGCGAAGAAATTCGTCGGGAATCCGCCCGGCTCAATCACGGCCACGTCGACACCGAATTGGCTCAACTCCCAGCGATAGTTCTCGCTAATAGCCTAAACTGTCCCAAAGCTGCTGACGTTAGACAGCGTGCTCTGGGGGTCGACGCAGGCTTTTGCAGGGCGCCAATGATCGAGAAGGTCGATGATGCCGAAGGGCGGCTGACTTCATTCTTGGCAAATCCTGAGGTGAGCCCGTGGTTGCTTAAGTGAAGCACAAACCTCTCTTAGAATGTTTCGCCTCGAACCGGTATTGGTTTTGTTGACGGCGTGGAGGCCCACTTGACGGCATCGCAATGTGCCAATGTGATCTTGAAGCCATCACAGAAGGAGAGAGCAGCCATGCCATCATCAAAGCCTCTTCTTTCAACAAAGATTTCAACGGATTCATACGTTACGAAGTGCGCCGGTCGGTACCGAGAACGCGCACTTCCAACCAGTGAAACGCCAATGCAATCAATCCAGCAACCAGAATGTAGAAAACCGCAAGCAGAATGAGCGGTTCATAGATAATGAAAGTGTCGGAACGCACCCGTGATGACACTGCATAAATGTCGACTACGGTAATGGTCGCGACCAGCGGCGTCGCTTTCAATTGCAGGATTGTTTCTCCGCCCAGCGTAGGCAACACATTGCGGATGGCTTGCGGCAACCAGATGCGGCGGAACATGGTCAGCCTTGGCATACCAAACGACTTGGCCGCTTCAAGCTGCCCTTTGGCGACCCCTTTGAAGGCCCCGCGCATGACCTCTCCCTCATAACCCGCGTAGGACAGCGTCAGAGCCAAAACCGCATAGGGCCAGGCCTGACGCAGATACGGCCAGAGCTCCGACGAGCGAATCCAGGGAAACTGAGGAAAAAGCGAGCCCAGCCCATAATACAACAACCAAAGCTGCAACAGCAGCGGCGTGCCCCGGATGATGGTGCAAAATGCCTTTGCGGGGGCAGCAAGATACCAGGGCCCGACTGCCTGCGCCAACCCAAGAGGCACGGCAAGGAGAAACCCCAGAACGACCGTGACGACCAGCAACCAGATCGTCGTCCAGATACCTTGAAGGGCCAGCGGTGCGTATTTTGGTATCCAATCCCACTGCAGCGAGAAGGCGCACCAGACAACGATTCCGATGAAGACCAGCATCATCACGATGCGATGCGGCTGCATCAGTGATCTGAAATCAATCATCTGCTCCCTCCCTTCAGAGAGGGTTGACCGCGACGGGCCCATTTCTCAATCCGTGCAAAAACGCCACCCGAGCACAGAGTGACCACTAGATAGAGGAAGCCCGCCGCCAGAAAAAAAGTGAAATAGGCGCGCGTGCTGCTGGCCGCCTGACGGGTTTCCAGCGTCAGTTCGTTGAAGCCCACAACCGCAAGCAACGCAGTGTCTTTTGTGGCGATCAGCCAGAGATTGGCGAGGCCCGGCACGGCGAAGCTCATCATGGCCGGGATTGTCACCCGACGCATGGTCATGAAGGCGGGCATCCCGAAAGATTTGGCCGCTTCGATCTGTCCGGGTGGAACCGCCTGAATGGCACCGCGCAGGATTTCAGTCGCGTAAGCGCCCTGAACGACACCCAGCACCCAAATCCCTGCTGCGACACCGTTAACTTCGACCCGTCCCCCGCCCATAGCGGCAGAGATTTTGTTGATGATGTCAGATCCCACATAGTACAGGATCAGGATCAGGACCAGTTCCGGCACGGCCCGGATTACAGTCGTATAAATGGCGAGAAGATCGCGCGTGACCTTCCCGCCATAAAGCTTGCCGTAAGCTCCGAACAGTCCGATCACGAGGCCGAGCGCATAGGCACCAAAAGCGATCTGCAATGAATGGGACAATCCGCGCAGCAGATTGCCACCCCACCCCGGTGGCGAGAGCGACAGAAGCTCTGCGCTCTGCGCCAATCCAAGAGAATCGAGCAGTCCGGTCACGGCAGCAGCTTAGTAGATACTGGCCGAGAAATAGTTCGACGTGATCTTCTCATGCGTGCCATCGGCGAGAATTGCCGCGATGCCCTTGTTCAACGCCGCAAGCAGGTCATCCTGTCCTTTGCGGACACCAGCACCAACACCACGTCCCAGAATGGCGGGATCATCCTTCACAGCACCTTTGATTTCGCAACAGGCTCCCGCGTCCGAGTTCACAAAGTCGGCCATGGCAATGCTATCGGCCTGAGTGGCGTCAATGCGGCCCGCGAACAGGTCTTGATTGGCCTCATCCTGAGTCTGATAGACCCGCAGCTCTGAATCCTTGAAGTATTCCTGCGCATAGGCCTGGTGGATGGTCGAAGCCTGGATGCCGATCACCTTACCCGCCAGTGATTCAGGTGTGGCCTCGATGTCCATCGATTTATCCGCGACGATGACAGCGGGTGTATTGTAGTAAGGGTCGCTGAAATCAATGGTTTTCAGACGCTCTTCGGTGATCGACATGGAGGCCATGATTGCGTCGATCTGCTGTCCGGTCAGCGACGGGATGATTCCGTCCCAGGCGACTGGCGTGATAACGCAGTCGAGTTCCGCGGCAGCGCAAACAGCGTTGATGACATCGATTTCCCAACCGACCCAGTTGCCGGAGCTGTCCAGCGAGGCGAATGGCGGATAGGGTTCGGCGGCAATACCGATCTTGACCTCTTCGGCGCTGGCGACGCCAGCCGAAAGGATCGCAGCAGCAAAGCCGGATGCGAACAGTTTCTTGATATTCATATTTATTACTCCCTGTTGATTTCGTTTTGTTGGATCAGGTGACCGAGCTGAGAAACTGCTTCAGCCGTTCCGATTTGGGATTGCCGAAGACTTCGGCAGGTGACCCCTGTTCTTCGATGCAGCCCTGATAGAGATAGACAACGTGGTTGGCGACTTCGCGCGCGAACTTCATTTCATGGGTCACTAACAGCATGGTGCGCCCTTCGGCAGCAAGGTCGCGGATTACGGTCAGAACTTCGCCTACCAGTTCAGGGTCAAGTGCCGATGTGGGCTCATCAAACAGCATTACAGAAGGGTCTACCGCAAGCGCCCGGGCGATGGCGGCGCGCTGTTGCTGACCACCTGAAAGATAGGCCGGGTAAGTGTCGGCCTTGTCGCCGAGCCCGACCCGCTCCAGCAGTTCATGCGCCCGCTTGATGGCCTGCGCCTTGGGCACCTTGAGAACATGCACCGGCACTTCGATTACGTTCTCCAAAAGCGTGCGGTGAGTCCACAGGTTGAATTGCTGGAAAACCATGGCCAGCCGTGTGCGGATACGCTCGATCTGACGGCGATTGGAGGGGCTGCCATCGGCGTGCATTTCAACCAACTCCCCGCCGATAGTGATCCTTCCTGAACTCGGCGTTTCCAGAAAGTTGATGCTGCGCAGCATGGTGGATTTGCCAGAGCCTGATCCTCCGATAATCGCAACAACATCGCCTTTGTGCGCGGTTAGCGAGACGCCTTTCAAAACCTCTAGCTTGCCAAAGGATTTGTGCAGGTCTTCAACCTTTATCGCCTCTTGAGACGCTGAGGCATCATCTGCAGGGGTAACGGCTTTGGCTGTGTCCATATCCAAGATTCTTCTGATTTCAGCTTGCAGTAAGACTCGAATCCCGCAATTATTCAAGTGTATAATAACTTCATGCCATGGATGATCCGGACGTGCAGGACGACAACCGCAAATTTACCCGTGAGTCTGCTGAGTTTAGGCGCGAGGCGCTCATACTGGCGACTTTGGACCTGATCGCCGAAATGGGCGTCCGGGGCGCTACGGTGCGCGAGATCGCAGCCCGCGCGAATGTCACCCAAGGATTGATCCGGCACTATTTCTCATCAAAGGAAGAGCTGGTTCAGGCCGCGTATGAGCATCACATGAATACGTTGACTGATCAGACAGCCGCCTCATCGGGAAAAGGCAGCGCGGTTTCTCAGCTGACGAACTTCGTGGACGCGTCGCTGCGACCACCTATCGTCGATCCAAGCGCCGTGGCCTTGTGGGCCGGTTTTCTGAACAAGGTACAGCATGATCCGAAAATGCAGCGCATTCACCAGCAAACCTACAACTATTTCCGGGATCACCTCGAAACACTGATCGTTGCCGCTTTACATGAAACCGGGCGCGCTGTGGCAGCGTCAGCTGCCAAACAACTCGCAATTGCCTGCAACGCTGTGATTGACGGCCTGTGGCTTGAAGGCGGTGCCCTCCCGGATGCGTTTTCCGAAGGACAACTGGCGCAGATCGGGTTGGATTCGGTCGGCGCTATCGTCGGGATTCCATTGACCAAAGAGGTGGAGCAGTCATGAAAACCACTTCTGTGACAAAACGGTTAGCTGGCTTGGGTGGTGCCAAATGGGGCGTACATCTGAAGGCGCGTGAACATATCAAGGCAGGGGCGGATATCGTCGAAATGACGATTGGCGAACCGGATGTGCCCGTTCCAGACGCATTGATCGAAGCCACCGTGACCTCATTGCGGGCGTCACGGACCGGGTATTCCAACGGACGCGGCGAAGCGGGCCTGCTTGACGCGCTTGCAGCGCGCTACTCGGCCTCTCGCGGGCGGCTCTTCGGGCCTGAGAACTTTCTATGCTTTCCGGGGACACAAACCGCCCTGTTCGCAGTCATGGCCGGTGTCGCGCAGGCCGATGACGAAGTTCTTGTCGGCGATCCGATGTATGCGACCTATGAAGGGGTTGTGCGCGCTTCCGGGGCGGAAATGGTGCCGGTGCCGCTGCGGCCGGAACACGGGTTTTGCATGCAGGCCAAGGACATCGCTGCACGCATCACTCCGCGCAGTCGCGCCATTCTACTGACAACACCGCACAACCCGACTGGTGCAATCCTGTCCGCGGCGGATATTGCCGAGATCGGACAACTGGCGATTGCGCATGATTTGTGGATCATTTCGGACGAGGTTTATGAAGAGTTGATCTTTGATGGTGCCCGATTTGTTTCGCCATTGTCTGACCCGGAGCTGGCGGACCGCGTCATTGGGGTATCATCTATCTCGAAATCACATGCTGCCCCCGGGTTTCGCAGTGGCTGGTGCATAGGTCCAGCAGAGTTTTGCGAAGCGCTGCTGCCCTATTCCGAAACCATGCTTTTTGGCAATCAGCCCTTCATCGCGGACATGACCGAAAAGGCGATCCGCGATGGATCCGAGGTTGCCCCCGGGATGGCTGCCCGTTTCTCAGGGCGCGCGTCCTTGCTGGCTGATCGCCTCGAGGCGGAAACGGATCTGACCGTGCACCGGCCTGAGGCGGGTATGTTCGCCCTCATCAACGTCTCATCCACCGGGCTTGATGGCGAAGCCTATGCCTGGGATCTGTTGCAGGCCGGAGTGGCTGTTATGCCGGGATCAGCCTTTGGTGACAGCTTGAAGGATTGGGTGCGAGTAGCCCTGACGATCAATGACACCGACTTCGCCACCGCAGTCTCGCGTATCGTTGATCACGCCAGCAGGAAATCGAGCGAGGTCGCATGAGCAGAATGACAGTCGGCGAAGCTCTGGTTGCTTCGCTTCGTCAGAGGGATGTGGACTGCGTCTTCGGAATTCCGGGTGTTCACACGATTGAGCTTTATCGCGGGCTTGCGACCTCGGGCCTTCGCCATGTGACGCCGAGGCATGAACAGGGTGCGGGATTCATGGCAGATGGCTATGCGCGGGTGTCGGACAAACCGGGTGTGGCCTTTGTGATCACCGGCCCTGGATTGACCAACACGCTAACGCCGATGGCGCAGGCGCGCGCGGATTCAATACCGATGCTGGTGGTGTCCGGCGTCAACAAAACCGCGTCGCTTGGCAAGGGATTAGGACATCTGCATGAATTGCCAGACCAACAGGGGCTGGCCAAAACGGTTGCGAAGATGTCCGAACAAGTCTCCGACACAAACGCTCTGGACCCAGTCTTGGACCGCGCTTTTCACAATCTAAACAACGGTCGCCCCGGTCCGGTGCATATCGAGGTTCCATTGGATATCGCAGCGGGTGAATATCTGAAAGCACCAGTTGAGGCGCTCAATCCAGCGCCCTCAGTCGATCCGAAATTAATCACACATGCCGCAAAACAACTGGCTGAAGCAAAGAAAGTTGTCATTCTGGCGGGCGGTGGTTCGAAACGTGCTGGGGGCGGTTTGCAAGCTTTGGCCGAAGCTCTGGATGCTCCCGTGGTGCAAACCGTCAATGCGCGTGGTCTGATGCACGGGCATCCACTTACCGTTCCGGCCAGCCCCAGCCTGAGAGCGGTGCGCGCACTGATAGAAAGCGCCGATTGCGTACTGGCCTTTGGAACCGAGCTGGGGCCAACCGACTACGATATGTATGCAACCGGCAAAATTGCAGAAATGTCCGGCCTGATCCGGATTGATTTGTGCAGTGGCCAATTGGCTCGATACGAGGCTACGCTTGCCATTCGAGGTGACGTTAATCTGGTTGTGCCAGCGCTGATTGATGCCTTGCCGACAACAGCAAAGCAAAACGATGGTGCGGAACTTGCCAAAAGAACGCGCGACGCAGCCTGGGATGAGATAGGTCCGGGCTATCGCCATCAAGTCAAAATCTTGGAAGCGATGCGTTCTGCGGCCCCAAATGCGCTGATGGTCGGAGATTCCACTCAACCGATTTATGCCGGCAATCTATATTACGATCACGACCGGGCTGGTGGCTGGTTCAACGCCGCAACAGGGTATGGCGCGCTTGGTTATGGGATACCCGCGGCCATCGGCGCAGCGATTGCCGATCCCTTGGCGCAGGTGATCTGCATTGTCGGCGATGGTGGCGCACAGTTTTCATTGCCTGAAATCATGGCTGCGGTAGACGAAAACCTGCCGGTCACCTTCGTGATCTGGAACAATCATGGGTATCGGGAAATTGCCACGTCGATGCAGAATGTGGGTGTGACGGTCACAGGGTGCGATCCCTCACCACCAGATTTTGCTGCAACGGCCAAGTCATTTGGCATCCCGTTCACCACGGTTCCAGCCGAACCACGGGCCGTCGCGCAGGCGTTGCGCGATACTGTCGTCCTGAATGGGCCAACAATGGTCGAAATCACCGCTCCGAAATCAGAACGTTCGAAAGATTGAAACATGCCAGAGCCTACCTTTGAGTTCTCCCACGCGATCACCCGTCGCCCGGCTCCGACCATAGCGGGCGGGTTGCGCGCAGAAGATATAGGAAACCCGGATTTCGACGGGATGATGGCGGCACATCAGGCATATGTGACTGCGCTGAAAAGTACCGGAGCGGAGGTGATCGAACTCGGTCCCCTTAACGCATTCCCTGACGCGCAATTTGTCGAGGATACAGCGCTCTGCCTGCCGCAGGGCGCTGTGCTGATGCGGCCAGGTGCACCTTCGCGGCTGGGCGAAGCGGCCGAAATGGCACCAACGCTTCGTGCTTGCTACGATACAGTGCGTCAAATCAAAGGCCCCGGTCATATTGAAGGTGGAGATATCCTCGTAACCGGCCGCGAAATTCTGGTGGGCCGGTCAGAGCGCACTGACGCTGACGGTGTTGCGGAACTGGCGAGTATCACCTCCGAGTGGGGTCACAAACTGCGGGAGGTATTCACCCCCGAAGGTGTTCTGCATTTCAAGACAGATTGTTCGCTGATGGATGCAGAGACAATCTTGTCAACCCGGCGACTGGATGCATCAGGCTGCTTCGACGGCTACCGGGTCCTGCATGTGGCCGATGGTGAAGAGGCCGCTGCCAACGCCATCCGCTTCAACAATCTGGTGCTAATGGCCGCCGGTTTCCCGCGCACGGCAGAGATGCTGGATCGCGAAGGCTATGAGATCGTTGAAATTGACAACACCGATTGCGCAAAGCTGGATGGCGGTATGTCTTGCTTGTCGCTAAGGTTCTGATGGCTTGGTCAAAGGCCTTGTTCCAAGGTTTTTGAGCTTGCCGAGCTGCCCTGGCGATTGCGACGAGGTTTTTCAGCCACCTTGGCCGAGGTTGCTGACAGGCGGTGTATGACGTCTGAGCCTCATGGTTTGACCACGTTTGTTCGCGAGCCAGCACCGTCTCTCTTCATCATCTCGAACAGTTGCATGTGGCCGATCAGGACCACGGATCAGAAGGAAGAGGATACGAGAAAAGTAACACAGGCTGCGACCATCGGCTTGGATGAGAGCCGAGATTGGTTGGACATCCAACCGGAATCTCTTAATGCTCCAAGCCAGATTTCTGTCGAGAGTGACCATGCGATATCACAACAAGCCCTACGATCAGCTTCAGGTCGGCGAGACAGCCGAACTTGCACGGATCTGTACTGAGGACGATTTTTATGCCTTTGCATCGAACTCGGGCAATCACAATCCGCTGCATTTGGCCTCCGAAGACGGGGACGGCGATAATGTGGACGAGGCGATTGCTCCGGCGATGTTTGTTGGCGCCCTGATATCGGCGGTGCTGGGCAATATATTGCCCGGTGCCGGTACACTCTACAAATCGCAGACACTCGAATTCAGTAACCGTGCGCATGCGGGCGAGGAGCTTATCGCCCGTGTGGCCGTCGTCGAAAAACGCGAGAATCGCGAGGTGGTGATAAAAACCAGCGTCACAAGGCCCAGCGACGGAGCGATCATCGTCTCGGGCACCGCCGTGGTCATTGCGCCTGAAAAGGAGATGTCATTTCATGAAATCGAGGTGCCCGGTCTGGTGGTGCAGCGGCACCGGCATTTCGACGCGCTGCTTGACCGCTCGCGCCCCTTGCCGCCGATCCCGACGGCCGTTGTCGCCCCGGAAGAGCCAAACTCGCTGGGGGGTGCGTTGCTGGCGGCGCGCGAAACCATTATCGAGCCGATCCTGATCGGCGACCCGGACAAGATTGCACAGGCCGCGCGCGACATTGCACTGCCGCTGGGCGATACCGAGATCATCCCCGTTCAAGGACATTTCGATGCCGCCAACAAAGCGGTCGACCTGGTGGTAGATGGCCGCGCCGAGGCGCTGATGAAGGGCCATTTGCACACCGACGATCTGCTGCGTGCAGCCCTCAGGCGTGACCGGGGTCTGAAGGTCGGGCGGCGGTTTACCCATGTGTTTGTCATGGACGTTCCCGGCCAGCCGCACCCGCTGCTGGTGACAGACGCGGCCATCAATATCGAGCCTGATCTCGAGACCAAGATCGACATCACGCAGAACGCCATCGATCTGGCGATCTCGATCGGTATTGAATCGCCGAAAGTTGGCGTTCTTTCGGCAGTTGAAACGGTGAATCCGGCCATTCGTTCCTCGATCGATGCCGCACTGTTATCCAAGATGGCCGAGCGCGGGCAGATCAAGGGCGGACTGGTTGATGGCCCTCTGGCGATGGATAACGCGGTCAGTCTGGCTGCGGCGCGCACCAAGGGGATTGTATCCGAAGTGGCCGGGCGCGCCGACATTCTGGTCGTACCCAATCTGGACGCTGGCAATATGTTGGCAAAACAGCTGACCTATATTGCCCATGCCGAAGGAGCCGGAGTGGTGCTGGGGGCGCGTGTGCCGATTATCCTGAACAGCCGGGCAGATGATGAAAAGGCACGGCTGGCCTCCTGCGCTGTCGCGGCGCTGCATGCGGCACGCCTGTCTGGAAAGGTCTGATGGATCATATCGTTACGCTGAATGCGGGGTCATCTTCGCTGAAATTCGGGTTGTTCGCTCGGCAGGGGGACGCACCCGTCCCAATCTGCACCGGGCTGGTCGACCGGATTGGCGGCGCCGAGGCGTCTGTCAGCCTGCGCGGACCGGACGGCGGCAAGCTTTCCGAAGAGGTCTCGGACATGATCCCGGATCATGAGAGTGCGCAGGATCGGGTGCTGACACTGCTTCAGCGCCAGTTTCCGGCGGCCCGGATCGCCGCAGTTGGTCACCGCGTCGTGCATGGCGGCCCGGATAATGACCGCCCCATCATATTGACACCCGACGGTCTGCGCGCATTGGAACAGCTTGAACCGTTCGCACCGCTGCACCAGCCCTATAATCTTGCCGGAGCGCGGGCGGCGATGGGCCGGTTCCCGGAGGCAACGCAGGTCGTCTGTTTCGACACCGCCTTTCATCGGCATCACCCTTGGGTCAATGACACGTTCGCCCTGCCGACCGAGTATTATGACATCGGTGTTCGCCGCTATGGGTTTCATGGTCTGAGCTATCAATATATCGCGGGCCATCTGGCCCAGACCGCACCCGAGCTACATTCCGGACGAGTCATCGTGGCTCATCTGGGGAATGGCGCGTCGATGTGTGCGATGCGTGCGGGGCAATCCGTGGGCTCGACCATGGGTTTCTCGGCGCTCGACGGGCTACCGATGGGCACACGCTGCGGGCAGCTCGATCCGGGTGTCATGCTGTATCTGATGGAGCAGAAGGGCATGGGTGCGGCCGAAATCTCGGACCTTCTGTATCGCAAATCCGGCTTGCTGGGCCTGTCCGGTCTGTCCAGCGACATGCGGACGCTGGAGCAATCGGATACGACCGAGGCCCGACGGGCGATCGAATATTTCACCTTTCGCGCGCGGCGGGAATTGGGGTCGCTCGCAGCGGTGCTGGGTGGGCTTGATGCTGTGGTGTTCACCGGTGGAATCGGCGAGAACTCGGCGCGGGTGCGTGCCCAGATCTGCGCGGACATGGCGTGGCTTGGCATAGAACTGGACGCGCAGTCCAACGATGCCAGTGCACGCGTCGTCTCAACTGCGGCATCCGGTGTGCAGGTGATGGTCATCCCGACCAACGAAGAGCTTGTGATCGCCCGCGCGGCGGCCGAAATGTCGGCCTGACAAGTCGCAATTCGCACGCAAACAGGCGTTATTTTGCTGGGGATTCGCAAAATAATTGCGCCTCTACGGGAATCCCCCAATTTCGCCGCCCGTTCTGATGCGTTAATTATTCATTAACACACGGGCCAATAAGCCCACACCACTTTCACAAATTTCCCCCGATGAGGGGCTGGCCTCTACCCCCTCGGCCGGCCCCTCTGCTTTTATGGGGTTATGCTTGCGGGCCGGTATCGCGCAATATCTGCTGCACAAGGTTCGGCAATTCAGCGCTGTCGGCATAGCTGAATGTATGGGGCATCTCGGCGATCGGTGATTTGCGATACCCTTCGGTGAATAGCAAAAAGGGCACCGCTGCCCGTTCTGCGGTTTCTGCATCCACCTCGCTGTCTCCGACAAAGATCCGTGGGCCAACGGCGGGCAGCGCCGCAAAACTTGCATGCAGATGTGCCGGATCCGGTTTGCGGATGGTCAGGGTATCCCCGCCATAGACTGTGTCGAAATACTGCGACAGGTTCAGGGCTTCCAAGACGTGTTGCGCAGGTTTCTCGGGCTTGTTGGTGCAGACGCCCAAAACGCAGCCGATATCGCGCAACTGGGTCAGTGCAGCGGGTACGCCGGGATAGGGGGTCGTCTGGACGCAAGACGCCGCGTTGTAATGGTTTAGCGTGATCTTTGACAATTCAGAATGCCGCTCGGGGTTCAATCCGCAATGGTCCATGACCCGCTCAACAAGCTTGGGCAGGCCGTTGCCGACGAATCGCCGGACCGTGTCGTGGGGCAGGGGCGCGATCCCCTGTTCATCCAGCATCCGGTTCGCGGCGTTGGCGATATCAGCGATGCTGTCTACCAGCGTGCCATCGAGATCAAATACTACAACCGCTGTCATGACTATTCCGCCTTTGTGCAATGCCTGTTGTGGCCTAAAGCGCTGCGCTGATCGGCGCAACAGTCTGCTGGGTGAAAAGCTTGAGAATCCTGGGCTTGACAATTCTTACTGTTTTTATCAGATTAAATTTCACGAACAGTCAGCCAACCCGGTATAGGGTCAGCCAGATCAAGCGAACCACGAACAGACAAGGCCAAGTGCCGAAACCGCTCTGGAGATGCCCCGATGAACGCGCAGACCCCCAACCCGACCCAATGCTATGCTGTCTCGATGTTGCCGGCTCACAAGGCCGAAGAGCTGACAAAAGGCGGAAATCTGGCCCATATCGAATTGGGCGACCAGCTGTATACCCTGCGCATCACCCGCGCGGGTAAACTGATCCTGACGAAATGAGCGCGCCAAATTCGCGGGGCGGCGCGACTGTCGGTCGTCTTTCGGATCTGAACCTGGTTGAAGCGGGTGCCGTGATGTATCTGCGCCTTTGGGGCGATGGAGCCAAGGGCCGGGCCGATGCCGCCAGCGATTTCGACATCGCGCTGGGCACCGATCAAGGGCGGGCGGCGATGCTGACGCTGGATCGGCTATGTTCACTTTGTGCGCATCACGGTCGGCGGCCTCTGGTGCGGCATGGGCTTGGCTGCGCCTGTCTGGGTGCGGATGAGAACTGCTTTGCCCAGATGGTCGCCGCCGCGTCGGAAGGTGCGCGTGAGGATGCGATGATGATGGCCTCGCTGATCGTGCGGCCCGATTTCGCCCCTGCGCTGGCGTCCCTGTCCGAAGAGCTCGGCCTGGTACTGCGCCGAATGACTGCAACCATCCCCCTGCCGACAACCGGGCACCAACCCCCGATATCGGTGCTACACTGACCGGCAAACTCAAAACCCCGGCCATTTCGCCGGGGTTTTGTTTTATTAGCAGCAGTCGCAGCCTGCGTGATGATGGTCATGCCCACAGGCCGGGGCAGGGGCATATTCGCCGACCTCGGCCAGCACCTGACGCAGCGCCCATAGGATCATGTCCACATCCTCGGCTTCAATCGTCAGCGGAGGGCGAATCTTCAGAATATTGTCCTTTGGCCCCTCGCTACCGATCAGAATCCGGTGATCCCGCATCCGGTTCTTGACGTAGCTGCAGATCTCGCTGCCTTCCGATCCGTCCGGGTTGATCAGTTCCACACCCAGAAACAGCCCCATCCCGCGCACATCTTCGACCTGAGGGAACTCGGCCTCGATCTGCCGTAACCCGTCAATCAGGCGGGCGCCCATGACGCGTGCGTTGTCCTGCAAACCCTCATCATCAACGATATCCAGCACCTCTTTGCCGATGCGGCAGGACAGGGTTGATCCGCCGAAGGTCGAAAAGAACTCGATCCCATTGTCGAAGCTTTGAGCGATCTCTTTGGTCGTGACCAGCACGCCCAGAGGGTGCCCGTTACCGATGGGTTTGCCCAACACTACGATATCCGGCAATGCGCCCTGATGTTCGAATCCAAAATAGTATTCGCCCAGCCGCCCAAGGCCGGTCTGCACCTCATCTGCAATGCAAACTCCGCCTGCCGCGCGGATTTTTTCATACACAGCAGCCAGATATCCCTTGGGCGGGATGATCTGTCCTCCAACCGAGGGGAAGGTCTCGGCGATAAAACCGGCGACACCGTGGCCGCGCTCCTGCAACGCGGCAATCGCAGGATCCACAAGATCCGCGAATTTTGTCGCGCGGTCGGGATCGTCGCGCTTGAACGAACCGCGATAATCATCCGCGACCTCAACCACCTCCACCCAATCGGCCTTGCCGACCCCGCCGGGCTTGTTGAACTTGTAGGCCGAAATCGCAATCGCCGCATTTGTGTTGCCGTGATAGCCATGATCCGGTGTCACGATGCCTTTGGCCCCGGTATGCGCTCGCGCCAGACGCAGCGCCAGTTCGTTTGCCTCGGTGCCCGAATTGACGAAGAAGCAGACCTCGAAGCGGTCGGGCAGTTTCGACAACACCTTCTCCGCAAACGCGGTCTGTGCCGGATGCAGATAGCGGGTGTTTGAGTTCATCCGCTTCAACTGATCTGCCGCAACCGCCTGAATGCGCGGATGGGCATGGCCCACATGCGGCACGTTATTGTAAGCGTCCAGATAGGGGCGGCCCCATTCATCAAACAGGTGATGCTTCCAACCACGCACCAGCATGACCGGATCGTCATAAGTGAGGCTCAGGTTGCCCCCGAAGTGATCGCGACGCCCCTGCAGGACCACATTCTTGTCCGTCGGGCGATAGGCCACCTTGTCATCCGGCAGGTTCAACAGGGCCGCCGGGTTGGGGCAAATGGCATTCCATAGCTCCAACTCATCGGGGTCGGCCACGCCTGGCCAGTCTGCCTGCATGCCCCCGGTCGTCAGCGCCAGTTGGAAATGTACATGCGGCGCCCAACCGCCATTCTGCGTGGCGTCCCCCAGCCGCGCGAAAGCCGCGCCCTGCGCCACCGGATCGCCCGGATTCAACCGGTCGCAGACTTCGGGATCAAGATGGCCATAGAGCGTGTAGAACGCATCGCCCTCGGGTGTCTCATGATGCAGAATCACGACCCCGCCATAGTCCAAATGCGCGTCCCTATTCTCGACCGCTTCAACCCGACCACTCAGTGGGGCATTCAGAACCGATCCAGCTGGGGCAAACACATCCACGGCCAGATGCACCGTGCGCCGGTCCGAGGCCTTCCACGGCCCCTTGCGAAACCCTGGTTCTGCATAGATCAGGCGGGGTTCGTTATAATATCCCAGCCAGAGGCCTTTTCCGAACTCTTCACCGACGCGGGCGGCCTCCTCCGGCGGCATGTGGAACGGATTCTGCGGCCAGGTGGAATTTTCAACCGAAAGCGAGCCCATCTGTACGTCGCTCAGGTCCTGTTCGAACATCTGGGCAAATTGCCCGCGATGGCTGGTCAGGTAAGCGTTTATGCGGTCCGCCCCATCCACCACTGGCATATCACATGCGGAGCGCAGGCGCGCTGCCATCAACGCACCATTCACAGACGCATTCTCGAGGAACCGCCACGCCGGAGCCTGACTTATGGTCACATAGGGATCATCCGGGTTCTCTGCCGCCATCAGGGTCGAGTTCACCACGGACACTGCCAAACGCATCCGTAGCAAAGGCCAGATCAGATCCACCTCATCCGGGTGCAAACGGTTGGTGGCATGATACCCGCGCACCAGCGCCGCCAGCGCGTGTTCGGGTTTGGGATGATCCAATACCACATACGCCCCGGCAATCGCCAGCTCACAGACACGCGGCGCGGCGCACATATCGCCCAGATCAATCAGGCCCGAGATGCGGCGTCGCTCGCCCAACTCCCCTTCAACAAGGATGTTGTAATCATTGGCATCGTTATGGATCGCCTGTTTGGGCAACTGATCGAGCCGGCTGCGGAGTGAATCAAACGCCGCCACCACGTTCTGCAAAATCGCGCGCTGGGCGGGATCAGCGATCACCTCCAACCGGTCGGAAATCCAGCCCGCCTGTGTCAGATCCCATTTGAAATGATCCCGGTGCAGCCTGGCATGCGCAAACCCCTCCAGCGCACGATCCGTCGCTCCCAGCACGCGACCCAGCTTGAGGATCAGATCCTCGCTTTTTGGGGCGCTGCGGGCATAACATTCGCCCGGCAATCGTTCCAGTAGCCACACTTGGCGCAACGCACCCTGCTGGTCCGTGATCTCAGGCAACAATCCACCCGTCAGATCGGGAATGACTTTGGGAAACGGTAGGCCGGGTGCGGCCGCAGAGATATGCGCCAGTGCCTTGATCTGCAAATCGACCAATTCAGCCTCGCACCCTGCGCGCATGACCTTCAGCACATAGTCCTGCCCATTGGTGGCACGAGCCAGGAAATTGAGGTCATATTCCCCATCCAATCGCGTCAATCCCGCATCCAACCCCCAATGCTGGTGCAGAACTTCGGCCCAATATTTGCTCAGATCACTCATGCGACGCCCCGTGCTTCTTCCCAAAGGGGATCTTCTTCATCTGGCCAAAAATATCTTCGGGGGGAATCGCGCCCTTGGGCGCGATGGGGGGCAGACAGCCCCCCTTGCCATCACCCCAACGCGCGCAACCGCTTGATCAGCGAGGACGTATCCCACCGTCCCCCGCCGAGCTTTTGCACATCTTTGTAGAACTGATCTACCAGCGCGGTCACCGGCAGGGATGCCCCGGTTTCATTTGCCGTATCCAGACAAATCCCCAAGTCCTTGCGCATCCAGTCTACGGCGAAGCCATGTTCGAAATGATCATCCAGCATCGTCTCATACCGGTTCGCCATTTGCCAGCTGCCCGCAGCGCCCTGGCTGATCACCTCGACCACCGCGCGACCATCCAGACCCGCTTTTTCGGCGAAATGCAGTGCCTCGCTTAGCCCCTGCACCAGTCCCGCAATCGCGATCTGGTTGCACATCTTTGTCATCTGACCCGCGCCGCTACCGCCGATGCGGCGGCAAATCTTCGAGTAGACCTGCATCACAGGCGCTGCGCTGTCATACGCATCCGCGTCACCGCCGCACATGATTGACAGCACTCCGTTTTCGGCCCCCGCCTGACCACCAGAGATCGGGGCGTCCACGAAGGCGATGCCTTGGGTTTTCCCGGCCTCATAGAGCTCACGGGTCACTTTGGCCGAGACGGTGGTGTGGTCCACAAGGACCGTGCCCTCCGCCATACCGCGAAACGCACCATCATCACCGATGCAGACCATGCGCAGATCGTCGTCATTGCCGACACAGGCCATTACAAAAGCCGCACTTTCAGCCGCTTCGCGCGGGGTTGCAGCCATGGCGCCGCCGTGTTCGGCTACCCAGGCCTGCGCCTTGCTTGCGGTACGGTTGTAGACGGTGACCTCATGCCCCGCAGCTTGCAGGTGCCCCGCCATCGGATAGCCCATGACGCCAAGGCCAAGGAATGCAACTTTTGCCATTTTGTGATCCCCTCCGCTGTCCGACGATACGCGTTCGCCGAAATGTTCAGCGAAGACAAATCAAAGCTGAACCCAAAGGGCAACCCCGTGTTACGCCTTACTGCCCAGGTCTTTCAGGATCGGGCAGTCCGGGCGATCATCTCCGGCGCAGGCATCGACCAGATGACTCAGCGTGTCACGCATCCCCCTGAGGTCCGAGATCTTGGCATCGATCTGCGCCAGGTGATCCCGCGCCACGCGCTTTACATCGGCGCTGGCGCGGCTTTCGTCCTCATATAGCGCCAACAATGTCCGGCAATCATCTATGGTAAATCCCAGAGCACGGGCACGGCCCAGAAAATTCAACTTGTGAATGTCCTGATCGCGAAACCGGCGATACCCGTTGTCGTCCCGCAGCGGGGTGATCAGGTTGATATCCTCATAGTAGCGTATGGTTTTGGCCGGCAGGCCGGTGTGGGTCGAGACCTCTCCGATATTCATGCGGCAACCTCCCTTTGCGTGGAATCGCCTTGTGTTTCGGGCAGGCTTGTCCGCACCCGCCGCAGACGCAGCGCATTCGACACCACAAAGACGCTGGACAAGGCCATCGCTCCGGCGGCCAGCGCCGGTGACAGCAGGTGGCCACCAAACGGGTACAGCACCCCGGCGGCAACCGGGATCAGCAGCGTGTTGTAGCCAAAGGCCCAGCCGAGGTTCTGCCGGATGTTGCGCATTGTCCGGCGGCTGATCTCGACAGCGTTCGCCACACCGCGCAGATCACCGGACATCAACACCACGTCGGCGGTTTCGATCGCCACATCGGTGCCGGTGCCGATCGCCACGCCAATATCTGCTGTCGCCAGAGCGGGCGCATCGTTGATCCCGTCGCCGACAAAGGCGAGGGTTCCGAACTGCTGCTGCAACGCGGTGATCGCGGCGACCTTTCCATCGGGCAACACTTCGGCTGTGACATGGTCGATGCCCAGACGATCGGCCAGAGCCTGCGCCGTCTGCGCATTGTCTCCGGTGACCATCGCCAGTGTCACTCCCATCTCATGCAACCGGGCCAAGGCCTCGGGTGTGCCCGGCTTGACCGGGTCGGACACCGCAAGCGTCGCCGCGGCCTGCCCGTCGATGGCGACATAGATCGGCGTGGCTCCCTCGGCGGCGCGCTTTTGTGCCTCTGGGCGCAGCCTGCTGATATCGATACGATTCTGTTCCATCAACCGGTCCGCACCGACCAGAACATCGCGCCCTTCAATCCGGGCGTGCAGGCCAAGGCCGGTCAGAGACTGGAATTCTTCCACCTCTGGCAGCACGTCCGGCCCGGCGCGGGTGATTGCCGTGGCGATCGGATGTTCCGAACGGGATTCGGCAGCGGCGGAGAGGCGCAGAACCTCGGTGCGATCAAAGCCGTTGGTGGTGATGACCTCCGCCAGCTCGGGGCGGCCAAGCGTCAGCGTGCCGGTCTTGTCCAGCGCGATCACCCGGGCCTGCTGCAGCTGCTGCAGGGCATCGCCCTTGCGGAACAGCACACCCAACTCGGCCGCGCGCCCCGTGCCCACCATGATCGAGGTCGGTGTGGCCAGACCCATCGCGCAAGGGCAGGCGATGATCAGCACGGACACACCGGCCACCAGCGCCAGCGGCAAAGCCGGTTCTGGTCCAAGGATCAGCCACGCAGCCACCGTCAGCAGGGCCACCCCCATGACGGCGGGAACAAAATAATAGGTGATCCGGTCAACCAGCCCCTGAATCGGCAGCTTCGCCCCCTGCGCCTGTTCGACCATCCCAATCACCTGCGCCAGTACAGTGTCGGCACCGACATGCGTCGCCCGGATCCGCAGCGCGCCAGTCCCGTTAACCGTGCCGCCGACCACCGGGTCACCGGAGGCCTTGCCAACCGGCACCGGTTCGCCGGTGATCATGCTTTCATCAATATAAGAGCTTCCGTCCAGTACATCGCCATCCACCGGCATCCGCTCCCCGGGTCGGATTTGCACGATATCTCCGACGATGATCTCTGCAATGGGGCGCTCGACCAGCGTGCCATCCCGCTCGACCCGAGCGGTTTTGGGCTGCAGCCCGACCAGCTTGCGGATCGCTGCCCCGGTGCGCCCCTTGGCGCGGGCTTCCAGCAGCCGGCCCAGCAGGATCAGCACGACAATGACCGCCGCAGCCTCAAAATAGACATTTGCGGTGCCTCGCGGCAGCACCTGTGGCGCGAATGTTGCCAGAACCGAATACAGATAGGCCGCCCCGGTCCCCAGCGCGACCAGCGCATTCATATCGGGCGCACCCCGCAGCAATGACGGAATACCCTTGGCATAAAAAACCCGCCCGGGCCCGATTAACAGAACTGAAGTCAGGGCAAACTGGATCAAATGGCTCACCTGCGTTCCGATCGTGACCTGTATCCAATGGTGGAAGGCGGGGATCATATGCCCGCCCATTTCCAGCACAAAGACCGGCAGGGCCAGCGCCGCCGCAATCAGCGTTGTGCGCCGCAGCGTCAGCAGTTCTTCGGCTTTGCTGTCCACCGCCCCGGTACTCTGTCCCGCGGGCCGTGCAGGGTACCCCGTATCGGTTGCGATCTGGGCCAGAGCCACCGGATCGGTTGCGCCATCCGCATAAGTGATCGTTGCGCTGCCCGTGGCAAGGTTGACCGAGGCCTCAGCTACGCCGGGGACCGCACGTAAGGACCGCTCGATCCGTGATACGCACGAGGCGCAGCTCATCCCTTCGATGCTCAAACGCGTCTGCTGCATCTCTGCCGGATACCCAGCCGTATCAAGCGCATCCAATATTCCTGAGAGCACGCCGTCATGGCTGACATCTGCGGTGCCGGTTGCAAAATTGACCGAGGCGTCATTGACGCCGGGCACGGTGCTCAGCGCAGCCTCGACCCGGCCAACGCAGGAAGCGCAGCCCATGCCCGTGATTTTTATCTGAGTATGCAGTGAATCAGCCATCTGTGCCGTCCTGACAGTGAATCTCGCCCCTCACATAAGGGTTCCAGTGACAGGAAGGTCAAGACTGGATTGGTCATTTCCTTGATCCGCGTCCGATTGGCACAGATTTTGTCGCGTCGAAAAAACGTTGCGTTGCGTACCATCCGGACGCCACGTCATGCGGATTGGAAGGAATCACGCCCGCGGATAGCTTTGGGCAAACACTTGATCTGGAGAGCTTTTGATGTCGCTTTTTACCAGCACTGCCGCCTGGGTTACCGACGAACACCGGATGTTTGCCGAAATGGCGGGTCGGTTCATGGATGACGCTCTGGTGCCCAATACCGAAAAATGGGTCGAGAATGGCGTTGTTGACCGCGAATTCTGGCTGCAAGCCGGGCAGACAGGCCTGATGGCGGGCTCTATCGCTGAAGAGTATGGCGGCGTCGGCGGTGGCATGGGGTTCGATGCTGTAACGCTGTACGAGCAGTCCTGCCGTGGCGATGCGGGCTGGGGCTATGGCATTCAGTCGATCGTGACCCACTATATCAACGCCTATGGCAGCGAAGACCAGAAACGGAAATGGCTGCCGAAACTTGCCTCGGGTGAGATGATTGGTGCACTGGCCATGACCGAGCCGGGCACCGGGTCGGATGTGCAGGCGGTCAAGACCACGGCCGAAAAGGATGGCAATTCCTACCGGATGAACGGGTCAAAGATCTTCATCACCAACGGACAATCCGCCGATCTGGTCATCGTAGCCGCCAAAACCGACAAGTCTCTGGGCGCGAAAGGTGTGTCGCTGATCGCGGTTGAAACCGAAGGGTCCGAGGGGTTTCGGCGCGGCCGTAATCTCAAGAAGCTTGGCATGAAGGGCAATGACACGGCCGAGCTGTTTTTTGAGGACGTCAAGGTGCCGATGACCAACCTGCTTGGCCCAGAGGAGGGGCAGGGGTTCTATCAGTTGATGAAGCAACTGCCGTGGGAGCGTCTGACTATCGGGATCATGGCGCTGGGCGCGATCGATTTCGCCATCGCCGAGACAGTGAAATACGTGCAGGAGCGCAAGGCCTTCGGCCAGCGCGTGATGGATTTTCAGAACACCCGTTTCAAGCTGGCCGAGTGCAAGACCAAAGCCGAGGTGCTGCGCAGTTTCCTCAATGATTGCATCGGCAAGCTGGAGGTCGGTGAGCTGGACGCGGCCACGGCATCGATGGTGAAATACTGGGGCTCGGAGGTGCAGAACGAGATCATGCACGATTGCCTGCAACTTTTTGGCGGCTACGGGTTCATGATGGAATACCCGATTGCCCGCCTCTATGCGGATGCGCGGGTGCAGATGATCTATGGCGGCACCAATGAGGTGATGAAAGAGCTCATCGCCCGTTCGCTGGACGTCTGAGGCGAAACGCTCCCGCCCGTCGTCGACATTCCTTGCGGAATGTCTCCTCCCGTTGGGCCAGGCAGGCGCGGGCGCAGCCCGCGCCTGCCTGGCCCCCCTGCCGCCCGCAGGACGCAAGGCCGAAGGCCGCGCAGACTTTGGCGTTGAAGACGCCCGTCCTGCCTGCGATGATGAAAATGAGAAGATCCGCGCGAGAGAAAATCCACCATGGCTGCATCGAACAAAGATCGCATTTCTGCCTTGCTCAAAAGCATTGAGACAGGCGATCCGGGCCCAATATCGGTGGTGAACGAAGACCGGTACATCCAGCACAATCCACAGACTCATGAAGGCAGTGAAGGGCTGGCTGCGTTGTTCAAACGACTGTCCGAGACCTCTCCGCGCGTGAACATCGTGCGTGCATTTGAGGACGGCGCGTTTGTCTTTGCCCACACGGAATATGATTTCTCGCGCCGAAATATCGGGTTTGAAGTATTCCGTTTCGAAGATGGTCAGGCCATCGAGCATTGGGACAATATTCAGATGCGGCAAGGGCCGAATAGCTCGGGCCACAGTATGGTGGACGGAACTACGGAAATCCGGGATCGCGAGAAAACTGAGGAGAACAGGGGCTTTGTCCGCTCTTTTGTCGAGACGGCTCTGATTGCCCGGGATTTGAGTCAGCTCGATGCGTGTATTGATGCAGCTGCCTTTGTCGAACACAATCCCCGCCTGTCCGATGATTTGACGGTTCTGCGCTCTGAGCTATCGAATGGTGATGCGGTGAACTACCAGCGCATCCACCGGGTTTTGGCCGAGGGTAACTTTGTTCTGACCGTATGCGAGGGCGAGTTCCGGGGTGATCAAAGCGCATTTTATGATCTGTTCCGCGTGGCCGGTGGCAAGATTGTCGAGCACTGGGACACGGTTGAGGCCATCGCGCCGCGTAGCGCTTGGAAAAACGACAACGGCAAGTTCTGACGCCGCCTAGCGGTTCGTGTTCTTCGGCAATTGCCCCTCAAGCCAGTCTTTGAATGACCGTAGCGGCTCGGGCATCGCGCGATCATTGGGCCAGACCAGATAATAATCCCCCAGGCTGACATGCGGTCCGGGCCAGGCCGGAACAAGCCGTCCGGCGCGCAAATCATCCTGTACCAGATAGGAGGGCAGCAGCCCCACTCCCAACCCGTGGATTGTGGCCTGTATCATGGTCGAAAACTGGTCGAACAGCATCCCCCGCAACCCTGAAACGGCCTGCCCCTGGATCTCGAACCATCGTTCCCATGCGTCGGGCCGGGAATCCAGATGCAACAATGGCGCCGCGCGCAAAGCGCCGAGCGTGTCAAAACCGGTGGCGCCCGGTGACGGAGCACAGACCGGCAGGACCTCCTCGCGCATCAGCGGCATGTAATGAACACCGCTCCAGTCGCGGCGCCCGAAATGGATGGCAGCGTCGAAAGGCTGGGTGGCAAAATCGAACGGATTCAGCCTTGTGCCCAGATTGACTGTGACTTCGGGGTGGCGGCGGGCAAAATCCCGCAAGCGCGGCGCCAACCAATGCATCCCGAACGCTGGCAGGATTGACAGATTCAGGGATCCGCCGGCCGGGTTTGCCTTGAGTTTCAGAGCGGCCTGCGCCAAATCCTGAAGCGATACCCTTGCGGTTTGCACATAGTCTTTTGCCGCTGGTGTCAGGTGCAGGCGCATCTGGCTGCGTTCGATCAGCTGGACGCCCAACTGATCCTCCACTGTCTTCAACTGACGGCTGATTGCGCTTTGAGTCAAGGACAGCTCCTCGGCGGCAGCTGAGGCGCTTCCCAACCGATCCACTGCTTCGAGCGCCAACAGAGACGATATAGAGGGCAGAAACCGGCGCGGCGCAATCATATGACATTTCCTCATACCTTTTGGATGCAATAGCACTGGTATTTTCCGACCGCCAGAGCGATGACTGCCGGAATGCCATTGTGTTTCGGGTCCTCCGGGCGCCGGGGCGCTGCACCGGTGGTCTTGAAATTGGCGGCGGAGCGCGGGACAAAACTGCGAAACCCGCGCGCTTCGAAGGCAACCGGCGCCAACGACATCGACCATACGAAAAGCGAGAGCCATGGACCGCGCCCAGATCGTACATGAGAACTTCCTGACCCGCGTTGTGAACCGGGACCTGCCCAAAGGCGTGCCACCACAGCCGGGGCTGAGCAACACGGACGCGGTCTCACTGTTCCGCTCACAGGTTCTCAGCCGCGCGCTGGACCGGACCAGCCGCGCAATGCAGAAGGCGGGGCAGGGGTTCTATACTATCGGATCCTCGGGGCATGAGGGCATGGCCGCCGTCGCCCATGCTCTGCGACCTACCGATATTGCGTTTCTGCATTACCGCGACGCGGCGTTTCAGATTGCCCGCGCCGATCAGGTGCCGGGACAACAGATCACTTGGGACATGCTGCTGAGTTTTGCGTGTTCGAAGGAGGATCCGACCTCGGGTGGACGGCATAAGGTGCTGGGCTCCAAGGCGCTGACGATCCCGCCGCAGACCTCGACGATTGCCAGCCATCTGCCCAAGGCCGTGGGTGCGGCCTATAGCCTTGGCGCGGCGCGACGGCATGCGCCCGAACACCGGGAGCTGCCCGAAGACGGGATTGCAATGTGTTCCTTCGGGGATGCCTCGGCCAACCACTCGACCGCGCAGGGGGCGATCAACACGGCGGGTTGGACCAGCGTACAATCGATACCGCTACCGCTGTTGTTCGTCTGCGAGGACAACGGGATCGGTATCTCCGTCAAGACCCCCAAGGGGTGGATCCAAGCCTCGATGGAGCACCGCCCGGGCATCCGGTATTTTCAGGCGAACGGTCTGGACATCTTTGAAACTTTCGCCGTGGCCCAAAACGCCGCGGCCTATGTGCGCACCCGCCGCAAGCCGGCCTTCCTGCATCTGAAGACCGTGCGCCTTTATGGCCATGCCGGTGCAGATGTGCCCACCACCTATCTGCCGAAATCCGAAGTTGAGGCGGACGAGGCCAATGATCCCCTGCTGCATTCAGTGCGCCTGCTGGATCAGGCCGGGGCCCTGTCGCCGGATCAGGCGCTGAAGATCTATAAGGACACGTGCGCCCGCACGGATCGCGTGGCAGCCGAGGCAGCCACCCGTCCGCATCTGGCCAACGCGTCTGAGGTGATGGCCAGCCTGATCCCGCCCAAACGCGTGTGCAAACCAACCAACGGCCCCGGCGCTGCTGCGCGGGCCAAGGTGTTTGGCGGCGATATGCGCGCCATGGACGAACCGCAACCCATGAGCCGCCTGATCAACTGGGCGCTCACCGATCTGATGCTGGACCGTGGCGAGATCGTCTGTATGGGCGAAGACGTGGGCCGCAAGGGTGGCGTCTACGGCGTGACGCAAAAGCTGCAGCAACGGTTCGGTCCCGACCGGGTGATTGATACCCTGCTGGACGAGCAGTCCATTCTGGGGCTCGCCATTGGAATGGGCCACAACGGGTTCATCCCGATCCCAGAGATTCAGTTCCTGGCCTATCTGCACAATGCCGAAGATCAGATCCGGGGCGAGGCGGCGACCTTGCCGTTCTTTTCAAACGGGCAATTCACCAATCCGATGGTGCTGCGCATTGCCGGGCTGGGCTATCAGAAAGGGTTCGGCGGGCATTTCCACAACGACAATTCACTGGCGGTTTTGCGGGATATTCCCGGTGTGATCATCGCCTGCCCATCGACCGGGTCCGACGCGGCACAGATGCTGCGTGAATGCGTGCGACTGGCGCGGGAAGAGCAGCGGGTGGTGGTGTTTCTGGAACCCATTGCTCTTTACCCCATGCGAGACCTGCATGATGCACAGGACGGAGGTTGGATGACGACCTATCCATCGCCTGATCGACGCATCTCGTTGGGTGAGGTCGGTGTGCACGGCGACGGCACCGATCTGGCCATCGTGACCTATGGCAACGGGCATTATCTGTCACAGCAAGCGCTGCCCGAGCTTGAGGCCGCAGGGGTGAAGACCCGGATCATCGACATGCGCTGGTTGGCCCCGCTGCCGGTGGATGCCCTGCGTGCGGCGACCAAAACGTGCAAGCACGTTTTGATTGTCGATGAATGCCGCCGCACCGGGAGCCAGTCCGAGGCGCTGATGACTTTCTTCGTCGAAGAAAGTCCCTCCACCCCAACCACCTGTGTGGTAGCCGAAGACTGCTTCATCGCCACAGGCCCTGCCTATGCCGCGCCGCTCCCGTCAAAGGACGGCATTGTGGCCGCCGCGCTCAAACTGACCGGAGGCACGTCATGACACGCACCGCCGTTGTGATCTGCCCCGGCCGGGGCACCTACAACAAGCCCGAGCTTGGCTATCTGCACCAGTACCATGCGGATCGCATGGACCAGTTTCACAGCTTTGACAGCATCCGCGCCGAGATCGGTCAGGACGCGGTTACAGCACTGGATGGTGCCGATCGCTATAGCGTTGGCAAATATTCGCGCGGGGATGTTGCCTCGCCCCTGATCTACGCTGCGGCGTTGGCGGATACGCAGGCGCTGGCGGACGATATCGAGGTGGTGGCGGTCACCGGCAACTCGATGGGATGGTACATTGCGCTGGCCGCTGGCGGCGCATTGTCGCCCGCGAACGGGTTTCGTGTCGTCAACACGATGGGCACACTGATGCAGGACCATCTGATCGGTGGGCAACTGATCTATCCCTTCACCGATGACAACTGGACCAATGATCCTACGCGCAAGGCTGCGCTGTTGGATGCCGTGGCGCAGATCAACGGGGCAGTGGGGCATGACCTGGCGCTGTCAATCGATTTGGGTGGAATGCTGGTATTGGCGGGGAATGAGGCCGGTTTGAAGGCCTTCGAGTCATCTCAGCCCGTGGTGCAGGATCGTTTCCCGATGCGGCTGGCAAATCACGCCGCCTTTCACACAGCATTGCAAGCCCCCGTCGCGGCCGAAGGCCGGGCGCGTTTAGCCGCAGACCTGTTTGGTCAACCTGATCGTCCATTGATCGACGGGCGTGGCAAAATCTGGTGGCCGGGGGCGACGGATACCGAAGCTCTGTGGGAGTATACGCTGGGGGATCAGGTGATTGAGCCTTATGATTTCACCCGCGCCATCCAGACTGCTGCGCGGGAGTTTGCACCCGATCTGTTCATCGTCACCGGCCCAGGCGCAACATTGGGGGGTGCCGTTGCGCAATCACTTGTGCTGGCGAACTGGCGGGGCGTGACGGAAAAGGCATCATTTCAGACGCTGCAGGAGGCGCACCCGTTTCTAATTGCCATGGGTCGCGCCGACCAGCGCACCCTTGCAACAGGTTGAGACCGGTCCGATGATCGGCGAAACTCCTGCGAGGTCCCGGAATGCGCGACCATGATCAATCGCTTTGGCGACAGACTACCAGCGAACGGCTGAACACGTCGCAACTCTCTGGAGACTTGACGGTTGATTTGGCGGTCATCGGCGGCGGCTATACCGGATGCTCGGCGGCGCTGGCCGCCGCCCGAGCCGGGGCGTCTGTCTGTCTTCTCGAGGCGCACCAGATCGGGCATGGCGGATCGGGGCGGAATGTCGGGTTGGTCAATGCGGGGCTCTGGTTGCCTCCCGCTGAGATTCGGGGGCATCTGGGGCAGGTGGCGGGCGACCGGCTGATCGACCTGCTGGCCACTGCGCCAGCTGAGGTTTTTGCGCTGATCGACACATACGGGATCCGGTGCGAGCCGGTCAGAAATGGCACTCTGCATTGTGCACATTCGACTTCGGGGTATCAAAATCTGCGCGCACGCTACGCCCAGCTCAGTGACTCCGGCGCTCCGGTCGAGCTGATTAATGCCACGGCCTCACGCCAACGCACCGGCAGCCCGGGCGTGCATGGCGCCCTGTTCGACCCGCGTGCGGGCACCATTCAACCACTGGCATACGCGGTGGGGTTAGCCCGCGCTGCGCAGGAAGAGGGGGCACAGATTTTTACCCAAAGCCCGGTGCAATCCCTGCGACACGAGGGTGGTGTCTGGGTCTTACACAGCAGCACGGGAACGGTGCGCGCCAGATCGGTCATTCAGGCAACAAACGCCTATCATCAAGGCATTGCGGACACCGCACCCGACTATGTTCCGGTCTATTACTTCCAATATGCCACCGCGCCGCTGTCGCATAATCTGCGGGCCAGCATTTTACCCAATGGCGAAGGATGCTGGGATACCGGGTTGATCATGACCTCGTTCCGCCTGGATCAGGCCGGTCGGTTCATCATCGGCGGCATGGGCGAATTGAGCGGCGTCGGAGGGTTTGCGCACAAAGCCTGGGTCAGACGCAAGCTGGCGACGCTCTACCCACAGCTTGCGGATCATCCGCTGATCGAGGGCTGGCACGGGCGCATCGCCATGACTTCGGATCACATCCCCAAGATCACCGAGATCGGTCCGAACGCCCTGGCCGCGCATGGGTTTTCGGGGCGCGGGATCGGGCCGGGCACGGTTTTCGGGCGATTGATGGCCGAATGTCTGCTGAACGATGACCCGTCTCTGCTGCCCGTGCCGTCGGTACCGGACTATCGCGAGAACTGGACCGGTCTGCGCCGCGCCTTCTTTGAAACCGGCGCGGCACTGACACACCTGATTAAGGCGCGGTTCTGACCTCAGACCGACCGGGTGATCCCGCCGTCGACACGAATGTTCTGTCCGGTGATATAACCGCCGCCCTCGGACGCCAGCAGCGCTACGACCGAGGCGATCTCGTCATAGCTGCGTCCATAGCGGCCCAGCGGAATGCGGGCGCGAAACTCCTCTTTCTCTGGCAGGCTATCGATAAATCCCGGCAGGACGTTGTTCATGCGGATGTTGTTGGCCGCGTATTTGTCCGAGAAGAGCTTGGTGAATGCCGCCAGCCCGGCGCGGAACACGCCAGAAGTGGGAAAGACCGGGTCAGGTTCAAACGCGGCGAAGGTCGAGATGTTGATGATCGACCCACCCCCCTGCGCCTGCATGATCGGCGTGACCAGCCGGGCGGGTCGCACCGCGTTCATGAAATAGACGTCCATGCCGGTGTGCCAGTCCTCATCCGTCAATTCGAGCACCGGCGCACGCGGGCCGTGACCCGCTGAGTTGACCAGCACGTCGATGCGCCCCCAATGGGACATGGCGGTATCGACCAGCTTTTGCAGATCGTCGTTTGACTGGTTCGAGCCGGTCACGCCCACGCCACCCAGTTCCTGCGCCAGCGCCTCACCCTTGCCCGAGGATGAGAGGATTCCGACCTTGAACCCATCCGCAGCCAGTCTGCGCGTTGAATCCGCACCCATGCCGCTGCCACCAGCCGTGATCAATGCTACTTTGTTCATTGTGTCGCTCCTATGCGTTACTTGCCTTTAAAATGAGCGTATGCGGCCGGTTTGACCAATCAGTTCTGCTGCGCTAACCCTGTAGAAAAACTATAGTCTAATGCTATGACCGCACTTCCACCCCTGAACGCATTGCGCGCCTTTGAGGCATCCGCACGGCATCTGAACTTTCGCATTGCGGCGGAGGAATTGGGTGTCACTCAAGGTGCCGTCGCTCAGCAGGTGCGCGGGCTTGAGGCCCGCCTGGGAACCGGTTTGTTCGAACGTCTGCCCCGCGGGTTGCGCCTGACAGAGGCCGGACGCCGATTTCACGCGCCCCTGCGCCGGGCGTTTCGTCTGATCGAAGAGGCAGTGGATGACCTGTCGGGTCAACGCCAGATCACCATCTCGGTCACGCCCAGTTTTGCATCGAAATGGCTGGTACCGCGTCTGAGTGATTTCTTGGCCAGTTACCCCGACGTTTCAGTGCAGGTCGATGCGGGTGAACGGCTGGCCGACTTCCGCACAGACGGGATCGATATCGCCGTGCGCCAAAGCCGCGCGCCGATTGGCCCCGATCTGAACGCCATACCGCTGTTCTCAACCGAGTTCGTTGTGGTTTGCAGCCCGGAGCTGGCGACACAGATCCGCGGGCCGACCGATCTAATGAACCATGTGCTGCTCAGTGATACGCACGGGCTCTGGCCGCTGTTTCTAGAGCGTGCTGGGGTTGAGGGTCGGCCTCGGACCATGAGTTTCAGCCAGACCAGCCTTGCGATAGATGCTGCGGTCACGGGTCAGGGATTTGCGCTGGCCAATGCTGCGCTTGTCTCTGCGGAACTGGCCTCGGGCCGGTTGGTGCAACCCCTGTCCGATGTGCTGACGGACGACCTGAGTTTCTTTGTCGTAACCCCCAAAAAACCACGCCAGCCAGAATTGGTGGCACAAATGCGCGATTGGCTCCTGTCTCAGGTCTGAAGCGTGGCCGCGATGGTTTCGATCCGGGCGCGCAGCCAGCGATGGGCCGGGTCATTGGTCGATCGCTGATGCCAGACCATGTAGATCGACACCGGGTCACAGGCAAAGGGCAGTGGGGCACAATCCAGTGTGGCCAGCGGCCCTTGCTGCATCAGTGCCGTGTCGGTCGATATCAGATCGCTGCCTTTCACGAAGGGCGGGATCGCGTTGAAATGGGGCAGGGTGACCACGGGCGGCCGGATCTGGCTTTGATCCACACCGCGCATCACTGCGCGTGCACTGCGCCCGTCGGCAAATCGCACCTCGACATGCTCACTGTCGCAGTAGGCCCGCCAGTTCTGCGGTGGTTCGCGCCGCGCTGCGTCGTAAAACACCATGAGCGGGCTGGTTACCAATCGTTTCTGAAAGATGTCCGGCCCGTCCGGTGGCAGTGGTGTCAGCATCAACTGGCAACGATCGCTGCGCAGCAGGTCCGGATCAGGCACGCCTGAGGGGATGAACTCCAACCGCAGCCGTACATCTACGTCCCGTGCCGCGCGCAGCAAGCCGGGAAAGATGAGCTCGCGCGGCATGTCATTGGTCGCGATCTGGAATTCCAGCTGTTCGGATAGCGGATCGAACGGGCGGCCTTCGGTCAGGGCGCGCATGTTGTCCAGAACGCGCTGTATCGGGTCCTTCAGTGACAATGCCCGCTCGGTTGGTGTCAGCCCTTGACCCGAGCGCACGAACAATGGATCGCCCAGCACCTGCCGCAACTTGCCCAGCGTATGGCTGATCGCCGATTGCGTCACGCCCAGCCGATCCGCCGCCTTGGAGACCGAGCTTTCCTCGAGGATCGTCAGAAACACGCGAAGGACCTTGCCGTCCAGATCGGTAAAATCAGTTTTGTTCATACTATCTATGACTATTCATGAATGGTTTTGTTGTCCATGCCGGGTTAGGGGAGTTCGGCAAGCAGGAGGCGCACGATGGGGATCCGCTTTTTCTCGGACAAGAACCGACCGGTACATATGGGCCCGTACCCGCTGGAGCGGCTGGCGCGGCAGGACCGATTGCCTGATCTGGCACAAGTCCCGCCGATGCGCACGCTCAGCTTTCATCGCCCGGATCAGCCCGAAAGCATTGTCAATGCGATGGGTGAGTTCCAGGCCATGATGGACGCGATCCGCGACGGATTCGTTAATCCGGTGGCCTCTGTAATACCATCGGACCCCACTGCCCGCGCCAACCACCTCAAGGCGTTTGGTTACTTCAATGACGCTTCGATGATGGGATGCGGACCGCTGCCTACCGGAGCAATGCTGTCTGAAACCCGCCGCAACCCCGATATCGATCGTCTGGCGCATGCGCTCAGGACGCGGCAGACCAAGACGCTGGCCTCGGGGATAGACGTGATCATGGCTGACTTGAAAGAAGGCATGGAGGCCGCGCCCAAACCTATCGACAGCCACCGCCACGCAATTGTGTTCCTGTATGAATTCAATCGCGATCCCGATCCATCCGAACCGGGTGCCGAGTGGATTGCTGATGCGCAGGATCATCGCGCCTGTCTGCTGGCCACCGAGAATGCGGTTGTCATCGCCAACTACATCCGCCTGCTGGGCTTTGACGCGCGGGCGCACACGGCGATGTCGACCGAAGTCGATCTGGGCAAACTGGCCGTCGCGGCGGGTCTGGCCGCGGTCGAGGGCGGCGCGGTGGTTGTGCCGTGGTTGGGCAAACGTTTCGGTCTGGCCGCCGTAACAACCGAGATGGAGATTGCCCATGACCGTCCCTTGCGCCCCATGCGTGAACAACCTTGGTTCCGCACTCAGGGCCCCGCATGGTGGTTGGGTGCGGGCTTTGCCAAGAACGCCCTGAACCGCGACGCCTACGCCAAACGGCGCTATGTGGACGGGGCGCATCCGTTTGAGAATCTCAAACGGGTCGACAACCCGACCACTTATATCGACGAGGAAAACGTCGCCCGCGTTCCCAAACGCGCCGATATGTTCGCCCGTGCGCAGTTCGGGGACATGGGCAAGGCGCTTCAGGATGCCGCCAAGGGTGGGCATTACGTGCGCAAATCCGCCCCCAGTTTCGCGCAACGCCGCGCGCTGGGCGCGTTCGTTCTGCTACAGGATGGGAACAGCGCCGAGACCACATCTCCAACCGATCCCGAACGTAACGCGGCCAACATCAAGGCAGCCAGCTATTTCCTGGGTGTCGACGCTGTTGGGCTCAGCCGATGCCCGGACTGGACATGGTACTCCCACGACGCAACCGGGGAAGAGATCGTGCCGCCCCACGACCAAGCTATCAGCATGATCATCGATCAGGGCTATGAAACCATGGAAGGCGCAAGCGGGGATGACTGGATCAGCGTCGCGCAATCCATGCGCGCCTATCTGCGGTTCTCTCTGTTGGGCGGCGTAATCGCACAACAAATCCGCAATCTCGGCTATAAAGCCAAGGCGCATACGGTGATGGATGGTGAAGTGCTGCAGCCACCACTTTTGTTGCTGTCGGGATTGGGTGAGGTCAGCCGGATTGGAGAGGTGATCCTGAACCCCTATCTGGGTCCGCGTCTGAAATCGGGCGTTGTCACCACCGACATGCCGATGGCGCATGACAAGCCGATCGATTTTGGGCTGCAGACCTTTTGCGAGTCGTGTAACAAATGTGCCCGCGAATGTCCCTCAGGCGCGATCACCGCCGGTCCGAAACTGATGTTCAACGGCTACGAGATCTGGAAATCCGATAGCCAGAAATGCGCCACCTACCGGATCACGACGCCGGGCGGGGCGATGTGCGGGCGCTGTATGAAAACCTGCCCTTGGAATCTGGAAGGTATCTTCAAGGAACATCCGTTCCGCTGGGCCGCGATGAATATTCCACAGGCCGCGCCCGCATTGGCTAGATTGGACGATGCGGTGGGCAATGGCAGGCTGAATGATACCAAGAAATGGTGGTGGGACATTGAATTGCAGCGCGACGGAGCCTATCGCCCCTCGTCTCATCCGCTGAACCGGCGCGACCTGCAGAAGGATCTGGACCTGAGATATGAGGATCAGACGCTCGCCGTCTATCCGGCCTACCTCGCCCCACATCCCTGGCCCTATCCCTTTGCCATGGACCGCGAAGCCGGGATCGCTGCCTATGAGGCTCTGCTGACGGCAGAGGAATACAAGACCCGCAAAGCTGCCGGGGATATGTCCGTGATCCACCGCTATCAGATCGCCGGAGACGCGCCTGTGATGCGGGTCGCTCTGACGCGGGTCGACAAGATGACTGCGGATGTCACCAAATACGAGTTCTCAACGCTTGATGGCGCGCCTTTGCCCGCGTGGACCGCAGGTGCCCATCTGGATGTGTTGGTCGCACCCGAGTACCTGCGTCAGTATTCCATGTCCGGCGACCCTTCGGACCGTTCGATATATCAAATCGGCGTGCTGCGCGAGGAAGAAGGGCGCGGCGGCTCGGCCCTGCTCCATCGCATCTTCAATGAGGGGCGCAAGGTCTTTATCTCGAAACCGATCAACCATTTTGAGCTGGACGAGACAGCCATCAAGACCTTCCTGATGGCTGGCGGCATTGGGATCACCCCAATGATCGCCTTTGCGCACCGTCTACACGCCTTGGGTAAACCGTTCGAATTGCACTATTCCGCCAGTACGCGGGCCGGAGCCGGGTATTTGGACGATCTCGCAGCGATGCCATGGGCGGATCACGTGCATTACCACGTCTCAGACGAAGGCACGCGCGCAAATCTGGAGGCGATCCTCAGCGGGTATCAGGACGGCTGGCATGTCTACACGTGCGGCCCCGATCGCTACATGGACGCCGTGATTTCGGCCGCAGCAGCGCAAGGCTTCCCCGAAGAGGCGCGACATCTGGAATATTTCTCGGTTCCTGAACAGCCGGAATATGAAAATCACGCGTTTACCCTGCGACTGGCCCGCTCGGGACGCGATCTGATTGTGCCAGCGGAAAAGGATGCGGCACAGGCGTTGAATGAGGCGGGAATTCATGTCGATGTGAAATGCTCTGACGGGATTTGTGGCGTTTGCAAATGCGGTGTGATTTCGGGTGATATCGAACACCGCGATTTCGTTTTGTCCAACAAACAGCGCAAAGACGCGATCATCCTGTGTCAAAGCAGGGCAGCGCAAAAAGATGGCCTGATCGAGATTGACCTCTGACCGGTGTCGGGGAACGACATTTCAGACCTCAAAATAACGTCGCTGTCGCCATGGACGCGGCTGGGTTGCTGCTCTAACGTCCCCCTCAAACCCAGGGAACCCTGACCAACAGGCGCGAGGAATACTCATGGATTATCACAGCCCCGCCAGCTTTGCCGAAGCTTCGGCTCTGGCTGCTAACGCGACGGGCATCACACGGTTTCTGGCCGGAGGCACGGATGTTCTGGTGCAGCTCCGCTCGGATCTGGTGACGCCCGACACGCTGATCGACATTAAGAAAATCAATGGGGTAAGTGACATCACCCGCAACGCTGATGGCAGCTGGTCGCTGGGTGTGGCCGTGACCGGCGCCGAGATGAGCGAACATCCCGAGCTTGGCCGTGACTGGCCCGGCGTGGTTGAGGCGATGGACCTGATCGGCTCGACTCAGGTGCAGGGGCGCGCAACGCTGACCGGCAACCTGTGCAACGGTTCTCCGGCGGCTGATTCCGTGCCTGCCATGGTTGCGGCAGGTGTGACCGTGACTGTCACCGGCCAGGATGGCACGCGCGAGGTCGCGGTCGAAGATATTCCGACCGGCCCCGGCAAAACCTCGCTGGCCAAAGGTGAAGTGGTCTCGGCCATCAATATTCCCGCGCGCGGTAACAATGGCGGCGACGCCTATCTGCGCTTCATTCCGCGGACCGAGATGGACATCGCGGTGGTCGGCGTTGGCGTCAGCCTGCGTCTGAACGGTGACACCGTGACCGAAGCGCGCGTCTCCTTGGGCGCCGTGGCCCCAACCGTGCTGCTGGTCGAGGACTGTGCGCAGGCTGTCATTGGCACAACGCTGGACGATGCCGCGCTGGACGCGTTGGGCGCTGCGGCCTCTGCCGCCTGCAACCCGATTGATGACAAACGCGGCACCATTGCATTCCGTACCGAAGTGGCCGGGGTTCTGGCCAAACGCGCCGCAAAAATCGCCTATGCCCGCGCGAAGGGAGAAGATGTATGAGCAAGCTCCACGTATCCACCACCGTGAACGGGGACCCGGTCGAATACCTGTGTGACCCGCGCGAGACCCTGTTGGACTGTCTGCGCGACAAGCTAAACCTGACCGGTGCGAAAGAGGGCTGTGGCACCGGCGATTGTGGTGCGTGCTCGGTCACTGTTGATGGCCGTCTGGTCTGCTCCTGCCTGATGCTGGGTGTCGAGGCTGAGGGCAAGGAAATCGAAACGGTCGAAGGGATTGCGGACGGCGATGTCCTGCATCCGCTGCAAAAGAAGATGATCGAGTATGCCGCTCTGCAATGCGGCATCTGTACCCCGGGCATTCTGGTGGCGGCCAAGTCGCTGCTGGAGAAGAACCCAAACCCGACCGAGGAAGAAACCCGGTACTGGCTGGCGGGCAATCTCTGCCGCTGTACCGGATACGACAAGATCATTCGCGCCGTGATGGATACGGCGGCTGAAATGCGGGAGGCGTCATAATGGCTCTGGACGATCGCAAATCCGAATTCACCTTTGTGGGCACCCGCCCGGACCGCCCCGACGGGCTGGACAAGGTCACTGGCCGGGCAAAGTTCGGTGCGGATATGTCAGCCCCTGGCATGCTGCACGGCGCCATCCTGCGCTCGCCCCATGCGCACGCACGGATCGTCAAGATCGACGCGTCGAAAGCTGAGGCACATAAGGACGTCAAAGCCGTTGTCACCCGCGCTGATTTCGCCGATGTGCCGTTCAAGCCTGGGCTCGAGGGTGAATTCTGGAACGTGTTGGAAAACGTCATGGCGGGCGAAAAGGCGCTCTATGACGGGCATGCCGTTGCGGCGGTCGCAGCGACCTCGGCACTGGCGGCGCGCGATGCGCTGAAACTGATCGAGGTCGAATACGAGGTCCTGCCTCACGTCACCGATGTGGACAAGGCAATGGCCCCGGACGCGCCGGTGATCCGCGAAGGTGCGGCAGACTATTCCGTGCCCGAAGGCATGCACCCCAACGTTGTACGCTATCACGAGAGTGGTCATGGCGATGTCGAGGCCGGATTTGCCGAGGCTGATCTTGTGATAGAAGACAGCTTTGTCACCGAGGCGACCCATCAGGGCTATATCGAACCCCACGCCTGTCTGGGCGCATTGGGCGGCGATGGCAAGGGGGAACTGTGGTGCTGTACGCAAGGCCATTGGATCGTTCAGAAAACCTGCGCTGCGCTGCTGGGCATCGAGACCTCGCAGCTGCGCGTGACCGCCTCGGAAATCGGTGGCGGGTTTGGTGGCAAGACGACGGTGTTCATCGAACCGGTCGCGCTGGCGCTCAGCCGCAAGGCCAACCGACCCGTCAAGATCGTGATGTCGCGGTCCGAGGTGTTTCGGGCGACTGGCCCGACCTCATCGGCGTCGATGGATATCAAGATCGGCATGAAAAAGGACGGCACCATCACAGCAGCCGAAGGCATCTTCCGCCTGCAGGGTGGTGCCTTTCCGGGTGCACCCGGCGACATGACCGCGATGTGTGCCTTTGCGCCCTACAACCTGACCAACGTTCGCCAGGTCGGCTATGACGTAATGGCCAACCGCCCGAAACAGGCGGCCTATCGCGCTCCGGGCGCTCCGATGGGGGCTTTTGCGGTTGAATCCGTGCTGGATGAGCTCTGCAATCAACTGGGTCTCGACCCGGTCGATGTACGCCTGAAAAACGCGGCGCATGAAGGCACCAAGGCCAGCTATGGCCCCACCTATGAGCGTATCGGTCTGGTCGAAACGCTTGAGGCCGCCAAGGCGCATCCGCATTACTCGGCCCCGCTAAAGCCGGGTCAGGGGCGTGGCATTTCCTGCGGCTTCTGGTTCAACCATGGCGGCGAAACCTCCGTGTCGCTGGCCCTGTCCGAAGATGGCTCGGCGCAGGTCATGGTCGGCACGCCGGATATCGGCGGCTCACGCGCGTCGATGGCTTTGATGGCGGCTGAGGTATTGGGCATTCCCTATGAAAACATCCGCGTAACCGTCGCGGATACAGCCTCGCTGGGTTATAACGACGTCTCCCACGGCAGCCGTGTGACCTATGCCAGCGGTCTGGCCACAATCAAGGCGGCCCGCCATGCGGTCGAAAAACTGTGTGAACGCGCAGCGGCCAAATGGGGTATCCCGGTGGATGCGGTAAAATGGGAAGATGGCTGTGCAGTACCTTCCGGCCCCAATGCAGGCGATTTTGACCCGATTCCGCTGGCGGATATCACCGCCGATATGGGACGGACGGGTGGACCGATCTCGGGCCATTTCGAAGCCACACCCGAAGGTGCAGGCGTGTCCTTTGGCACCCATATCGTCGACGCCGAGGTTGATCCGGAAACCGGCAAGACCAGTATCACCCGCTACACCGTCATTCAGGATGCGGGCAAAGCGATCCACCCGACCTATGTCGAGGGCCAGTATCAAGGCGGCGCGGCACAAGGCATCGGCTGGGCGCTGAACGAGGAATATATCTATGGCGACGATGGCCGCCTGCAGAACTCGATCTTCCTCGATTACCGCATTCCGGTTGCCAGCGACCTGCCGATGATCGACACGGTGATTGTCGAAGTGCCCAACCCCGGCCACCCGTTTGGTGTGCGTGGTGTGGGAGAGACCGGCATCGTGCCGCCTCTGGCTGCCATCGCAAACGCGGTGTCCAACGCCGCGGGTGTGCGCATGCGGCAACTGCCGATGTCACCGCCACGTATTCTGGCCGCGCTCAAGGACAATGGTTGAGGTTCACCTCTGGTCCAGCCTCCGGTCTTTGACCGGGGGTTGCGAGGTGGTGGAGGTCGAGGCCAGAACCACCGGTGAACTGCTGCGGGAACTGGTGCGTGCGCATCCGCAGTTGCAGGCCCCGATTGACGCCGGAGTCTCGGTCGCCATTGACGGGCGCATCATCGCCACCGGATTGTCCGAGCCGATCCCCGAAGGGGCCGAGGTGTACCTGATGCAGCGCCTGCGCGGCGGTTGACCCACGCACGCCTCAGGCAAATTCGCGTGACAGGATGAAGGCGCTGCACTGCTCGGTCAGATCCTGAAAGCGAGACCGTTCGCGGATGTACAGATAAACCTGCCGCTTGTCCTGAAGGTCCGAGATCGGGCGAAACGCGACCGCTTCGGGCAGGAACTGTGCAACCGTCTGTGGCAGAACCGTAATCCACTCGCCATTCCGGACCAGTGTGATCAGAGAGTGGGTGTTGTGGATGGTGATCTCGGCGCTCTCAATTGCGGACAGGAAGGCGTGGGTCTGAATGATGTCGCACAGAGCGTTTCGCACAAATGGCGCGGTCTTGATGTCCGCAATCATCAGCGGCTCTGTTCGGGTAATCAGCGGGTGATCTGAGGCGGCAACCAGACCAAAGGAATCCTGAAACAATGGGATGGTCCGGACCCCGTTCAGCGGATGATGACCGGAGGCGATGCCGATATCGGCCTGATCTTCGGCGATGGCATCCAGCACCTGCTGGGTATCGGTATCGCGCAGCTCGATCTTTACCCCCGGAAACTCGCGCGTCATGTGGTCCAGCAGCGGCGGGAAGATCAAAGCGCCCACCGACGGGACCGATACGATCCGGATCAGCCCCTGTTCGGCCTGCGCGGCGGCTTCGATGTTCTGAACAGCCTGATCGAATTGCCGCACCTGCCGCAATGCCAGATCGAAGACCTGCGCGCCCAGCGGTGAAAGCTGGTTTTTCCGTTCTCCTTCAAACAGCTTTTTCCCCAGATGATCTTCGAGCTGCTTCAACGTCATCGAGACGGCGGATTGCGTGCGTCCAAGCCGGTCGGCAGCCTCGGCCAGATTTCCGGTCTGGGTCACGGTGCAAAAACAGCGCAGCATCTCGATCTTGATTGCCAATCTTCAATTTCCTTGAAGCTAGTTTAAGTTATTTGAGTTTGACTGATGCGGTATGGAAAATCCATCCTGCGCCAGACGAATTCTGAACTCTGGGGCGCATCGTGACCAAACTGAACCTGATTGCTGGCGAATGGCTGGCAGGCGAAAGCGAAATTGAAAACCGCAACCCATCGGATCTGAGCGATCTGGTTGGCATGTTTGCCCAAGCCAGCGCCGACCAGCTTGACGCGACGCTAGATCAGGCGCGCTTGGCGCAAGCGGAATGGGCTGCCTACGGGCTGGAGCGCAAGCAGGCCGTTCTGAACGCCATCGGCAATGAACTCATGTCCCGCGCCGAAGAATTGGGCACACTTCTCAGCCGGGAAGAAGGCAAGCCTTTGGCCGAGGGCAAGGGTGAGGTCTATCGCGCCGGTCAGTTCTTCACCTATTATGCCGGCGAATGCCTGCGCCAGATTGGTGAAAACGCCGATTCCGTGCGCCCCGATATCGAGGTGGACGTGCGCCGAGAGGCCGTCGGCGTGGTCGCGATCATCAGTCCGTGGAACTTCCCCACTGCAACCGCCTCGTGGAAAATTGCTCCGGCGCTGTGCTATGGCAATGCGGTTGTGTGGAAACCCGCCAACCTCACGCCCGCTTCGGCCGTGGCCCTGACCGAGATTATTGAGCGGCAGGATATCCCCAAAGGTCTTTTCAGCCTTGTGATGGGGTCTGGTCGGTCCATCGGTCAACGGCTGGTCGAAAGCCCCAAGGTCAACGCGATATCTTTCACCGGCTCGGTGCCGGTGGGCAAGGGCATCGCTGCTGCGGCCATCCAGAACCTGACCAAGGTGCAGATGGAGATGGGCTCAAAGAACGCGCTGGCGGTCATGGATGATGCGGATCTCGATCTGGCGGTCACGCTCGCACTGGGCGGTGCCTTTGGCGGTACGGGGCAGAAATGCACGGCGTCCTCCCGGCTGGTCGTTCACGCGGGCATCCACGATGCCTTTGTCGAGAAACTGGTGGCCGGCGCGCAGGCGATGAAGGTCGGCCATGCACTGGAAGAGGGCGTTCAGATGGGCCCCGTCGTCAGCCAGCAGCAACTGAATGAAAACCTCGCCTATGTCGATCTGGGCAAATCTGAAGGGGCCGAGCTGGCCTGTGGTGGCCAGCGCCATGAGATGCCGCATGACGGGTTCTACATGAGCCCGGGCGTGTTCCTGAACACCACCAACGATATGCGCATTAACCGCGAGGAAATGTTCGCGCCGCTGACATCCGTCATCAAGGTCAGCAGCTATGATGAGGCGCTGAGTGTGGTCAATGACACCAATTTCGGCCTGACCTCGGGCATCGTGACCAAATCTCTGGCACGCGCCACTCACTTCCGTCGCAACGCGCGCACCGGTGTTGTCACCGTGAACCTGCCCACCGCTGGAACCGACTATCATGTGCCCTTTGGAGGGCGGGGCGACAGCTCGTATGGCCCACGCGAACAGGGTAAGGCAGCGGCTGAATTCTATACAACGGTCAAAACCGCCTATATCAGCGCAGGCCCCGTCTGATGCTGATTGATGGGTTGCAATATGCCAACTGGTCGGAAAAGATTTTCCGCCAACTGCGCGAAGGTGGCGTGGACGCCATCCAAGTCACCATCGCCTATCATGAGAATTTCCGCGAAACGGTTCTGAATTTCGAGAAATGGAACCGCTGGTTTGAACAATACCCCGATCTGATCATGAAAGGCCGGTGGGCCAGTGACATCGATACCGCTCGGGAAACCGGGCGGACGACGGTGTTTTTTGGCTTTCAGAATCCGTCGCCCATCGAAGACGATATCGGCCTGGTGGAAATCCTGCACGATCTGGGTGCCCGGTTCATGCAGTTGACCTATAACAATCAGTCTCTGCTGGCGACCGGCTGTTATGAGGCCCACGACACCGGAATCACCCGCATGGGCAGGCAGGTCATCAAGGAAATGAACCGCGTCGGTCTTGTGGTGGACATGAGCCATTCAGCAGATCGCTCGACCATTGAGGCCGCCGAACTGTCCGAGCGCCCCATCGCGATCACGCATGCCAACCCGCACGAATGGGCGCCCGCCCTGCGCAACAAGCGCGATACTGTGATCCGGGCAGTGACGGAAAACGGTGGGATGCTGGGCTTTTCGATCTATCCTCATCACCTGAAAGACAAGTCTGACTGCACTTTGGAGAGTTTTTGCGAGATGATTGCCCGCACCGCTGACAGATACGGGGCCGAGCACCTGGGGATAGGCACTGACCTGTGTCAGGATCAACCCGACAGCGTGGTTGAATGGATGCGCGTAGGGCGTTGGACCAAGGAAATCGATTATGGCGAAGGCTCAAGCTCTGCCCCCGGCTTTCCGTCGATGCCCCACTGGTTCCGCGACAACCGGGATTTCGGCAATATTCGGGACGGATTGCGCGCCACCGGCATGAGCGCAGACGAGGTTGCCGGTATCATGGGCGGCAACTGGTATCGGTTCTTCGCCGAAAACTTTGGGCCGCTCACGACATGACCAACCCGCCGCATATCGCGCGCCGAGACCCCGCCACGGTCATGCGTCTGTCGCGGCTGGGTGCGTTGCATCAATGCCGGCTGAGCTTCATGCGCCAGCTCACGCGTCGCATGGCCCGGGAAAACTGGACCTTCTCGCGCCCCGCGTTCGAGATTGATGAAACCGGCGTGGGCCATGCGGTTTATACGGCACAAGGGCCAAATCATGCCTATTCGCTGGTTGCCTTCGCCCATGACCTTTCACCCGAACAACGCTCGGATCGGGTGATCGCGGAAGCCTGGGATGCCACTTTTGCCCTGTTTGACGGCATCCCGTCCGCGGCTGACATCCAGCGCCTGTCGCAGAACGTGCCCCTGCAGGAGGCCGGGCGCGTCAGCGAGGCTGAGCTGTCACTGTCCCGCGCCAACCGCTCGGTCCGGCTGTGGGCGCATGTGGTCGACCGCCTTGCCTCCGGGCAGCAACCAGACCTCGATCAGATTTACAAGGTCGGGTATCTGATGCGAACCACGGCCGTCTACGGCTCGGGCAAGTTCGGCGCTGCGGATCGCGAGAAAATCGCCGACCGTCCGGAAACCAGCGGCCCGTTTCAGGCCGAGATGCTTTCGGTCTACCTGACGCGTGTGTTCGTGCGCGATTTGGTGCAGCACATGGCCCGTGTCAAAGGCGGTGGGCAGGCCGTGCAACTGGACCCCGAAATTGCCAAATGGCTGGGCATTGGCAATTCCACGGGGCTGGGCATGGCGCCTTTCATCGTCAATCATCCGATCCTGTTCAACAACTGGATCATGGCGCGGGAAGAGGCCATTGCGAAAGTCCGGTCCATTGATAAGGCGACCGCTGGTGAAGTCGCGCAGTTCCGCCAGATATTCGAGCGCAGCAAACTGTCGGTCTCGTGGTGGCGGTCCGAACACCCTATTCAGATTGAAAAGCTGGCCGCGTTAAACACGGATCTGTGCGCGATTTCAGAGTATCTTGATCAAGCCGATCTGACGAAAAACCAGCCATGGAACCAACTGATCCTGTGGGCGCAAAACGCGCTCAGCGAAGAAGGGCAGGAGTTGCTGGCTTCACTTATCCTGGAACCCTATGGCGAACTGGTCGACGATCTGGCCGGTGGCATGGCGGACAGCAACGCGGGCGCGCAGGTGATTGACGGCGCGATACCGGTAGGGAAAGTACGCGACCTGATCCGCGGCAGTTTCAACTGGGCGCTAGATCTGAACTGGAACGCCGCCGAGCATTGCGCCCGCGCGTGGTATGTCTCTGAAGAAAAGCTGGAACCCCGACTGGGTGAGCGGTTTGACGAGCCAATCGCGGATTACGAACAACCGCTGGCCCCTGCGCGCGACGCGGCGCTGGCCTTTCGCGCGTTGGCCGACTGGCCGGATGACACCCCCATCGCCGAGTTCTTGTTGCGACACCCTGAACACCGCCACACGGTACGACGCGCGCAGATGAGCTGCGTGGCCCCCTATGGCGAGATCCGTGACAACACCATCAGCGCCGAAGTGCTGCCCATCGACATGCTGCGCGCCAAATTGTCGTTTTTCGGTGCCACTCACTTTGATCCGCGCTCGGACCGTTGGGTGCGCATTTGCATGTATTCCGGCGCGCCTTATCCCGAGGACCTGACGGACCAAAACGCTGATCTGTGGGTCTATCCAGAGCTTGCGTCATGAGTTATTCCCTCAATGAGGTCGAGGCGACCGCGAAACGCGCGACACGCGGGGCCGGATATGGCTGGGGCATGGCTGAAGAGTCGGGCAGAGCCACACGCTGGCTGTGCGCGCAAGGATTGGACGGTGCATCGGAACTGGTCCGCGTTTTGGAACGGGGTTTTGCGGGTTCCGTTGCCGACCATATGCCATCCGGTGGGAACACGGACTGGACAGGAGCTCGTGACCTGTGTCCGCTGATGACCGGTGCAGCCCTGTCCGACTGGTCCGACCTGCTGCGCGCTGGTCCGATCCGGATCGAACGCCTTGCCAGGCCGATGATCTTGATTCCATTTGCCGCTTTTGCCGCGCGTTGTCTGAACACAGTTGTGACCGTCAGGTCAGGCGATTTTTCGGCTGCAACCGATGGCGCGCAGCTGGCCATTGAAAATGAATGTCCCGCGGTGGCGGCTCAGGTCCTGGTTACCGCGGGCGGTTCCCTGACCAACCCGAGCGCGCTTCAGAGTCGCGCAACGCCGGATCCGGCGGCCTGGGACATGCTCAACCGTTTTGCCCATCGCACCTATGCCCCGGCCACCGAGGAATCCCGATTGCTGGGCGCCGGCGCAGGCCTGTCCGACAACGATTGATGAAAGAGACCGACATGATCGAAACCCGCACCCTCACCCTGGCAGAAATCGAAGATCTGTCCTTCCGGGCGCTTGTGGCCGCGGGGACGAGCGCGGCCAACGCCCGGCCTCTCGCAGTCGCAACGGCAGCGACCGAGGCGGATGGTGTTGCCAGCCATGGCCTCGCCTATATCCCGATCTATTGTGAGCATGTTCAGTGCGGCAAAGTGGATGGGCAGGCCGTGCCTGTGCTGGATCAGCCGCGCCCCGGGGTCGTGACCGTAGATGCCGCAACGGGGTTTGCCCATTCAGCGATTGACGTAGGCTTTGAGGCGCTGATCCCTGCAGCACGTGACCAAGGCATCGCAGCACTGGCGATCCGCAACAGCTACAATTGCGGCGTTTTGGGCTATCACACCTATCGGCTGGCGCAGGCGGGGCTCGTGGGCCTCGGGTTTACCAACGCCCCGGCCTCCATCGCGCCGTCGGGTGGTGCACAACCGGTGGTCGGAACCAACCCGTTCTCAATCGCGGTCCCCGGTCAGGACGGCCAGCCTGCGTTGTTGATTGACCAAAGCGCCAGCACCATTGCCAAAAGCGAGGTCATGAAGCACGCGCGCGAGGGCAGGCCCATCCCCGTCGGCTGGGCGCTGGACACCGAGGGCAACCCAACCACCGACCCCAATGTTGGCCTCAAAGGGTCGATGGCCCCGTCGGGCGGGTACAAGGGCGTGGGCGTCGCCCTGCTGACCGAGGTCCTGGCCGCTGCGCTGACTGGCGCAACACTGGGCATCCACGCCTCGCCATTTTCGGGCACCGCAGGTGGTCCGCCGAAAACCGGTCAGTTCTTTGTCGCGATAGATCCATCGGCCACGGCTGGTGACGCGTTCGCGGTGTCAATTGCGAACCTTGTCGATGCGATCAGGTCTCAGGACGGGGCGCACTTGCCGGGCGACGGCCGCGGCGCACACCGCCTTGCCGCTGCCAGGGAGGGCGTAGCCGTCAACACCGCCACGCTGGCAAAGATCGAGGCATTACTCGCCTGATCAGGTCTCGGAGCACAACAAAAAGCCGCCCCGTCGGAACGGCGGGCAATTGATTGGCTAATATGTTTGGATGGTGCTGCTGGAGAGAATTGAACTCTCGACCTCTCCCTTACCAAGGGAGTGCTCTACCTCTGAGCTACAGCAGCGCTGTGGGCGGGTGATTAGACTCAAACGAAACGCGGCGCAAGGGTGTCTGGACGGTTTTTTTCCACTCCTGTAGAGAAAGACAATGGCAGAGAAAAATTCACCCAAAAAACATGGCAAATCCGGGGAAACGCGCGAAGACCGCTTGAAGGCGGCGCTGAAAGCGAACATGGCGCGGCGCAAGGCGCAGGCCAAGGCGCGGGCGGTTTCCGGGGACAAGGCCGATAAGGACGAGGGATAAGAGCAGATGGATTCGATTCTGGTGACGGGCAACGGGCCGCTTTCCGGTCAGATACCGATTGCGGGGGCCAAGAATGCGTGTCTGACGCTGATGCCGGCCACGCTTCTCAGCGAAGAACCGCTGACGCTGACCAATGCGCCGCGGCTCAGTGACATCAAGACCATGACAGAGCTGCTGCAGTCATTGGGGGCCGAAGTGTCGTCGTTGCAGGAAGGTCAGGTGCTGGCGATGTCGAGCCACGATCTGACCAGCCACACCGCCGATTATGAAATCGTGCGCAAGATGCGGGCCTCGAATCTGGTGCTGGGACCGATGCTGGCGCGTCTAGGTCAAGCGGTTGTATCGCTACCCGGTGGCTGTGCCATCGGGGCACGGCCCATGGATTTGCATGTCGAAGGTCTCGAGGCGCTGGGCGCCGAAATCGACTTGAAAGACGGCTATCTGCACGCCAAAGCCCCCGGCGGTCTGAAAGGCGCCGTGCATGAGATGCGCTTTGCCTCGGTCGGGGCGACCGAGAATATCGTCATGGCTGCCACGCTGGCCAAGGGCACGACGGTTCTGAAAAACGCGGCTCGCGAGCCCGAGATCGTTGATCTGGTCGAATGCCTGCGCAAGATGGGCGCGCAGATTTCGGGCGAGGGGAGCTCGACCATCGAAATTCAGGGCGTTGACCGGCTGCACGGTGCCACCCATCAGGTGGTGACTGACCGGATTGAGCTGGGCACCTATATGCTGGCCCCGGCGATCTGCGGTGGCGAGGTTGAACTGCTGGGTGGTCGGATGCGACTGGTGGACTCCTTCGCGGCCAAGCTGGATGCGGCGGGGATTGATGTGACAGAAACCGAGAAGGGCCTGAAAGTGGCTCGCAAGAACGGGCGGGTACGATCGGTCGATGTGGTCACTGAACCGTTCCCCGGTTTCCCCACCGACCTGCAGGCACAAATGATGGCGTTGATGTGCACGGCCGAGGGCACCTCGGTTCTGGAAGAGCGCATATTCGAGAATCGGTTTATGCACGCCCCCGAACTGGTGCGTATGGGTGCAAATATCGAGGTGCATGGCGGCACCGCGACCGTAACCGGGGTCGAGCGTCTGAAAGGCGCCCCGGTTATGGCCACCGATCTGCGGGCCTCGGTTTCGTTGATCCTTGCAGGTCTGGCGGCGGAAGGCGAGACGACGGTGAGCCGGGTTTACCATCTCGACCGCGGGTATGAGCATGTGGTGCGCAAGCTGGAAGGCGTCGGCGCAAAGATTGAACGGATTAAGGGCCAATGACAGACGCGAGCTTCAAAGACGGGCGCGAAGCGCCGCTGAATCTGGGTGCAGTGGATGCCGATGACCTGCAGGTGATCGCCACATTGACGCAGGACGCCGTGTTCCCGGTGACCGAGATGACATGGCAGCCCAGGCAACGCCGCTTTGCGTTGCTCCTCAACCGGTTCCGGTGGGAGGACAAGGACGCCGCCACCCGCCGCAATCGCGCGTTCGAGCGGGTGCAGGCGGTGCTGGTGTTCGATTCGGTCCTGTCCGTGGCCAGTCAGGGCGTTGATCGCAGCGACAAGGACATGATCCTGTCCTTGCTGTCGATTGAGTTTGAACCCGGTGATGATGGTGCGGGTCAGGTGCTGCTGACGCTTGCGGGTGACGGTGCAATCCGTCTTTCGGTTGAGGCTCTGGATGCCACGCTCAAGGATGTCACGCGTCCCTACATGGCTCCTTCAGGCCAAGCACCGCACCATCCCGAGTGAACAACAAACGCGGCATAGCGCAGGCGTTTGGCAATACGCCGAAAGGTGTCGCCTTGCGACCGGCAAGGGTGTTCGATGTTTTCGGGATGAGCCGTGTCCTGATCCGTTCGATCACCCATCTGTGTGAAGCGGATCATGAAAATGATCCTCAAAAACTGGCGGATTGGACGGCGGACAAGGATCCGGCAAGCCTTCGCGGTTGGATCCAATCGGGGGCCAATCTCTGGGTCGCGGAACAGGACGGGCAGATCGCTGCGGTGGGTGGTATACGTGCGGCTGAAATCACGCTGCTCTATATCGATCCCGATCGTACCGGCAGCGGCATTGGCCGCGCATTGCTGCATCAGCTGGAACATGAGATTGCTGCTGCCGGATTTGCCGAAGCCAGCCTCGAAGCGACACGCACGGCGCAGGAATTCTACAAAAGGAACGGATGGACAGCCACAGGCCGTTGCGCTGAGCGCGGCGAGGTGACCTGCTTGGCCATGCATAAATCGCTGCACCCGCTGGTCTGAGGGTTGAGACCACCTTGCGCGGGCGATAAGACCCGTTGAAACGCCCCCGGAGTATCTGACATGCCCGTTTTCCTTGATACCACATCCGCCGATTTCGAATCCGCGTTCCAGACGCTGCTGTCCGCCAAGCGCGAAGACAGCCCTGACGTAGATGCGGTTGTGGCGCAAATCATCGAAGATGTTCGGGCGCGCGGGGATGCGGCGGTGATTGAATTGACCACCAGGTTCGACCGGCTTGAGTTAACACCCAAGACCATGGCCTTCAGCGCCGATGAGATTGAGGCAGCGGTCAGCCAGGTCTCGGACGCGGATCGCGCGGCGCTGGAACTGGCCGCAGACCGCATCCGCACCTATCATGCGCGGCAAATGCCCGCTGATCAGGAATGGACGGATGAGGCAGGCGCGACGCTTGGCTGGCGCTGGTCTGCGGTGTCGGCGGCGGGACTTTACGTGCCCGGCGGGCTGGCCTCTTACCCATCCTCGGTTCTGATGAACGCGATCCCGGCCAAGGTTGCGGGTGTCGAACGCCTGACCATTGCCGTGCCCACACCAGACGGGCAGGTAAACCCGCTGGTCCTGTTGGCCGCGCAGCTCGCGGGTGTGGATGAGATCTATCGCATCGGCGGTGCGCAGGCGATTGCAGCACTGGCCTATGGCACCGAAACCATCGCGCCGGTCGACAAGATCACCGGGCCGGGCAACGCCTTTGTCGCCGCTGCCAAGCGCCGCGTTTTCGGCAAGGTGGGGATCGACATGATTGCGGGCCCGTCCGAGATTCTGGTGATCGCCGACAGGGACAATGACCCGGACTGGATCGCGCTGGACCTGCTCAGCCAGGCCGAACATGACGAAAGCGCTCAATCCATCTTGATCACAGACGACGCCGCCTTTGGTCAGGCCGTGGCGCAAGCTGTCGACAAACGCCTCGAAACCCTGCAGCGCCGTGCCATTGCCGGGCCAAGCTGGCGCGACTTTGGTGCCGTGATCACTGTGCGCGATCTGGACGAGGCCGCCGCCCTGTCCAATCGCATCGCGCCTGAACATCTGGAGCTTTGCGTATCCAACCCGTTGAGCCTGAGCAAAAAGACGATCCACGCAGGCGCGATCTTTCTGGGCCAGTATACGCCCGAAGCCATCGGCGATTATGTCGGGGGGCCCAACCATGTGCTGCCCACCGCGCGATCGGCCCGCTTTTCCTCGGGCCTCAGCGTGATGGATTTCCTCAAACGCACCACGCTCAGCCAGATGACGCCCGAAGCCTTGCGCGCCATCGGCCCCGCAGCCGAGAAACTGGCGCAATCCGAAAGCCTCGAGGCGCACGGTCTGTCGGTCAGTGCGCGCCTGTCGCGGCTGAACGACTGAAACTCTGCCACGACAGGTGATCTGCGCGTTGCCCATAGGGGCCGCTTGCGTTAGGTCTGTCGTGATCTGAACGGACCACAAGAAAAATGACCCGCATTTCGCATATCGAACTGGACGACCGAAACCTGCCCCCGCCGACTCCCGAGATCGAGCAGGAGCGCAAGGTCGCCATTTATGATCTGCTCGAGGAAAACTCGTTCACGCTGCCGCAGCGGGATGATCGGGCCATCCCCGACGGCCCCTATCACCTGAACCTGTCGATCCGCGATAAACGGCTGGTCTTTGATATCGAAACCGAAGCTGCCGAAAAGGCGGCCGAGTTTCATCTTTCGCTGGGCCCGTTCCGGCAGGTGGTCAAGGATTACTTCCAGATTTGCGAAAGCTATTTCGCTGCGGTCAAGACCCTGCCGCCCAGCCAGATCGAAACCATCGACATGGCCCGGCGCGGCATCCACAACGAAGGCAGCCGAGTCTTGCAGGAACGGCTGGAAGGTAAGGCAGATATCGACACCGACACCGCCCGCCGCCTGTTCACGCTGATCTGCGTGCTGCATTTCGGGGGCTGACGGGTGAAGCCTCTGCCGCAGTCGATCCTGTTCTGCTGTGACCACAACTCGGTCAGGTCGCCCATGGCCGAAGGCATCATGAAGAAATTCTATGGCACCGGTACCTATGTGCAATCTGCCGGTGTGCATAATGACCTTGAGATTGACGGGTTCTGCATCGCCGCCTGCAAGGAGATCGATGTCGAGCTTTCGCGCCATCGCTCACGCTCGTTCGACGAAATGGAGGAATGGGGCGATGACCTCAGCTCCTTCGATCTGATCGTGGCGCTGTCACCCGCCAGCCAGCGAAAGGCGCTGGAGCTGACCCGGTTTTTTCACCTCGATGTCGATTATTGGCCAATAATGGACCCCACCGGGTTGGGCGAGACGCGCGAGGAAAAGCTACATCACTACCGTCAGACCCGCGATCAGATCATCAAGCACCTAAAGGATTGTTGGGGCGAACCCAGGGAGTGACCACAAAAAACTTTCAACACCAATAAGATCAGCGATCTGCTGCCCCGACAGAAGACGTGACCCGCATGGTGAACAGGGGCGGAAATTGGCTGGGGAGAGAATGGGATTTGTCCCTGACTTTGGCGATCAAAGCTGGTACAAAATATCAAGATCAAAGGTGCTTTAGACGCATGCGAGCAGTCAAACGAAAGATACGCGGAGAACGCAACGTTGTTGCAGACCCCGGTTACCCCACCATGGGTTCAAGACACTATTTTGAGCGCCTCCCAGAACTTCATTCCGAAATTCAGCCGCGGGCATATTTTGAGATTGGCACAGAAAGCGGCGCCAGCCTGAGCATGGCACGTTGCCCTTCAGTTGCCGTTGACCCGGCCTTCGATCTCAAGCCGGGTGCGCTTGCGGGTAAGTCCATCATTCATCTGTTCCAGCAGACCAGCGATGATTTCTTTGCGTCTGATGCATTGGATCAGCTGGGGCTAACCTTCGATCTCGCGTTCTTGGACGGAATGCACCTTTTTGAATTTCTGTTGCGAGATTTCATAAACACGGAACCCCGCATGTCGCGCAATGGCATAATTGTGCTTCATGATTGCGTGCCGTGGAACAGCCAGGTCGCTGAACGCACCTGGGACAAGAGCAAAACCGTCAGCTGGACGGGCGACGTTTGGAAGCTCATTCCCATTTTGCTTGAGTGGCGGCCGGATTTGGATGTGCAAGTGATGCCTTGTACGCCCACGGGTCTGGTGGAAATCCGCAACCTAGACCCGGACAACAATGTTCTGACCAAGGCCTACGACGAGATCGTCGCTCGGTATATTGATCTGACGCTCGATTCCTTCGGATTGGCGAAGTTCTGTGATATGTGCAAGTTGCCTCCGGCTAAAGGTCAGGTGTCAGAGGAAAAATCCCGTCTGCTTGCGATCAAGTCGTCGGCACCTGATGCCAAGGAAAGGGACCACTGGGGCGATTTCCATTTCGCGACGGGTCTCGCGCAGGCGATCGAAGCAAATTCCGGTGGACGTTGGCGGACGCGGGTGGATACGCGTGACGCATGGACCACTCCGTCCGAGGGCGATCAGGTTGATTTGGTATTACGTGGGCACAAAGCTTACCAACCTCAGGACAGCACACCTTGTCTGATGTGGCATATCTACCCCGGAAAACCGCCGCTGCAGCAGCAAGAGATTGATTTGATGGATGATCTCTTTGTCGCATCGCCCGAATTGGCGCATCAATATCAGGCATCGTTTTTGCCGCAGGCGTTCGATGCGGCCATTATGTATCCACCGAAATCAGACGCTCCGAGGACCGGTTTAATCTTCGTGGGCAACAACCATTTCGCAAAGGGAAAACTACGTCCGATCGTGCAGATGGCCTACGACGCGCAAGTTCCTATCAAGATTTGGGGCCGAGATTGGGACGATACACCCGCGCAGCCTGACGTGGTTGCGCCTTTGATCAGGAATGAAAACCTGGGAGAGCTTTATCGCAGTGCCAGTATCGTATTGTGCGATCACAACAAAGGCATGGCGCGCGCTGGATTCCTGTCGAACCGAATTTTCGACGCTTTGGCCTGTGCGGCTCCGGTGATCAGCGATCCGATCGACATACCGGAACGGTTCGCGCCGTTTGTGAAAACAGCAGGCACGCCTCAGGAATTTGCCAAAGCCGTCGAAGAGATCAAAGGCGAAAGTCCAGAAATGCGGGCAGATCGACATGCCTTCGCTGTTGAATTGGCCAAGGATGAAAGCTTTAGCGCAAGGGCAAAAAAAATCATCGCGCACGCGGATAAGGCGCTGGCAGCAAGAGCGCAATAGCGTCTGAGTGCACCTTTCAAATTCGGATAGAAGTCAATTTCAATCGCAGGCAGTTGATCGCATCACCAGGATCAGCTGCACCACAACCGACAAACCCTCGATTGGATCGTTTCGCATCTGAAAGACCGCTGGGGTGAACCGACGGAATGACCATAAACCCGGCCGTCAAAACCTATTTCGACGTATTCAATTCTGGAGATGTCGACGGAGCGCGACCCATCCAATCGGCGGTCTCTGACACTGGTATTTTGCCTTCACGCCAGTTGGCAGTCTTACGGCGTTCCTCCAAACTCAGGTGAGGGTAACAGCTTCCTATTCAACACCCTCCAGGCAAGCACCTGTTTTGATTCAGAATTTGCAATTTGTTTGTGAATCCACACAGCTACAAGACCTGTTGCAACCAAGTGGAAATGTCTCACTTGGTCCCCGACGCACCCAATCTCCTCCAGGACCCTGTTCGCATTCAGGTTAAATTGATTGGCCAGGTCTTGGATTGGAACCGTGTGGAATCTATCAAAACTCTACGCCGTTCGACCTTCTTCAAAGCCAATTAACTCGTGCGGACTACCGACCCAACCTACGATCCTGTTGCGCGCGCCAAACGTGCGTTGGGGTCAGGACAATAGTCGAAGCAGAATGTGTGCATCGTGGTTTTGCCCACTATAGAACACGGCGAGTACCCGAACGACCTGTTCATCATCGTCGACTTCAAAATAGATGATTGCTTTGTTCTTGGTGACGTTTCGAATGCCATTGCCGAGATGCGGTCGTAGCGTCCCCTGGTGTGGAACATTAACTAAGTTATCGAGGTTCTCCTGAATCTCGATAACGCGCTTGTTGGCGCGCAGAAAAGCGGTCTCCAAGTCTTCGCCAAAGTGCTCCGCGGTTTCAACAAGATAGTCAAATATGAGATCGAGATCCGCGGTGACTTCTTCGGCGCGAACGACTTTATAGACCACGCGCGGCCCGCTTGCGTGCGATCATGTCTTCGGTGCGCTTCTTGCCCTCTTCAAGGGTAACGAAGGTTCCGTTACGACGCTGATCCAGCAGCTCTCGCAGTGCGTCTGCGTTTTGCGATTGCTGACGCATCAGTTCAAGCCCATGCTGAAGCACAGCGGACAGGCTGGCGTAATGGCCCTGGGCGACAAGATTCCGCGCATAGGCATCTTGTGACTCAGTCAGGGATATTGATGCTTTGACACTCAAGTCAGGCCTCATAAATGTACTACTCAGTAGTATGAGGGCGCCGCGAGCCGCTGTCAATATTATGCGCACGGGCGCTGATTATTAGAAGATCCATGTAGAATTACGACTTTGTTGTAAAAATGAAGTGGGGGATTCACTGCATGAAACCAACGTGATATCTGATGGGCATGAGAAGTTGGTCCCTTACGAAGTACACGACCAGGAATTGGCCTTCGTACAATACGGCGCTGAAGCAGCGCGGTTCCCTGTCGATCTGGTTTGATCCCGAGATGAGCTGGCGCGCGCTCGCGACTGGCAAGCGTGGGCGTCAGCCTGAGGTCATCCAAGCGGCGATCCATGTTTGCCTGACGATGAAGGTTCTGTTTGGCATGCCCCTTCGGCGGACGGCCGGGTTCGTCGAAAGCCTGCTGCGTCTGGCAGGGCGCGACTGGAAAGTCCCGGACTACACCCACCTGGAAACCGACGAGAGCCTGCCCGAGGCGCATGGTCAGACCAATCGCCTACCCGCCGGCTCATTCTTCGACCTCAGGAACGGCAAGATCAGCCGCGTCACCACGTTCTGCAACCTCGCCGACCGGACCAGTCAGGTCTCGAATGGCTGAGGTCACGGATGTCTGCGCTCTGACAGGAGCGGCGCTCGAGGCCGCTCTGGACGATGTTGCACGCCTGCGGATTCAGGTGTTCCGGGTGTGGCCCTATCTTTATGATGGGGATCTGGCTTATGAGCGGGATTACCTGCAATCCTACCGCGACAGCGAGAGGGCCATCGTGGTCGGCGCGTTCGACGGCGACAGATTGGTGGGGGCGTCGACCGGCGCGCCGCTGACCGATCACGCCGACGATTTCGCCGCTGCCTTTGAAGGTACAGGGCTGGACCTTGCCGATATCTTCTATTGCGCAGAATCCGTCCTGTTGCCGGAGTATCGCGGGCAGGGCGTCGGGCACAGGTTCTTCGACTTGCGCGAATCCCATGCCCGGGCGCTGGGTTTTACCAAATGCGCCTTCTGCAGCGTTCAGCGCCCCGCCGATCACCCCATGCGACCCGACAGTTACCGCCCGTTGGATACCTTCTGGCGCGCGCGCGGGTATGAACCTCTGCCGGGTGCCATCGCGCAGTTTTCCTGGAAAGACGTTGGGGAAGAGGGTGAAACGCTCAAGCCGCTGCAGTTCTGGATCAGGAACTTACAGGCGGAGGCAGCGGTAGAAACCGCACCATAGGCGCAGCGCTGAACCGGTTAAGAGAGGGTGCTTCACTGCTGGCGCATTTGTGTAGCGGTGAATGGCGCCTCCCGCTACGCCTCCGTGATGCCGGGCTGGAGTCCACCTGAGAATTCCATAAAACAATATAATAACAATTGGTTACATCAGGCTCACTCATTTACTAAAAATTTAGTTTGACAGGTGCGCAAGAAATCGCTGATGCTGTGCGTCATCCGGTGACAGCCGGTTATGTAAAAATCTTGGGAGGAAAGAGATGCGGAGACATCTACTTTCCGCAGTGGCGGCGGCTGCCGTCATTGCGGGGCACGGTCCCGTTTGGGCCGACGAAGCCGCAGCACAGCGCTGGATCGACGATGAATTCCAGCCATCGACCCTGTCGAAAGACGAACAGATGGCGGAAATGCAGTGGTTCATCGAAGCTGCACAGCCTTATTCTGGCATGGAAATCAACGTCCTGTCCGAAGGCATCCCGACGCATTCCTACGAATCCGAAGTGCTTGCCAAGGCGTTCGAGGAAATCACCGGCATCAAGGTCAACCACCAGATCCTCGGCGAGGGCGAAGTGGTTCAGGCCGTTCAGACCCAGCTGCAGACCGGGCGGAACCTGTATGACGGCTATGTCAATGACAGCGACCTGATCGGCACGCATTCGCGCCTGCAACTGGCCTATCCGCTGACTGACATGATGGGCGGTGACTGGGCGGCGACCACCTCGCCGACGCTAGATCTGGATGACTTCATGGGCATTCAGTTCACCACCGGCCCGGACGGTAAGCTGTATCAGCTGCCTGATCAGCAGTTTGCGAACCTTTACTGGTTCCGCAAGGACTGGTTCGATGACGAGGACAACAAGGCCGCGTTCAAAGAAAAATACGGCTATGATCTGGGTGTTCCGGTCAACTGGTCGGCCTACGAGGACATCGCCGAGTTCTTCACTGAGGATGTGAAAGAAGTCGACGGCGTCGCGATCTATGGCCACATGGACTATGGCAAACGCGCGCCTGATCTTGGCTGGCGTATGACCGATGCGTGGCTGTCGATGGCCGGTGCCGGTGACAAGGGCGAGCCGAACGGCGTTCCGGTCGACGAGTGGGGCATCCGCATGGAAGCGGGCACTTGTAACCCGGTTGGCGCATCCGTCTCGCGCGGTGGTGCCGCGAACGGCCCGGCTGCGGTCTATGCAATCCGCAAGTGGGATGAATGGTTGCGCAACTATGCGCCTCCGGGTGCCGCGTCTTATGACTTCTACCAGTCGCTGCCGGCGCTCAGCCAGGGCAACGTGGCCCAGCAGATCTTCTGGTACACTGCCTTTACTGCCGACATGGTGAAGCCGAAATCCGAAGGTAACAACACCGTGGATGACGAAGGCACGCCGCTGTGGCGGATGGCGCCCAGCCCGCATGGCCCCTATTGGGAAGACGGCCAGAAGGTTGGGTATCAGGACGTGGGATCGTGGACCTTCCTGAAATCGACCCCGGCGGATCGTGCTCAGGCGGCCTGGCTCTACGCCCAGTTCGTGACCTCCAAGACTGTCGATGTGAAGAAGTCCCATGTGGGTCTGACCTTCATCCGCGACAGCTCGGTCAACCACGAGTCCTTCACCGAACGCGCACCCAAGCTGGGTGGTCTGGTCGAGTTCTATCGCTCACCTGACCGCGTGGCGTGGTCGCCGACCGGCATCAACGTTCCGGATTATCCGAAGCTGGCCCAGATCTGGTGGCAGCAGATCGGTGACGTGAACTCGGGCGCCTTCACCCCGCAGGAGGCGATGGACCGTCTGGCCGAAGAGATGGACATCACCATGGCCCGTATGCAGGCCGCGGATGAAAGCGCCGGTGTCTACGGTGGCTGTGGGCCGCGCCTGAACGAGCCGCAGGATCCGTCCTTCTGGCTCGAGAAAGAAGGCTCGCCCAAAGCCAAGCTGGAGAACGAAAAGCCGCAAGGCCAGACCGTCAACTATGACGAACTGGTTCAGCGCTGGCAGTCCCAGTAAGCGCAAACCCGTAGGCCGGGCTTAAGCCCGGCCTACCCCAGAACGCCCCCCGTGAGATTCCCAGATGATCGAACTACAGGACGCGACCAAACGGGTCGGCAACGTCATCCATATCAAACCCACGACCCTGACCCTTCAGACAGGCCATTTCAATGTGCTGCTGGGGGCCACCGGATCGGGTAAGACCTCTCTGATCAAGATGATGGCCGGGCTGGATCCGATGGCTTCGGGAAAGGTCCTGATGGACGGGCAGGACGTGACCCGGCTGAGCACGCAAAAACGTCAGATCAGCCTGGTGCACCAGTTCTTCGTGAACTACCCGCATATGACCGTCTTCGACAACATCGCATCGCCCCTGCGCGTGGCTGGCATGGCGCAATCCGAGATTGAGGGTCGCGTCGAAGAGGCCGCCGACCTGCTGCAACTGCGCCCGATGCTGTATCGCCGCCCGCATGAGCTGTCGGGGGGGCAACAACAACGGACCGCATTGGCGCGTGCCATTGCAAAAGAGAGCCGTGCCGTCTTCCTCGACGAACCGCTGGCCAACCTTGACTATAAACTGCGCGAAGAGCTGCGCGAACAGCTGCCTGATCTGTTTGCGGGCCGCGGTGCCGTTGTGGTCTATGCCACATCGGAACCGGAAGAGGCGCTGCTGCTCGGGGGCCATACCGCCCTGATGGAGGACGGCCGCGTCACCCAGTTCGGTCCGACTGCCGAAATTTACCGCAACCCCGAAAACATCGCCGCCGCCCGCGTGTTCTCGGACCCGCCGATCAACGTGGGGCAGATCACCGTTTCTGGCGCTCAGGCGCAACTCGCGGGTGGAGGCGGCTGGACGGTCGCCGACATTGCTGATGGCGAATACATGGTTGCTGTCCGGCCTCACCGGGTGACCCCATTCCGAACCTCTGACGCAGATGTAGAGCTGACTGGCCGGGTGATTGTGACCGAGCTTTCAGGCTCGGATTCCAGCGCACATTTCCAGCATGGCGAGGATGCCTGGGTCTCGCTGGCTGCAGGTGTGCACCCTTATCAGGTCGGCGAAGATCACAGTTTCTACATGAACCCGGCGCATTGCCGGTATTTCGGCCAAGACGGCAAAAGGGTGGCCTGACATGGCACAGATCAAGCTTTCAAACCTGCGACACAGCTACATGCCGACGCCGAAAGGCCCCGAGGATTATGCGCTGAAGGAAATCGACGTGACCTGGCGCGATGGCGGGGCCTACGCGTTGCTGGGGCCGTCGGGCTGCGGCAAGTCCACGCTGCTCAACATCATCTCGGGCCTGCTGACGCCGTCCGAAGGGCAGATTCTGTTCGACGGGTGCGACGTGACCGCCTTGCCACCCGATCAACGCAACATCGCGCAGGTTTTTCAGTTTCCCGTGATCTACGACACGATGACGGTTCGCGAGAACCTGGCCTTTCCGCTGAAGAACCGGGGCGTCGATCCGGCAACCATAGCGCGCCGCGTCGACGAGATCGCTCAGATGCTGGACGTCACGGATATGCTGGACACCCGTGCCTCTGGCCTCAGCCCGGATAACAAGCAGAAGATCTCGATGGGTCGCGGTCTGGTGCGCGACGACGTCAACGCGGTGATGTTCGACGAACCCCTGACCGTGATCGACCCGCATCTGAAATGGAAGCTGCGGTCAAAACTGAAAGAGCTGCACCAGCGCGTCAAGGCGACGATGATCTATGTGACGCACGACCAGACCGAGGCGCTGACCTTCGCGGATGAGGTTGTGGTTATGCAGGAAGGCGAAGTCGTTCAGATCGGCACGCCGGTCGAACTGTTCGAACGTCCCCAGCACACGTTTGTCGGCCATTTTATCGGCTCCCCCGGCATGAACGTCCTGCCCTGCGAGGCAAAGGGCGACCGCGCCGTATTTGAAGGCCACGAAGTCATGCTGGAAGGGCCGGCGCACGGTGACGGTGGCCGCACTGATCTGGGCATTCGGCCTGAATATGTGGGCTTCGGCGACACAGGTATCCCCGCGCACGTGACCAAGGTTTCGGACATTGGCCGCCATTACGTGGTCAGCGCTATGGTCGGCAACACAGCTCTCAAGGCTGTGACCGAACACTCAGTCCCTGAGCCGGGATCGCAGGTCTTCCTGCAATTCAAACCTGAACAATCCCGCGTCTACCGCGACGGCTGGATCGCAACCGAGGAGCGGGCGCAATGAGAACGGAAAACCAAAAGGCATGGTTCTTTGTCCTGCCCGTTCTGGCGCTGGTCGCGTTCAACGCACTGGTGCCGATGATGACGGTGGTCAACTATTCGGTGCAGGAAACCTTTGGCAACAACCAGTTCTTCTGGGAGGGTCTGGGATGGTTCGAGCAGATCCTGCGATCTGACCGGTTTCAGGCTGCACTGGGGCGGCAGTTCCTGTTCACCGCAATGATCCTGATCATCGAGGTGCCTTTGGGCATTATCGTGGCGCTTTCAATGCCGCGCAAAGGGTTCTGGGTGCCGGTTTGTCTGGTCCTGATGGCCCTGCCGATGCTGATCCCGTGGAACGTGGTTGGCTCGATGTGGAACATCTTCACCCTGCCTAAAATAGGCTTGTTGGGGTATTTCCTGAATGACGTTTTGGGCATCAACTATGACATGACGCAACAGCCGCTCTCGGCCTGGATCACAGTTATCGTCATGGATGTGTGGCACTGGACCTCGCTGGTGGTGCTGCTGTGCTATGCGGGTCTGGTGTCGATCCCCGACGCATATTATCAGGCGGCCAAGATCGACGGCGCGAGCCCATGGTCCGTGTTCCGCTATATTCAGCTGCCCAAGATGAAAACCGTCCTGACCATCGCCGTTCTGCTGCGGTTCATGGACAGTTTCAACATCTATACCGAGCCCTTTGTTCTGACCGGCGGTGGCCCGGGCAACTCAACCACCTTGCTGTCGATCGACCTTGTGAAGATCGCGCTGGGACAGTTCGACCTTGGCCCTGCAGCGGCGATGAGCCTGATCTATTTCGCTATCACGCTGCTGGTATCGTGGGTCTTCTACACTCTGATGACAAAGGATGACGCGCAATGAAAAAGCGGTCTCTCATCCCGATCCTTTATATCGCATTCCTGATGCTGCCGATCTATTGGCTGGTGGCGATGTCCTTCAAAACCACGAACGAGATCCTGTCGGGCTTTTCCCTGTTTCCCCAGACCTTCACGCTGGAGAACTACATCACCATCTTCACCGATCCGACGTGGTACTGGGGCTATATCAATTCGATCACCTATGTAACGATCAACACGGTGCTTTCGATCTGTGTCGCCCTACCTGCGGCCTATGCCTTCTCGCGCTATCGGTTCCTGGGCGACAAACAGCTGTTTTTCTGGCTGCTGACCAACCGGATGGCCCCGGCGGCGGTGTTTGCCTTGCCGTTCTTCCAGCTTTATTCGTCGATCCACCTGTTCGATACCTATCTGGCGGTGGCGTTGGCGCATACGCTGTTCAATGTGCCGCTGGCGGTGTGGATTCTCGAAGGGTTCATGCGTGGCATCCCCAAGGAACTGGACGAAACCGCCTATGTCGACGGCTACTCCTTCCCGCGCTTCTTCGTGACGATCTTCCTGCCCAACATCAAGGCGGGCGTAGGCGTCGCCGCCTTCTTCTGCTTCATGTTCTCATGGGTGGAAATGCTGCTGGCCAAGACGCTTACGGCGGTTGAGGCCAAACCCATCGCTGCCGTGATGACCCGCACCGCCTCCAGCGCCGGGTATGAGCTGGGCCTGCTGGCCGCTGCCGGTACGCTGACCATCATCCCCGGCGCCATCGTCATCTGGTTTGTCCGCAACTACATCGCGCGCGGCTTCGCGATGGGACGTGTATGAGGTTCGATATGCGTAAACTTCTTCTCGCCCTTCCGTTCCTGCCTTCCACGGCCCTCGCCCAGCAAGCCGGTTGGGGCAGTGTCGGCCAGCAAGTGGAAAAGGGCTTTTCCTGGACTGATCCGCTGTGGCCTGATTTCTGGATGGCCTGGACCCCTGCGACGCTGGCCGTGTTTGTGGGTATCTTCTCGGCCATCGCCCTGATCGGCCTGCTTGAAGGTTTCAAATACCGCGACGGGATCGAGCGGCGCGGTGTCCTGGGGCTGACGACCACATTGGGCGACCGGCTGTTCATCACGCTGCTGGGCTCGGTCTATATCTTTCTCGCCTGGCTCGGGCTGGTTGGGCAACCGGTCTGGACGCCGCTTTTCCTGTCCATCGGGTGGGGCGTTTTCGTGTTCTGGAAAGTTTAGGCTTTGCGAAAGGGCGAAAGGATGTTTGTCTGTCAGGCATACTAAAAATGGCGACGTGAAAGACCGATGCGAAAAAAGAAAACAACAAACCTGCTGACCGAAGTGGAACTTGAGTTCATGAATGAACTCTGGGCGCTGGGTCAGGGCTCGGTCCGTGACGTCCTTGATCGCCTGCCGCCAGAGCGCAACCTTGCCTATACATCCGGTGCAACCATTCTGCGTATTCTTGACGAAAAAGGATTTGTTGAAAGTCGCAAAGATGGCAAGTCGCTGATCTACAGGCCGCTGCTGGAAAAGGACAGGTATCAGGCTCGGTCGCTGCAAAACCTGTCACGCACCCTGTTTGACGACACCCCCGCGACACTGGTTGCGCGCCTTGTCGATGATGCGGGGCTGAGCGAAGCGGATCTTGAGGAAATTCGGGCGCTGGTAGAGAGGAGACTGCAAAATGACAGCGGTTAAACCGGTTCTCGACTCGTTTCTCGAACTCAATATCGTGCTTGGATTGTCGGCGCTGATCTGGCTGTTGGCCTGCTCTGTGCTGGGGCGAACTTCGATGCGATATGGCTATGTTGCACAGCTTCGCGCTCTCAAGACATTATGCGCCTGTGTCGTGCTGAGCCCCATTCTGGCGCTGGGCGTATCGGCCATTACCGGGCTGGTTTGGCCGGGGCGCGCGGTGGCGCTGGGTGACATTGCGGTGGCGGCCTATCTGCGCGGCGAGATCGCCATGCCCGCCGCACAATTCGAATCCCTGCTGAACACGCGCGAACGGTGGCTCGATCACATCCTCTCCGGCAATAGCGCTCTTGTCACTTGTGCCTTGGCCGGGCTGGCGCTGGTGTCGGCCATTTTGGCGATGCGGGTTCTGCGTGATGCCTGGGCGATCCGCAAAACGGTGAAATCCAGTTTCCTTTGGCGTCGGTCGGCCAAGGTCGATATTCGCCTGTCCGACCGCATAACCGTACCGTTCGCCGTACGCGGCCTGCGCCGCCGCCATGTTGTGTTGCCAAGTCATCTGCTGAACACGCCGCGTGAATTGAGGTTCGCGCTGGCGCATGAATTCCAGCACATCCGCGCAAGGGATGTGGAATGGGAGCTCGGCTTTGAGCTTCTGCGGCCTGTGTTGTTCTGGAATCCGGCTTACCTGGTGCTGAAACATCAATTTGACCGGTTGCGCGAACTGGCCTGTGATCAATCGGTTGTTGTGCGCAAAGGGATCGACGTAAAGGATTATACCACCTGCTTGCTGGATTACTGCTCGCGGTCGATTGCCATGCGCGGCCCGCGTGCTCTTCACGTGGCCCTGGTGAACGGCGCCAAGGCAAAGCATGTGCTGCGCCAGCGTGTAATTGCGCTGACCGAGGCGCCGATCACGACTACCCCATTGCCTGCCGCATTCCTCGGGCTGACATTGTCACTGGCCACGGTGCTTGCCATCGGCTCGGCATCGGTCCGGCAGACGCAGGATTGGAGCCATGATCGCCTGATGCTTTCAACGGTCGTCAATCTTGAGCGGCTGGAGGCTCGCAATCAGGGGAATTGACACGGATCACTGATCCTCCTCACCCCTTGGGCGCGGCTATCCCGGATATTCACCATGACAGCATGCTTTGCTGGTATGGATTGAACATCTATCGTCCCCTCCGAACAAGTCGGGAACTGGCGCGCCGGTGTCGCAAACCGTAAGCAGAAGTGCGCTCTGACCGACGGTCCGACGCGACAAAATCTGGTTTCTTCCGCGGATCATCAAGGTTCTTGATTTATCCAACGGAGGAGACCCAAATGTCTGCCAATGAAGAAAACATAAGGCAACCTGGCCTGATATTGGCGCTTGTGCCAATCGTGCTGACCCTTTTCGTGCTCGGGTTGCAGCTGTTCTATTTCGGTGACTTCACCCCGCATATTCCGCTGGCATTCGGGATCGCAATAACCGGTATCGTTGGTCTCATGCTTGGTCACAAATGGCCCAGTATCGAAGAGGGCGTCTTCCACGTCATCAATATCTCGCTGCCATCCGTATCGATTCTCATAACGGTTGGCATGATCATCGGCGTGTGGATCGCCAGCGGTACGGTACCGACCCTCATCTATTATGGCCTCAAGATACTGTCGCCCGAGCTCTTTCTGGCCGCGGGTATGCTGCTGTGCTCAATCGTTTCGGTGTCACTGGGCACTTCGTGGGGTACGACAGGCACCGTTGGTCTTGCCCTGATGGGCATCGGAGCGGGCTTTGGTATCCCGATGTACTGGACCGCCGGTGCTGTCGTCTCGGGTGCATTCTTTGGTGACAAGATCTCGCCCCTGTCCGACACGACGAACCTTGCCCCAGCCGTGACCGGGACCAACCTGTTCGATCACATTCGGAACATGCTGCCGACCACTGTGCCTTCGATGCTGATCGCATTGATGATCTATTTCATCGTTGGATTTACACTGATCGACACATCACAGGTCTCGTTCGACCGGATTCACGCGATCACCACCGCGCTGGACGATGCATTCTGGATTTCACCCATCATGCTGTTCCCCGCCGCGCTGGTCATCGTGCTGGCCGTCATGAAGCAACCGCCGATCCCGTCCCTGTTCGCGGGGGCCGTCGCAGGCGGCATTATGGCGATCGTTTGCCAGGGGGCCGGACTGCATGAGACGTTTACCTTTGCCAACAGTGGCTATGCGATCGACACGGGTGTTCCAGAAATCGATCCGCTGCTGAACCGCGGAGGCATTCAGTCTATGATGTGGACAATCTCGCTGGTGCTGCTGGCGCTGGGATTTGGTGGAGCACTCGAACGCGTGGGTTGCCTGCAAGCCATCATCAAAGTGGTCATCTCAAAGGTGAAGACTTTTGCAGGCATTCAGATCTCGGCGATTTTGACATCAGTGGCGACCAACACGGTGGCAGGTGACCCGTATCTGTCAATCGCATTGCCGGGCCGGATGTATGCGCCGGTGTATCGCGCGATGGGGTATTCGCCTCTGAACCTGTCTCGTGCGGTTGAAGAGGGTGGCACGCTGGTTTCCCCCCTGATCCCGTGGAATGCTGGTGGCGCCTTCGTCATTACCGCACTGGGCCTGGGGATTGCCGACGGCAACTTCGAAAACCTGCTATACATCCCCCTGGCATTTGCTTGCTGGCTTTCGCCCGTGATCGGCATCATCTATGCCATGACAGGGCTCTTCTCACCCAAGGCCAGTGACGAAGAGGTCCGCGCGTGGGAGGATAGCGGGGAGCCCGTTGCTCAACTAAACGCCTGAGCGATCTGCACCAACACCTTCGGGTGTTGGTGCTTTTCAGCCGCCGTGTTCTGCAGTGCGAGGAGACGACATGAACCAGAAGAACTTCATACCGAAAGGTGCCGCCAGTTTTCGCATCGACTATGACGGACCGGCGAAAGAGATGAATTTCCTGCTGCTGCCCAAACTGACCATGCTGGCCTTCAGCGCGGCGATTGAGCCATTGAGGATCGCCAATCAGGTCACGAACAAGGAACTCTACAAATGGTATCTGCTCACTGAGGACGGGGATCCGGTCCTGTGTTCCAACGGGATTCAGATCACCCCGGATTCCGCCCTCAAAAACCTGCCCCGCTCATCAAGATTGTTTGTCTGCTCGGGCATTGAGCCGACGGAAAGCACCAATCCCAAAATCCTGTCCTGGATCAGCCGCCAGAAGGCTTTCGGCTGCAAGCTCGGCGGTATCTGCACCGGCGCATTTGCGCTTGCCAAATCTGGTGCGCTGACCGGCAAGCGGTTCACGCTGCATTGGGAAAACCACCCCGCCTTTGTCGAGCATTTCGACAGCCTGACGCCTTCGGCGAACCTCTATGAGATCGACGAGGATCTAATGACCTGCGGCGGTGGAAATGCGGCGATCGACATGATGCTGGACATGATTGAATCCGACTTCGGGAAAGATCTTGCGGTCATCGTGTCTGACATGTGCATTCATTTCCGGTCGAACAACGCCAAAACGCTGCAAAAATCGGCATATTCGGTCGCGCTGGGCAGCCGCAACCAATACCTGATCAACGCCATGCAGATCATGCACGAGAACCTCGAAGATCCGTTGGATATCTCGGAAATCGCCGATACCGTGAGAATTTCCCGCCGTCAGTTGGAACGTCTTTTCCAGAAATACGTCGAAGTATCTCCCGTACAATTTTACATAGAGCTGCGCGTCGCGCGGGCCTATGCGCTGCTCAGCGAAACCGAGATGTCGGTTGCCGAAATCGCAGCGGCCACAGGATTTGGCAGCGCGACCCAGCTGACAGCACGGTTCAAGAAACGCTATGGCGCGGCACCAACGTCCTTTCGCAGAGGTTGGACTGAAAAGCGCAAATAGGCACCGCCTGCTGTTCTGCCCGTTTCATCCTTCAAAACTTGTCCAAAATTACAGTTCCGCGTAGCGTTTCCTTATGTGTGGAAAGTTTGCAGCCGGTCATCTGACGCAGCGTGAAATGCTGGCGATCAAGGAGCTTTTTCTGAGCGGAAAGGTCTCTCCCCATCTCCCTGATCAACTGCCCTTGGGCGGGTACAATGTGTCACCTACCGATCGGGTTGGCATGATCCGCTGGGATGGCGAAAACGCTGAACTGACCACCGCGCGCTGGCAGGTAAAGGATCCGCGCAGCAAGAAGCCAATGATAAACTCGAAGATTGAAAATGTCAGTTTCTGGCAAAGCTATTGGGATCATGGCCGCTGCCTGATCCCGGCCCTTGGCTACTATGAATGGCCCAAGGATCACGGGCACGATTGCCCGGTCTTCATCACGGTCAGGCGCAACGCGCCCACCATGTTCTTTGCCGGGTTTTACCGGACGGATGAGGGCAGCCACAGCTGCACCATCCTGACCCGGAAACCCAGCCCGCAAATCGCGCATATCCACAACCGCATGCCCGTCATTCTGACGCCCGATGAAATCGAACGCTGGCTGTCAGGTGTCACCACGCCGCAGGCGGCGCAGCAGACGCTGGGCACAGGTTACGAGGGTCGTTTTGAATATCACACCGTCAAGCCGATCAAACGGGGCGCCGAGGGTGAAGAGATGATCGAACCCTACACGCCACCCGTTCAAACGGGCTTTGATTTCTGATTGGATTCAATCGTGCGGTGTTGGCGCCCTGTCGGCTTCAGGCCGGAAAACAGGTCCATTTTCTGTCGCGGTCGCGTATCGGCTGGATCATCCAGCGACTGACGAAACGCGTCTGCTTTCAGGTGGAAATTTGCCCGAACCAGTTTTTGGCCGTACAATCCCAGCATTTAATAAACATATTTCCAGAGGGTATTTCGGTGAAACCACTTTCCATCTGCTTATTATCTGGTGTTCTGTTGCCCGCTGTTTTGTCTGCATGTGCATACGAAAGCAGGGCATTCAACGCCGAACAGGTTGTTCTGGCGAATACCGCCGGCGACGAGGTGAAGCACTCGATCAATGTGGGCGATACCTTCAAGCCGACGCCGCAAGGGTTTCAGTCATCCTCTGTGCTTTTGAAGCGGGAGCCTATTCGAACGGCCTATTACGCCCTGCAGCTTTCGGACGCATATAAAAGGTTGGGTGACGAAGCCGCGCGCAATCGGGATTTGACGGCGGCAGCGTTGATCACGGTGGCCGGTGGGGCTGCTCTTGGCAATGCCGCCTCCATTTCAGGCAAGGATTTGGCGCTTGTCCTCGCCGGAGGTGCATTGATCAATGAAGGCGTCAAATACGTAAATCCCAACAGCGCCGCGCAGGCATTTTACATCGCTTCGGAATCGATGGTCTGTGCGAGCACAGCAATTGCTGCCCATGTCCCGGAAGAAATGGAGGCGAACTTCAAAGTCACATCTTTGGCGATTTGGTATATCCGCAAGATTGAAGTGCTCTTACGTGCGGCACTTGAACGCAAGGTTCCGGATCTAAAAACATTGCTGGAAAACATGGATCTGATGGCAAAAGCAGCAGGTGTCGATCAGGTTTCACGCACCGTGAATCTGGCAGCTCTAGAGGCTGCGCTTGCGAAATGTCTGAGGCAGCCACCAAAGAAAGAATAAGAAGCGCAATAGTGACATCTGGTTTGGATAGGAGTCTCATTCTCACGGTCAAGCTTCCGCGGAAGCACCGGCGCTGCTCCTTAAGCGCAAAGCCAGCGGCAGCCAAACGTGCCTCGCATCGCGCCTGCGATCTCGTTTGGTGTCCCGCGACTGTTTGATTAGTTCAGGAATATTCGTCGTGCAGGGTTGTGCCGGCGGGAGGACCTTTTACTATCGCCCTCTGATCCCGACCTTTGGAATATGCGTGCATGAAAGTCGCAACCGCCGCCTACAATCTCGACTGGCACGACAGCTGGGCACAGTACGAGGACAAACTGGAATCGTGGGTGTCTGAGGCAGCCGGGCAGGGGGCCGAACTGCTGGTCTTCCCCGAATACGGTGCGATGGAACTGTCCACCCTGAACGGCGCGGAAGTCGCAGGCGATCTGGAGCGTTCGATCCGCGCGGTTTCTGACCGGATGGAAGTTGTACAACTTGTACATCAACGCCTAGCAAAAGCGTACAACACATACATTTTGGGTGCTTCCGCCCCGGTTATTGACGGTCCGGGCCGCCCGGTCAACCGGGCTGCGTTCTACGCGCCCGATGGTGGCACCGACCATCAGGACAAACAGATCATGACCCGCTTTGAACGCGAGCACTGGGACATAGCGCCGGGCGGTCCGCTGAAGTTGTTCGACACTGCCCTGGGCAAAATCGGGGTGCTCATCTGTTATGACAGCGAGTTCCCATTGCTCGGCCGCGCCCTGCAGGAGGCCGATCTGATCCTGGTTCCCTCCTGCACCGAAGCCCTGTCCGGTTACTGGCGCGTGCGCATTGGCGCCATGTCAAGAGCTTTGGAAAATCAATGTGTTACGGTGACGGCATCGCTGGTTGGCAGCAATGATTGGTCCGAGGCTGTGGACATGAACACCGGAACCGGCGGCATCTTTGGTCCACCTGACATAGGCTTTCCCCAGACCGGCGTTCTGGCCGAGGGCACTCTGAACCAGCCCGGCTGGACCTATGCCGATATCGATCTGAACGCCATTGCCCATGTCCGCGCCGACGGTCATGTGCTCAACCGTACCCATTGGGCCGAACAGGACGTAAGGGCCAATTCAGTCACAATATCCGCTCTTTAGGCAATTCTGCCCTTGAAATAAGGCCAAAATGGGCTCATTTAAGCGCACACCTCCTGCAGATTCTGCAGGTGCAATGTAATGATGGAGACAACATGGCCAAGGAAGATACGCTCGAATTTCCCGGTGTCGTGAAGGAACTCCTGCCTAATGCGACGTTTCGGGTCGAGCTGGAAAACGGCCATGAGATCATCGCACACACGGCAGGCAAGATGCGCAAAAACCGCATCCGCGTTCTGGCCGGCGACAAAGTTCAGGTCGAAATGACCCCCTATGATCTGACCAAAGGTCGGATCAACTATCGCTTCAAGTAACGCCCGACACATGGCGTTTATCCTCGGATCGGGCAGCCCCAGGCGGCTGGACCTGCTGGCGCAGCTTGGTATTCATCCGGATGCTATTTGCCCGCCCGAGATCGATGAAACGCCCCTGAAAGGCGAATTGCCTGTTCCCTATTGCAACCGCATCACGCGCGGAAAAGTACAGGCTGTTCAAGCGGATAGCGATGATATCACGCTATGTGCAGATACCACCGTGGCCCTGGGGCGCCGTATTCTGGGCAAACCTCAGAATGCAGGGCAGGCGGCAGAATTTCTTTACGCTCTGTCCGGTCGCCGCCATCGGGTGATCACCTCAGTCGCCGTTCGACGGGGTGAGAAAATCCTGCAGCGCGACGTGGTTTCTCAGGTCAAAGTGAAACGCCTGTCCGATTCCGAGATCAACGCCTATCTGGCTACAAATGATTGGCAGGGCAAGGCCGGGGCCTATGCCATCCAAGGCCCGGCGGGCGCGTTCATTCCGTGGATTTCCGGTTCGTTCACCGGCATCGTGGGCCTTCCTTTGTCCGAGACCGCAGCCCTGTTGCAGGGGATCGGATATCCTTTATATCGTGAGGCATCATGAAAGGCCGTACCATCGTTCTGGACCACATACAGGACCGCGAAGCCGCGGCGCTGATGGTGGATGGCGTACTTGACGATTTCCTGATCGCAACGGATGCACCCCCGCCGGGAACGATCTATCGGGCGCGTGCGGATCGCCCGGTCAAAGGGCAGGGCGGCATGTTCCTGACCACCCCGGACGGTCCCGCTTTTTTACGGCAAGTCAAAGGGTTGGCCCCGGGTGCGCTGATTTTGGTACAGGTCAGCGGTTATGCCGAGCCAGGCAAAGCCCTCCCCGTCACCAACCGTATCCTGTTCAAAAGCCGCTATGCCATCGTAACGCCCGATGCGCCTGGCCTGAATATCTCGCGCAGCATCCGAGACGAGGATGAGCGCGATCGCCTGCTGGAAATCGCGCACGAACAGATGGAAGACAGCCCGCACGGTCTGATACTGCGGTCCTGCTGCAATGGCGCGGACGCGAATGAGATTGCCGAGGATATCGCCGCTATGCGTGCGCAGGCCGAACAGGTTCTGAACGACACCGGCGATCAGCCTGAAACGCTGAGCGAAGGTGACGGACCACATATCCTTGCCTGGCGCGATTGGACCGATCCGGCTGAGGTTGTAACCGCCTCGGGCGGGTTCGAGACCCATGCGGTTCTTGATGCGCTGGACAAGATCCGTGGCATCTACGAACCGCTGCCTGGGGGTGGTCAATTGTACATCCAGCCAACCCGGGCGTTGATCGCCGTGGACGTCAATACCGGAGCGGATACGTCAATGGCGGCCGGTACCAAGGCCAATTTCGCCTGTGCAAAAGCGCTACCGCGTGCCTTGCGCGTGCGCGGGCTGGGAGGGCAAATCACGCTGGATCTTGCCCCCATGCCCAAGAAGGACCGCCGCGGTTTCGAAGCTGCGCTGCGCGCCGCTTTCAGATCCGATCCCGAAGAGACCATTCTGGCCGGATGGACGCCACTTGGTCATTTTGAATTGCAAAGAAAGCGCGGACGCGTACCAATGTCGGAGGTGCTGAAATGAGCTGCCCGATCTGCGGTGAAGAAACCGTTCGGCCCTTTCGCCCCTTCTGTTCGAAACGTTGTGCAGATATTGATCTGGCCAAGTGGCTGAACGACTCCTACGCGGTGCCCGCGCAGCGCGAAGAGGATGCAGAGGCGGCAGTGGAACCTGACGAAAGCCTGCCGCCGCGTCCACACTGAAAAAATGTCAGAAAGCCTCTGGACACCGCCTTTGGCAAGTCATAGAAGGCCCCCACCCAACGGCGATCGTCGTTCCCGTGCCCGGGTAGCTCAGGGGTAGAGCAGTGGATTGAAAATCCTCGTGTCGGTGGTTCGATTCCGCCCCCGGGCACCAACAAAATCAAGGACTTAGCGGAAACTCACATTGCCCTAAAAGTCCGTTGTCTCGTTTTTGTCTCCCGATTTTCAGGTATTTTTAATGGCTACACCGACCAGCGCAGACACCATCGGCGGATGGAAAAATCACTTCAAAAGACTCGAACGTTGGAAGGATAGAACGTTGTCAGCGATGGCTGATGACGAAGCATGTGACATTCATGTCGTCTTCGACTTCGCGCTCGCCTATTTCGTCTGGTGTCATTCTCTTAGGGAGTGGGTCATCAACGATGGTGCGATGCCCAAAGACAAGCTGGACGTCGAGCTTCAGCAGTATGATGTCTGGCCGGTAGTCCGAGACATTGCCAATCGGTCTCGTCACCTCGACCTGAAGTTCAATCCAAAGGACAAGGATTGGTCGATGAAGAGGGAGTTCGACATGTTCGGTGAAATGACTGGTCGTACTCGTCGCCACATACTCAACCTTTGGTCTGGCCAAGATCACTACAAAGTAGATGAGCTGGTTAACCGCTCATTTGATATGTGGAGTAGTATACTACCCAACCAATGATGTGCTCTGTGCAGGAGGCAAGGATTTCCAATTGTCACCTTGCATGTCTTAGTTTTAGTAGCTCCAGGTTTCGGTGCTCGTCCCCGGCTACCGCTACAGTCACTCACCCGACTAAGGGCTGCCACTCCATTACGCTAAGACTACCTGTTCTCGCGTCTACTACCGTGGGCGGCTAAGCCCCCCACATGTCTATTCCGCCACTCCTGCATAAAGAACACCATGATTAAGGTCTGGCGATACGCCGATATTGCTTTCGGGCCATGACGGTCATTTCCGTTTGCAGCCTCGGCTTATCGTCAAACCTCAATTGTTGAAATTGTCTCACAAGTTCAATAGCTTGCAAGCATAACCTGTTGATAACTCGGGGGAATACCTGAATCCATTGTCTCACTTGTGTCTCCAAGTGGTGAGACAAAATTTCGTTAAGCAATATCAATTGGTTACTACCCTAATACACGAGGATAAAACATCCTCGTGTATAGCTAAGTAACTGAAGTCATTCATGTAGGCTTGACTTGAAAATCCTCGTGTCGGTGGTTCGATTCCGCCCCCGGGCACCATTTTTAGCGAATAAAAATTTAGGTAAAATATTGTTATTTAACAATAATAGCCTTCAATTTTCTGTTCTTCGGGGTCAGACCGCCCTGTTTTGCTCCACAAATTGCTCCGCAAGCTCAGACTTTTTGGGAGGAGCAACCTCAAGAATGTTACTTGTCAATCAAAATCCATCTGAGTTGGCTGCTCACATAAACAATAAATTCTTCCAATCTTTCGATTATCCACGCGAACGCACCCTTTTGAAAGGGAAGCACATACCCTTTCCAGGCTAAAAACTTCAGATATGTGTCCAACGTCACCTCAAATGTCAGTAGTCAGTGTCATAACCAGGTTCGTTTCCCGCACTCTGAGCGCCCCAACACGTGTCATTTCTCCATTTCGTGAATTCGATATTTCAGAGTTTCTGTGGATATTTCCTAACTTAATTCAGATGCTTACGGGTGATTTCATGTACTTTCCGCAGCTTCTGAGGGAATTTTTGCAACCAGCAAAGTTGTTTTCGTAGCCATATGCGCACCAAGTGCAGGTGGCGAGGGCGGTCTTGCAGAATAATAGCACCATTCTTATCCAATCAGGGTAGACGCCACCATTTCCTTTCTGCAACGAAAGGAACGAAAAAATGCAACCATATCACTAAAAATTCCGGGTCTCTGCCTACGTCGCTGAGGTCATAAAAATGTTCCGGTTTTCGGCACCAACCGCGAAGCTGCTTTGTGCACTCATATTTCTGCAAGATCAGACTGATGCACAGGTAAATTCGAGTCCAGAGCTTACGACGAAGCCACCCCATCGGTCAGCGCTGATTTCAAGGCAAAAAATGACGCTTTGGGTGAACGCTTGAGCGTATCAAAATCAACATCGATCAGGCCAAAGCGTTTTTCATACCCGAAGGCCCATTCATAATTGTCCAACAGCGACCAGATGAAATAGCCATTGACCGGAACGCCTTGCACCACTGCATCCTGAACAGCGGAAAGGTGTTGGTTCAGGTAGTCGATCCGGTCTTTATCGTTATGCCGCTCAGGGCTGGCCAGACCGTTTTCAGTCACGAGTATCGGCAAGTTGCCCGTGTATTCTTGCGCTGTGCGCACGAGGAATCGCGTCAGCGCCGCAGGGTCGATTTCCCAACCCATCTGCGTTTTGGGCAGAGGGCCAGGTACATCCTTGAGATGTGGCCACGCTCCTTCATCGGGGGCAATCAGTTTTCGGGTATAGTAGTTCAGTCCACACCAATCGACCGGCTCTGCGATAGTGTCGAAATCATCCTGCCAGCCCGTCGGAAGATGAGGCTCCAACCCTTCCAGAACATTGTCCGGATAGGCTTTCTTGAAGACGCCGCCCAGAAAGAAACGATTGTATATTCCGTCATAAAGTGCTGCCGCTTTCTGCGCCTCTGCGCTGTCGTCAGCAGGCTCGGACCATTCCAGATTGAACACGGCGCCCAGATTGCTCATCCCCAACCCGCGCATGGCCTGAATGGCGCGGCCATGGGCCAGCAAAACGTGGTGCATCGATCTGGCGGCGGCGCGGATATCACGCAGACCAGGGGCGTGGTGGCCTTCGAAATGGCTCAGCCAGCTGACGCACCAGGGTTCATTGATTGGGGCGACGCTGAACATCCGGTCGCCGATCCGGCCCATGATGACCTCAGTGAAATCGGCGAACCAACTGGCAATGTCAGGATTGCGCCAGCCACCCAGATCCGCCAGTGCCGATGGCAGCTCCCAGTGATAGAGCGTCGCACAGGGGCGGATGCGGCGTTCCAGCAGGGCGTCGGTCAGGCGGTCATAAAAATCCAGCCCGGCCTGATTGACCTGGCCGCGCCCTTCCGGCAGCACACGAGCCCAACTGGTCGAAAATCGGTAACAGTCGAAACCACCTTCGCGCACAAAATCGAGATCCTCCTCGAACCGGTGCAGGTGATCGCAAGCCAGATCTCCGTTTTCATTTCGCACCACATTGCCGGGGGTTGCCGCGAAAGTGTCCCAATGGGTCTCACCAGCGCCACCCTGGGCATGCCCTTCGATCTGATAGGCCGAGGTTGCAACGCCAAAGAGAAAGTCCTTGGGAAAGTCCGAGCGAGTGTATTTCATGTTCAATTCCCGACTGGCACAGGGCCTGTGGATCGACCTACGACCAGTTCCGCCTCAAGCAATCTGGTTTTTGGCGGGTCATCTGGCGACTGGATCCGTTCGATCAGCATATCCGCAGCGATTTCACCCGCCTGACGAACAGATGACCGCGTAGCGGTGAAGATCGGCACGTCTTGACCATTTTTCAGATACGAAAGCTCATCGTCATGAGCGATAACGGAAATGTCCTGCCCCATCGTCAGCCCTGCTTCGTCCAATGCCCGGCGAACGCCGATGGCTGTAATCATTGACGAGGCCAGGATTGCAGTGGGCGGTTCTTCAAGCCGCAACATGTCGCGTGTTTCGTGATGGCCATAGACCTCAGTCATTTCGGCGCTGCACATCAGTTGTGGGTCAATGTCGATTCCTGCCCGCTCGAGCGCCGCAACATATCCGGCGCGGCGACGCTGCGCGAAATCCATGTCTTCCAACCCGTTGATCAGTGCAATGCGACGGTGCCCCAGATCGGTCAGAAACTGGGTCGCACGCTGGAACGAGCTCTTATTGTTCACGTCGATCCAGTCATACGGTGCGTTCACCCCGGTTGAGCGTCCATGTACGATAAACGGAACGCCCATGCGATTCAGAACTTCGATGCGGGGTTCGTTGACTTTCGGGCCTTGTAGCACAACACCATCCACGGCACCGCGCTGAAACAGGCTGCGATACGCCTTCTCGATCGAGGTGTCGTCGGCATGGGTGAACATCAGATCATACCCGTGCTCTGCATATTTCCTGACTGCGCCGGCGACAAAATCGCCAAAGATCGGATTGACCATTTCGTGACGATGCGAACTGGGGATGACATGCCCGATCACCATGGATCGCCCCGTCGCCAGACCCTTAGCGCGGCTATTTGGCCGGTAGCCGTGTTTTGCTGCGGCAGCCTGAACCCGCGCGCGCGTTGCCTCATTAACCTCGGGATAACCGTTCAGAGCACGGCTGACGGTGGTCGGCGAAAGACCCAGCAGATCCGAAAGTTCCTTTAGTGTCATGATTGGCTCGCTTGTTTGCAAACGCTTTGAGTCACATGCTCAAACTCGATCATCGGCACCATACTTAGAAAAATGACCAGCAATGTAAAGGTTGAAGGCCGAAATTTGTTGGCGCTAACGGAATCATTGACACGGGAGAGCAAACGCGCAATTTTAGAGATGCTCAAAGCGCTTTGAATCATTTTGAACGCGCTGTTGTCGTGATTTTGGTCTCGGCGTCGCGCGCTGGTCCTTGTGACCGGCCCGACCTGAGGAAGACTGAAGTTTGAAATGCTGTGGGAGGACATCATGAAAAGAACCATTTACGCCAGCGCCGCCGCGCTGGCGCTGAGTGCTGGATCGGGATTGGCAGAGGGGGAACTGTTATTCTCGCCCGGTGAAGGCCCCTTCAATTGGGACAGTTATAATGCATGGGCCGAGAGCGCCCCGGACCTGAGTGGGCAGACGGTTACGGTCTCAGGGCCATGGCTGACCCCGGAAGACGGCTATTTCAACAACATGCTGGCCTATTTCGAGAAAGCCACAGGCGCGGATGTGATCTATACGGGTTCGGACAGTTTCGAGCAGCAGATCGTGATTGATGCCGAGGCCGGATCGGCTCCCAATGTCGCGGTATTCCCGCAACCGGGTCTGGCGTCGGTCATGGCATCAAAAGGACAGCTCGCCCCGCTGGGTGAGGGTATGGCCAATTGGGTTGCCGAGAACTACGCGGCTGGAGACTCGTGGGTCGATCTGGGCACCTACAAGGACGCTGACGGCAACGATCAGATGTTCGGCTTCTTCTACAACGTCAACGTCAAGTCGCTGGTCTGGTACAATCCCGAGAACTTCGAGGATGCCGGGTACGAAGTACCCACCACCATGGAAGAGCTGAAGGCGCTGACCGAGCAGATCGTGGCCGATGGCGAGACACCATGGTGCATTGGTCTGGGGTCTGGCGCGGCAACGGGCTGGCCGGCGACCGACTGGGTCGAGGACATGATGCTGCGCACCCAATCGCCGGAGGTTTACGACCAGTGGACGCGGAACGAGATCCCCTTCGATGACCCGCGCGTCATTGAAGCGATTGAGGAATTCGGTTGGTTTGCGCGCGATGATGCGAAAGTGTCTGGTGGGGCGGGTGCTGTGGCCTCGACCGATTTCCGCGACAGCCCCAAGGGCCTCTTCTCGTCGCCGCCGCAGTGCTACATGCATCGTCAGGCTTCGTTTGTTCCGGCTTTCTTCCCTGAAGATGTCGAGTTCGGTGTGGACACGGATTTCTTCTATATGCCGTCCTACGCAGATAAAGACTTGGGAAATCCAGTTCTGGGGGGCGGAACCCTGTTGGCAGTCAGCAACCCGTCGGACGCGACAACAGCGTTCATGGAGTTCCTGCAGCAACCCATCGCACACGAGATCATGATGGCGCAGACCGGCTTCCTCACTCCGCATAAGGGTGTGAATACCGAAGCCTATAAGGATGATACTCTGCGTGGTCTGGGTGACATTCTGCTTGGCGCAACCACTTTCCGGTTTGACGGGTCGGACCTGATGCCGGGTGCGGTTGGTGCGGGCACCTTCTGGACCGGCATGGTCGATTATACCGGTGGCAAGCCCGCCGAAGAGGTTGCCAGCGAAATCCAGTCGTCCTGGGACGCAATCAAGTAGGCATCTGAAATGGGGGCAATCCGGTTCTCCGGGTTGCCCATTTCCACCGTCATAAGGGAGGACGGCATGCATCCGGCAATTCAAGGCCTGCTGACGATCGCCATCGGCGTGTCGGGATGTGTGGGCTATTTCTATCTGTCCAACCAGTTCGTGGACAAAATCCTGTTTCCGGCGCGGGGGCCCAATGCGGGGCGCAATATCAACCGCGCCAACATGATCCGGCCTTGGCTGTTCCTGCTCCCGGCCATGCTGGCGCTTGGGGTGTATCTGGCCTATCCCGTGTTTGAAACGCTGCGGCTGTCGCTGACCGATCGCGTAGCGGGTGGCGGATACGAATGGGCGGGCCTCAACAACTATTCTCAGATGCTGGCGGAGCCCAAATTTTGGGAAGCGATGCGCAACAACATGCTGTGGTTGATTGTTGTGCCTGCCATGTCCACGGCCTTTGGCCTGTTGGTGGCGCAACTGACCGACCGTATCCGCTGGGGCAATGTCGCAAAGTCGCTGATCTTTATGCCGATGGCGATTTCTTTCGTTGGCGCCTCGGTGATCTGGAAACTGGTTTATGACGCGCGCCCACCCGACCAGGACCAGATCGGCGTCCTGAACGCAATCTATATCTTCTTCGGCGGGACCGAGACGCACACCTGGCTGACACTGCCGTTTTGGAACAATTTCTTTCTGATGATCGTGCTGGTCTGGATTCAAACCGGCTTTGCCATGGTCATTCTGTCCGCCGCACTGCGGGGTATTCCGGAAGAGACCATCGAGGCCGCCATTCTGGATGGGGCCAACCCGTTCCAGATTTTCTTCAAGATCAAGGTGCCGCAGATCAAGACCACGATCATGGTTGTGTGGACCACAATCACAATCGTGGTGCTCAAGGTCTTTGACATCGTCTTTGCCATGACCAACGGCCAGTGGGAGACGCAGGTTCTGGCCAATTACATGTACGACAAGATGTTCCGCGCGAATGACTGGGGTGTGGGGTCGGCTTCGGCCATGGTGATCATGTTGCTGGTGACACCGATCCTGATCTGGAACGTGCGCAATGCGCGCAAAGAAATGCAGTAGGAGGTTGGGGACATGAGTGATATTGCAGGAACCCGACCGGCCCTCAGATGGGTCGTTCACGCCTCGGTGGTGCTGCTTGTGGTGCTGTGGGTTTTCCCGACACTGGGCTTGTTGATCTCGTCCTTCAGAACAGGGGATCAAATTGCCAGCAGTGGCTGGTGGCGGGCCTTGTTCCCCTCGGAACAGAACCTGACGTTGCGCGCGGCCCCACCGGAAACGCAGGTCTTGCAAGACGGGCTCTATGTGATCGAAGGCAATGTCTTCGATGGTGAACGGGCCTCGGACATCACCCGTTGGGGTGTGAATTCCCGCGCCATTGATGCCTATGCTCCGGGTGAAACAGCCGAGCTGCGCCGGGGCGGGACGATCACGGTTCAGGCCAATGGCGACTATCGCATGGAAAACACTGAGGAATTTGCGGGCAAACGTGGCCCCCGCGTCTTTGTGACAACCACTCTGCCGCCTGAATTCACCTTTGAGAACTATGCCCATGTTCTGTTCAACCAAAGCAGTTCCGACAGTATGGGCAAGGCGTTCTTCAACACTCTGACCGTGACCATTCCCGCGACGATCATCCCGATCCTTGTCGCGGCCTTTGCGGCATATGCGCTGGCATGGATGGATTTCCCTGGACGGGCGCTGTTGATTGCTGCGGTTGTCGGCCTCTTGGTGGTGCCGCTGCAACTGGCGCTGATACCGCTGCTCAAATTGCACCTCAATATCGGGATCGGCAAAGGGTATCTGGGCGTCTGGCTGGCCCATACCGGGTTTGGGATGCCCTTGGCGATCTACTTGTTGCGCAACTACATGGCGGGGCTGCCCCGGGACCTGATCGAAAACGCCCGGGTGGATGGGGCCACCGAGTTTCAGATCTTCACCAAACTCATTCTGCCACTCAGCTTTCCTGCCTTGGCATCCTTTGCGATTTTCCAGTTCCTGTGGACATGGAACGATCTGCTGGTTGCCAAGGTGTTCCTGATCGACTCATCAGGTCAGACGACGGTTATGACCAACCGCATCGTGGAGCTGTTGGGAACCCGGGGCGGCAACTGGGAAATTCTTGCCACGGCGGCGTTCGTTTCGATCGCGGTTCCGTTGGCTGTCTTCTTCACAATGCAAAAATATCTGGTCCGGGGCCTGTTGGCCGGGTCAGTCAAATAAAGGCGTGTCATGAACGTGCAGAATAACGCAGACCTCAATTCATCAACCAAGGTGGCCGCTGACTGGTGGCGCGGCGGCGTGATCTATCAGATCTACCCCCGCAGCTTTCAGGACAGCAATGGCGACGGGATCGGCGACCTCAGGGGCATCACCCAGCGGCTTGGCTATATCGCCTCGCTTGGCGTCGATGCGATCTGGATTTCACCTTTCTTCAAGTCGCCGATGAAGGATTTCGGATATGATGTCAGCGATTACCGCGATGTCGATCCGATGTTCGGGACCATGGCGGATTTCAAAATCTTGCTGGATCAGGCCCACGCGCTGGGGCTGAAGGTGATGATCGATCTGGTGCTGTCGCACACGTCCGATCAGCATCCCTGGTTTGTTGAAAGCCGCGCCAATCGGGACAATCCGAAATCGGACTGGTTTGTCTGGGCGGACCCCAAGCCCGATGGTACGCCGCCGAACAACTGGCTGTCGATCTTTGGCGGGTCGGCGTGGCAGTGGGACTCGCGCCGCATGCAATACTATTTGCACAATTTCCTCAGCTCGCAGCCAGATTTGAACTTCCACTGCCGTGAAGTTCAGGACGCGCTGCTGGATGTCGCGCGGTTCTGGCTTGATCTGGGCGTGGACGGGTTCCGCCTGGATACGATCAACTTCTATTTTCATGATGCGCAGCTGCGGGACAATCCGGCGCTGCCGCTGGATCAGCGCAATGCCTCGATCGCGCCGATGGTGAACCCCTATAACCATCAAAATCACCTCTATTCCAAAAGCCAGCCGGAGAATATCGCTTTCCTCGAACGTCTCCGCGCGCTGACGGACGCCTACGAGGGTCGCGCCTGCCTGGGTGAGGTCGGCGATGCGCAGCGCGGGCTAGAGATCATGGGGGAATACACCACGGGCGATAAGCGGATGCATATGTGCTATGCTTTTGAGTTCCTTGAAAGCCGCGCCATCACAGCCGGTCACGCCAAACAGGTATTCGACCAGCTCGAGGCCAAGGCCGGTGATGCCTGGCCGTGCTGGGCGTTCTCGAACCATGATGTGCAGCGCCATGCCTCGCGCTGGGGGCTCAGCGACCTGAGCGTTCGCCAGCACGCGGTTCTGATGATGTGCCTGCGCGGGTCGGCCTGTCTGTACCAGGGTGAAGAACTCGGCCTGAGCGAGGCAGAAGTTCCCTTCGAGAGGTTGCAGGATCCGTATGGCATTGAGTTCTGGCCAGAATTCAAAGGGCGCGATGGCTGCCGCACGCCGATGGTGTGGGCCACGCAGGATGAACAAAGCGGTTTCAGTTCCGGTGACCCGTGGTTGCCGGTCAGCAAGAAGCAGGCGGAACTGGCGGTGGACAGGCAGGAAAGCAACGATCAAAGCATCTTGCATCATTACCGCCGTGCCATTGCGTTCCGTCACGCGCATCCGGCGCTGATGTCGGGGACGCAGACAGATATGGCAGAAGAAAACGGAGTTCTGCGGTTCATTCGGGAGGATGGCAGAGAACAGATTTTCTGTGCCTTCAATCTCGGGTCGGAGCCTGCGGCGCTGACGTTACCTGCCGGAAACTGGCAGATGATCGGGCAGGAGCTGCAGGCAGTCGCCGAAAACGAGATGGGCAACGTGACGCTGGAGGCAGCCCAATTCTGCCTTGCCCGGCGAACAGGAGGGTAAGGGATGTCGGAACTCAAGCTGACGGATGTGGCCAAGACCTATGGTCCGGTCGATGTTCTGAAAGACATCAATCTGGAGATAGAAACCGGTGAGTTGATTGTTTTCGTTGGCCCGTCGGGCTGTGGTAAGTCCACCCTTCTGCGGATGATCGCCGGGCTCGAAAAAATTTCGGGCGGGACGCTGGAAATCGAAGGGCAGGTCATGAATGACGTGCCCCCGGCACAGCGTGGTATCGCGATGGTGTTTCAGAGCTATGCACTTTATCCGCATATGACCGTGCGCGAGAACATGGCCTTTGCCCTGAAGATCGCAAAAATGCCCGCTGCCGAAATTGATGCGGCCGTTGAACGTGCGGCCCAGATCCTTCAGCTCGAGCCGTTCTTGGATCGCCTGCCCAAAGCCCTGTCCGGCGGGCAACGTCAACGTGTCGCGATCGGGCGCGCCATCGTCCGAGATCCCAAGGTCTATTTGTTTGACGAACCGCTCTCAAACCTCGATGCAGCCTTGCGGGTCGCCACCCGGATCGAAATCGCACGGCTGAAAGAGGCGATGCCCGGCAGCACGATGATCTATGTCACTCATGATCAGGTCGAGGCGATGACGCTGGCCAGCCGGATCGTGGTTCTGGCCAATAAAGGCATCTCGCAGGTTGGCACACCTCTGGAGCTTTATGAGACACCTGACAATGAGTTTGTAGCGCAATTCATTGGATCTCCGGCGATGAACCTGCTGCCGGGCAAAATTTCTCAGACGGGTGAGACCACGACCGTGACTTTGGAGTGTGGTGGGACTGCTGTTTCTGCCATTGCGACAACCGCAGATGACATGGGCAAGAACGTCAACGTCGGTGTCCGGCCAGAAGATTTTCAGCAAACCGACAGCGCCCCGATTATGGAAGGTGTTGTGGACTTTACCGAGGCGTTGGGTGAGGTCACTTTGCTCTATTTTGCTGAGCAGGAGGGTGCGCATGCCGTGATCGCCAAACTGCCGGGAATTCAGCGAAACCTGCGTGGAACAACAGTCGCTGTGACGGCGGTGCCGGAAAAGGTGCATCTGTTTCACAACGGATTATCCATGCGGAACAGGAGTTAACGTGCGCTGAGGTGCTTCTCGCCGAGCAGGCTTCATGGGCCTGTCTGCTATTCCTCGGCTTGTTGTGGGGCAGGGTGAATTCGCCACAAACCGCCTATTTCTCTGTGTGCCACATGTGACGCCATTGATAGCGCAATGATCCACCCAGTGATGACAGCCGCTGCGGTTCCAAACCAAACCCCGGTTTCGTCAAACCCCAGTAGGCCGATGAACACCCAGACAAAGAACGCGACGCCAAATGCCTGGCGATACAGGCTGATCCAAACTGTCCAGATGGGTCTTTTGAGTGCCTGCAGCAGCGAATTGATCGAGAACAACATCATGTAGAACGGCAGGATCAGGCCATCGATACGGAGATAGCTTACGCCAACTCGAATAACTTCGGGGTCGTCTGTGAACAGCCGCATCAATGATGGCCCGGCAAACCACAGGATCGGGATCGCGGTTGCGGTCATGATAAGGCCGGTCTTCCAGCAAAAGAAAATCGCCTCGCGCACCCGGTCGAATTCTCGCGCTCCGAAGTTCTGTGACGCAATAGGCAAAAGCGCACCGGTGACGCCCAGCACGGGCAAAAGTAGGATTTGTTCCAATCGGATGGCGATTCCAAAGCCTGCGATTGCGTGCTCGCCGAATATCTTCAGGGCGAATTGCATGACAAAGCCAGACAGCAGCATCACCATGAACGACACGGCAGTCGGCAGAACCTGAACAGCAATTTCGGCAAAGCGGCTCAATCGGGGTCTAAAGTAGGCGGCGCGCATGCGTTTCATCCTGCGGCGCCTCAGTACCTGCCGGATCATGTAGATCATGACGCCGGTTTGGCTGATAACGGTTGAGGCTGCCAACCCGTCAAACCCGATGCCCGGAACCAATCCGGGAATGCCGTAGATCAGCAGCGGGTTCAGTACGATATTCGCAAAAAAAGCCACAACCAGAGCGCGTTGCATGGACACGGCGTCGCCATGAGCCTGCAATATGCCATTGCAGCCATGGGCCAGCAAAAACCCCGGCAACGCAAAGAGCAGCCAGTAAAAATAACGCAGCCCGGCATCGCGGTAATTGCCCGGCTCCGAAACCAGGTGTATCAATGCGGGCCCATACCACAGCCCCGACAGCGCAAGCAGGCCGGCGGCAATAAAGCCAAAACTCATGCCCTGTGCGGACAAACGTCGGGCAACCCGGGGGTTTCCTGCCCCAAGTGCGTTGCCGACAAGCGCGCTCATGGCGGCGCTCAGACCGACACCCACGGACATGGCAATAAAAAAGGCCTGAAATCCAAGCGCCAACCCAGCCTGTGCGCTTGTCGATAGCAGTCCGGCAAAGAACATGTCGACGATGTTGTACAGAGTGCTGAACAACATCCCGACCGCACCAGGCACCGCCAGCGCCCGGAAATGTGCTGGAATGGACCCACGGGTCAGGTCAAGTTCAACCGTCATGGCCATGTTAGTCGGGTGTCATGGGCGCTCTGCCTGAACAGTCAGAAAGACAAATTCAGGGGTCAGAACTTCTTCGAACCCGTGGTTCAGTTCGGCATCCACGCTGATACTGTCACCCGCCGAGAGTTTGAACCGGGCCTCACCATAACGATAGACGGCCTCGCCCTCGAGTGCCTGCACAAAGACGACGCCATGACCAACATAGGTAGGCGGCTGGCCACGGTTGCGGGACAGCGTGACCCTGCGCGCCTGAAATCGCAGATCTTTGCGCGAATGCAGTGCCAGATTGACATATTCGTGGCTGTGGCCCCCCGCAATTCGCGTTGATTTCAGGCCTTCGCCATGGCGTACAAGGGTGTAATCGGTGTGGTCGGTGCGGGCTTCGCCGAACAGCGATACGATCGGAACCTCAAGCGCTTCGGCAAGTGCAGCCAGAGTATCGATCGAAGGTGAAACAAGGCCGTTTTCAATTCTACTGACCATCGCGGCGGAAATGCCGGATTGTTCGGCCAGTCGGCGGGCCGATTGCCTGCGGCTTTGACGCAGCTCCCTAAGCGAGGCGCCGATGGCACGGTCGATCTGTCTTCCCGGAGGGTCTCCCTGCATGGTTCTTCCAATCAATCGTCGGTGTAATAGCCCACAACATCGCCATCCGTGGTCACACCAAGCCCGTTCAGCAAGCGATTGGCGTAATTGAAGTAACCCACGATCTGGTTGATTTCGAGAATTTCGCCATCATCCCACCCCGTCTCTTTCAGGTCGTCAATATCAGCCTCGGTCATAGCGCCGGGTGATTTGGTCAGCTTCTCGGCGTAAATCAGCGCTGCGAGATGGGCACCGTCAAACGCATCTTGTGGGCGATGTGCCTTAAGCGCGACCTCGATCCGATCAGCCTGCAATTCGTCGTTGATCAGATGTCGGGCATTTGCCCAGTGATTGGCGTATGAATAGGGGCAGGCGTTTAAGGTTGAAACATAAGAACTGATTACTTCCTGAAACCACATCGGAACAGTGTTGATCTGATCGTGCAGACAGGCCCGATACAAAATCACATGCCCCTTCATGGTGTTGGGTCGCAAAGAATGCACACGCATGACATTATCGACGGTCCCATGTGGCGTGCGCGCCAGATCCAGAATGGCCTTAAGCTGCTCATCGGCATCTTCATCGGAAATCATCCTGATCCAGGCAGACATTCGCGGTTCCTCCCTTGGTCGTCAGTCGAATTTACGGGCTGCGCTTTTCCACCCTCTGAGTTTTTTATTGACGAATATTGCGTATTAAGCAACCATATTAATCAGTGTGCAACGAAATTGAGGATTCTGAAGCCTTGCCCGATTGCCCCACTCAATTCCGGTGCCTGACCGGTTCTTGCGATTCTCAGGCCCTTTTGCATTGGCACGTCCACTCGGAGGGATTGAGAGTGAATGCCTGGGATGCAGGCCGAACTCTTCACGGTATTGGTCAGTCGAACGGGATGCCCCAAACCCAGACAGGTATGTCATGAACCAAGCCACTCCGATGATCGAAGTGACCAACCTGGATAAGTATTACGACTCGTTCCACGCGCTTAAGGGCATCGATCTGACCGTACATCAAGGAGAGAAGGTCGTGATTTGCGGCCCGTCCGGATCGGGTAAATCCACGCTGATCCGGTGTTTCAACGGGTTGGAATGGCACAATTCCGGTCGCCTCGTGATCGACGGGATCGAGGTTTATGACGGTGCCAAAGACATCCGGGAGTTGCGACAAGAAGTTGGCATGGTGTTTCAGCAATTCAATCTGTTCCCGCACCTGACGGTTTTGGAAAACCTGATGATCGGCCCGATGAAAGTGCGCAAGATCCCCAGAGCACAGGCCGAAGAAACCGCGCGCAATTACCTGGAGCGGGTCCACATCCCGGAACAGGCCGACAAATACCCGGCGCAATTGTCGGGAGGGCAACAACAGCGTGTCGCCATTGCACGTTCGCTGTGCATGGAAACCCGGATCATGCTGTTTGACGAACCGACCTCCGCGCTGGACCCCGAGATGATCAACGAGGTTCTGGATGTGATGGTCGAACTGGCAGGTACCGGCATGACTATGGTTGTCGTCACCCATGAAATGGGGTTTGCCCGAAAGGTTGCCGATACCATGGTCTTTATGGAGGCCGGACGCATCGTGGAAATCTCGCCACCCGAACAGTTTTTTACAAACCCGTCCAGCGAACGGTGTCGTCTGTTCCTTGACCAGATTCTGGCGCATTGACGTGAGCGACTTGGGCATCTCCAGGCCGAAAGGTCAGCCTTTGCCGAAACCGCCGGTCTACAAGCGGTTTTTCGACTCGGTTTTGATCTCGGTCATTATTTACGCGATCATTGTTGGATTGATTGCCTATGGCGCATATGTCGGCGCGCAGGGCATGGGATACAACTGGCAATGGTACCGCGTGCCGCAATTCCTGTACCGCAATACGGAAATTGGATTTGAATGGGGTGAAATCCCGATCGGACTTGTCGCGACGATCAAATTGTCGGTCACGGCTTTTCTGCTGGCGACGTTCATCGGCCTGCTGGTGGCTTTGCTCAGACTATCGGGTTTGGTGATCGGCTCGGCCGTGGCTGTCGGATATCTGGAACTCATCCGCAATATCCCGCTGCTGGTTCTGCTATACCTGTTTTATTATGTTTTGGGGCCGATCTTCGGCTTTGACCGCTACCTGGCCAGCATCCTGACACTGGCGGTTTTCCATTCTGCCCTGATTTCCGAGATTCTGCGCGCTGGGATCAACGCGATTCCCACAGGGCAGTGGGAGGCCTCGAAGTCTATCGGGATGACCTCGTATCAGACCTATCGCTATATCATCCTGCCACAATCGGTCCGTTTCATGTTGCCGCCCATGACCGGTGAAATCGTTCACCTGATCAAATCCTCGGCCATCGTCAGCGTGATCGCGGTGGCCGAGCTGACCACATTCGGCCGTAACATCATTTCCGATACCTACATGAGTTTTGAAATCTGGTTCACCATCGCCCTGGTCTATCTGGTGGTGACCCTGATCCTGTCGATTGGCGTGAGCCACCTGGAGAAGAAATATGCCGTCGACCAATAGAACTGAAAACTATGTCGGACAACAAGGAGAACCAAGATGAAGCTTTCTCGCAGAATGCTCGGCGTCGCACTCGGCGCGGCCGTGGCAACCGGAATGGCAACCTCAGGCTGGGCGCAAAGCGCGACGCAGGAACTGTCCCGCGAAAGCGTGATCGAAACCATCAAACAGGACGGCGTGATCAGGATCGGCCTGTCGCTGTTTGTTCCCTGGTCGATGCGCGATAAAAACGGCGATCTTATCGGATTTGAGCTGGATGTCGGGCGCAAGCTGGCCGAAGATATGGGCGTTGAGGTCGAATTCGTTCCAACTGCATGGGACGGGATCATTCCGGCGCTGGTCTCCGGTAATTTTGACGTGATCATTTCGGGCATGTCGGTGACGGCGCAGCGAAATCTGACCATCAATTTCACTGATCCATACGCCTATTCCGGCCTCGCCATCCTTGCCAACAAGTCGATGACCGAGGGCATGTCGCTGGAGGATTTCAACAAGCCCGAAGTCACATTTGCAGCGCGTCGCGGCGCAACACCCGCCGCTGTGATTGCACAAAACTTCCCCGATGCGACACTGCTGCTTTTCGATGAGGACGGGGCCTCGACCCAGGAGGTTCTGAATGGAAACGCGCACGCATCTATGGCTGCGCAACCTACCCCGAACCGTGAAGCGGTACGCCATCCTGAGACTTTGGTGGTTCCATTTGAAAACCTCTACGACCCAAGGGGCGAAGCGTTCGGGGTGCGCAAGGGGGATCCCGATGCGATGAACTATTTCAACAACTGGATTGCTCAGCAGTGGCGGTCCGGTTGGTTGGAAGAGCGTCATAACTATTGGTTCGCCACCGAAGAGTGGGCAGATCAGGTCGCGCAATAACCTAACGACAGGGGGCGGCATGGTCGCCCCCAAGCCTGACGCGGAGCGTGCCCGGTGCAAGACTTCCTGAAAAAACTGAGATGGCCCGACTACCTGATCGTGGCGATTCTGGTCGCGTTTTTTGGGTATATCTGGCTGTCGATTGAGGGCACTCTGAACTACAAATGGCGTTGGGAACTGATCCCGGGCTATATCGTCGGCTGGCATACAAGCCGCGAGGAGTACTTTGCCAACTTGCTGCTACAGGGGCTTGCGGCGACGGTGCGTATCAGCATCTACTCGGGCATTCTGGCTCTGATACTGGGCACTATTCTGGGCGTCGCACGTTGTTCGGCAAACCTGACAATCCGAATGCTGGCACGTACTTATCTTGAATTTCTGCGCAATGTGCCGCCGGTCGTTGTTGTCTTTATCTTCTTTTTCTTCCTGTCCCAGCAACTGATTGATGCGCTCAATCTGGAACGCTGGGCGCGGGGGATTGCGCGGCAGGAAAACAACCAGGTCTGGGTCTTTTTCTTCGGTGAAATGCGTCGGTTCCCGTCACTTGTATCTGGCGTCATCGTATTGGCGCTGTTCGAAAGCGCCTTTGTCGGTGAAATCGTGCGGGCAGGCATTCAATCGATCCCGAAAGGTCAGCGCGAGGCTGCGCGTTCAATCGGCATGAGCCGTATTCAGGAACTGCGTTACGTGGTCCTGCCGCAGGCGATGAAAAAAGTAGTGCCCCCCCTTGCCAATCAGTTCATCTCGCTAATCAAGGATAGCTCGATCCTGTCGCTTATTTCGGTGCAGGAACTGACTTATAAGACGGTCGAGCTGGTGGCCTCATCCCGCATGATCTTTGAGGCGTGGATCACCACGGCAGCGTTTTATTTCATTGTCTGTTTCGGGCTCAGCCGTATTTTCGCACGGCTCGAAAAACGATCGGAAAAGCGCTAGCCAGTAGCCCGATAGAATGGCCCCCATTTATGCCCCGATGCCGAGATCATCAGCACCGGTATATGGTTGCATCAGACCTTGATCTGCACCATGCCGTTTTCGATCCGGGTCTCAAATACCTTCATCGGTCGGGTGGCCGGGGCCGAAACCGGCTTCCCATCACGCACATCAAACGCGCCCTGATGCAAGGGGCATTCGATGACATGGCCGTCGAAATACCCGTCGCAGAGGTCTGCGCCACCGTGATTGCACAAAGCCACTGAGGCATAAATCCCGCTGGGCGCATCGTAGACGGCAATGATACGTGCTCCGATTTCTACCCGCGTGACCCAATTCCTTTCCAGCCGTGAGGCTTCGATGACATCCTTCCAAGGCCTATCCTGTGCCATCGCCTAGACCTCGGCCTTATGGTCGCGTCGGTTCTGCAGAATCTGGCGCAGAATATCGCGGTGCGCGGCAAGATACCCTCCGGGCTCGACATAAATGTGATCCCTCAGCTTCTCGTGCAGCCGTGGCAAGGCATGAAACGGAACCGAGGCCACGTAGTGGTGTTCGGCGTGATAGTTCATGTTCCAGCAAAGAAAGGCCCAGGGGGCTGAGACCAGGTTTGTCCGCGTGTTTTCTGACATTTGGACGACGGTTGGCCGTCCGACATGCTCAGTCATGCGAACAAAACGCATGACCGGTTCACCCAGAAACAGCGGAATGATCCAGTACCAGATCAGCCCCCACCAGCCTGTCACGGCCATGGTCAGAAAGACCGCCGCGTAGATGGCCAGCATTCTGCGCGCGTCCCAATAGACGGCCTGGTGTTCAACCTTTGGAATGAACCGCAATTCTGCCTCACTGAGACGTCCGCAGGCGTGGCGGAACAGTTCAGTGAACTTGCCGCGCCAATAGGGCAGGGCGGACAGATACAAAAGGTATTCGCCCAGTGATTTCGGCAGTGGTATCAGTTCGGGGTCTTCGCCTGTCAGCTGTGTATAGGTGTGGTGATCGCAATGTTCATATCGAAAGAACCGATGGGGCAACACAATGATCAGCCCGCAGATCTGGCCAACCAGATCATTCAGCCAGCGGGCTCGGAAAACGGTGTAGTGGACACATTCGTGCTGAAGCGAAAAGTGGTGCACCAAAACCACCCCTTGCAGAAACATGGCGGGCCAGATCAGCCAACTGTTCCAGGCCAGAGTCACAAGGGTGGTGGTACAAGCGAGCAGGATGATCCAAAGCGCCAGATGACGCAGGCCGGGCCCGTTTGTGCGTTGCATAAACTCTTTCAGTTCAGAACGCGTTAGCTTTCCTTCGGCCAGAGCCTGAGTCAGTGGCGTGACGATTGCTTTTGACATGTGAGTTCCACAATTTTGCCGGAACGGGGGCAGTGCCCTCATCGCTATGTCCGGCACCGGAGACGGGAGTGCTCCGCACCATAGGGCCATCTCGTACAGGCCCTATTAACTTCAGATTATCCGGCCAGCTTGTGATTCGATCAAGCCGGGAATAGTCAACCCGCCTTGCGCAAACCGATATTTGGCTCTGGATTGGCGAATAGGGCCGCCGCGCAGGGGAATCTATCCAGAATGGATGCTCCGCCAGGCAGGCGCGCAGCATGGAACGCCCCTTGATCCCAGAAGGTCACACCGTCGATCACGATAGTTGGATCGAAAACGTTCCAGCTGATCTCGCCCGGCGCATAGGTGCCGCATGTGTGAAAATGAAGAATGCGCGGATTGCCGAATGCGGTCCCGCCCCAACGTTCGTAATTCTCGCGCATATCCCAGGGATAACCGCAGCCCGGGTGAATACCAGCGTGCCAGGAATGTACAAAATTGCGGTCAATTCCAAACTTGCCAGCGACGCGATCATAATGGGCATCAGCCCGGGCGACGTCGGAGGCACTGCCTTCGAAACCGGCAAGGTGACCGCTTTCCAGGATCGCAAACACAGGGCTTTCGAATTCGATCGTATAGTCATCATAGTATTTTGAACCAGTACCTGTCAGGAACCCGAGCGCCACGCGGCCCGAGAAGCTGTGAGCAGGTACCGGGGTAAAGACCGACATGGGAAAGCGCAGGATTGAAGTGTCGCCAGCCGGCTCAAGGTTCATCATAGGTCGCCCGCGTACATCCGAGCCAAGCGGGCAGGTGATCCGTACCTCGCGCGCGGTATTCAGTACGGCGTTGATCCCGGCCTTGATTTCCAAGAACGCGTCATGGTGGCCGTTGGAAAACCCTGATCCGAACAACTCTCGGGTTAGCGCGAAACTGACGATGATCTTTTTGCCCTGAGGCATTTCCGAAAAACGTAGCTGATCCCCTAGACGAGCCAGAAACAGGATGATGTCGGCCGCTTCGAAACGCGCCAGCAGTTCGGATGAAAGATGCGGTTTGTCGGGATTGAATCCCACATCCACCGCCTCGACAGAGAGTCCCATGGATCGCGCGACCCCAGAGACGATGTCGACACTGTCCGCATCAAAATAGCCAAATTCTGGTGGTTCATATGCGATCAGCAGCCGGTCACCAGCTGAGGCACGGGCGCAATTCATCAGCAGATTGCGTGCACCACGCTCCGGCGTTATGTCGGACATCCACCTCTCCTCCGGTGTTCTTCCTGCAAAGGTTACGCGTGAGCGGGTGGCCCAATCCATTTGAAAGTAATAATGGCTGGCATTAGGGTAACTAATATGATTGTAAATCTGCCCTTCTCCGCCCTGCGCGCCTTTGAGGCAGTTGTCCGCCATTCCGGGTTTTCGACTGCCGCTGCCGAACTGGGTGTCAGTCAAAGCGCTGTCAGCCAGCATGTGCGCACACTCGAAGAATGGTTGGGCCGAGACCTGCTGGTGCGTGGAGCACGGCAATCGCGCCCAACGCGCGAGGGCGAACAGCTTGCCCTTGCGATATCGGAAGGCTTGGGGCGAATTTCAGATGTTTGCACCCAGTTGCGGGATAAAACCCGCAACGACCGAACCATCGTAATTTCGTGCCTGCCGGGTTTTGCCTTCAACTGGCTTTTCCCACGTCTGTTGCACTTTGATCTGGCCCACCCGGACCTGTCGATTTCGATCGCCACTGACACCGGATTGAGCCCATTTTCCGGGGCGGATGCCGATGTTGGTATTCGATATGGGGTAGGGGATTTCGCTGGTTATCAAGTTGATCTTCTCATGAGCGAACGGTTGTTCCCGGTTTGCGCCCCATCCTTGTTGCCCGATCTGAAGGGGGTCGAGGATCTGGCGAGGCATACCCTGTTGGTCGATGAAAACCTGCATCATGGCGCTGCTAGCCCGACATGGGATTTCTGGGCTCGACAATGTGGTGTGATCTTGCCCGCACCCATGCGGACGCGGCGGTTGGGGCAATCGAATATGGTCGTGCAGGCGGCGATTGAGGGTCTGGGCGTTGCCCTCGGGCGAGAACCATTGGTTATTGACATGCTGAGCGATGGGCGTCTGGTTCGGCCATTTCCTGAGATGACGCAGTCGCCTTTGTCTTATTGGCTGGTGCGACCGCAAGAGACCAAAGACAGCCCGAAAGTTGGTGAATTTCTGCGCTGGATTCAATCAGAGGTGAACGCGCAACCGGACGTTCCCCCTCCGGCCACCATTGGAAATTAGTCTGACTTATATGTGCCATTACCAAAGTGACATAGTACGGGACGCAGTTGTTGCGCATACTGGCATAAGCCATCGGATGATATGGAGAGCAATCCAATGTACCTGAGAAACTGCTGGTATGTCGCCGCCTGGAGCAAGGATATCGGCCGTGAATTGAAGGGCGAGACTTTTCTGGGCGAGAAGGTTGTGCTCTACCGGCAGCAGGATGGCACTCCGGTAGCGCTGGAGGATGCCTGCCCGCATCGCAAGTTGCCGTTGTCGAGCGGGAATCTGAAGGGTGATCTGGTAGAATGCGGTTATCACGGTCTGACCTTCGACTGCTCGGGCAAATGTATCGACAGCCCCACCCAGCGCGGCATGACCCCGCGTCGGGCGGTGGTCAGATCCTACCCCGTGGTTGATCGATATCGTATGCTCTGGATCTGGATGGGTGATCCTGCATTGGCCGATCCGGACAAGATCTTCCCGGTTATGAATTTTGATGATCCCACCTGGGGCCTGACAGATGGTGGCGTGATGGATATCAACTGCCACTATCTTTGGGTTTGTGACAATCTTCTGGATCCCAGCCATGTCGCCTGGGTTCATGTATCCTCTTTTGCCGGGGCGGGCACGGATGAAGAGCCTCTTAACATTGAAAAGACAGATTGCGGGGTGATCGTATCGCGCTGGATCGAGAACAAGCCGCCATCCCCCTACTATGCCAATCTTGTAGCGTTTGAGGGTGATTGCGACCGGCTGCAGCATTACGAGATGTGCCTGCCCGCCATCGGTCTGAACAAATCCATCTACACTCCCGTTGGCACGGGAGGCTACGACAAAGAGCCGGTTGATGAGACATTCATCAACATCTCATACAACTTCATGACTCCAATCGACGAAGATCGAACCCGGTATTTCTGGTTCCAGCATCGAAACTCAGACCCCGACAATCAGGAAATGTCAAAATTCATGAATGATGGGGCCTACATGGCCTTTAACGAAGACCGGGAGGTTCTGGAGAAGGTTCATTTGGGCATGAAATATGCCACGACGCCCCATATCGACCTGGGGCTTGACGCAGGCGCAAAACAGTTCCGCCGCATATTGGACCGGGCCATCGAGGCCGAAGCGCTGGCCCCAGATGACATCGTCAGGCAAGCTTGAGAATTGGGCTCAGATCTGCCCTCATCCAAACGTGCCATCAGTTGGGTCACATGGAACTGGTTCGCCCGGTTCAGGCTGTTTTTTCGGCGTCATTTGGTTGTGGTTCAATCGATCTGCAGGGGGCTTTGGCGGCTGATCATTCTGATCACCAAAGGTACATGATCCGAGATGTCGGATACGAAATCTGCAACGCTTTTGTCCAACCGAACAATTGCTGCGTCGTCACCGCTGATCTCTGCGAGGGTCACGTCATCAGACACCACGATGTGATCTATCAACGACCGATGCCTCGGCCCGACATAGGAAAGCGCATTTTCATCTGCGTCATCGCTTGTCAGCGCGATCAGATCAGGTGCTTCGGTTAACGCGTTCAGGACGTCGGTGTTCAGTGTTTCGTTCATGTCACCACCGAGGACGACGGGCAGGTTTTCCGAGGCGCGAATATCCTCAATAACTTCGGCCAGAATATTCGAAGCCAGCCGTCGGCGCGACCGGCTTTGGGGATCTCCAAATGCTTTCAGGTGAACCGCGATCATGATGAACTCGACTGCGGGATCTTCGTGGGTTTCGCTTGTCACAATCTTGTTGTTGATCTTGACCCGGGCGATCATGGGACGGCGGGGAAAGGCGCTGTGGCCGGACGCGGTTTCGGCAATCCAGGCATCTCGATGGCGATTCAATATGTCCTGCGCGATTGTAACTTCGGTTGTCGAACTATCAAACAGAACCGCCAGGTCCTGGCTGCCGCGTACGTTCAGGTATTTGAAATCATAGCTGTAGCCGAGGTGTTGCAATGCAAGGGTCACGCGTTCCATGGCGCCGCGTTGTACCTCTACAAGACCGATGGCATCGAGTGACAAATGTGCCAGAACTTTGGCCACCTGATCGATCCGTGTATCTGAAATGCGGTCATTGAAATGTTCGATATTCCAGAATCCCACATCCGCAAATTCATGCGATCCACGGTACTCGGGTATCTCCACCTCGTGTACATTGGCCCCGATGACACCCGTGATGTCAAAGAACCCAAGATGCGGAGAAGTGTCCGGGATGGTCGAAAGCAGCTCATGCAAGCGGTTGGAGGAGCCTTCATTGGTTGCGGACAGTGCCACGAGATGTGAAACGATGGCGGCTATTCTCACGCCTTCGTTTGTGGTGGTCCCATCCGCTTCAAACCAGCCGGCGTGATGCAGCGCAACCAGATCCCATTCATTGTTGAAGACGGGTGAACCCGATGATCCCGGTTCAGTATCCGTGGTGTACCAAACGACTTTGTCCTTGACGCGTTTGACCTTGTTGTCATGCAGCGCGACCTCTTTCTTCCGGCCACGAGGATGCTGGACGATGTTCACCCTCTCGTTCCGCGTGACGGTTGCAGGGCTGCGCAAAAGTCCGATCGGTTCTATCTCGGATACTGCCGAGGGATCGCAACCGACGATGGTGAAATCAAGCTCAGCTGATGTAACAAAGAAGCGGTCGGGTTCAAGCGTTACGGTCAGGCTGGCAGACTCTTCTTCAAAGTCGAACTCCGCCAGCGCATCTCGGGCTTCCTCCACCGAAGCAATGACGTGGTTATTGGTCATGATGAATCCGCGCTGACCAACCAAAAACCCAGATCCGGAGCCGCCCGGCAAGTTGATCTTGCAAACCGCTCTGGCGCGGGTATCCCCCCGGCTTAGGAAATATGCCGGCAGAAAGTCAGCACCGCCCGAAATCTTCTCGAAATGGTCCGAAATCTCGCGCTCGATCTCGCGTCGCGTTCCTTCCTTGGCGGTGGGGCTGAGTGGCTTGGACAACAATTCCCGCCCGCGATGATCAACCAGAGCCCTGAATTCAGATGGGTCCAGATCCTTGGCCGACGAAATCATGGCCTCCCGGCCCGGCGAAAGCGGTTCTGCAGGCTTGCGCAGACTTTCCGGCCCTGAGAAAAGATGACCGATCAGATCTCGGTGCCGGTTTGCGACCTTCTCAAATCCGTGCCGATCAGGGTGCAACTCATCATACCATTCATCAGCGCCGATCGCGTTCGTGCAGTTGACACGATGGACGTTGCCGGAAAACTCGTCGGTCAGATCAACAAGACCCGCATTAAAGCGATTAATCATGACCCGCACGATGGCTGCCTGAAGGCCAGTATCCTCAATGCCAAGATCGGCCATCGGCCGCCCCAGCCACTTGCCCCGATCCGGTATCGCATAATCATAGCCGTGGCAGAGGATCTTTAGCGAAGGAAACTCCGCAGTCAGACTTGTAAAAATCTGCCGCATGATCCCGAGCACCTCATTGAGGCGCGCAGCAAAATTGTGGTTTGGGTAATCCTCGGGGTTTCGCGCTGGATCGAAAGGGTGCAAGGCGGTGGCAAGCCGACCGTCCCCCAGCAGATCATTGCCGCCGCCGCTGAGCATGAATACATGCGGGTTCTCGGCCCGGATCGCATCAAGTATTTCGTCCTGAGCGAGCATCGCCGACACAAGATCGCCAGCCGCCCCGAGACTGAATATGGCATAGTCATCAAAAAGGTGATCAATCGTGTCTCTGATCAGAAAGGGATACTGAAACCAGGAATCGCCTTCCGATACGACCTTAAGCCCGGTCCAGCCGTCTTCGATCTTACGGCGGTACTTCCGCTGTCTTCGCCGTTTTGACCAGGCATTGAGCGAAGTCATTGCTGCGTCAGCTTCGAGCCCCTGATCGTCAACCAGTTCGGGATTGATAATTACCCTTGGCGCGAAGGCCGGTGGCGCATCCCTGTCTTCCAGTAAGTATTTGGCGATTTCCTCATCCGAAACCGTTTCATCCATAATCAATTGACGGAGGTCGTTCAGAGAAATCTTAGGCATGAAAGTGCCCTCCAGTATCTGCGAAATGGGTATTTGCGGTGCATCGCTGCGCCACGATCAATGGGGAATAGATACCACAAAACAGTGCCAAACTCACGATATGATATAAGAATTTAGCAGCCCGCTCTTATCGGAAGACGCAACTCAATCACTTGTTCAGAACCGCTGCGCGATCCGTCCAGACAGAATACTGGTGGGACTTGAACCTCGGTCGGCGCCATTCAGACCGTAATGGACGAGATGCCCCCGGCGAATGAGGCGAGTATCGGTGCGGCCAGTGCAAATCCCGCGCGCAGGAAATCTCCGGTACCTTCTTTCAGCCCGTGCGATTTCTTCCAACCCTCGACATCAAAGCTGTTTTCGGGCTTTGCACCCTTGCTGGCGGCCCGCGACAGTTTTTTGACCCTGCCGTCAAGGATCAGGGCAACCGGTAGATAGAAACTCAACATCAGCAGGCAAAAATACGTTCCGGTGAACAACGCCGAAGCGGTCACAAGTGAGCTGTAATCACCTTTTGCAGACTCTGAGATCAAGGGCAGGGGCCAGTACATCCAGCTTGATGCAAAAAACATGCCGAAGGTCAGAATGAGGCTGGTCAGGTAAAGCTGTTGCCGCATCTGCTGCAGGCTCCGGCCTAACGCGTCAGCGGTTTCTTCGACCGTTTCGCTGTCACCTGTCGCAAGACACAGGATCATGCCCGCGATCAGTGCACCGACAGAAAGCCCGGCGAGCGCGTTTACAATGTCCAGCACCCGTCTGAACATGGTGAAAACCGGGATTTCTCCGCATCGGCCCAACAACCAGAAATCGTCAGGGCCAAGACATCCCGGCAATGTCCCTTTGGACAAAGCCGTTTCAAAGACCTCTTTGCCGACCTGATGATATATCTGAGGCGTGCTCGCCGTCACGTATTGCTGTATCGTAGGCAGCAAGGCCAACCCAAAGACGGCCAGAGTGGTCGCGATGGCAGCTATTCGCGTGTCCCGTTCCATTGGGCGCATCAGGTTGCGGGCCAGCACTGCGACCGCCAGAACGGCGAGCGAGGCAAAAAACCAAGAAGCCGCAAGAAATCGATAACGCCCAACCGCTTCCAGCCAGGTGTCTTTGTTCTGCAGCACATCAATCGGTACATTCAGGTCTTTTGGCATCAGATGCGCCTGCATCACTTCGTGAATGACGAAGATGAGCACCGGCAGCAACGCGATGGAGAAATAACGCAGTTCTACTCGACGGTTAGACACGCCCGACCTCTTGCGTTGCTGAAGCTCTTACCAAAATCCCTAGCACAAAACGGGCGTGTCGGCACCTGCCAAGGTCCAGTTCGCCTTTGATGCTAGACAAATTGACGATCGATCATGCGATTTGTCGGCGCGTTCTGGCAAGAACCACCCGTACCGCCGCAAGCACAAACTACGCCCGCCTGAGAAGGTGCATTTCTGAAATCAGCCATCTTGTGATAGGGTTACACAAGCCTACAGGCTCAAGATGCCTGGCACGGAATGGCCAATACCGGCGCACATACTTCTGGCAATGAAGCCTCTGAAAAGTCAGAGGCTCTCATCCTCTACACGCGCAGTGCGGGGGATGCAGGGCGGGCTGAAGCCGTAGAATCCGCACCAAAGAGCAGCCAGACGGGTGCCTGGTTTGCCGAGTTGCTGATGTCGCTGATCAAAACCTCAGTCGCCTTCTTTCTGGCCTATCTGCTGGTGCAGAGCGTCGAACTTGATCTGAAACGAGCACAATTCACAGCTGATGCGGCAGATAAGCTCAAGTCTTATGTGATCGATCTGAACAGCCCGGAACTTGCAGACAACTCTGAAAAATCCAGAGCGACTGCGCTTGCCCTAGGAGGGTTTGGCAGCGTTGCAGCCTATCCCCTCGTGCAGTTCATTGAACATGGGAACGAGTTCCAGATCGGATGGGGAAAGCTGGGGCTGGAGCAGGCGGGACTGATTACAAACGATGCCACTTGCGATGTCATCATTCGCGTCATTGACGATCCGACAGAAACCTTCAAATGGCGCACACGCAAGGCCGTGGCAGAAATCGCGGGCTCAGTGGCTTGCCGGGGCGCGGTGGGCCCCTTGGAACGATTGAGCGCGAACTTGACTGCTGCCGGGGTGCCATTGGGCGTGCAGGGAGATTTCGAGGAGGTGATTCAAACGGCGCTGAAACAGATTGACAGAGCCAACCAGAGGGCACGGCCATGGTGGAAGTTTTGGTGAAGCATTTTCCCGATACTGACAGCCAGTCGTGGCTGATGAAAACCGTCTTTGCTGGCCTTGCTGCAGTGTTTTTTATGGGACAACCGGCGCATGCAGCACTTCAAGGGTGCCCGGATGAGGCCGCTACGAATGACAAACTGCTGATTGGCTCGATGGATCACGTACGCACAATCAGCGAACGGAAACGGCGCGCTTTGCTTGCGGCGTTCGAGATGCATTTTGACCAGGCCGACGCGTCACTGGGCTCGCTTGCTAAGGTCATTTACTGTCCGCAACGGCAGATGCGAGACCCGAACAACTACGACGCCAGCGTGACCGGCGTGCTCAATGATGAGAGAGTGCTGCTGGAGGTCGGGGCCCGGGTCAGCGGAGAGGATATAATCGTCGCTTACGTCGTCATTCCGCTTCGCCACTACGAATACCACAATGCCCAGCCTCCGCGCATGCCGGGCTATCACGAAGCGCTTTATGAGCAGGCACGGATTGAGACGGGGTTGGCGGATCTGTTCCGCGGAAATGCCGAACTGCGCCTGCTGGCTGCGCTGGCGCTTGGTCTGAGGCATGAAAAGGCAGCCGAGGCGACCCAGGCTCAAGAGCGCAAGACGATGCTTTTGCGCGCGCGCGCGTTCTATTGCGACGCAATCGGCACGCTTGAGGCCGCTCGACCAAGACCTGACTTTCTGGGCCTGGAGCAGGCTGAATGGGAAGCTCTGGGTGATTTCGCCCATGCGGGTGCCGAACGTGTCTATCAACAGACCATCACCGATTTCGGTGATCAGAGCACGCTTCCGATACTTCAGGAAATTCGCGGCACCAGCGACACGGTCAGCGGGGTTTGCGTGGACCCGCTGCCCACTGGCGCCGACGGTGGTGGAGGCCAGTGATGAAGGATACAGTAGGCACATCCAAGCCCCGTCTGGCGGCGCTTTTCCTCTCCGGAGTGCTGACGGTGCTTGCGGGCGTTTTGAGCGACACGCGACCGGCAGAGGCGGGCGGCTTTACCGCATGTGACAACCCCTACATCTTCGAAGGATCTGCCGCGAATATTGTGCCGCTGGAATATCTTGCAACTTCGGCTGACACGACCGCATCCGACGGCAACAGGCTGGACAGGTTGCAGGAAATGGCGCAGCGGTTTTCATGGCTATTCAAACTCGACAGTTGGCATCAGCCAACCTACGGCAGTCTGGGCGTCGTTGCACATATGTTTCTGGGGCAGGTGTGCGACCCTGATGAGGTTCTCGGAAGGCTGCTGGCAGGTGGCGCATCACAGCCGCTGCGCAAGGGTCAAGCCCTTGTCTTTCTACAGGGCCGCATCTTCATCGAGGATGAGCAGATTTTCCTGCAATCCAGGCTGAGGGGGTTTCGCCGCCAATCGCCTCAATTCGAGTTCCTGCAGCCGTTGCGGCAAAACTACGCGGAAGAGGTCCTGTTCGTGCCGCTTGCGCGCTCTGACCGGAGGTTAACTGTCTCGGTGCCTGCACTGGACGTAACCTTTGCCCCGCGCGTCATCTCGGCAGAGCTGTTTGACAGCATAGACAGCGCGTTTCTCGAGGCCAACAGAGTGTTTGCCCGCCCGGATGTGAATGCCTCCAGCGAGGAATTGATGTTCGAACCGGGTCAACCGAGGGCGTTCAGCGTTCGGATCACCAACGCGCCCGGCTGGATCGAAGTCGTGGACCAGATGGGCGGGTATCCAGACCGCGGCTTTATCCGGGTGAATCCGGAAGCGTCCCAGTTGTTTCACCGCAGCTTGCCAGAGCTTGACTTTCTGAACGGCCTCCTCGGATTCCTGAGGATGCAGCAGGATCAGGAGCCGGGGGAGTTTCCACCAGTTCCGGAGCGGGCTCCGGCGCAGGCGATCGCGGCTTTCCAGCGCTATTTGGAAAACGAACTGACCAGTGACGAACCGGATCTGCGTGCGCTGGCACATGGTCTAATCGGGTTTATCGAGGCTTCTGAATGGAACGATTGGTCCGGGTCGCGCAAGTCGTTCCTGCGCGCGGCTGAGCTTGCGCCGACGGACACCCATTATCGCAACGCCCTTGGTGTGACTGATGCGGTGCTGTGCTGTTCCGGGGATGCTAAACCGCCCTATCGCGACCCGGCGAGGTGGTTTGCAGACGCGGTATCAGTGGATCCTGAAAACGGCGAGGCTCTGGGCAATCTGCTTCAGTTTCTGGAGTTTCTGGTGTCGACCGAACAATCGCCAGAGGGGATCGACACCGGCAATCTGCCAAAGGCTCTGAGCGTGGTCCGAAACGTTGCCGAAAGGAATCCGGATCTTCTGAGAGAAGATTTCCGATAACGCTGATCGGTGCCTTCGAGCGCCTGATTTCTACGTCTGATTTGCCACCTATGCGCGAGTTTATTTCTGCGTGGTTTCTAAAAACGGCAAATTCTGCTATTCTTCGGCTTTATTGTTGAGACATTTAACGGATGGCATTGGATGCGGGTTTACGACGCAGTAGTTGCCGCGCTTGAAACAATCGGGGTCGATGCCGCCTATGGCGGGGCCGGCGAAAATGCCGCTGGGCTCATGCTTGCCCTGGATGCTTCTGAAAAGATCAGACCGGTGATTGCAAAAAACGAACAGGGCGCGGCCTTCATGGCCTGTGGTCATGCAATGTTTACCGGTAAACTCGGTGTCTGTTTCGCCACCGCCGGACCAGGCGCTTTCAACCTGCTCTCGGGCATGTGCGTGGCACTAACAGACAGTTACCCGCTGCTGGCAATCAGCGGTTATTCGACCGTTGCCTGGCAAGGGCGTGGCGGGTTGAACGAAACTTCGGGTCTGGCGCGCACGCCGGATTCCCGGATGATGTTCCGTGCCGCCGCCAAAAAAGACCCCGAGACCGGCGAACCTGCGGATTTTCTGGTCACCGATCCCGATGATCTGATCGATACGCTGCAGAAGGCCATCGACATAGCCTTTGAAGGGCGGCCCGGCCCGGTACATGTTGCTGTCGCGGAGGATATCACTGATCCGAAGGTCGAAGTGACGAATTTCCGGCCGCTGAACGAACCGCAGCGAGGCGTGACACCCGATCCTGAAGCGTTGGACAGAGTTTCAAAAGCACTTGAACAGGCAATCAAGGCGGAAAAGACGGTCGTCTTGCTCGCCGGCTTTGGCGCGATCCTGGCCGGGGCGAACGACATCACCAAATCGTTCCTAGAGCGGTTCCAGATACCGTTGCTGACCACGATGGACGGCAAAGGCATCGTCGCCGAGGAAGACCCGCTAGCGATTGGGCTCTATTGCGATTCAGGCCACAAGGCGGCCTGGGATCTGTTTTCTGACGCCGATGTGGTGCTGGCCGTCGGTAATTCATTTGCGCAGCATGCGACCTTTGATTTTTTTGACGGGCTGTTCGATGAAAAAACGCTGATCCACATAAACATCGATGCGGGTGAGTTCGACAAGTTTTACAAAGCAGATCATGTGATCCTCAGTGATGCCCGACAGGCGCTGGAGGGCCTTTTTGAACGCCTCGACGCGGTGATCGGTCCTGTCCCAAAGCGGGACTATCGGCCAAAGGACTATGACGAACGCTTTATCATTTCACCCCAGAAGCAGCTGCATCCGGGTGAGATGGTCCAGAAAATCTCTCAGCTTCTGCCACCGGGTGGGGTCGTTCTGGCTGATGCAGGCGCGCATGCCGCCTGGGCCGGGTATTACTTGGAACTCAAGGAGGGCCAGAATTTTCGCAAGCCCGGCACCTACGGGCCGATGGGCATCGGTGTCTGTGGGGCGATCGGGGCAAAATACGCCGAAATGCACCGCCCGGTGGTTGCTGCGGTCGGCGATGGATCTTATTTGATGAGCGGTTTCGAACTGATGACTGCGGTGCAATACGACATTCCCGTGGTCTGGGTCATTTTCAACGACCGCGAGTTCAAGCTGATCAAGCTTTATCAACTGTCCGCCTTTTTCAAGACCGGCCTGACCGAATTCGACAATCCCGATTACGCCGCCTATGCCCGCGCCTGCGGCGCCGATGGGTATGTCGTCAATCAACTTGATGAGTTCGAGAAGGCGTTCACCGCCGCCCTGTCAAGCGGCAAACCCTCTCTCATCGATGCACGGATCACGCGATTGGCTTTGCCGAATTACTCACCGCATCCCGAAGGGGTGCTGGCGGCGATCTGGAATGGCATTCGCACACGGTTTGGGTTGTAGACAAGAGGAGAGCACCATGGACGGGAGCGCGGAGCCTCTGCGGAAATGGCGTGAGGAATATGTGGGCGGATCGCCCGAGGCGGAACTGAAAGAAACCAAGGCGCTTGCCGAAATGATGATGGCCGCTCAGCTAAAGTCTATGGCGGCGGGCGGTGCGCGCAAGGTCGATCGGGCCTTTCATAAGAAGGCTATCGCAGCATTTAAGGGGGCAGAGCTTCGATTTTCGGAAGATCTGCCTGATGATTTGCAAGTTGGCTTTGCTCAACCCGGTAAAAGCTACCCCGCAAGCGTACGATTTTCGAATGCATCCTCGCAAACCCAATCCGACGAAGACAAGGACTTGCGCGGGCTGGCCATACGCGTGTGCGAATCCGACGGTATCGATCACGATTTGCTGGCCACCAACTTCCCTGTGCCACATGCCCGCAATGCGCGACAGTTCGTGGTATTTGCCCATGCAGTATCTGGTGGGCGGGTGTCGAAACTGATCGGTCTGGTCCGCCTGTGTTTTGTCTTGGGTTTTTCCGAGACCCGACGCATGTTGGGCAATGTGCGGACAGCCCTGCGCGAGTGTGACAGCGTTGCGCTGGAAAGCTATTGGAGCCGTGGTGCCATCGCCTGGGGCAATGAGGCCGTGCGCTATACGTTCAGTCCGGCGAAGGGCACTGCAGGTGTGCAGGGCGCGTATGTCGGTGCCTCGCGCCTGTCGTCGGAATACGCTGCGCGCCAGGCGAAAGGTGATATCACTTTCGATCTCACCGTGCAGCGGTTCGTATCCGAAGAACAGACACCCATTGAAGATGCTGCACATGAATGGGACGCATTGGTCAGCCCGCCGATCAAGGTTGCCGAATTGGTCTTGCCGCAGCGTGATCTGTCCACGCCCGAAGCACTGGCAGAGGCGCTTGAAATTGAAAATATGGGCTTCAACCCCTGGAACACGACCGAGGAGTTTCGCCCGCTTGGAAATCTGAACCGGGCGCGCAAAGCGGCCTATGATGCGTCTGCGTCTCACCGGCAGGGCAAACGGTTCAAGGCACCGCCGCCGCCGCTTCAGAACCGGATATTCGGTACGGGTACCCGCGCTGTCCTGCGCTGGGTCAACCGCCGTGTGCCGTGGCACCGCATTCCTTTCCTGTTGGTGCAGCTTCTTAATCTGGACGCGCTTCGGCATGATCTAAGGCAAAAGAGCCTTTTCGATACCGATCCCGAGGAACCTGTTCCCAGTCCACGCGCCGTGCCACCTGAACCTGCGCTTGAGCATCGCGTATATCGCACGCATGACGGTAGCTATAACGATCTGTCCGATCCGAGGATGGGGGCGGCCGGGGCGACCTTTGGGCGCAACATGCCGCCGCAGGTGCAGCCCGGCGACAGCCCGAACCCAATCGAAGTTGCGCGCAGACTGATGGACCGGCAGGCCTTCATTCCAGCCAAGATCCTCAACATTCTGGCCGCTTCTTGGATTCAGTTTCAGGTTCACGACTGGGTCGCCCATGAACGCCGCGAACTGGGTGAAGACGATGATGTAATTCAAGTCCCCGATGGCTATCCCGACTGGAAAAACCGGCCCGACAGCGAACCGGAACGTGAGATGCGGATCGCCGGAAACATTCCGAAGGAAGGGGCCGACGATCCCTTCCTATTCGCCAATGAGAATTCCCACTGGTGGGATGGTTCTCAGGTTTACGGCGTCAACTCCGAGGCCGCCAGAAAACTGCGGGACGGGCCGAAACTCAAGCTGACAAAAGAGGGCTACCTGCCGCTGAACACCAAGGGGTTCGAACTTACCGGATTCAACGAAAGCTGGTGGCTGGGGCTGTCCACGTTGCACACCCTTTTTGCCCGCGAACACAATCTACTCTGTGATGAGTTGCAGCGTGCCTATCCACAGATGGATGAAGAGAGAGTGTATCAGACCGCACGCCTTATCGTTTCAGCCCTGATAGCCAAAATCCACACGGTTGAATGGACTCCCGCCATCCTGGGAACCGAGGCGTTGGATATCGGAATGAACACCAACTGGTACGGGCCGCCGAAATCCTGGTTGACCCGGCTGGGGATCTGGCTGACGGACGTGCACGCGTTGAAAGGTATTCCCGAAACCGAACCGGATCACCATACAGCGCGCTATTCCCTCACCGAAGAATTTGCCACGGTCTATCGGATGCATCCTCTGATCCCCGATGACTATATTTTCTACGACTTCACCACTGGCAAAGAAAAGGCGCGGCGCGGTTTCCTTGAGATTCAGGGTGAAGAAACAGATGAGCAACTGCGTGAACTGGGATTGCGCGATTGCCTCTACTCGCAGGGTATTGCCCATCCCGGTGCGATCACGCTGCACAATTTTCCGAAGTCGCTTCAAAATCTTGAACGGTTTGGTGAATTGATTGACCTGTCGGTCGTCGATATCGTCCGGACCCGCGCGCGGCGGGTTCCAAGGTACAACGCGTTCCGCAACGGCCTGCACATGCCGCCGGTGACCGATTGGGATGAGCTAACCGCCAGCCCCGAGACAAACCGCATCCTGAAAGAGCTTTATGGTGACATCGACAAGGTCGACACCGTGATCGGCCTGTTGGGGGAAACGCCACCGGATGGGTTTGGTTTCTCGGATACGGCCTTTCGGGTTTTCATTCTGATGGCATCACGCCGGTTGCAGTCGGATCGATTCCTGACCACTGATTTTCGGCCGGAAATCTATACGCAGCTAGGCATGGATTGGGTCGCGCGGAACGGCATGAAATCACTGTTGTTGCGCCATTTTCCGGAATTTGCGCCAGTGCTGCCAAAAAACGCCACGGCCTTTGCACCTTGGCACATGGTGCAGGAGGGCTGAGAAATGCCAGGGAACAAGGCCCGGACCGGGTTGGACTCATTTCTAAACGCTCCGCTTGCGCGAACGTTGTGGAACCGGCGGACAAAGCGCGTCAGTCGCGGGTCAGATGTCGTTGCCGGTTCGCTAAGCTGGACTTCTCAGAATGACCGCGCGCCCCTGTCGCCCCTGCAGGAGGCGATCCTGATCGCCGCAACCGGGGCTAGTGGCCTTACGATGCCGGACCGGCCTTTTTTTGATGATGAAAGCGGCGATCCGATCATGTCCAAGCCAAATCTGGTGATGGAAGGACGTACCGCAGGCAGCCCCGATAACGCTCAGGGCACTCATTTCTTCATGATCAATGACAGCGGCACCTACTTTCTACGTCGCCTCGATCTGCTTGAAGGGGGAACCGGGAACTGGACGCCTGAGGTTCTGATCGAGCGCGCGGAACAGGCGAAGGTACGACTCCTCGACCGGCGCATTGATGTGCCGGAGGGCATGCGTGATTTTCCGGCCTATCTGGATTCAAACCGGTTTCTGTCGAATACACCCGGGTCCACAATCTTCTTTCCCGTCGTTGACCTGTCCTACCAATACATCAATGCCCTTATGTATATCCTGACCCAGCCCGACAAGGCGCGCCCCGTCATAGTGGATGACCGCAACTTCTATCGTCCCGCCGGTGTGAAACAGTGGATCGACAACGGTTTTCTGAACCCCGATATCAAGATCCCGTTGGGTGTTCTTGGGCAGATGCGAACCCAGATCGAGGCCGATCTTCTGATCCAGAACCTGTTTCTGGTGACCGAGGCGCTGGGTCTGGGAGGCTGGATTCATGCGGCCATTTCCCCACCGGTTCTGATGGGCGACCCAAAATTCAGTGATCGCTTTGGCACCATGATGGGCTTTGACTACGTTACACCCAAATGGCGGTTGATGGATCTGTTGCGCTGGCACACTTTGCCGATCGCGGCGATGAAACATGTACGTGCCCACGCGGTGGGATTGCGCCACCACGGAGAACATCTGATCAAGGGCAAATGCCCGCCCTATTACCCGACTATGTCCGATGCCGTCGATGCCGTTGTCTCTGGCAAGTTCGGACCTGACGGGATCTACAAAAATGCGGCCGTGTTTGAGCAGATATACAAAGACGACTTTGGCAGCAAATATCTGGAAGAGGCCGCAGAATACGAACAGGACATCATCAATTGCGCCCGCGATATCTGCACCTACATCTATGAAACCCACGGGCGCTTCCCGGCCCATTGCGAGGCCATTCACGCACCCGGCATCTGGTTGCAGACCCATCGCGTGGAAAATGAATACTACGACGCCTTTTTCCGGAACGGTCTGACCGCAGCACAGCGCGAACACGACTCGAACTGGGAAGCATGAGCCTTAGAACCTTTCGGTAAGAACCGCGTCCTTGGCCGTGGGCCGGTCGACCTCGGGCACTGCTATCTTGCTACATATTGCCCAAGCGAATTCTCGACCAGTGACCAGTAGCGTCAGGTCTGCGAACCGTCGAAGGAAACCACCCTTTGTCAAATCCCATGCCGAGGTTTCGCGCGGATCAAGCCGAGGATTCATGTGCCAACGCCAGCTCAAGTTGAACGCTGCACCAATTGGTCTGAATGACATCCACTATCTTGTCTGCGGCATCAGGTTCGGTTGCGTTGCAAATGACCGAGACACGCATCATCCATTCACCGCGCGCGAGCAGTATTGAGAGCTCAGAGGTGATCGGTCATCTCAGGACATCTGATAGCCAGGTGTGGATTGCGAGATGGAAATCTCTTCATCCGTCATCTCTTCGGCTATCCCTTCGAACAATGGGGTGCTGAGATACCGTTCGCCAGTATCGGGCAACATGCAAAGCACGGATGCGCCTTGTTCAGCCTTCTCGGCAATGCCCACGGCGATGGCAAAGGTTGCTCCACCTGAAATGCCGGTCAGAATGCCCTCCTGGCTGGCCAGTTTTTGCGCCCACTCCACGCCGGTTGGTCCGGGGACGGGGATCAGGTCGTCGAAGTATTTATTGTCAATCGATTCCTGCAGGACGGCCGGAATGAAATCAGGCGTCCACCCCTGAATCGGATGCGGCTCAAACGCCGGATGGCTCGACAGGGGAGCGCCATTTTGTCCGCGTTCAGTGGCGACGCCGCTGCCGATCAGCTGCGCATTGGCAGGTTCGGACAGGATGATCTTTGTCTCGGGGCGTTCCTTGCGCAGAACGCGGGCAACGCCGGTGATGGTCCCGCCAGTTCCATATCCGGTAACAAGATAGTCCAGTCGCTGACCGTTGAAATCGCTCAGAATCTCCTGCGCGGTGGTGGCTGCGTGAATTTCGGCGTTGGCCTCGGTCTCGAACTGTCGTGCCAACAACCAGCCATGCGCCTCGGCCAGTTCGACAGCTTTACGGTACATGCCAAAGCCCTTTTCGGCGCGCGGGGTCAGAACCACTTTGGCCCCCAGCATCCGCATCAGGCGGCGACGCTCGACCGAGAAACTGTCGGCCATGGTGACAACCAGAGGATAGCCTTTTTGAGCGCAAACCATGGCAAGTCCGATGCCCGTATTGCCGCTTGTGGCTTCAACAACGGTCTGGCCGGGTTTCAGTGCACCGCTGCGCTCGGCGGCTTCGATGATGTTGACGGCAAGTCGATCTTTGACCGATCCGGCGGGATTGAATGCCTCGAACTTCACGAAAAGGTTGACGTCTTTAGGACCCAGATTGTTAACACGGATGACAGGGGTGTTCCCGATTGTGTCGAGAACGCTGTCAAAGACACGCCCGTTTCCTTGCGTCGTTCTGAGCTTTTGGTTGGTCATGGCTTTTCCTCACATGAATCTTGGCGGAGACCGGATTGGCCGAGCCCGATGTGACCAAGACTAACCACATTTGCGCGGTCGAGTCCTGAGCGGTTTCTGAGGAAAGCGTGGAAATCGGGCAGAATTTTCTGCGCGTCGTCAGGTTTCGGGAATGCTCTGCCGGGTCAGGGCGCCCGAAAACCGAGCGTGAATCTCGGTGTTGGCAAACGGCAAGGACCGGAAGAAACGGCGTTGTGAAATGTTCTGGGGAGAGGCGCGTACGCGATCTGCCCAATGAGCGGCTTCGGCATGGTTGCCTGCTGCCCGGTTGCGGCTGCTGGTTTCCCGCCATGGATAACCTTCATCGGTGCCATCCAGCGCAGACCTTTGCCATGGATCGTCTTGGTGACGGCCTGACCATCACTAGGATCCTCAACGGTGCTGCGTGCTGATTTGATATAGGTCGATAAGGCGGCCTCAGGCACAATCCTGATCACCCCAGAGGGATGCATACAATTCGTTCCTGGCAACAGGTCGCTCTTGGTTTCTGGCCAGAAGGGTGATGTGCTGAAATGCCAGCGGTTCGATATCAACAACCGACCCGTTGCGCAAAAGCTCCTCTTGTAGGAAATCGATTCTGAACGCGCCAAATCTACAGATCATTCTGAAACATTAGCAAGCAAAGGCATGTGTCGACAAACTATCGGTAGTGCCCGGTCCAGCCAGTACTTCTCCGGTAGATCTTCATTGATGCCGACTGTGGAAAGAGCATTGCCTTTGATGCCGACCTTATTGCTCTTGCTCGGCCAAAAGCCGTTCGGCGATTGCGGTGGTATCATCCAGATGATGTGCGACCGCCTCGGCCGCACGCGTGGCATCGCCAGATATTATCGCGTCGCAGATCGCCTGCATATGTTCGGGTCCAGGACGGCTACGTTCCGTCGACGACAGAGTCATGATGCGCAACCGGCTTATGCGACCATTCAGGCGCTGTACAATCTCCCACGCGATGTGATCCCCCGCGCCGTCAAAGATTTCCCAATAGAAATCCGCTGTGGCGCGAAACAGCCCTCCCGGTGTCTTTTCCGCGGACTCGCGCTTGAGCCGGGCCAGCGCGTCCCGTAGTCGAGCGGCGCGATCATCTGTTATGTTGCTGGCGCATTTGCGGGCGGCGGCGGTTTCAAGCATTCGGCGGATTTCATAGATCTGACGTGCATCGGACCAGCTCATGCGGGATACAATCGGCCCGCGCCCTGGCAGGATTTCAACCAGACCTTCGGCCTCGAGATAGCGGATCGTCTCGCGCACTACTGTGCGACTGACCCCAAGCTGGTCGCATAATGGCCGCTCGACCAGCCGGTCACCGGGTTTGAAGTGCCCTTCGATAATGGCGTCTCGCATGCGCTCCTGCACCATGTCCCGCAGGGTCACGGGCGGTTGTTCTATTCTGGACAGCTTGGGCTGGGACATGGCTTTGGTGATAACAATCCGGTTTGCCCGGCGCAATGAGATTGACAGATCGTATTATGGTATACCATAAACTTGCAAGGGAATCGAACCAAAGAGTGACGCCATGCCCGCTGAGATTCGCAAAACGCTTCTTCATGTCGAAGACACCCTGATCGAAGGGGGCAAACCGGCTGAGACTCCGCTAAAGATGATCGCCGCCGTTGCTGTCATCCGAAACCCCTGGGCCGGGCTTGGCTTTGTCGATGATCTCAGACCGAAGATTCAGGAATGCGCCCCGGGGCTGGGGAAATTGCTGACCGACATGGTGCTTGGGGCCGCAGGTGGTGGAGACAAGGTAGAAGGGTATGGAAAATCCGCTATCGTCGGGGTGAATGGCGAGGTCGAACATGCCTCGGCTCTGATCCACACGCTCCGGTTCGGAAACCATTACCGCGAAGCGGTGGGCGCGAAATCTTATCTTGCCTTCACCAACACGCGCGGCCCGGCCAATGCGCCGCTGCAAATCCCGCTGATGGACAAGAACGATGGCGGGCGGCGCAGCCATTACCTGACCATCCAGCTTTCCATCGCGGACGCGCCGGCACCGGATGAGATCGTGGTGGCGCTGGGGGCGTCAGTTGGTGGACGACCGCATCACAGGATCGGCGACCGCTATCAGGATTTGAAAGAGTTGGGTCATGACGTTGGCAACCCTGCAGCTGTCTGACCCCTACGGCACGCTGAGCTATCGTGAGGCCGGGCACGGTAAACCGCTGGTTTTGATTCACGGCGTTGGGATGCAATCGGCCGCCTGGGGGCCACAGATTGAAGCGCTGTCAGGCACGCATCGTGTTATCGCCCTGGACATGCCGGGGCATGGTGGGTCGTCGCCCTTGCCTGAAGGGTCGCAATTACCGGCATTTGTGGATTGGTTGAGCGAGGCGCTGACCGCCCTGAAGCTGGGGCGTATCAGCCTTGCTGGTCATTCAATGGGTGCGCTGGTGGTGGCGGGATATGCAGTGACCTGTCCTGAGGGGATCGACCGTGTGGCGTTGCTGAATGGGGTTTATCTCCGTTCGCCTGCCGCCCGCGCGGCGGTGGAAGAGCGCGCAAATCAGATACGGTTTGGTCGCTTTGATCTGGAGACACCTTTGAAGCGCTGGTTCGGCGAAAGCCCGATAGAGCGGGCCGTGCGGAGTGATGTCGAAGGTTGGCTGTCAGAGGTTGATCCAGCCGGTTATGCGACCGCCTATAGGGCGTTTGCGCTCGGAGATCAGACCTATGCTAATAGGATAGGCGAGATAAGCTGCCCGTTTCTTGCCATCACTGGTGATGGAGACCTGAACTCGACGCCTGCAATGTCTCAGGAGATGGCCGCCACAGCAGAGTTGGGCCGGGCGAAAGTGATCAGTGGACACCGCCATCTGGTCAACCTGACCGCACCGGATCAGGTGAACACGGCGTTGCGCGCGTGGCTTGCATGGGAGTCAACAGATGGCAGAGATTGATCCGCGCGATCTGCGAAACGCCTTTGGGGCGTTCATGACCGGTGTAACCGTCGTCACGACGCGGGATGCCGAAGGCAATCCGATCGGCTTTACCGCGAATTCGTTCACCTCCGTGTCACTCGACCCGCCTTTGGTGCTGGTCTGCCTTGCCAATACCTCGCGCAACTACGATGCCTTCACCGCAGCAGCGGGATTTGCGGTCAATGTGCTGTCTGAGGCGCAAAAGGAGGTCTCGAACACCTTCGCACGTCCGGTTGAGGATCGTTTTTCAGTTGTTGACTGGCGGCCGGGGCCGCACGGCTCGCCGATCTTTGAAGAGGTTTCGGCATGGTTTGACTGTTCGATGTTTCGAACGGTTGAAGCAGGCGATCACCTGATCCTGATGGGCAAGGTCGAAGCCTATGAAAACAACACGCATCCCGGCCTTGGTTACGCCCGAGGCGCGTATGTGACACCGGCGGCAGAGGCCGAGGCGCTGAATAATCGGGCGAACCTCGTTGTGTCGGCTTTGATTGCCCATAAGGGACAGGTGTTGCTGGTCGAAGATGGTAAAGGCACTCTGGCATTGCCGGAAACCAAAGTGGTCAAAGGTGGCGCTTCTGCGGCGTTGCGACAACTGATCGATACTTGTGGTGCGGCCGCTGAGCCCGGTTTCATCTATTCCGTCTATGAGGACGAATCCCGCGAAACCCAACATATCTCATTCCTGTGCCAAGCCAGCGGGGACATGGCTGATCACGGCAGGTTCTGCGACCTCGATGGCAAAACGTTAGGGCGATTGGCCGAACCTGCAGTGCGCACGATGCTGGAACGATTTGCGGCTGAAAGCAGGATGGGAAATTTCGGAGTATATTTTGGCAATCAGGTCAGCGGCACGGTCCGGCCTGTGACACCGGGGAGTTGAGCGATGAAGTTCTCGCTATTTGCACATATGGAACGCATTTCTTCAGACGAAGATCAGAAGAAAATCTATGATGAGTTCATTGAGCTGTGCAAAATAGCCGATCAGGGTGGGATGCATGCGATCTGGACGGGTGAACATCATGGCATGAACTTCACCATCGCACCCAACCCGTTCCTGAGCCTTGTGGACGTGGCCCGTCACACCAGCAAAGTGCGACTGGGCACCGGGACAGTTATCGCGCCCTTCTGGCACCCCATCCGGTTGGCAGGTGAGGCTGCGATGGCCGACATCATCACCGACGGGCGGCTAGAGGTGGGGATTGCGCGTGGTGCCTATACCTTCGAGTATGAACGCCTGATGCCGGGTATGGATGCCTGGGAGGCCGGTCAGCGCATGCGCGAGCTTGTGCCCGCAGTCAGGGCCTTATGGAATGGTGATTATGACCATGCGGGAGAATTCTATCAGTTTCCGAAAACCACCTCTGCTCCACTGCCGCTCCGGTCCGAAGGCCCTCCGATCTGGATAGCCGCGCGTGATCCGAACAGTCACGAGTTTGCGGTCGCACAGGACTGCAATGTTCAGGTGACGCCATTGTGGAAAGGCGACGCCGAGATCGCCGACCTGATGGACAAGTTCAACGCAGCATGTGCAAAATACGCGGATAAACCGCGCCCGAAAATCATGCTGTTGCAGCATACATATGTTGCTGACAGTGATGAGGATGCCAAGCAGGGTGCGATCGAACTCAACCGGTTTTATTGCTATTTTGGGGCTTGGTTTATGAACCAGCGTGATATCTCACAAGGGTTGATCGAACCGCTCAGCGACGAAGAGATCGAGGCCCACCCGTTCTACAGCCCCGAAGCCATGGCGCGTGACCTGGTGATCGGAACACCTGACAAGGTGATAGAGCGGCTAAAAGGCTATGAGGCATTGGGTTACGATGAATACGCGTTCTGGATCGACAGTTCGATGCCATTCGAACGGAAGAAAGCCTCGCTGGAGCGGTTCATTAGTGAGGTGATGCCCGCGTTCGCCTGATCACCCGAAGGGAAACAAACATGCAGAGCTTTCAGCACTACATCGGCGGTGTGTTCGAAGACGCGACCGAGCATTTCGATAGCATCAACCCGGCAACCGGCGCGCCATGGGCACGGATGCCTGAAGCGACCGTGGCTGATGTGAGTCGGGCGGTTGATGCGGCTGAGCGGGCTTTTTTGTCGACCGAGTGGGCCTCGATGACCGCCAGTGCCCGTGGCAGGCTGTTGATGCGTCTTGCGGATCTGATCGCCGAAGCGGCCCCGCGTCTGGCCAAGCTGGAAACGCGTGATACCGGGAAGATCATCCGCGAAACCTCCGCTCAGATCGCTTACGTGGCCGAGTACTACCGCTATTATGCGGGTCTTGCGGACAAGATCGAAGGCGCGCATCTGCCCATCGACAAACCGGATATGGAGGTCTGGTTGCGCCGGGAGCCGGTTGGCGTGGTGGCGGCTGTTGTGCCGTGGAATTCGCAACTGTTCCTGTCGGCGGTCAAAATCGGCCCCGCGCTGGCGGCCGGTTGCACCGTGGTTTTGAAAGCCAGTGAGGATGGCCCTGCGCCGATGCTTGAATTTGCCCGTATCTTCGATCAGGCAGGCTTTCCCAAAGGGGTGCTCAGCGTAATTACCGGCGGGTCAGAGGTCGGCGCTGCGCTGACAAGCCATCCGAAAGTGGCGCATGTGGCCTTTACCGGCGGGCCGGACACTGCCCGCCATATCCTGCGCAACTCGGCTGAAAATCTGGCTTCGACCTCGTTGGAGCTGGGCGGCAAATCACCGTTCATCGTGTTTGACGATGCTGAGCTTGAAAGTGCGGTGAACGCTCAGGTGTCTGGCATATTCGCGGCAACAGGGCAGAGCTGCGTTGCGGGCTCACGTCTTGTGGTGCAGGCCGGGATCAAGGACGCCTTTCTGGCCCGGCTGAAAGAAAAGGCCGAAGCCGTTGTCATTGGCGCGCCTGACCGGATGGAGACAGAGGTTGGCCCGCTCTGCACGCTGCGTCAGCGCGAACGCGCCGAACAGCTTGTTGCCCGGTCGGTAGAGCAGGGGGCGAAACTGATCACCGGAGGACAAGCGCCGGATCGGGATGGATATTTCTTTGCGCCGACCATCCTGGATTGCGACACCGCGCCGAATGCCGTCTGCCTGAGCGAAGAGTTCTTCGGCCCGGTGCTCTCGGTGGTCAGTTTCAGAGACGAGGATGAGGCCATCGCCATCGCGAACGACACACAATATGGTCTGGCTTCGGGTCTTTTCACCCGTGATCTGACGCGCGCTCACCGCATGATCCGCGCCATCCGGGCCGGGATTGTCTGGGTCAACACCTATCGCGCGGTTAGCCCGATCGCCCCGTTTGGAGGTCATGGCTTATCCGGCCACGGACGCGAAGGCGGGATCGCGGCGGCGCTGGATTATACAACGGTCAAGGCGGTCTGGCTGCGCACCAGCGATGAGCCGATCCCGGACCCGTTCGTGATGCGCTGAGGCGGGTTACTTGCCCTTCCAGACCGGTTCGCGCTTTTCGGCAAAGGCGCGCGCCCCTTCCAGCTGATCTTCGCTCGCGTAAAGGGTATCTACGGTGCGCAACTGGCGCTTGGTGATGCGGTTCATTGCGTCCTGGAACTTGGCATCCTCGGCGTCGCGCACGATCTCTTTGATCGCCGCATAGACCAGCGGCGGACCCGAGGCGAGTAGCCGGGCCAGTTCCCATGCCCTGTCCATAAGCTGATCGGCTGCAACGATCTCATTCACCAGCCCCCAGCGATTGGCCTCTTCGGCATCGAACCAACGCCCGGTCAGCAGCAGTTCCATGGCGATGTGGTAGGGAATGCGTTTGGGCAGCTTGACACTCGCTGCATCCGCAACCGTGCCCGAGCGGATTTCAGGCAATGCAAATGTCGCGTGTTCCGCCGCCAGGATCATGTCAGCGGACAATGCCAGTTCCAGACCGCCGCCGCAGGCGATGCCGTTGACGGCGGCGATGACGGGTTTGTTCAGGTCTCGCAGTTCCTGCAGACCACCAAAGCCACCGACGCCGTAATCGCCATCAACCGCATCCCCTTCTGCAGCCGCTTTCAGGTCCCAGCCAGGGCAAAAGAACTTCTCACCTGCTCCGGTCAGGATGACGACCCGCAGTTCGGAGTCATCGCGGAACGCGGCAAACACCTCGCCCATGACACGGCTGGTGGCCAGATCAATGGCGTTGGCTTTGGGCCTGTCCAGCGTGACTTCCAGAATGGCACCTTCGCGTCGGGTTTTGATCGGATTCATGGCTCAGGCCTTTCTGATAAGGGCATCTACGGCGACTGCCTTGTCCGGCGTGCAGAGAAGCGGGTTGATTTCTACCTCGCCGAGCGTTTCGGCGTTTTGGGTAACATAAGCCTGAACGGCCTGAACCGCGCTGACAATCGCATCCATATCAGCCGCTGGATGACCGCGATAGCCCGCCAGCAGCGGCGCGATCTTGAGCTTGTCCAGCGCGGCGCGGATGTCCGTGTCCTGGGCAGGCACCAGCAACGAGGTTGTGTCGCGCAGCACCTCGGTCAGAACGCCACCTGCGCCCAGGGTCAGCACAAAGCCATGTGCCGGGTCGCGCACCACCCCGACCAACAACTCCGCCACGGTTCCGGTGATCAACTCTTCGATCAAAACCTCTGGGGTCCCGATATCTTCCACTGTCGCGGACACCTCATCGGGCATGACCCCCAGTCGTACAGCATTGTGCTCGGATTTATGTGCCAACCCGACACCTTTGATGGCAAACGGAGCTTCTAGTGTCTGTGCCGCTACTGCGGCCTGTCCAGCCCCTTGCGCGGTTCGGTTTTGCGGCACTCGCAGACCGTAATCTGCCAACACCTGCTTGGCTTCGGCCTCAGTGAGGGTCTGCGTCACCTCAGCATCGCTGGGCAGACATACCGGAGCGAACGCGGGAGCCGATACCTGACTGGCCGCCCGGGTCGCGGCCAGCGCTTCGGCCAGACCCATGAGGGGCACGACCCCACCAGCCATCAGCTCTTGGGACACGTCTTCGGGCAGAAGCTCTGGCAGAGTCGAGACAATCGCAAAGCGCGCACCGGTTTTCTGGCGCACCTTCAGTGCTGCTCTGGTGGCACAGGCCCAATCCGTTGGGTCAGTGGTGGGGTAGTCGACGATCGAGAATGTCAGGTCGATGTCATCGCCGGTCATACCAGACCAGGCGCGAGCCATCGCATCCTCGTCGCGCCAGACATAGGTGTGATAATCCAGCGGGTTATTCAACGCGACCATCGGCCCCAAGGCTGCGCGCAGATGTGATTTCTTATCCTCCGTCAGGGTGGGGAAGCAAAGGCCCGTGTCAACGCTCATATCCGCGATCAGGCTGGCCTCACCCCCTGAACAGCTGATCGAAGCAATGTTGCCGCCCGGCAAAGGGCCGTAGCAGTGCAACAGTTTAAGCGTTTCCAGAAAGTCGGGAAGGGCGGAGAGGCGCGGGATGCCCAGACGGTCCAGAAGTGCCTGAGCCCCAGCATCGCTGCCCGCCAGAGAGGCCGTGTGCGAAACAGTGGCTGCCTGCGCCTGTTCGGACGCTCCGACCTTGAGCGCGACCAGCGGGATACCTCTTTGATACGCTTTCGCTGCCAGCGCTTCCCACTCGCGGATGTTCCCGAACCCTTCGATATGTAGACCCACCGCTGTCACTCGCGGATCGTCCAGCAACGAGGCTGCGATTTCCGCCTGAGAGGTCTGCGCCATGTTTCCGCAGGCCACCATATAGGCAATTGGCAAGCCGCGTTTCTGCATGGTCAGATTGATCGAGATGTTCGAGCTTTGCGTCAGGATCGCAACGCCTTTGTCGACCGGTTTTGTACCGTGCTGGTCGGGCCAAAGCAGCGCACCGTCCAACGCGTTGATGAAACCATAGCAGTTGGGGCCCAGAATAGGCATGTTACCTGCGGCCGCGACCAACTGTGCCTGCAATGAGTGGCTTGTGTCATCCTCTGCCGCCGCTTCGGAAAAGCCCGATGCGAAACAGACCGCTCCGCCCGCGCCCATGCAGGCCAGAATCTCAACCGCTTCAATCGTGGCGTGACGGTTAATACCGATGAAGACCGCATCGGGGGCTTGGGGCAGGTCTTCGAGATGCCCATAAACCGAATGACCAGCAATATCTGTTGCCTTTGGGTGCACGGGCCAGATCTGTCCGGCATAGCCCATGCGTTCTGATTGCAGGATAACCTGCTGGCACCAGGCTCCACCCCCGACGACAGCGATGGATTTCGGGCGCAGCAGGCGGGTCAGGTTTTTGCTCATTCTCAACCCCGGCTGGCTCAGGCACCCAAAGGCCGCAGAAGATCGCGGCTGATGATATGGCGCTGGATTTCGCTTGTGCCATCCCAGATGCGCTCGACCCGGGCATCGCGCCAGAACCGTTCAATTGGAAAGTCATCCATCAGGCCCATGCCGCCAAAGATCTGAAGCGTGGTGTCGGTAACACGCGCCAGCATCTCGGAGGCATAGAGTTTGGCCGAGGCGATTTCGCGGTTCGCGGGCATGTTCTGATCCAGTCGCCAGGCAGCCGAGAGGGTCAGCCAGTCAGCCGCGTCGATCTCGGTGATCATATCGGCAATCTGGAAGCCAACGCCCTGAAACTTGCCAATGGGCTGGCCGAATTGCTTGCGTTCAGCGGCATAGTTCAGCGCGTAATCAAAACACCGCCGCGCGCGCCCAACCGAGAAGGCCGCGACCGTCAGGCGGGTCGCATAGAGCCATTCGTTCATGACAGCAAAGCCACCATCGACCTCGCCTAACACCTGGGCCTCCGGTAGGCGGCAATTGTCGAAATACAGAATACAGTTCTTGTAGCCCTTGTGGCTGACCGAATGATATCCGTCGCGCACCTCGAAGCCTGGTGTGCCGCGATCCACAAGGAATGTGGTGATGCGTTTTTTGGGTCCTTTTGGGGTTTCGTCCACACCGGTCGCGACGAAGACGATGAAGAAGTCAGCATGCTCCGCGCCCGAGATGAAGTGCTTTGAGCCATTGATGATCCAGTCCCCGCCATCCCGCACAGCCTGGCATTTCATGCCACGCACGTCCGAGCCCGCATCTGGTTCGGTCATCGCCAGCGCGTCCATCTTTTCACCGCGCACAGCCGGCAACAGATAGTGTTCACGCTGTTCATCGTTACAGGCCATCAGAATGTTTTGCGGGCGGCCAAAGAAATGGGTCAGCGCCATCGAACCACGGCCCAGTTCGCGCTCGACCAGAGTGAAATCGAGATGCGAAAGCCCTGCGCCGCCGACCTCTTCGGGGAAGTTGCAGGCGTAAAAGCCCAGATCGATGCACTTTTGTTTGATCTGTTCACCCAGCTCATGCGGGACCTGACCGGTCCGCTCAACCTCGGCCTCATACGGGTAGATTTCATTCTCGACAAAACTGCGCACTGTCGAGACGATCATTTCCTGTTCTTCGGACAAACCAAATTGCATGGCGCGTGTTCCCCTGATGTCTGGGTGTCGATAAAACGAGATTGTGACAGTCGATGACATGCAGTATTGGTCAATTATCGTGCAGAGATCGAAAATTGTGACACAGAGATATAACATTCTGTTGTTTGATGGGTTTTCAAACTACTGTCTCGCAAGCCTGGTTGAGCCGCTGAGGGCGGCAAATACGCTGGCGGGGCAACCGCTTTATGCGTGGCGTTACTATTCACTGGACGGTGCACCGGCGCAAAGCTCCAGCGGGCTGCGCGTGACACCGGACGGCACATTGGGGATCGAAACCGGCGAAGTGCTGGTCGTCATGCCGTCATATGGCTACCTTGACCTTGCAGTGTCCGAAACGCTCCGCGCTTTGCGCCGGGCTGCAACGCGGCACGCAAGGCTGGCGGGTCTGGACACCGGTAGCTGGCTGCTTGCGCGCGCGGGCCTGCTGGATGACCACCGCGCTACTATTCACTGGGATGAGCTATCGCGGTTTGAAGAGGCATTCCCGGATGTCGAGGTCGTGCAAGAACGCTTTGTTATTGACCGAAACCGGATCACCTGCTCTGGCGCGATGGCAGCCTATGATCTGGCGACCGCGCTGATCCTGGCCGACCATGGTCCGCTGTTGTCGATGGAGGTCGCCCATCTGCTGATGAACCGCAGTGAACCGGGTTCTGCCGCCCAACCGATTAAATCCGAAGACAGTCTGGTGAACCGGGTGCTGAGTGTTATGCAGAATTCGCTGGAGACGCCGCTTCGGATCAAAGACATCGCACGACAACTGGGATGTTCACAGAAGAGGATCGAAATTCGGGTGCAGGCCGAATTGGGCACGACACCGCAGGCACTCTATCGCCGCCTGCGCCTGATTCTTGCACGCAAACTTGCGGCCGAGACCCAACAATCGGTGGCCGAGATCGCCAGCCGGTGTGGGTATGAAAATGCCAGCGCAATGACACGTGCGTTTCGGTCTGAGTTTGGGCTGACCCCGACAGCCTATCGAAACAACAGCAAAGGTTAGGCGCGCATTCGCAAGAATTCCGGGTCGTAGGGTGAGGGCTTGATCACCTCTGCCTCAACCATATCGCCGCACAAGTCGAGCTGCATTCGGCTGCCGGTGGGCGAGTAACCCGGTTCAACGAAGCCGTAGGCAAGATTCAATCCGGTTCGGTGCCCCCAATCCCCGGACGTGATCGTACCCACGACTTTGCCCGCTGCCATCAGAGAGGCACCTCCGTGCGCTGGGGCGTTGTTCGTGTCGATTTTCAGGGTGACCAGTTTCTTGCGAAGACCATCCGCCTGGCGTTTCATCAATGCATCGCGACCAATGAAATCCCCCTTATCCGGTCTCACAAACCGTCCCAGCCCAGTCTCAAACGGGTCGTATTCAGTCAGCAGATCGGCTTTCCAGTGCAGAAACCCTTTCTCCATCCGCATCGAGTCGATCGCGCGTGCTCCGAACAGCTTCAGCCCATGCGCCTCACCGGCCTGCCGCAGGGCAATGTAGGCCGCATAGAGCGCGTTGTTGGGGACGTGGATTTCAAAAGCCAGTTCGCCCGAGAAACTGATGTTCAGAACCGTTGCCGGAGCGATGCCTACAAAACACTCGCGCACCGAGAGCCAGGGAAAGCTGTCACATGACCAGTCGCCACGCGAGCAGGCCGACAACACATCACGCGCCTTCGGGCCAGCGAGTATCAGAATGGTCTGGTCGTTGGTCATTGATTGTAGTTGCACTTCCTCATCGTCACGCAGATGCGCCTGCAACCAATCCATATCGTGATATTCACTGGCCGCCGCCGACCCATACCAGACCCGTGCAGGGCCTCGATCACTGGCAGGCAGGTTGACGATTGTGGCCTCGGCCTTGACCATGCCGTGGTGATTCAGCAGATAGCCCAGTCCAACCCGCCGGTCATGTTTTGTTACCGCGCCACAAAACATGCGGTCGAGAAACTTGTGGCGGTCGGCGCCGGTGATCTCAATCCGGTTGAAGCCATTCACTTCGGTCAGGCCGACATTGTGCTGAACATTGTAAACCTCGGCCGCGACCAGATCAAAGGCCTCATCGAAACCGAAACTCAGCGAGGGGTGAAAATCGGCGAAGGGCTTGACGTAGTCGACCCGCTCCCAGCCATTGACAACGGTGAACTCAGCACCTTCGGCGGCCAGCACTGGCGTAAGTGGTGTGGTCTTGGCCGGGCGACCCGCGGGTCGGTGCTCGTGCGGGAAGTGAAAACGGAATTCGTTCTGGTAGTCCTCAATGGCCTTCAGCGCAGTCAGTTCCACATTCGCGTGACCGGTAAAGCGTCGCGGGTCGAGGCACCACGTGTCATAACAAGCTTCGCCGTGGACAATCTGCTGTGCCAGCAGCCAGCCGTGGCCGCCACCTTCCCCTAGTCCGGCCCGCAGGCCGACAATGCAGAACGCGTTCCGCTTGCCGGGGATTGGACCAACCAGAGGTGCGCCGTCAATCGTATAGGTGATCGGACCATTGACGATGGTATGAATGCCCACCTCCATCAGCGCGGGCATACGGGCAAAGGCACCTTCCAGCACATCCGCCACCCTGTCCAGATCATCTGGACAGAGCGCGTTGACGAAATTCGGGTCAATCCCGTCCATGCCCCAGGTTTTGCAGTGCTGCTCATAAAACCCGACCAACAAACCGTTCTTTTCCTGACGGCAATAATAGTCGCTGATCGGACAGCGCAGCAGGGGCATCCGGTGATCCGCCTCTTGAATGGCTGGGATTTCCTCGGTCAGGAAATACTGATGTTCCATCGACGCTACAGGGTGATGAACGCCCATCATCGCGCCAACCTCGTTCACCCGATATCCGCAGGCGTTCACCACGATATCGCAGTCAATGTCGCCTTGTTCGGTGTGTACGGTCCATGTGTCATCCTTGTGCTGGGTCAGTCCGGTGACCGGCGTGTTCCGATACACCTCGGCCCCGGCCTTGCGGGCGCGGCGGGCCAGAGCCTGACACAGTTGCGCGGGATCGATATCGCCGTCCAGCGGATCCCAGAGCCCACCCAGCAGGTTTTCGGTTGAGATCAGCGGGTGGCGACGCGCGCATTCTTCGGCGTCGATCACCTCGAAATGTACATCCATTCCGCGTGCCATGGATGTGAAATGACGATAGCCCTGCATCTGTTCCGGCGTATTGGCCAGCCTTATGCCACCATCCCCGTGGTGGTAATTGATCGGATAATCCGAATCCTCGGCCAGTTCCTTGTACAGGTTGATCGAATGGGTCTTGAGCCCGACCATTGTTTGGTTCGTCCCGAAATTGGTCACCTGAGCGGCAGAGTGCCATGTCGTGCCGCTGGTCAGTTCATTGCGCTCGATCAGCACCACATCGCTCCACCCTTCCCGGGTCAGGTGATAGAGCGTTGAGCAACCGGCGATCCCTCCGCCGATGACGACCACTTTGGTGCGCGATTTCATGCAAATACCCCCGGGACTGGATGATCGAATTAGGTCGATGCGCGCGTGGGTTCTCAAGGGGCCGTGAGACAATAAGCAAAATATCGAATGTAGATACAGAATAAATCGAAACAATTCGCGTCCCGTCGAAGCCGGAAAAGCCGGAGTTGCGAGATCAAGGTTCGCGAACCGCAGATCACAGCCCTTACGATTTTCCGGTCTCTGTCGGATTTGCTTTCTCTCGCGCGTCCTCGCACCATGAAACTCAATACGCGGAGGGAATGATGATTTATGCAATTACCATCTACGGTGAGGCCGGTGTCTTTGAGTCATTGCCAAAGGCGAAGCAAGACGAAGTTCTTGCAGGCCACTATGCGCTGCAGGATGCGTTGAAGGAACGCGGCGAGTATGTCTCGATCAAGCTGATGCCGCCGACATCGGCGGTAATGGTCGATCCTGCACCCGGTGGGGACCGGGCGCCGTTGATCGTGGATGGCCCCTTCGCCGAAACAAAGGAGAGCTTTCTTGGCTTCTATGCCGCAGAATTTGCCGATTTGGATGAGGCGCTGCGATTTGCCGCGATGATCTCCTCCCCCATTGCCCGGCTTGAAGTGCGGCCGGTTGCCTGGGCGGGCGGTGCGATTTCGACAGGTTAGCGGCATGTCTGACTGGCTTGAAGCGATGTTCACCCAGCAGCGACCACGGGCAATCGCGGCGCTGACCCGATATCTGCGCGACATCGATCTTGCCGAAGAGGCTTTTGCCGAAGCCTGCGTGAAGGCGCTTGTTGCTTGGCGGAAAAACGGTACACCGCGCGATCCGCTTGCCTGGCTTTTGACGACGGCCCGAAACGCAGGACTTGACCACCTGCGCAAACAACAGCGGCGGCAGGCGATTTTGGCGCGGCATAAGCAAGAGTTTGAACCCGGTGAGATGCTGCCGCCTGACCCTGATGAGCTGCGTGATGACCTTCTGAGACTATTGTTCGTTTGCTGTCATCCAAATCTGGAACGGCAGGATCAGATTGCGCTGGCACTCAAGGTGGTGGCGGGATTGACGGTTCCCGAAATCGCACGCGGTTTTCTCATAAAACCCAAAACGATGGAGCAACGGATTACGCGGGCTAAAAGAAAAATCGCCACCACTTCGGTGGCGTTTGAAACCCCAAGCCCGCAGGAACGCAGCAAGCGTCTGGGTGAGGTGTCGCTTATGGTCTACCTGATGTTCAACGAAGGCTGGTCAACTTCGGAAGGGGACACTCAGATACGCCTGACACTGTGTGAAGAGGCCATTCGCCTGGCCCGATTGCTTGTCGCCCTGTTTCCGGGAATGGGCGAGCAGGTGGCATTGCTATCGCTACTTTTGCTACAGCACGCCCGGCGTGAGGCGCGGATCAATGAGGCAGGCCTTCTGGTGCCGCTGGATCAGCAGGACCGATCCCGCTGGGACCGGGGAAACATTGCCGAAGGGATCGCGCTGTTGCAAAAGGCGCAGCGGATCAACCATCAGGGCGCATATCGCATACAGGCGGCTATTGCGGCCCTGCATGCAAGCGCCGCTTCGGCTGAGGCGACCGATTGGACCTCGATCGAGGTTCACTATGCCGCGTTATACGCGCTGCAGCCCACGCCGGTCATTCGACTGAACCTGATTGCAGCGCAGGCCAGGACACAAGGGCCAGTTGTGGCGCTGGAAAAGATGAAAGCGCTCGAAGGGGATCTGCACGGCTATCGCTGGTTTCATACGATGCGCGGCGGCTTGATGCAGCAAGTCGGGGATCATGCGAGCGCGGTGGAGGCGCTTGAAACGGCGCTTTCGCTTGGCCCGACCCAATTGGAAAAAGCTGCAATCAAAGAGAAAATTGCGGTGAGTCGGAAAAATTTGTCTGCGCTGTCGGAAAGTGACCCGCTCAGCCGTCCTTGAGTCAGATCCGCGATTTGCGGGTGTGCATCAACAGGAGGACACGATGAGTATTCTTGAAATGACAACCGTTGGAAATTCCGGCTGGATTGGCCACGCTGGCCCTGATGCCGCTGCGGCCAAAGCGTTCTACAAAGACGTACTGGGCTGGACCATCAACGATATGCCGATGCAGGACGGTTCCAGCTATTCGGCGGCGGTTGTGGGTGAGACGGCGATCGGAGGGTTCTCTCCGATGCCCGAGGACAATGGCAGCTGGACCATTTTCTTTACTGTGGCGGATGTGGATGCCAGCGTCGCGATGGCCCTGGACAAAGGGGCAAAGGTGGTCGCCCCTGCGATGGACATGCCCGGCGTCGGCCGCATGGCCACGCTGAGCGATCCGCAAGGTGCGCGCTTTGCCCTGATCACCTATGAAAGCATGGCGTCCTGAGGACGGGAGGCATCTGATGCCAGTGGACCAAAAGCTAACAGATCGTATGCGTCGCGCGTTGGTGGCGCATACGGGAATATCCGAGATGTTCATGATGGGCGGAGTGTGCTTTTTTCAGAACGGAAACATGCTGTGTGGCGCGCGGCGCGACAAAGACGGTCAGAGCAGGTTCATGTTTCGCATTGGAAAATCTGCCGAAGCGCAGGCGCTGAAAAACCCGTTTGCAGAACCCGTCATACACGGCGCCCGCAGATTGGGTGGCTTCGTGCGGGTCGATGCCGATGCATGTGATGCGGATGATCTGCAACGGTTGCTGCTTCTGTGCATCGAGAACGCATCAGCGCTGCCACCCAAACCCGGGAAGGGGGTTTCATGACTGAATTCGACCATTATTCGCTACAGGCTTTGCAGTTTTTGGCCGATCTGAAAGCAAACAACACCCGTGACTGGTTCGCTGAACATCGCACAATCTACGACGTTGAGATCAAAGAGCCTACCAAGCATTTCGCATCGTCGATGCAACATGCGCTGCAGGAGTTCACCGGTCGGTCGTATCACGCCAAGATCTACAGGATTCATCGCGACGTTCGGTTCTCAAAGGACAAAACGCCCTATAACGCGCATGTGCACCTGTCGTTTATCCCAGACATACACCGCGAAGATGTGCCGATGTGGCACTTTGGGCTTGCCCCGGACAAGTTGTCGCTGGGGTGCGGGGTGTTTCAGTTTGGCAAGGCCGGGCTCGACGCGTTTCGGCAGGTCATGGATGGTCCGAAAGGGGCCGAACTGATGAAACTTACGGAGAAATTGCGCGGTGCCGGTGTTCAGATCGCCGAACCCGAGCTCAAACGCGTTCCCGCAGGATTCGACAAAGACCACTCACATTCCGAGATGCTGCGTCGCAAGGGTATTACCGGGTGGGTTCATCTGGATGACCCGGCCTTTGCCGTGCAACCGGATTTGGTGGCACGATGCATCAAGGCTTATCATCCTCTGGCACCCATATACGATTTTCTGTCAGACTTGGCATAATACGTTGTCTGCGGCCTAGCCAGACAGCCGTATCTCGGCTGCGCGCGCGTGTCCTTCCATACCCTCCATTCGGCTGATCCGTGCGGTGCGGCGAGCCAGCTCGCGAGAAGCATCCGGGTTGCAGCGTTGCCAAGTGACCGTCTTGGTGAATTTGTGGACGGACAGGCCGCCAGTATAGCGCGCGGCACCACTGGTTGGCAGAACGTGATTGGGGCCCGAAGTCTTGTCACCGAATGATACGGTGGTTTCGGCCCCCAGAAACAATGAGCCATAGGTGGTCAGCCGGTTCAGCCACCAATCCAGGTCTTCGGCCAGAACCTGCAAGTGTTCCGGCGCATAGCGATCCGCGACCTGCGCCGCCTCTTCTCGTGTGTCGCACAGAATGATTTCAGCCCGGTCGCGCCACGACACCCGCGCCGCTGAGACGTTGGGTTCGGGCAGGCTGTTGATCAGCGCGTCCACGCGGGCGATTACGCCCTCTGCCATTGCCCTGTCGGTGCTGACCAGCCAGACCGGGCTATCGGTGCCATGTTCGGCCTGACTGACCAGATCCCATGCCACCGTTTCGACCGAGGCTGTGTGATCGGCGATCACCAACGAGTCCGTAGGACCTGCGAACATATCGATGCCGACCTTGCCAAACAGCATGCGTTTGGCTTCAGCCACATAGGCATTCCCGGGGCCCACCAAAATGTCGGCCGGGCGCGCACCGAACAGGCCATGTGCCATGGCTGCAATCCCCTGCACACCGCCGAGGTTCAGGATCAGGTCTGCACCGCTGAGGTCCATGGCATAGACAATCGCATCTGGTATTCCCGTTTCGGGGCGCGGAGGTGAGACGGCAGTGATATGCGGCACCCCGGCCACCTTTGCGGTGGTAATGGTCATCAACGCACTGGCAATATGGCTGTAACGGCCGCCCGGCACATAGCAGCCCGCGCTGGAGATCGGGATTTGCTTCTGCCCTGCAATAAGGCCCGGAATTACCTCGACCTCGCAATCGCGCACCGTCGTCATCTGGGCCTCAGCGAAGCGGCGGATATTGGCATGGGCAAAGCGGATGTCATCCTTGACCACTTCAGGCACCCGGTCGCAGGCAGCTTTGCGCGCGGCGTCGGACAGCACGAATTCTCCGGTCCAGCCATCCAGCTTTTCTGCATAGCGGCGCACGGCTTCTTCCCCCTCGCGCGCAATGTTTGACAGCATGATTGCCACGATATCGTGGATGTCCGAGTTTTCGGTCTCAGGGCGGGGCAGAGCGGTTTTCAGATAGGTGACAGACATGAGAAACCTCGACTTGCCAGGCTATGAGCGTGGATGGCGTCGGCCAGAACGTCGACCGTATCGATGATCGGGATGCTTGCCCCAAGGTCGCGCGTCAGCAGCGAGAATTCGGAACAGGCGACAAACAGCGAGGACGCACCCCGGTGTGTCAGATCATCCGCCGCAGAGGACAGAACCTCAAGCGTATCAGCTGTCGGTCCATCCGCCTTGATCCGACGGATCGCACCCAGCATCAGCTCTTCGGACTCAGGCCAGAGCACGGTGAAGCCCGCACGTTGCAGCGGGTGGTCGAAGACGCCAACCTTGCGCAGGGCCGGCGAGGCGAGAATGCCCACCGGACTGCCTGCAGGCAGGTCCTGAGCAGCCCTCGCAACAGACAGATCGACCATATGCAGGAAGGGGACCGAAACCGCCTGTTCAATCTGCGCCGCATAGTGATGCGCGGTATTGCAGGGCATGGCCAACGCTGTAGCCCCTGCGCGTTCCAGCCCGCGCGCCATGCTGACAAGCACCGGGCCGGGGTCCGCGCCGGTCCCCTCGATCAGGTGAGCGATCCGCGAAGGCACTTGCGGGTTCATGTCGATCAGCAATGGCAGATGATCCGCATCGTCCTGCGCCTCTACGGTTTCCAGAACGCGCTGCTGCAACAATATCGTTGCCTCGGGGCCCATGCCGCCCAGTATACCCACCAATCGCGGGCTCATGTCGATGCCTGAGCGAAGACGCCCATCCTATAGGTTTACCCAGCGATCCGCGTGGTCAAACGCGAAATCATAGCCAAACAATCCGACCGAGCCACCGGTATGCAAGAACACAAGACGCTCGCCCTCAAACGTACCCTTGCGGGCCAGATCGATGAGTCCGGCGGCCCCTTTGGCGGAATAGACCGGGTCCAGCAAAATGCCCTCAAGCTCGGCAAACATCCGGATCGCCTCGATCCCGCTTTCGGTAGGCAGGCCATATCCTTCGCCGACATAGTCGGTATTGGCCTTGACATCCTCGCGCGTCACGACACCCGGACAGCCCAGTTTCTCGGCGGTTTTACAGGCGAGATCATAGACCATTTGCTCTTGCTTGGGCTGAGGCGCCCGAGTGCCGATGCCCAATACCGGAACGCCGGTATTCATCGCGCACAGCCCCGTCACCAAACCGGCCTGTGTACCGGATGAGCCCGTGGCATGAACCACGCGGTCGATCTTCAGATCAGCGTCATTTGCCTGACTGACCAGTTCCAGTGCGCAGTTGACATAGCCAAGGGCACCGGTTGGGTTCGAGCCGCCGCCGGGGATGACATAGACCTTATGCCCCTCGGCTCGTTTTTTTTCTGCTGCGCGCTCCATCTCGGCGGGCATGTCGTGACCGCCGGGAAATTTCTCGGTGGTGGCGCCGTGCAGGTGGTCCAGCAAGACGTTGCCATTGTGATTATAGTTGGCGTTGTTGTAGCTGGTGCGGTCTTCCAGCAGGATATGGCATTTCAATCCCAGACGCGCGGCAAAGGCTGCGGTCTGGCGAGCGTGGTTCGACTGGGTCGCACCCTGGGTCATCACCATATCCGCGCCCTGTTCCAACGCTTCGCCGAACAGAAACTCCAGCTTGCGGGTCTTGTTGCCACCTGTCGACATGCCTGTGCAATCGTCGCGCTTTATCCAGATCTCGACGCCCAATACGTTCGACAAACGCTTCATCGGCTCCAAAGGCGTCGGCAGATGGGCAAGGAAAACACGGGGAAAGCGGGAAAGATGCATCAAGCTGTCCTGATCTGGTTCTGGTATATAGTCGACGGGATAGCGGTCGACCAATTCATTGGTTCCGGAGTGGATTTCGGGTTTGGGCGCGACCTGACAACAGCCCGCGTATTCACGGCTAATCAGAGCCTTCGAACCCACTGGGTCAAGCATTCGGTTGACGATTTCGAAAAACCCGGAAGATAACTTCGATATTTCACGATTGATTGGCTTGGGTCAGTTGGTCGGTGTCGGAAGCGTGCGGAAGTCGTCTTTTAACCAAGGGAACCGTGCTGTCATCGGCTCTGAAACATGCTGGCGGATCAGGTTGTAAAGCGTGTTATGGATCAGCCGAGAAGTTGTCGGTGGGTAAACACTGGTTGTGAACAACGACACGGTACGGGCAAAGCTTTTCCCGGGAAAGGGTAGGGCGCGAGTGTTTTCATGAAACCGCCGCGCGCGATAGTAGCTGGCGGCGGTGGTAATCGCCCAGCCACTGCCTTCGGCGACCAACCCGATAATGGACAGGTTGCATTCAAGCTCGAACCGGTTGGGCAGGTTAATCTTGCTTCGGGTCAATTGAATTTCAATCAACTTGCCGATGGTGTGATCCCGTGAATAGCGCAACAGGGGCAAGGACGTTTCGGCGTTGAGCAGATCCTCGACTTGACCGTTGTAAGAGGGTGGAAGGATCACGATGAACGGGTCGCGCAGCAGAGGAAACTCCATCAACCCTTCTACATGCCCCGAAGGTCGTGCGGCGACACCCGCGTCCAGCTTCTGTGCCTGCAGCTTGTCGATGATCTCGTGGCTGGGGCGGGTGAAGTGGCGAAAATTGCAGCGCGGGAGCGTGGATGACAGATACCGGAAAAGCTCTGGGGCGACGCGGCTGTCGAGATCATCGATCAAGCCCAGCCTCAAGTCGGTGGCGTGTTGCCAGCTGCCCGACCGCAGTTCGGCCTCACCGCGTCTCAGGGCCATCAGCCCCTCGTGAACATGACGTGAAAACACGGTTCCGGCCGGTGTCAGCCCCATCGGACGACGGCTGTGATCCACCAGTTCCACATCCAGCGCCTTTTCCAGGCTGCGCAGATGGTTCGAGACCGTACTGATTGACAGCCCGGTTTCAGCAGAAACTTTCTGGATCGAGCCCAGCCTGGAAATAAGCTGAAAGACCTCCAGCCATCTGAGGCTGAGCGACTTTTGCGCCACCGGTGCACTCCTCAACTTGAAATCGCTTAGTCAAAAGCGAAACAAAGTTTCGCTTTTTCCGCAACAAGTTTTTTGTTTCACGATTCCGAACGCCTGCGATTATGGTTTCTCCACTGATCCGGAGTTCAAAGATTCACAATAATCGGACACGCGGGACCAGCAGGGAGAAAATTGACAAAATGATCAAGCGAAATCTACTTACGACGACATTTGCCGGGATTGCAGCACTGATCGCCTCGCAGGCGGCGGCGCAGGATGAGATCACGGTTGCGTATTTCCTCGAATGGCCGATGCCTTTCCAATACGCCAAGGCCAATGGGACCTATGAAGAGGAACTTGGCGTCAAGATCAACTGGGTGTCTTTCGACACCGGTACGGCGATGTCCGCGGCGATGGCATCCGGCGATGTGCAGATCGCTGTCAGTCAGGGCGTTCCGCCCTTTGTGGTTACCACCTCCGCCGGTCAGGATATTCAGATCGTCGACGTGGCCGTCAGCTATTCAGACAATGACAACTGTGTCGTTGCCGAAGCGCTGGAGATCGACAAGACCAACGCGGGTGAATTGAACGGCAAGAAGGTTGGTGTTCCGATCGGAACGGCTGCGCATTATGGGTTCCTGTCCCAAATGGACCATTTCGGCGTTGATGTCGGCTCGATGGAGATCGTGGACATGGCCCCGGCAGATGGTGCGGCGGCTTTTGCGCAAGGCAATCTTGACATGGTCTGCGGTTGGGGTGGCGCGCTGCGCCGGATGGTCGAGCATGGCAACATCCTGCTGACCGGTGCTGAAAAGGAAGAGTTGGGCATTCTCGTGTTTGACGTCACCAGCGCGCCGTCGAGCTTCATCGAAGAAGAGCCTGAGCTTCTGTCGAAATTCCTGAAAGTGACCGCAGATGCCAACGCGAAGTGGAACGCAGGTGACAGCAAGGATGAAATGCTGCCGGTGATCGCCAAGGATGCGGGTATGGACCCGGCCGATGCCGAGGCCACGATTGCCACATTCACCTTCCCCTCGGTTGAAGAGCAGCTGTCTGACAAATGGCTGGGCGGTGGTGCGCAGGAATTCATGAAAGGCGTCGCCAACGTGTTCGTGTCGGCGGGCAGCATCGAATCTGCGCTGGAATCCTATGATGGCGCGGTAAATTCCGCTCCGCTTGCGGCTGCAAACAACTAAGGACAGCCAGACGCACACAACGATCGGCCCTCGGAAACGGGCCGGTCGGTTTACAGCCATGCACGCAGGAAGGAAACAGAATGCCTGAACTGGACATTGTCGATTTGTCCATGCGCTTCGACTTACCCAATGGCTCGTCCGTGCAGGCGTTGCAGGATGTATCACTCAGCCTGAAGGAAGGCGAGCTGATGTCGGTTCTGGGCCCGTCGGGATGCGGCAAAACCACGTTGCTGAATATCGTAGCCGGTTTTCTGGCCCCAACATCCGGCAAGATTGAACTGAACGGCCATCTGGTCGAAGGCCCGGACGCCGAACGCGGAATGGTGTTTCAGAAGGGCGCTTTGTTCGAATGGATGAATGTGCGTGAAAATGTGGATTTCGGACCGCGCATGAAAGGGATGCCCAAGGCTGAACGCGACCAGATCTCGGACCATCTGCTTGAGGTCGTGGGATTGCAGGATTTCAAGGACAAGGCGGTGTACGAACTGTCCGGAGGGATGCAGCAGCGTGTCGCGCTGGCGCGGTGTCTGGCCAATGAGCCGGACGTGATCCTGATGGACGAACCCCTTGGTGCGCTGGATGCGCTGACCCGTGAAAAGATGCAAGGGCTGGTCCTGAAGCTCTGGAAAGAAACCGGCAAGACCATCATCCTAATCACCCACTCGGTCGAAGAGGCATTGTTGCTGGGCGAACGTCTGATTGTGATGGCCCCCAGACCAGGTCGTATTCATCGTGAATATAACCTCCCATTTGCCGAGCGAGGTGTGAATGCCGATCTGCGGGACGTCAAGAAATCTGAAGGATTTGCAGAAAAACGCGATGAAATCCTCTCGATGATCTGGGAGATGGAAGAAGAAATAATGGGTCGGACGGAGCAGGCGGTATGATTGTTCTACTCTTCTATCTCGGATTGTTTGGTGGTGCGTTCTTTATCGTCTACGCCATGCGGCGCGGTTTGCAGTCGCGTCAGGACTTCACCAGCCTGAAAACGGTGACATTTGGCGACGAAAGCGCTGTTCGGGCTGACCGGGCTGCGTCGATCATCTCGGTCCTGGTGATCTTTGTGATCTGGGCGGCGTTCACCGGATCCAAACTGTTCCCGATCCACGTGCCGGGCCCTTTCGTAGGTGAGACGCAATTCACCTATACACTTGAAAACGCTGACGGCAGCACGGATGAGGCGACTGTGTTTGTCCGCGTTCCGGCCTTCGGGGAAGAGGCCGAGAATTTTGAGGTCGAACCCGGCGCCGGTTTCGCCAAGGACGATGCCTTTGCCGCGCCTGCGGGACGCTCCTCGACCATTCTGTTTGACAAGAATGATGATGCCAAACGCAAGGATGGTGCAAAGATCGTCGCCATCAATGGCACTCCCATTGGACCTGATGGTGAAGTTGATACCGGCGACGGTACGGTGTCGCTTACGGGTAAGGGGGCGATCAGCTTTACGCCAAAGCAGGGCCTTCAGATGAATCCGATCTGGTTGCCTGCACCGGAAACGGTTGTGGCCCGGTTTTTTGAGATCGCGAGCGAGGGCTATCAGAACTTTTCGCTATGGCAGCATCTGGGCTGGTCGCTTCTACGGGTGATTGCCGGGTTTGTGGCGGGCGCACTGGTGGGTATTCCGCTGGGTTATGCGATGGGCCTGTCTGGTTGGTTTCGAGGCTGGTTCGATCCGATCGTCGAGTTCATGCGACCGGTGCCGCCTCTGGCGCTGATCCCGCTCGTCATCATCTGGTTCGGCATCTGGGAGACCGGCAAGATCGTCCTGTTGTTCCTTGCTGCGCTTTGGATCATGACCATTGCCGCACGGGCGGGTGTGTCCGGTGTGAATATAACGAAGATCCACGCAGCCTATTCACTGGGCGCGTCAAAATGGCAGATCATGCGTTATGTGATCGTGCCCAATTCACTGCCAGAGATATTCACCGGTGCGCGTGTCGCCATGGGTGTCTGCTGGGGCACGGTTGTCGCCGCAGAATTGGTGGCAGCGCAGAAAGGGGCAGGGATGATGATCATTGCCGCCTCAAAATTCCAGCTGACCGATATCGTTATCATGGGGATCGTGATGATCGGTATCATCGGCTATGGCATTGATATCCTGATGCGTAAGGCCGAAAACTGGCTGGTGCCGTGGAAAGGACGCAGCTGAATTGTCGCTGACAGATCAGCACCGGTATGGATGCGACCCCCGAGTGTTCTCGGGGGTCGTTCAGTAATCGGACACCAGCAGAAAATCAGGTGCTGCGTCTTCCTCGATCGTGGCAAAACGCGGGATCGGGTCTTCGAACACATTGTCTGTCCGGTCGTCATTGACGGTTGAGACCTCTCCGATCAGACAATCGCCCTGTTCCGCCCAGAAGGCGTGCCATATACCGGGCATCAGGGTGACGCTCTGACCCGGTTTCAGGCGCAGCAATTCGCGTGGTCTGACGGTAACAGGGCAGCCATCGCTGGGCACCACGACAGGTGTTTCCCGGTCGGTGCCACCTTCTGAGTCCGAGGCATAAATCTCCATCACCAGATCACCACCGCCGCGGTTGATGATGTCCTCGGCCTTCAGGATGTGGCGGTGCATTGGTGACAGTTGGTGTTCGCGCGAAATCAGCAGCTTTTCAGCATAGAGCATGCCGCGCCCTTGGCTCAGATCATTCACATCCCCGTTGCGCAGGGTGAACAGGAACAGGCCCAGCTCATCAAAACGACCCTGTCCATAGTCGGTGATATCCCATCCCAGACCCCGTTCGCGGATACCTGCAGCCTTGTCGCTGCGCATCTCATCCGGCGACCAGTCTGCAAAGGGCGGCAGAACGGAACCGAAAGAGTAGATAAAGGCCTGGGCCTCGGTTTTGATGCGGTTGATATCAGAGCGTTTCATGTTCGTTGTCTATCAAAGTTCATGCGCCCAGGGCGGATTCGCCCCGGCGCGGGATACGGTTATGGCAGCGACTTTCGCACCAAGTTCAAGTGCGGCGCGCAAATCGTCCGCTGGCAAGTCTCGCAGTGCAGGTTTGTTCAATTGCCCTGCGCGCTCAAGCTGGGCAAGCACACCTGCGTTGAACGTGTCGCCGGCACCAACGGTGTCGACAACTTCAACCTTCTGCACAGGGACAGAGACCTCGGAGCCATCGGCCAGATATCCTGTCGCGCCTTCGCTGCCTTTTGTTACGATCACTATTGCAGGCCCCGCTTGCAACAGCAGTGGAATTTTTTCGCCAAGGTTTTCTGGGCCGGGAATGATCCAATCCAAATCTTCGTCCGAGACCTTGACGATATCGGCCTGCGCAATCATTCGGTTCAGCCGCGTGCGATATCGTGTCTGGTCTTGAATGAACCCAGGTCGGATATTCGGGTCCAGCATCACCGCGCGGGTTGATCCGTGTCGATCAAGTAGCGCCGCATAGGCGTCCGCGCAGGGTTCACAGGCCAGGCTGATCCCTCCTAGATACAGTGCCGAAACGCCTTGCAACTGATCTGGCATATCCTCGGGCTGCAGCATCCGTCCAGCCGAGTTTTCATCGACAAAATTGTACGAGGCATGTCCATCCTGCAATTGAACAAAAGCCAGTGTCGTGGGCCGGTCCGAGCGGATTACATGACTGGTGGATACATGGCTAATCTGCAGGGCGGCCGTCAGCTGTTCGCCGAACATATCCGTCGAAAGACCCGTCAGCAGACCGGTCTGCACATCCAGTCGCCCCAACGCGACCGCGGTATTGAAGATTGCGCCGCCGGAATGTGGTACAAAGCCATGTTCACCCGACACGGTGGGTGTGGGGATCATATCAATCAGAGCTTCTCCGCAACACAGGATCATCCTGCAGTCCTTCTATCTGACATCTGGGGTGTAATCTTAATGCGCGAGCGCATTCTTGCAGAAATTGTTAGCGCCAACAATGCCGAACTCGTCTTGCTCTGATACATAGAGGTTCATCCCCCGACGCAGCGTATCGAACCGCCCGCCGGCATTGAAGGCGCGTAAAAAGTCCTGCCCAAACAGCCAACGGTTCTTTTCCGCAACGCCGCCCACCAAAAACACCCCGCCCGTTGGGACAAGCGCCACCGCCAGATCACCCATAATCGCGCCAAGATGCTCGGTGAACATGCGTGCGGTCTTCACGGCGTAGGGGTCCGAGCCGTCCAGCGCATCTTGCAGGATATCTTTGGCTTGCCGCGCCGCCGTGTTGATCTGACCACCCGCCATGCCGATGGCCTGATACAGGATCGGCAGTCCGGTCCCGCTGAGAAACATTTCCGCTTCAAGCACGAGGCTGTCGTCAAAGAAACACTCGGGCGCGATGCGTCTTGCTACGTCGAAAACCTCGACCTCGTCATGGTGCCGGGGGGACAGGCCCATATGACCGCCTTCACCCGAAACGGTGTGAAAATGACCCTCGGAATAAAGCAGAGCCCCGACGCCCAGCCCGGTCCCCGGTCCGACGACCAACCGTGTTCCCATAGGCGGTGAGGCCTCACCCTGAAGCACCTCGACATCAGCTTTGCCGATTTCGGCGACGGACCAGGCGGCGGCGGTGAAGTCGTTGATCACAAAGGTATGGCGCGCACCGGTGGCGCGAGCAAGATCATCTTCGGACAGAATTAGGTTGGCATTGGTCAGACGGATGGTTCCGTTCTGCACCGGTCCGGCCCCAGCAGCGACAACAGCGCGCGGATCAGTGCCCACGTCATCTCGCAGATCATGCAGCGCAGCGCGTAGGTCGGTCAGAGTACCGGTCGGGTACTTGCGCAAATCGGTCAGTTCTCCGTTGGTAACAACACCCAGCCGCGTATTGGTGCCGCCGATATCTGCCACGAGGTTCCAATGTGCGTGCAGATTGCCCCGGGGTTGGATCCAGGGGGCTGGTTGTGGACCATCAGACAGAAGTGAGTGCAGGGATTCGACAAGGCCCACGTCCTCGGATTGTACGAATGCCGCCTGAACAGGAATATCCTCGGCCAGCGCTTTGTGTACGATACTTAACGCTTGGTTCTGGTCCGGGATTGCCTCATCCGCCAGTGTCACAAATAGGGGCAGGTCTTTTGTGTGGTTCTGCAGGTCGCGCAGGGTTTTCGCGCCGCTTAGGTCGTGTACGCTCACACCACACCAATCAATCAGCTTGGCGATGGCCTCAAGGTCATCCTGCCAACTTTCAGGAAGAAAGGCCGCCAACCTATCCAGCATCGTTGCAGGGTAGCGTCCGCTCAGCTGCACCTCCAGCATATCGGGGTTAGCATTGCCCAATTCGATCCCAAGATTTGTCATGCCATAGCTACGCATCATCCGGATGGCGCAACCCCGCGCCAGAAGTTGATGGTGCAAACTACGGGTTTCGGTGCGGGGTTCATCGCTGTCGGACGATAGCTCGCTCAGAGAAACGCTGAACAAGCGATCCCCAAATCGGGCTACAACGTGTTCGGCAAATTCGGCGAACCAACGCGCCATATCCCGATTTCGCCAACCGCCGCGATCTTCCAGAGCTTCAGGGGGCACCCTGTGATCCAGCACAAGACAGGGGCGGAGGCCAAGTTCGAGCAATCGATCAATCTGTTGCGCGTGGCCTTCCAGTACCTCGGGATCAAGTGTGCGACCGTCCGGCAGGGTGTCTGCCCAACGAATAACAAAGCGATGACAGTCGAGCCCGCGCAGTGATGGGGCAGGCTGTGCTGTGCCAAACAGAAAACCTTTGGGAAAGTCTGAGCGGGTATATTTCATAGTCGCAACCTGATGGGCGTGGTCGATATCTCGCCACCTAACAGGTTATGTTAGCGTTATCTAGATTAACGATCAGTCCGGATTGCGTTTTCGGAACAAGACATCGCAGCCATTGATTTCGGCTCCCTCCCAAGTGACGGGGCTGGCGTAATAATTGATCAACACCTCGTGGGTTGCCGTTTCGCGGCGCCGCAAACCTTCGGGCATCGGAAATAGCTTCATCCCGGTTTGTCGCGCGGCCAGATCGATGATCCGGTTCCACAGCGTATCGTCTGGAAAACCACCCACATACCAGAGGCCATCCGTCCCCTTGAGAGCTGCCGCGCCATTGGTGAAGGACAGCACATCCGGCGCGCTGCCAGATAGATGTTCGGCCCAAACTGCGACTGCGCCGCCGCCCTGAACTGCACGGTTGGCTCCGGGGGGCAAGGTCTCGATCAGATCGACCGAACAGTCCAGCGCCGACAATCCCGGTCGACCTTGGTCAGGGATGCGGAATTCGGAGGTGATAGCGCCGGTTCGTGGCCCGAGAATTACAAGCTTGGCCTTTGAAAGCTCTTGTTGCAGCGCATCCCCAATGCTCGCCAGTCCCGGTGCAAGGACCAGTGCGTATCCTTCAGGCACGGTGCCATTTGCCGACAAAATATCAACCGACAGCCCGGCCCGCCGCAATGCGCGATAGGCCGAGAATACCAGCCGGAAATAATCAAACCCAGCGCCCTGAGGCTGAGTATTCCAAGCCCAATCCGAGGCATAATCGAACAGAATTGCAACCTGTGCCCGAGCGGGTTCGATGTCACCCAGCGCGGCCAGATCATCAGCGGTCTGTCGGGCCTCGGCCAGACCGGGCGCAGCCGATCCCCAGGGCGTCAACAGCCCGGAATGCATCTGTTCCTGACCGAACGGGGCCTGTCTCCAGCGGAAATAACTGACAACCTCAGCCCCATGCGCGACCGCTTCCAGCGACCACAACCGCACCATGCCGGGCAGCGGGGCAGGGTTGTATGGGGCCCAGTTGACCGGGCCCGGTTGTTGTTCCATCACCCACCAACGCCCACGCCCGACCGAACGATAAAGGTCGTGATGAAACGCCTGCATGTCCGGGTCGCCCTGCTGCAGGAACATGGCTTTATGCGCGTCATCGGCTTCAAGCCGATCCGATAGGAAGCCGATGGGATAGCTGTCCCACGTGGCGATATCGAGGTCTTTGCCAACTTCGAAGTGATCGAACTCCAGCACACGGCCCATATAGTTGTGCAAAAGCGGGGCATCCGTCAGCGGGCGCAATACGTCCACCTGAACCTTGTTGAACACCGCGACCCGATCCGAACTGAACCGGCGAAAGGCCAGTACATGCGCCGGATTCGGCTCGGTCACCGTCTGGTTCGGCAAGTCAATCTGGTCAAACCCATTGTACTCCATGGCCCAGAATACATTACCCCACGCGTCGTTCAGGGCCTGAATCGAGCCGTAACGTTTCGCCAGCCAACGCCGGAATGCCTGCAGTGCAGCTTGGCTGTAACTGATGGTGGTGTCATGGCAGCCATACTCATTGTCGATTTGCCACGCCGCAATATGAGGGTTCTGCCCATAACGCTCGCCCATGATCTGCGCGATCCGTGCACATTCATCGGTATATCCCTGATGGCTGAAACAGTAGTGTCGGCGAGAGCCGAACTTGCGTGGCTGCTCCTGCGCATCGACTGCCAACATATCGGGGTGTTTGTCGAGCATCCACCGGGGCGGTGTCGCAGTGGGTGTGCCCAATACAACCTTCAGCCCGGCAGACCCAAGCGTTTCAATGGCTCGATCCAGCCAGTCAAATTGCAAAACACCTGGCGTCGGTTCCATACGACTCCAGGCGAATTCACCGATGCGGACCCAGGTAAGCCCGGCTGCGATCATACGCTCCGCGTCTTCGGCCCACTGCGTTTCTGGCCAGTGTTCCGGATAGTAGCATACGCCAAGTTCGGGCTTCATAAGATAACTCTGTGTTCCGCCTGCCCTTGCCCCGCGTGAGCGGCGGCGAGGGTCATGCCATTGGTTGGATTGGATTGAACTGTGTCGGCGTCCAGACCCTGACGCGCCGAAGTGCAGAACAGCGTGGTCAGGTCATCCCCACCGAAAGCAGGGCAGGAGGTGTGAACGGCGTCAAACGTCACCGCCTTTATAAATTGCCCGTTCGGGTCATAAGCGACAACCCGGCCTGCGCCCCATAGGGCGATCCAGATGTTGCCGCTGGAATCCACGACCGCGCCATCCGGGTTCAAGCTGTCTTGGCTGAGGTCGATGATTACGGTTGCGTCCCCGTCTGGCCACCCTGTCTGCGGGTTCAGTGGCCAACACATGACCTGTTTGGTGACAGTGTCGCAAAAATAGCCGCATGACCGGTCCGGAGCAAAACAGATCGCATTCGAGATGGTCACGTCTGATACAAGTTGCCTCAGCTCGCCCTGCCAATATCGATAGATTGCCCCTGCGCCGGGTTCTGCGTTTCTGCCCATCGTACCGATCCAGAATCCACCCCACGGATCAGCGCGCCCATCATTCGAGCGGGTCACCGGGTTGTCCGCTTCTAGCGGTGTGACCAGTTCCTTCGTGCCGTTTTCCAGCCCGAACCGCCATAACCCGGTTTCCGAAGCGATCAGCAAGGTGTCACGGTCGATCCAGCCTGCGGCTGAGACATGCTCGTCAAACTGCCAGACATGCGCGTCGTTACCCGCACGTGACATCAGGCGTTTGGCGATGATGTCGAACCAGAACAATTGCCGCCGCTCCGGGTGCCACAACGGCCCTTCACCCAATTCACAGGGGCGGTCGTCAAAGACGGCGCTCATCCTGCAGCCTCATCAAAGGCGGCCACAATCCGGCGGGCGTGGTCGCCGATTTCGTCGACCGGCAAACCCGGCTTATAGAGAGCCGAGCCGATTCCGAACCCATCCGCGCTGGCCTTGATCCATGTGTCGAAATTCTCGGGTCCCGCGCCGCCGACGGCATAGACCTGCGTGCCTGAGGGAAGGATCGCGCGCATCGCGGCAAGCCCCGAGGGACCGGCCATCGAGCCGGGAAACAACTTCAATCCGGTCGCGCCCGCGTTGAGCGCGGCAAAGGCTTCTGTGGGTGTGAAAACACCCGGCCAGCTTTCCAGATCTAATGAGCGGGTATGTGAGACTACATCCACGTCGCAATTGGGGGAAACGATTAAGCGGCCTCCGACACCCGCCACGGCGTCGACTTCGTCGGACCTCAGAACGGTTCCCGCACCGATCAGCGCATTGTCGCCAAACTCGCGAACCAGAATGCCAATGCTTTCCAGCGGGTCAGGAGAGTTCAGCGGAACCTCGATCCTGTCAATCCCGGCTTCGATCAGCGCACGCCCGACCGGCGCGGCTTCGGGCGGTGTCAGACCACGCAGGATGGCGATGATTGGACGGCTCATGCGGTTTGCCTCGTCAGGGTTCGGGCCTGCAAAAGTCCCGTAAGCGTTGCGGTGGTGGCGTCCACGGTTTCGACCATGCCACCTTGCTGTTTCAGAGCGGTGGCATACACGCCCGACAGACCTTCCGAACCAATGATCGCCAGTTGCTGGCCCAGCCAGTAGGGCCGGGAGGCCGCGAGTTCGGCGCCGATCAGCAGGCCTGATAGGCGCGCACGGGCGACGGCCTTGCTCTGCCCATGCAACAGGTCTGCCGCACGCAGGCCAAATAGCCGCGCCGCCAGTTGCTCGGGCTTTGACAACGCGTCAGCCACGGCCTCGCTGAAGCTGTCCTCGTCCCACCCATCGTCAACCGAATGTCGCAAGACCGATTGACCACGCAGCAGTTCAAACAGTTCACCTGTCATGAAAGTGCGAAAGCTGATGACCTCTCCGGCGCTGATCTGTGCCCACTTCGTATGAGTTCCGGGCAGGCAAATCACACCGTCCCAATGGGGACGCGGGGCCAGAAAGCCCGCAATCTGGGTTTCCTCACCTCGCATCACATCCGCAGGGATGGTTTGTTTCAGTCCGGGAACGACAAAGGCGCGAATACGCCGGTCGGTACCAGGAACGCGGATCGGGGCCGAGGGGATCGGGGTCGACGGAACGGCATTATAGGGTGCTTCGACCCAACCCTGGCGCGCGCCAACCATGCCACAGGCGATCAGGTCGACTGGTGCTGCGGGTAGCCAGGGTTCGATCAGAGCCATCAGGGCGGCCTGAAAGTCGCCACCCGCGGTTTTGGACATGCCGTCCTGCGATTGTGCCTCTGCCACGACGGCGCTGCCCTGCATGGCCCAGGCTCTTAAGTGGGATGTTCCCCAGTCAACCGCGATCCAGTCCGTGTTCATGTTGTCATCCCGTTGTCACCACGCCGCCATCGACCACCATGCACTGGCCGGTCATTGCATGGCTGGCGTTTGACGCAAGAAAGAGCGTCGGCGCAACAATGTCTTCGGGTTTCAGGTGTTCTTTCAGGCATTGCCGCTCCAGATGTGCCGCCAGATCTTCGGGTGTGGCCCACATATCAAGCTGTTTCTGCGTCAACACCCAGCCGGGTGCGAGCGCGTTGACCCGAATGTTTTGTGGCCCAAGCTCGCGCGCGAGCGAGCGGGTCATGCCCGTAATTCCGGCGTTCGAAGTTGTATAGATCGGATAGCCCGAGTTGCCCATGAGATAGCTGATCGAGCTGAAATTGACGATGGAACCGCCTTTGTTGCCCATCTGCCGTGCGGCTTCCTGACAGGCGAAGAAGTAGGCTTTGAGATTGACCTCAATCATCCAGTCCCAGAATTCGGTTGTGGTTTCCGCAAGCGAATGGCGCTGATCATTTGCGGCGTTATTGATGAGTACGCTCAACGGCCCGTGCGCCTCAGCCGCATTCGCCATCGTGGCATGCAGCAATTCGGTGTCCGTCATGTCACCCTGCATGAAGAGCGGTGCACGGCCATGCTTGTCGCGCATCTCTTCGACAAATCCGCTGGCATCCGAGCGGCCAATGAAAGCTACGTTGGCACCTTGGGCCATAAAACCATCGGTCAACGCCGCGCCGACGCCCGAGCCGCCACCGGTGATATAGACCGATGCACCGTTGAGATCGTGGAAAGTGGCGGGTTGGGTCATCAGTGGCTCTCTCTGGTCACGAGGCGGGTATCTTTGCCGACGAGGAAATCAAGATCGGCGCCCTGATCGGCCTGCAACACATGGTCGATATAGAGTTTCGCATATCCGCGGGCGTAGTGCGGAGGCTCCGGTTGCCATGCGGCGCGACGGGCGTCCAGTTCCTTTTCGTTGACCAGCAGTTCCATCTCGCCCTTGCTGGCCGAAATACGGATGCGGTCGCCGGTTTTGACCAGCGCCAGCGTGCCGCCCGCCTGCGCCTCGGGGCAGACATGAAGAATGACGGTGCCATAGGCGGTGCCGGACATGCGCGCGTCCGAGATACGGATCATGTCGCGTACGCCTTGTTTCACCAGTTTGGCCGGGATCGGCATGTTCCCGACCTCGGGCATGCCGGGATAGCCCTTAGGGCCGCAGCCTTTGAGCACCAGAATGGTCTCGGGTGTGACCGGCAGATCCTCGCGGTCAATATTGGCCTTCAGGTCTTCGATGTTCTCAAATACATACGCTTCGGCCTCGGTTTCCAGCAGCGCGTCCGTGGCCGCCGAGGGCTTCACGATGGCCCCGTTCGGCGCAAGGTTGCCGCGCAGAACGCGCAGACCTGCAGCGGGTTTCACCGGATCATTGAAGGGGCGGATGACGTCTGTATTGAAGCACTCGGCACCTTCGTAGTGGGCCGAGATATCCTTGTTCAGAACCGTTTTGGCTGGTCGCAGGAAAGGTTTCAATTCGTTCAGCACCACCGGTACGCCGCCCGCGTAGCAGAAATCTTCCATCAGGTATTTGCCCGAGGGCATGCAATTGACCAGCAGGGGGATTTCCGATCCGATTTCAAAGTCCTTCAACGTCAAATCGACGCCCACGCGCCCTGCAAGCGCCAGAAGGTGGACCACCGCATTTGTTGATCCTCCGACGGCTGCATTGGCGAGGATGGCGTTCTCAAAGGCTTCTTTGGTCAGAATGTCCGAGGGTTTGAGGTCTTCGTCCACCATCTCGACGATCCGCTTGCCGGTCAGATGCGCCAACGCCATGCGGCGGGCGTCGACGGCGGGCAGGGCGGCATTGGTGGGAAGGCTCATGCCCATCGCTTCGACCAGCGAGGCCATGGTGGATGCAGTTCCCATCGTCATGCAGACCCCGGCGCTGCGAGACATGCCGGATTCGGCGTTCATGAAATCCTGCAGGGTCATTTCCCCGGCGCGCACGGCCTCTGAAAACTTCCAGACATCCGTGCCAGAACCGATGTCTTTACCTTTGAACTTGCCGTTCAGCATCGGGCCCGAGCTGACAACGATCGACGGCAGGTCAACCGATGCCGCGCCCATCAACTGCCCCGGCGTGGTCTTGTCGCAGCCGCCCAGCAGCACGACGCCATCGATCCCGTAGGCGCGGATCGACTCCTCGACATCCATCGCCAACAGGTTGCGGAACAGCATCGCTGTCGGCTTCATCTGGGTCTCGCCCAGCGACATGACCGGGAATTCGACAGGAAAGCCACCTGCCTCCCATACGCCGCGTTTGACACCTTCGGCCAGATCGCGCAGGCCCGAGTTGCAGGGGGTCAGTTCGGACCAGGTGTTGCAGATTCCGATAATGGGGCGTCCGTCAAAGGCGTGATCGGGAAAGCCCTGGTTCTTCATCCAGGACCGGTGAATAAATCCATCCTTGTCCAGCTTTCCGTACCAGTGTTCTGAGCGGCGTTTTGTCATTTTTAGCGATGCCTTTTGGGGCGCAGTTGGAATTGAGTATTTGCAAAAAGGTGAAGATCAGGCGGCGCGAGACGGACGACACCAGTCAGGTAACCAGTCGGCATGAGCGATCAACAAGTCGCTGACGAGGCTGCGGATCTGCCTCAGGTCAAGCTCGGCGGCGGTGTGCGGGTCCATCATGGCGGCGTGGTAGATATATTCGGGGTTCCGCTCGGTCAGGGCGCGGACGGTCAGTTCCTGCACGTTGATCTGGGTTCGCATCAGGGCGACCAACTGCGGCGGAATGTCGGTGACGACCGAGGGCTGCACGCCATTGGCATCCACCAGGCATGGGGTTTCCACAGCGGCGCCTAAAGGCAGTTGCGGTATTTGCCCGGTATTGGGCAGGTTGCCATAGGCCACATATGGCGCGTCAGTGATCATCGCGTTCATCAGATCGGCGGCAAATTCGTGGCTGCGGCTCACTTCGATATTCCGACCGTCCATCAGGGTCTTGGCCTGTTCCTTCCAGTTGGCGACCTGTTCCTCGCATCGGGTAGGATACTCGTCCAGTGGGATCGAGAACTCGTCAATCAGATCCTGCCGCCCGTCCTTGATGAACCACGGGACGTATTCGGACAGATGTTCCGAGCTTTCGGTGCAAAAAAACCCAAGATGGTCCATCACTTCGTAGCGCACCTTGTTGGGGCAACGCGGCATGAGCAGCGGTGGCTTGGGAAGGCGACCGCTGGCATAGCCCTGACGCAAAGCAGGATAGAGATCGCGCCCCTCATGTTCCAGTCGCAGGAAGAAGGCAACATGGTTAACGCCTGCGACTTTGTAGCGAAGCCCGTCCTTGGGCAGGTCCAGATCATGGGCCAGTTCCGCAACCGTGTTCTGAACGGAATGGCACAGGCCCACGTGGTTCAGCGTCGGAAAGCACTCTGACAATGCCCAGGTATTGATCGCCATCGGGTTGACGTATTGCAGCAGCATCGCGTTGGGGCACACTTGCATCATGTCCTGCGCCACATCCCACAGCACCGGAACCGTGCGCAATCCGCGCATTATGCCGCCAACGCCCAGCGTGTCGGCGATGGTCTGACGCAAGCCATACTGTTTGGGTATTTCGAAATCCGCCACCGTGCACGGCTTGTAGCCGCCGATCTGAAAGGCGGTGATCACGAAATCGGCCCCATCCAGCGCCGCTCGGCGGTCGGTATGGGTTGATACGGTTGCGGCGGTTCCAACCGATCGGATCATGGCGCGGGCCACCGCCTCGCTCGCGGCCAGGCGCTGGGAGTCGATATCCATCAACGCAAAGTGGCTATCGGCCAATGACGGGGTCAGCAGGGCATCGCCCACGATGTTCTGCATGAAGATCGTGGAGCCTGCTCCGATAAACGTGATCTTTGTCATCCTGCAAATCTCTGGTTTGAGGTCATTTGACAGCTCCGAGGGTCAGGCCCGCGATGAAGTGTTTCTGCATCAGGAAGAACATGGCAACCGGCGGAAGCGCCGCGACGATGGAACCGGCGCTCATCAGCTGATAGGCGGCGCGGAACTGTGCGTTGAAACTGGTGATCCCGGCAGTGACCGGTTGGCTTTCGGCACCTTGGGTCAGAACCACGGCCCAGAAGTAGTCGTTCCAGATGAAGGTGAAGATCAGCACGCTGAGCGCGGCAATGGCAGGTTTCATCAGCGGCAGAACCACATACCAGAAGATGCGCAATTCGCTGATACCCTCGACGCGGGCTGCTTCGATCAATTCGAAGGGCAAGGCGCGGATGAAATTGCGCATGAACAGCGTGCAAAATCCGGTCTGGAACGCAATGTGGAACAGGACCAACCCGGTTTTGGTGTTGTAAAGGCCAAGTTGTAGGGTCAGGTCGCGTACCGGCACCATCAGGATTTGGAAGGGCACGAAATTGCCCGCAACGAACATGAAGAATATCCAGAGGTTCGAGCGGAACTTATAGATCCCCAGCGCAAACCCGGTCATGCAGCTGAGCGCAACGGCTCCGATCACTGTTGGGACGGTGATCAGAAACGAATTCAACAAGTATCGCGGCATGTCCGAGTTAAAAAAGACCTGCCCATAGTTGAACGCGCCCTCAAAGCTGGACGGCATGCCCCAGTAGTTGGCGTTGGTAAAATCGGCGGCCGGTTTAACCGAAAACAGCGCAACCGCCAGCAGGGGGCCGAGCCACAGGAGCAATGCCAGCGGCAGCATGGCCTGATAGGTGATCTGTGTTGCGCGGGGCTGTTTTTCAATGGGTTTGGGAAACATCTCAGTGCCCCCTTTCTTCGCGGTACATCGACCAGAGGAAATAGGCGATGAAACAGAGCATGATCAGGAACAGGATCACCGCGATGGCAGCCCCATACCCCATGCGGAAACCGTATTCGGACAGGGCGACCTCGAACATGTAATAGGCCAACACGCGGGACGAACCAAATGGGCCGCCCTGCGTCATGATCGAAATCAGGTCAAAGCTGCGCAGAGCGCCGATAATAGTCACAACAAAGGCGATGAAGGTCGCCGGGCGCAGTTGCGGCAGGATGATGTGCCACAGCATCCGTGCGCCTTTTGCGCCGTCCAGGCGTCCGGCCTCGATCTGTTCGGGGTCCACGGCGTTCAAACCGGTGAGATAGAGGATCATGCAATAGGCGGTTTGCGGCCAGAGGCCGGCAAAGATGATGCCGTAGGTGACGAAACGTTCGTCACCCAAAACATTCAACGGGCCCAAACCGAACAGGCCGAGGAGTTCATTCAACAGGCCAAAGGTGGGGTCATAGAACCACGTGAAGACTAGGCCTACGACCACCTGACTGATGACAAAGGGAAAGAAAAACAACGATTTATAGAGGCGTATGCCCCAGACGGTCTGGTTCAGGAACAAGGCGATGAACAAACCTGCCGGGATCGCCGCTAGATACAGGATCAACCAGATCAGGTTGTTCTTGAGTGAAATGTAAAACGCATCCCGGTCGACCCATTCCCAGTACAGGTCTTCGTAGTTGCGGGCCCCTACATATTCGGCAGCACCCAACCCGTCCCATTCGTACAGCGACAGGTTGAAGGATTGGAAGACCGGGATGATCACGTAGACCATGAAGAACAGCAGACCGGGCGCCAGAAACAGCCACGGCGCTATACGCTGTTGGTTTCTGTGGAACCAGCTTTCCTGTTCAGGGGCATCTGCAGCAATGGTCATGGAACATCTCGGGTACGGTGGGGTTCAAGGCGGGCTGACGCCCGCCCTATGATTGTGCAGGGCGTAGGCCGGGCTTCAGCCCGGCCCCTACCAAATCAGTTTTCGTAGATGCGCTCGCGCGCACGTTCCAGTTTAGCCAGAATACGGTCAACATTGTCGGGTTTGACCATGAATTCCTGGAAACCTTCCATCGACACTTTCGCCATTTCCGCAGGCGCGTCGCGGTCCCAGAACTGAGCAACGCCGCCAGGGCTGTTGGACGACAGCATGGTGAAGCCTTGCTGCAGGAACTTGTCGTCATCCACCGAAGACTGCGCGTTCACTGGAAGCTGGCCCAGGTTTGCGCCATTGTTGATCTCGGTCTGTTCGTCGGCAGAAACCACAAAGCGCAGGAACTCACGAGCGGCCTCTTTGTTCGAGGCATTGGCTGGGATGTGGAACGTGTCGGTCGGCGCGTCTTCGGCCAGTTCTACATCGGGGTTGATGGCAACAAACTGATAGAAGTCGAGCTGATCATCTGTCAGGCCCGCCTCGCGCAGCGGGGCCACGGCGAAGTTACCCATCAGGTAGGCGGCGGCCTCACCATTGACCATGAAGGGCAGGGCCTCTTGCCAGCTATAAGTCTGGTGGTTGTCGATGAAGGCACCCATATCGATCAACTGCTTCCAGTTGGCGAAGGTCTGCTTGACCCGGTCGTCCTCCCAGCTGATTTCACCATTGGCGAGCTGGTTGTGGAAGTCGTAGCCGTTGGTGCGCATGTTCAGGTAGTCGAACCAACCGCCTGCGGTCCACAGGAACTTGGTGCCGATGGTGTAACAGGCGCGGCCTGATTCGACGATCTTCTGACAGTTGGCCAGTTCTTCTTCCCAGGTGGTCGGCTCGCTCAGGCCCAGTTCGTCAAAGATGTCTTTGCGATAGTAAACACCCCACTGGTAATAGGTGTAGGGCACGCCCCACTGCTTGCCGTCTATTGTCATCGCGCCTTTGGTGGATGCCAGATTGTCGGCGATTTCGGGCTCGGCCCACAGGTCCGACACATCTTCGAACAGGCCAGCTTCGACATATGGTTTCATGCGATTGGCTGCATACCAAGTGGCGACGTCTGGCGTGTCTGCCGTCAGGAAGTTGCGGATCTGGGTCTTATAGGCCTCGCGGTCGATCACGGTGGTTTCGATTTCCAAACCAGGATGTTCGGCCGCGAACCGCTCGATCATCGCTTCCATCGTCGCGCGCGGCGCCGGGTTGGATGTATCGAGGAAGATTCGCAACTCGCCGGTCAGCTCAGCCGCAACTGGCGCAGCAAATGCCACACTGGCAGCCAGAGCAGCCGCTGTGCGCTTGAACATGGAATGCATGGTTTCCTCCCTTAAGCTTCCATCGGAGGTTTCAAATAATGAAACCGTGTTTTATATATTGAAAACTACACATCGACTCGGCTAGTCTTGTCAAGACCCTCGTGCCCAAGGCTGGGGGGAAGTGGAGGAGAACTGGCGCCCGTGGCAGGTGATGGAACAATCGGAAAAGCATGTGACGTGCTGGAGCAAGTCGCGGCGTTCGAGCGCCCGGTACGGTTTGGGGAATTGCTGGAAAGCAGCGAGTTTCCCAAGGCGACGTTGTACCGGTTTCTGCAATCTCTGACCAATCAGGGCATGCTGCATTATGAACCGGACCGACAAACATATTCGCCGGGCATGCGATTGGTGCGGCTGGCGCATTCGGCTTGGACACAAAGCTCGCTGGCACCAATCGCGCGTCCATTTCTGGACGCACTTAGTCAGGAGACCGGGGAAACGGTACATTTGGCACAGCTTGATTCTGGTCAGGTACTTTACGTGGATAAACGCAATGCCCAGCGTCCGATTGAGATGTATTCCGAGGCTGGCAAAGTAGGCCCCGCTTATTGCACCGGTGTCGGCAAGGCGATGATGGCCTTTCTGGATGAGGACCGGCTGCGCAAGACAATCTCACAACAGAGCTTTCACCGCTTTACCGACAAAACGCTAGCCACCGAAGAAGCTCTGCGCGCAGATCTGTCATTGAGCCGAAAACGGGGCTACGCAGTTGATGATGAAGAGCATGAGCCAGGCATCATTTGCATTGCTTGTCCGATCCTGACACCGGGAGGTCGCCTGCTTGGTGCGCTTTCCGTGACCGGATCGACCGGGCGGATGAATTTCGAGCAGTTGGAATCGTGGGTTCCCCGCGTTCGGCAGGTGGCCGAGCAGATCGGAACCGAAGCGCAGGCGTGGCGGTTCCCCGAGAGCCAGCAGAATAGGATACAAGCGACATGACAGGTGTGACTCTGAACAGCGCGATCAAGCGTTATGGTGAAACTCAGGTCATCCATGGAATTGACCTCCAAATCGAAGATGGCGAATTCTGCGTGTTCGTCGGCCCCTCAGGCTGCGGTAAGTCCACGCTTCTGCGGATGATTGCGGGTTTGGAAGAAACCTCGGATGGAGAGATCCATATCGGGCAGCGCGATGTCACCCATATGGACCCGGCCAAGCGCGGCGTGGCGATGGTGTTCCAGACATATGCGCTTTACCCGCATATGAGCGTGGCCGAGAATATGGGCTTTGGCCTGCGTATGAATGGCGTGCCCAAGGCCGAGATTGACAGGAAGGTGCAAGAGGCCTCCAACATCCTCAAGCTCGACCAGTATCTGAAACGCAAGCCAAAGGCCCTGTCAGGTGGCCAGCGCCAGCGGGTCGCTATCGGACGTGCAATTGTGCGTGGCCCCGAGGTGTTTTTATTCGATGAGCCTCTGTCAAACCTCGACGCGGAATTGCGCGTCGAAATGCGTGTTGAAATCGCGCGTCTGCATCAGGAAATCGGCGCGACGATGATCTACGTGACCCATGATCAGGTTGAGGCGATGACTATGGCCGACAAGATCGTCGTGCTGCGCGATGGCCGGATTGAACAGGTGGGTGCCCCAATGGATCTGTACCGCGACCCTGACAACAGGTTTGTTGCTGGCTTCATCGGGTCTCCGGCCATGAATTTTCTGGATTGCGATGTGGTTGACGGCACTGTCCGCCACCCTGCGCTGACGGAATCCATTCCTGTGACCAGCGGTGTTCCGCAAGGGGCGGCCAGGGTGACTTTGGGAATTCGCCCTGAACATATTCAGGTGGATCGCTCGGGCGATGGTTGCGCGGTGGATCTGACAGAAGCGCTCGGCGGTGTTTCATATTCCTACTTGCTGGCGCCAAATGGCGACAAACTGATTGTCGAAGAACGTGATGATCAGCGCAGTAAAACCGGAGAGCGGATCGGTATTTCGGTACGACCCGAACGGGCCATGCTGTTCGACCCGGAGAGTGGGCTGAGGTTGCGCTGAGGTTTCACGCAAGGGTTCACCTGCTCAGGTAACGGCGCGCTCATCATCAAAGATAAAAAGCGTCCGATTTGATTAGATGAAATTGCCGGAAACCTCGAAAGTTTCCGCAACCTTCGGTTCGGGCGGATTCTGCTTATGGATTTTGTATCCAATATCCGATAATAGAGATTCGCGACCCATCCGACGGAGATCTTCCATGCCAACAAACATCTTCACCGGCACTATGCCTGCCCTGATGACCCCCTGCACAGCCGACCGGGAGCCGGATTTCGATGCGTTGGTTCGCAAGGGGGAGGAGATGATCGCCGCCGGCATGTCAGCGGTCGTCTATTGCGGTTCGATGGGTGATTGGCCCTTGCTGACCGACGGGCAGCGAATGAAAGGCGTTGAGCGGTTGATCAAGGCCGGCCTGCCGGTGGTCGTTGGAACAGGGGCAATCAATACGAAATCTGCTGTTGCCCATGCTGCCCATGCACAGGAATTGGGTGCTGCGGGGCTGATGGTGATCCCGCGGGTGTTATCGCGCGGCAGTTCTCCGGCGGCGCAGAAAAACCATTTCAAAGCCATTCTCGATGCGGCCCCGGATGTGCCCGCAATCATCTACAACAGCCCCTATTACGGTTTCACCACACGCGCCGATCTTTTCTTTGCGCTGCGTGCCGAACACTCCAACCTGGTCGGGTTCAAGGAATTCGGCGGCAAGGATGATCTGCGCTATGCGGCGGAAAACATCACCAGCCAGGACGATCAGGTGACCCTGATGGTAGGTGTCGATACCGAAGTTTACCACGGCTTCGTAAATTGCGGCGCGACCGGGTCAATAACCGGGATCGGCACCGCTTTGCCGCGTGAGGCGCTTTTGTTGGCCGCCCTCTCTCAGAAAGCTGCAGCAGGCCATGCCGAAGCCCGCCAACGCGCGCAGGAGCTGACTGAGGCGTTCCATGTCCTCTCCAGCTTTGATGAGGGTCCTGATCTGGTGCTGTACTACAAGCATCTTCTGGTGCTGAACGGGGAGCCGGAATATCGTCTGCATTTCAACGAAACCGATGCGTTGACCGACTCTCAGAGAAATTATTGCGAGCAACAATACGCGCTTTTCCGCAATTGGTTTGCTGATTGGTCGCGACAGGGTGGGGTGATTGCTGAGTGCGTGTGATCGACAGCCATACCGGCGGTGAACCTACGCGTGTCATTCTGGACGGCGCCCCCGATCTGGGTACGGGCCCGCTGTCGGAGCGCGCCCGCAGGTTGGCGACCGAGCACGAGGGGTTCTATCGCTCGGTCATGCTGGAACCACGCGGACAGCCCGCAATGGTTGGTGCATTGCTGGTTGAGCCGGTAGACCCGACCTGCGTCACCGGAGTGATCTATTTTGACGTCGATGCGGTTTTGGGCATGTGTGGCCATGGCACAATCGGTCTGACGGTGACGCTGGCGCATCTGGGACGGATCGGAGTCGGCGTTCACCGCATCGAAACACCTGCTGGCGTGGTGACGGTCGAACTTCATGATGGCAATACCGTCACGGTCACCAGTATCGAAAGCCGCCGGGTGCAGCGGGATGTGTCGCTGGACGTTCCCGGCTATGGTGCGGTAACCGGCGATATTGCCTATGGCGGCAACTGGTTCTTTATCGTTGATCCCAGCCCCATTCCGGTGATCCCCGACAATATCGGCGCGATGACCGAGTTGACCATCGGGATCCGAAACGCCTCGATCGCTGCAAGGGCAGGAGGCGAGCGCGGAGAGCCCGTAGACCACGTGATTTTGCAAGGTGACTCGCCCAACGGGGCACACAGCCGCAATTTCGTGTTGTGCCCGGATAACAATTACGACCGCTCGCCCTGCGGCACCGGTAGCTCGGCCCGGTTGGCGTGTCTGGCGGCGGATGGTCGATTGGCTGCGGGTGAAGAGATCGTGCAGGAAAGTGTGATTGGCAGTTCATATCGCCTGTCTTATCGGCCAGGTCCAAATGGCGGTGTGATCCCCCGGATCACGGGGCAGGCTTTTGTCATGTCCGAGGCAAAGCTGAAATTTGACAGCCAGGACCCGTTCCGCGCGGGGATCGAAATATGACCGGGGTCGTTGTCATCGGCGCTGGTGTGATCGGCATCACCATTGCGCTGGAATTGCAGCGCCGGGGGCACTCTGTCCGCGTGCTGGACCGCAAAGGCGTCGCCGCCGAGACCTCTGCCGGGAACGCTGGTGCCTTCGCCTTCACTGAGGTTGAGCCGTTGGCGACACCAGGCATTATGCGCAAAGCTCCGAAATGGTTGCTGGACCCCCTTGGCCCATTGTCGATTCCACCCGCTTATGCACTACAGATTGCGCCGTGGATGTACCGCTTTTGGCGCGCCAGCCGACCTGACCGATATGAAAACCTGCTGAATGCTCAGGCACAGTTGATGGAGCTGTCTTCGGCTGCGCTGGAACGATTGATCACCTGGGTCGGTGGCGAATGGATGATGCAGCGCGACGGGCAGATGCAGCTTTATGAAAGCGAGACAGAGTTCCGGGCCAGCCTGCCCACATGGGAGTTGCGCCGCCATCACGGGATCGAATTTGAGCTGTTGGAAACTGCGACGGAGATTGCCGAGAGGCAGCCCGGCCTCAGCCCCCGCTTCACCCACGCAGGATTCACCCCGGGCTGGCTGAACACGGTCGATCCCAAAGCCTGGGTCGAACATCTTGCGCAGGCCTTTCAAGCGCGCGGAGGGCTGATCGAACTATGCGACATCCGCGCGTTGAAACCTTTCGAAGGCGGCATCGAGATCACCCACACCGAGGGCAGCATGTCAGCCCGTCACGCGGTGATCGCGGCGGGTGCGTGGTCGCATCATCTGGCAAGATCGCTGGGCGATAGCATCCCTCTCGAGACTGAACGCGGGTACAACACGACATTGCCGGAAGGGGCCTTCGATCTGCGCATGCATCTGACGTTTTCTCGCCACGGCTTTGTTGCCAGCCGGATCAACGGGGGTGTGCGTGTTGGGGGTGCGGTTGAGCTTGGCGGCTTGAAACTGCCGCCAAATTACAAACGCGCCGACATCCTCCTGAAGAAGGCGGCACAGTTTCTTCCAGGGCTCAAAACCGAAGGTGGCACACAGTGGATGGGATATCGCCCCTCATTGCCCGACAGTATCCCGGTGATCGGTACCTCCACTCATGCGCCAAACGCTTTTTATGCCTTCGGTCACGGTCATCTGGGCCTGACCCAATCCGCGGGAACTGCCGAATTGATCGGTACCATGATTGATGGCCAGACGCCGCCGATCTCACCACTCGCCTTTTCCGCCAACCGTTTCTGAGCGAGGTCTCATGCGCAGTAGCAAAACCATCCACGTGGTCTCAGCCCATGCCGAAGGTGAAGTTGGCGATGTGATCGTCGGTGGCGTCGCGCCCCCACCGGGTGAGACGGTTTGGGACCAACGGAATTTCATCGACCAAGACCAGACGCTGCGCCGCTTTATCCTGAACGAGCCGCGTGGCGGCGTGTTTCGCCACGTTAACCTGCTGGTGCCGCCGAAGCATCCGGATGCGGACGCAGGTTTCATCATTATGGAGCCTGAAGACACGCCACCCATGTCGGGTTCAAATTCGATCTGCGTGTCGACAGTGCTGCTCGACAGCGGAATCATCTCAATGCAGGAGCCTGAGACGCATCTGACGCTGGAGGCCCCCGGCGGGCTGGTTCGCGTGCGCGCTGAGTGCCGCAATGGCAAGGCCGAGCGTATCTATGTTCAGAATGTCCCCAGCTTTGCCGACCGGCTGGACGCGCGGATCGAGGTTGAAGGGATCGGCAGCTTGCGCGTCGATACAGCTTTTGGCGGCGACAGCTTTGTGATCGTCGACGCCGCCGATCTGGGCTTTGACCTGACCCCGGATGAAGGCGCTGATCTTGCCCGAACAGGTGCGCGGATCACCGATGCGGCCAACGAACAACTGGGTTTCAGCCACCCCGTCAAGGATTGGAACCATATCTCATTCTGCCAGATCGCCGGACCACTGCAACGGGACGGCGGGGTACTGAGCGGTCGAAATACGGTGGCTATCAAACCCGGCAAGCTTGACCGGTCCCCTTGCGGTACCGGGGCCTCGGCGCGGATGGCGGTTCTGCTGGCCAAGGGGCAGATGTCTGCGGATGATCGATATCACGCGCGATCGGTGATCGACAGTGAGTTTCGCTGCCGGATCGTCGGCCAGCACGATCTGAACGGGCGCGGTGCCATCACCCCCGAAATCTCGGGGCGCGGCTGGATCACCGGCACGCATCAGCACATGCTGGACCCGGACGATCCATGGCCCGGCGGCTATAGGTTGAGCGATACCTGGGGCGCATGAGATGGGACCAAAACGCACCATAACCCGGCAAAGCCTGCCAGACGTGATCGCAGGCGACCTGCGCGAACGAATTCTGAGCGGTGACCTCTCTGAGGGCGAAACCATTCGGCAAGAAGCGCTGGCCGAGGAATACGACGTCTCGCGCATGCCTGTACGCGAGGCGTTGAAACAACTGGATGCCGAGGGGCTGGTGGTGCTGACCAATAATCGCGGCGCATCGGTCACCGAGCATTCATTGGATGAGATCGCTGAGATTTTCGACCTGCGCGTCTTGCTTGAGGTTGATCTGTTCCGCCACGCCATACCGGCGATGACCACGGTACATTTTGCCAAATGCAAAGATATCCTGCAGCAGATGGAGGCATCATATGATGCCAATGACGTCAGCCAGTGGGGTGCTCTGAACCATCGCTTCCACGAAGCACTCTATTCAGCGGCCGGACGAAGCCTGACCAACGATCTGCTGTATCGGGTGTCCCTGCAATCCGATCGCTACATCCGGATGCATCTGAGCGTGACACAGCAGCGCGGACAGGCGCGCA
>JAUHYC010000040.1 GCA_030426685.1 Alphaproteobacteria bacterium
CTTCGGCTTCCTGACCAAAATTCTTGATCTGGTCCTTCAGGATTGCAGAAATCTCTGCAGCTTGGATTCCCATTTATCCGACCTCTTTCATTGCATTCTGTAGGGAGTTGAGCTTCGAACGGATCGAACTATCGATCATTTTCGAGCCCACTTTAACGACTAGACCGCCGATGAGGCTTTCATCCACGGTCGCATTGATTGTCACGGTCTTGCCCACACGCTCGGACAGCGTCTTGGACAGTTTATCCATCTGTGTCTTGGTCAGCGCCTTGGCCGAGGCGACATCAGCAGTCACTTCGCCACGCTCATCCGCCAGCATGTCGCGCAGAACCTGCACCAGTTGCGGCACCACGAACAGGCGGCGTTTCTGCGCCATCAGGCCCAGCGTGTTGCGCAGGATGGCGTGCAAACCCATCTTGTCGGCAACCGCGGTAATCGCGGCTTCCTGCTCGGCACGGGAAAGCAGTGGCGACGCGATCAGATCGCGCAAGTCGGCGCTGTCGCCCAAGGCTGCGGCCAGATCATTGATGCCGGTTTCCAGACCTGCGAGGTCATTATTCTCTTTGGCGATCTCGAAGATCGCGGTGGCATAGCGCTCGGCAATGCCTGTGGAAATCGAAGCTGGTTCGGACACGTCCACCCTTCCGATACTTGAGGCCCCGAATGTGTGTAGCGGCCGCTACCCGGGGCGTGAGGAAACCCCGTCCTTAAAGGGCGGGGATCAAAATCACCGGGGATGTAGCAGAGGTGAACCAACCTCGCAATATAGTATAGCGGTAACGGACTTATCCACAAAACGTTTTAATTCAGATACTTACACCAAGTGCGACCCTTTGGACCGTCTAACCGAGTTGAAAAATGTTACTAAAGTGCAGGTTTTTGCGATTCCTGTGACTTTTTTCCCGCAATTTTGACCCGCAAAAACGCACTGGTTTGTCAGGCAGGTTTCAACAATCCATCCAGTGCCTTGATTGGGCGCTTGGTCGTATCTTTGGTGACGCGACCACTTGGCGGGTGAACCAGCTTGGTGACTTCAACCATCAACACTCCGCCCGCCATGACCGTCGGTATACGCTGCCCCGCTTTCTCGATCAGACTGCCCGATTTCAGCCAGAAGCGTCGAAAAGAAGGTGGCAGATACAGCGCCGAGCAATGGCTCTCGGGGACAAAGTGATGCGCACGCAACTGATTTTCCAACTGGGTTGTTGAATATGGATGGCCGTAACCGAACGGCGTCCGGTCAGAGCGCGACCACAACCCGGCGCGATTGGGCACGACAAACAAGGCCCGTCCGCCCGGCCCCAGAACGCGCCAGCACTCCTCCAGCACCTTGCTGGGCCGTTCTGACGTTTCTAGCCCGTGCATCACCACCAGCTTATCCACATGACCGGTTTCAATCGGCCAAAGCGTCTCTTCCGTCAGAACCGAGACATTGGGCATCCCTGCAGGCCAGGGCATCACGCCTTGCGGTCCCGGCATCAATCCTATGACCCGACGCGCATCTGCCAGATAGGGGCGCAACAGGGGAACGGCAAAGCCGAATCCCGCAACGGTCTGACCCTTTGCCTCGGGCCAAAGGTCGACCAGCCGCCCGCGGATCGCCGCCTGCGCTGCCCGACCCAGCGTGCTGCGATAGTAGAAATTCCTCAGATCCTGCACATCAAGATGCATTGCGGACACCCGGTCAATCGGCTTAGCTGAGCGCAGTCTAGCAATGAAAGGGCAAAAGGCCATGCCTCTTGAGATCGTTACCATTCCTTGCCTCAGCGATAATTACGCCTTTCTCGCCCATGATCCGGCCAGCGGTGAGACTGCCTTGATCGATGCGCCAGAGGCAGCTCCGATTCTGGCCGAACTGGATTCGCGCGGCTGGCAGCTAAGCCATGTGTTGTTGACACATCATCATTGGGATCATGTGGACGGGCTGAGCGGCATTCTGGCGAAACAGCCCGCGCGTGTGATCGGCGCAAAAGCAGATGAGCATCGCTTGCCAAAACTTGATCAGGCGGTGGTTGAAGGTGACACATTTTATATCGGCGGTGAGCCTGTCGAGGTTCTTGATGTGTCCGGGCACACAATTGGGCACATTGCATTCTACATGCCCCAAACTGGCGTTGTATTCACCGCTGACAGCCTGATGGCGCTGGGGTGCGGGCGGTTGTTTGAGGGTGAACCGGCGCAAATGTGGGCCTCGCTTTGCAAGCTGGCTGCGCTTCCGGATGAAACAATCGTGTGCTCAGGGCACGAATACACGCAGTCAAACGCAAAATTCGCCCTCACGGTCGACCCGGACAATGCTGCCCTGCGGGATCGTGTGGCAGATATCAGCCGTGCCCGCGCCGCTGGAGAGCCAACGGTTCCTTCGGTTTTGGCCTTGGAAAAGGCGACCAACCCGTTTCTGAGGGCCGCCGATCCGGCGATTCAGGCGCATCTGGGCTTGACCAATGCCGACCCCGTGTCAGTTTTTGCTGAAATCCGCGCCCGAAAAGACCGCTTTTGAGGCGCTCGAGGCCCATTTCACGGCCACGGTCACAACAAATGTGACTGTCAAGAGCAAGAAAACCCTTGAAGCCGGGCCACGATCAACCAAACTCTAATAGTATGAGGACATGGTTGGGATGGGGATCCGGCCGATACTCGACCCCTTCCGGCCCAATATAGAGGAGCACCCGCGTGCCTTCATTCTCGAGCACATTAGAACAAGCCATCCACGCGGCCCTTGCGGCGGCGAATGAACGGCGTCATGAATTCGCAACGCTGGAGCATTTGTTGCTGGCGCTGCTGGAAGAACCCGATGCGGTGCGCGTCATGAAGGCCTGCAGCGTCGATCTGGATGAGCTGCGCAGCACTCTGGTCGAATTCATCGACGAAGACCTCTCGAACCTTGTCACCGACATCGATGGGTCCGAGGCCGTACCCACTGCGGCCTTTCAGCGGGTGATACAACGGGCTGCGATTCATGTTCAAAGTTCGGGCCGTACCGAGGTGACCGGGGCCAATGTTCTGGTCGCGATCTTCGCCGAACGCGAAAGCAATGCGGCCTATTTCCTGCAGGAACAGGATATGACACGCTATGATGCGGTGAACTTCATCGCGCACGGGGTGGCCAAGGATCCGGCCTATGGTGAAAATCGCCCGGTGACCGGCGCGGATGAGGTCGAAGATGACGCGCAAGCCGCTTCCGGCGAGACGGAACAGAAAGAAAGCGCCCTTGGCAAATATTGCATCGATCTGAATGCGAAATCGCGTGCCGGCGATGTCGACCCTCTGATCGGTCGCTCGGACGAGGTGGAACGCTGCATTCAGGTGCTGTGTCGCCGCCGCAAGAACAACCCGCTGCTGGTGGGCGATCCGGGTGTTGGTAAAACTGCCATCGCCGAGGGTCTGGCGCATAAGATTGTAGCTGGCGAAGCCCCCGACGTCCTGTCAGAGACCACCATCTACTCGCTGGACATGGGCGCACTTCTGGCTGGCACGCGGTATCGCGGTGACTTTGAGGAACGACTGAAAGCGGTCGTGACCGAACTCGAAGAGCACCCTGACGCAGTTCTGTTCATTGATGAAATTCACACGGTGATCGGCGCCGGTGCAACTTCGGGGGGCGCCATGGATGCCTCGAACCTGCTGAAACCTGCTTTGCAGGGCGGCAAGCTGCGCACCATGGGTTCGACCACATACAAGGAGTTCCGTCAGCACTTCGAAAAGGACCGCGCACTGAGCCGCCGGTTCCAAAAGATCGATGTGAACGAACCTTCGGTTGAGGACAGCGTGAAAATCCTGCGCGGCCTGAAGCCCTATTTCGAAGAGCACCATGCGATCAAATACACTGCGGACGCCATCAAAACCGCGGTGGAATTGTCGGCGCGCTATATCAACGACCGCAAACTGCCGGACAAGGCCATCGACGTTATCGATGAGGCGGGCGCGGCGCAGCACCTGCTGGCCGAAAGCAAACGGCGCAAAACCATCGGTGTCAAAGAGATCGAAGCCGTGGTTGCCAAAATCGCTCGCATTCCGCCCAAGAACGTCACCAAGGACGATGCCGAGGTGCTGAAAGATCTTGAAACCTCGTTGAAACGGGTGGTGTTTGGTCAGGATGAGGCCATCGAGGCACTGTCCAGTGCAATCAAGCTTGCTCGTGCCGGTCTGCGTGAGCCCGAAAAGCCCATCGGCAACTACCTGTTCGCCGGCCCGACCGGTGTGGGCAAGACCGAGGTGGCGAAACAACTGGCGGATACGCTGGGAGTGGAGCTGCTGCGCTTCGACATGTCGGAATACATGGAGAAACATGCGGTCAGCCGTCTCATCGGTGCCCCTCCGGGCTATGTCGGGTTCGATCAGGGTGGTCTGTTGACGGACGGCGTCGATCAACATCCGCATTGCGTGCTGCTGCTGGATGAGATCGAAAAAGCGCACCCGGATGTGTTCAATATACTGTTGCAGGTGATGGATCACGGCGAACTGACTGACCACAACGGTCGCACCGTGAATTTCCGCAATGTGGTACTGATCATGACCTCGAACGCAGGTGCGCAGGAACAGGCACGGGCCGCCATAGGCTTTGGTCGCGACCGCCGCGAAGGCGAGGATACCGCTGCGATCGAGCGCATGTTCACGCCGGAATTCCGCAACCGTCTGGACGCGGTGATCTCCTTCGCACCGCTGCCGAAGGAGGTCATCCTTCAGGTTGTCGAAAAGTTCGTCCTGCAGCTTGAGGCACAGTTGCTGGACCGCAACGTAACCATCGACCTGACGCCCAAGGCCGCCGAGTGGCTGGCCGACAAAGGCTATGACGACAAGATGGGCGCCCGCCCGCTGGGTCGCGTGATTCAGGAACACATCAAGAAACCGCTGGCCGAAGAGTTGCTGTTCGGCAAGCTGGCCAAAGGTGGTGTAGTGCGCGTCTCGGTCAGGAAAGGGGAATTGAACCTGGAAATTCTCGGCCCCGATCAGCCACGTATTCCGGGCGACAAGCCGCCGTTGCTGACCGCGGACTGACCTGGAATTCTTGAACAATTCTGAACGCCCGCCCCTTTCGGCGGGCGTTTTTACTACTGTACCCGTGACTTCACATAGAACCGTTTCGCGGTACGAAAACCGCCATTCCGCATTGATGCTAAGTACTCGAATAGGTCCAAACTTTTACGCCGGATGCTCGTCCACGAATTTCCCGGTAACCTGCAAACGTCAAACGGTCGAGATTCGGCACGCTTCCGCTTTTTCGAATGGAATTCACCAGCGCCTCGCTGACCACTAGCTGGGTATCCAGGTCGCGTGTCAGATGCTCAATTCTGCTGGCAATATTAACAGTATCGCCGATCACACCATATTCAAGCCTGTGCTCGTTGCCCATGTCCCCGGTCACGACCAGACCCCAATGTAATCCGATGCCGACGCGGACCGGATCGGTGCCCGACAACAGTCTCTCCCTATTCCAGTCATTTATTGCGTCGATCATTTCAAAGGCGCAGTTCAATGCGTTTGCCGCATCGTTCGGACTTGGATCAGGCGTTCCAAAGGTCGCCATGAGCCCGTCACCTATGTACTTGTCCAATGTACCTTGATTATCGAAAACGGCTTTACCCAAGCGATCATGATATCCTCGAAGCAGGTGAATCACCTCCTCGGCGTTAGCGTTTTCACAAAGCTTTGTGAAACCCATGATATCCGCGAACAGCACCGCAACTTCCTGTTGCCTTGGGGTGGCAATCTTAGCATCGGAGTCGCTCAACTGGTTGACAACATTTGGCGAAAAATACCTCGCCAAATTTGCGCGCTTTCTTTCGGTTGAAAGCAGGTTTTTCACAAGCCGACGAGATCGTGCGACTACGATGGCGAGGCCTGAAGACACTATCAGAACGACCAGTAACTCTGTTGCTGCATATCCCAGGAACAGAAAGTCGAGATCTGATGCAGCTTGTAGAAAGGCCTCTACATTTGGTTCCTCAATATCCAGATTGCTATAGACGCTCGACTGGCTCAAGAACCAAGCCCACATTCCGAAACGGGTCAGTATGATGCTTAGACCGCACCAGACTACCAGCAGCGGGCGAAAGCTGAAGGACGCCTGCATCAAGAACAAAAAGAAATAGAGAAAACGAGCCGTATCCATAGCAATGGCGGGTGGTATCGGGTCGTCATCAAAGGGCGAGTTTAGTGTGAAGACCAAAGCCAACAGAATGCAATCGATCGAAACGAAAACAAACTGGAGCCGCGGTCCAGATCCGCGTGTTTGGGCAACGAGGTACTGTAGCCCCCCCAATAGAACGAAGACAAAGATTTCCAGAAGGTTGAAATAATAAGCCGGTCCTGTCTCTGTACTGTCGACGGCTTGCCACAGAAGAACAAGGGCCAAAGCGACGGTCCGAACCTTGGCCGCCAGCATGATGCCGTGGCGTTCCTCTTCCACGAAGGCGCCCGCGTTGCGGGCTTGCAATCTGTTTTGGACCTTGTCTGACATTCGCCTGCTAACTTAGCGGGCTCCTGACAAATCGCTAAACCAATTTCATACAGAGAGTCCGAGGATAGATTGATCGCATGTTTTTGATTCAGAGCAGGCAAACGTCCGCATCAAGGGATTTCGCCCTACCGTTCCGTCAATTTCAACTCAATCCGACGGTTCTGAGCGCGCGCTTCGGGCGTATCGGCGGGATTGACCGGTTGGAATTCACCAAAGCCGTTAGCGGCCAACCGATTGGGCGGTATGCCCAGGGCATCAACCATGTAGCGTACCACTGACAGTGCCCTGCCCTGACTAAGCTCCCAGTTGTCGCGATACCGTCCAGAGCCGGCAAGTGGGACGTTATCGGTATGACCATCGACCCGGATGACCCAGTTCAGGCCCTCGGGGATTTCAGCCGCGACGCTGCGCAGAATATTCGCCACCTTGGCAACTTCTTGGCGGCCTTCGGCGGACAATATTGCAGACCCCGTGTCGAATAATACCTCGGATGAAAACACGAACCGGTCGCCTTCGATACGCACACCTTCCTGATCGCCCAACACATCTCGCAGGCGCCCGAAGAACTCGGACCGGTAGCGCTGCAAGTCTTCCGCCTGCGCTGTCAGTTCCAGGTTTTGACCAGCCAGTTTTTCAGCCTCGGCCTCCAACCGGATGCGTTCCGCCTCTTCCAACAGGCGACGGCGGCGTTCTTCCGAGGCTGCACGTGCCAAAGCCGCGTTTAGGTCCTGACCCAGGGTCTGGATCTGAATTTCGGCGGCTGCATTGCGTTCTTCGTAATCATCCAGCAGCGCCTGCAATGATCCCAGCTGGCTGCGCAGGGCTGACATCTGCTGATTCAGCAAGGCGGTCTGGCGTTGCGCTTCGGTCGAGATTTCCTTTTCGGAGGCAAGCGCCTCCTGCGCGATAGCCAACAATGCCGCACGCTCTTCGGCCAGCGAACTTTGTTCATCCGCCTGTGCCTGCGCTTGCGTTTGCGCGTCCAACGCTGCCTGCAACCGGGCCTTCAGCTCGTCTGGATTCAATTCACCAAACTGCCGTTCAAGCTCAGCCCGGGCAGCCTGCGCAGCGGCCAAGAGCGTCAGCGTTTCTTCGGCCTCTTTCCGCTGCGCCTCAAGCGCCAGCGTCATAGCTGTCAGTTCGGCATCCGCGTTCTGCAATCGGTTGCGCAGGGCCTCAGCCGCAGCAGTCTCGGCCAAACGCGCGGCCTCTTCCGCGGTCAACTGCTGCTCAAGCTCGGCGATCTGACCTGCTTGCGTGGCCTCACTGGCCTCGAGCTCAGCCACCAAAGCCTCAAGCGCCTCACGACGGGCAGCGGCTAGGCGCGCGGCTTCGGTTTGAGCATCGATTTCACTGCGGCTTTGGGCAAGGGCGAGGTTCAGCGCCTCCCGTTCGCTCAGCAGGTCATCGCGTTGCTGCAACAGCTCGTCCTGCTGGCTTACCAGCGCCGCAATATCACCCTGCGCACGTTCCTGATCCGCCAGAAGTGCCGCAACCTGTGCTTCGAAATCGGTGATTTGCGACCGTGCCTGCGTCAGTTCATCTTCGACCCGTGTCAACGTTGTGTTCAACGTGCCCAAACGCGCCTGAAGGCGGCTGTTCTCCCGCTCCTCCAACCCCAGTGCCCCGGCAAGCGCCGCAATCTCATCTGACAGGGCAGTCAGCTCATCCTCTTGCCCCGAGATGGTTTCACGCAATACGAACTGAACGATCATGAAGATGGTCAGGACAAAGGTCAGAACCATCAAAAGCCCTGTCATCGCGTCCACAAAGCCGGGCCAGACCGAACCCGAGAATCGTTGACCTGTGCGACGCGACAGAGCCATCGCTTATTCCCCGTCCGACGGCGTGCGCACCGCGCCGCGCGGCAGGGTCAGTGCCTGCACCAACAGCTCGAAATCCTTGCGCAGTTCATTCATGCTGTCCTGCCGACCGGCTGATATTTCTTCGAGGATACGCAACAGTTGCACATCCATCGAGCGCAGGCGCATCCGGCTTTCTGCATCGATCCCCTCACCCGAACCATGTTCGCGCATGTGATCCAACAATGCGTCCTGTCCCAACGCCACCCGTTCCAAAGCGGCGGTCACGCCCTCGGATTGTGCCTGGCGGTGGTTCATCTCAGAGATCGACTCCACCAGGTGGCCCAGCCGGGTCGAAACCTCGGTGCGATCCTGTTCCTGTGCGGAAAACAGCTCCTGCAGCGCATCCATCTGTTCGGACATTGCGTCCAGCACTGGTGTCAGCACTGCAAGCTCGGCCCCGCCATCGTCACCGGCGGCAAAGCCAACACGAGTGATCGAAGACAGCCATTCCTCCAGCTCGCGATAGAACCGGTTCTGACCGTGGCCGGCAAACAGTTCCAGAAGACCCACGATCAACGAGCCTGCCAGACCCAGCAAAGACGAACCGAAGGCTACGCCCATACCCTGCAATTGCGACTCAAGCCCGGTCATCAGACGGTTGAATACCGCCAGCCCTTCCTCGCCCGCCTGCGGGTTCAGGCTGCGGATCGTGTCGACAATAGCCGGAACAGTGGTCGCGAGACCAAAGAAAGTGCCCAGCAGGCCGAGGTAGATCAGTACATTGGTGATATAGCGAGTGATTTCGCGTTCTTCCTCGATCCGCTCGGCCACGGAATCGAGGATTGATCGGGTAGAGCTGGAGCTGATCTGCGACCGCGCGCCCCGTGCACGCAGCAGCGATGCCAGCGGCGCCAGCAGTTGCGGCGGGCGCACATCGTCACGCTCGACCCCACCGACAAAGGCTTCGATCCAGCGGACCGAACCAATCAGCTGTGTCACCTGCAGGAAACAGGCGGCCACGCCAATGACAAAAACCAAAATGATGAAACCATTCAGATACAGGCTGGCCTGAATGACCGGCAGCACATAGGGCAGCGCCATGAACACGCCAAGCCCCGACAGCCCGATCGCGATCAGCATCATGAGGATTTGACGGATCGGCTGTGAGAAATGCGGTCTCACGCCCTGTTGTGCCTGCGCCATGCGCGTGGCTCCCGGTATTGTCTGCTCTGGGCTGAACCTATCGAAGTTCGCCCCGCGACGCCAAGGGTTTATGCGCTGATTGTACGCACCCGTTGCGACAACCACTCAAGGTCGGGGTCGTGCAGCCCAATCTCTGTCAAATGTGCGGCAGTATTGTAGAGGTATTCGGTGTTTGGGCCGCGTCCGCCCACGGCATGGGCGATGATCCGGGCCTGCTCTTCCAGTGGTAGGCCGCCGCAATATTGAACGTGATGCGCGTCGATCACATAGGTCACGGCGTTGACGATCTGGCCGGTGTCCAGATGCACATCCAACGTCCGCTCAAGATAAGCGGATGAGATCAACTCGCGCTCGCGCAGTTCGTCCAATGTGCGGTCCTCGTGCCCGGCCTCGACGGCCAGCGCCAGACCCGTGCAATGCGCCTCGGGTTGTTCGTCCAGCGCCAACACTAGACCGGGTTCTTCTTCGGTGCCGCGATGGTGGATCGAACGCATGCAAAAGGAACGGGCATAGCCATGCAGCGTGGCGCGTTCACTGCGCGCTACCGGAAAGCCCGGATTCCACAGAAGTGATCCATATCCGAATACCCACATCGTCATTGCACTGGCCCTTACCTGTTTGGCCCTATAAACATCAAATCCAGGGCAGGAAAAAGGGCCATTCATCATGCGTCGTCTGATACGCGTTCTTGTATTTGCGGCCCTCGCCTGGAGCGCCTACTGGTTCGTTGCCGGATATGGGTTGCGCAATGCCATCACCGGCTGGTTCAATCATCAGCAGGATTTGGGCTGGCAGGCCGATTTCTCAGACGTATCGACGGCTGGCTACCCGTTCGAGCATACAACCCGCCTGAACAATCCCGCGCTTGCGGACCCCGTGAACGGCACCGCCTGGAGCGCGGATTGGATCGAGTTCCAAAGTCCCGCGATCTGGCCGGGCCGTCAGATACTGAGATTTGCCAGCACACCGCAACGGCTGTCTCATTTCGATCAGACCACAACGGTTCAGGCCGAGGCTCTGCAGGCTGAGCTTCATTTGCAACCCGGTGTGGCACTGGTACTAGAAAGAATGGCTCTGACCGCCGGGCGCTGGCTCCTGTCCGACGAAGGAGGTCCTCAGGCCGGGGGCCAGACCCTGAGCCTGATAATGGCCCAATCCGACGCGCCTGAAAGTTATGGCATTTCTGCCAAGGTGGACGGCTTCACCCCGGGGGAGGACCTGCGCCGCCTGATGCGATCCGCCTCGACCCTGCCGCAATCGTTTGAGACGCTGGAGCTGGAAACTTTCATCACCTTTGACAAACCGTGGGATCGCACAGCGTTGGAACAGCGCCGCCCGCAACCCGTTGCAATTGATCTGCGCCTAGCCGAGGTGAAATGGGGTGAACTGAGCCTGTTTGCGACCGGAGAGCTGGACGTGGATGACCAAGGAATTCCCACCGGTGAAATTGCCATCAAGGCCGAGAACTGGCGCGACATGGTGGCGATGGCCAACGCGGCAGGTGCCCTGCCCGATCAGGCGGTTGACCCGGTAACGCGGGCTCTGGGGTTCATGGCCGGATTGGGCGGCAATCCAAACGCGCTGGACCTGCAGCTGAACTTTCGCGATGGCTTTGTTGCCCTGGGGCCGTTACCTCTGGGCCCCGCCCCGCGGCTGATCCTGCACTAGCGGCAGTAAGGGCCGCTGCGGTAGCGTGCGGTGTCCAGATGAAAATGATCGCGGTGATAGCGGTCGGAATTCGGACCCAGCACAGTACCGAACGGTCCGCATGCCCCGCGCCATACCTTGATCAACTGCTTTTGCGACGGGTTCTTGCGCCACCCGTTGAGGACCGTCACCATCTCGCCATCAGCCATCCGGAAACCGGCGATATCGATGGCCCGCCCCTTTCCATGCTCAGAGACTCGCGCACCCTTGCGGTTGTTACGGGTCCGGCAGGCATAATGTGCTGCAACCTGCAACTCGACAACCGGGCCACGCCGCTTGAAAGTGGGCTTGACGGTCTTGTCGACCCATTTGTTCAGCGCCTTCGCCGTGCCGCAATCCATGGTGGACGGACGGCTGAGCTTCACCCCCGAGACTGATGTGATCTGCACCGCATCCTTGATCCCGCAGGCCTTGATTTTACCGGGCACGCGCCCAACCGCTTTTCCCTGAATATCAATGTCCCCGCAGACCGAGGACTTGCGCAATTTGCGCTTCTTGAACAGGATTTGCTGTTCCAGATCCTTGGGCCGGAGGAAGGGCCGGATTGAGTGCGCAGGACCCAGCAGCGGCAAATCGGCAGGCCGCGCCGCTGCGGCCGTCACCTGCGGAGATGCAGGCCGCAGCACCGGACGGAGCCTCGCAGGCGCGACGATTGTCTCCGAGGCCGCGGCCACGGGGCGTTTCAGTGGAACAAGAGAGGTATCCGGTGCAGCCGCATGAGCAGCCGTTGCCATCAGAACAACAAGACCAGTCCAGATGCAGCCCCTCAGCCCCCTCATGTCGGTGTTTTTCCCCGTCCAAAGTCCGGCGCGTCCGTGTCCTGCCCTGCATCGATGATGCCTCGGCGGATCGCGCGTGTGCGCGTAAAATAGTCGAACAGTTGCTCTCCGTCACCTGTACGAATAGCCCGTTGAAGCGCAAAGAGTTCTTCCGTGAAGCGGCCCAGAATCTCCAGCGTTGCATCCTTGTTGGTCAGGAATACGTCGCGCCACATTGTCGGATCGGACGCTGCGATCCGGGTGAAATCCCGAAACCCCGCAGCCGAGTACTTGATGACTTCGGTATCCGTCACCCGCCGCAAATCGTCCGCGACCCCGACCATGGTATAGGCGATCAGGTGCGGCGCGTGCGACGTTACGGCCAACACAAGATCATGGTGGTCGGCATCCATTTCGTCGACATTGGAACCCATCCCCTCCCACAGCGCTCGCAGTTTCGCGATCGCGTCCGGGTCCGACCCCTCGACCGGCACCAGCAGAGACCATCGATTGTCGAACAATTCGGCAAAGCCGGATTCCGGCCCGGAATGCTCGGTCCCGGCCAAAGGGTGAGCGGGGATGAAATGCACGCCTTCAGGGATATGGGGCGAAACCGCCTCGATCACATGGCGCTTGACCGAGCCGACATCCGAAACGGTTGCCCCCGGCTTCAGGACCGGTGCCATTTGTTCGGCCACCGCCCCCATCGCACCGACGGGAACACACAAAACTGCCAGATCCGCCCCCTCCACAGCCTCTTCGACCGTGTCACACACTCGATCACACAGGCCGATCCGACGGGCGGTCTCGCGGGTCGCGGCAGAGCGGGCATACCCTGTAACCTCACCCGCCAGACCTGCGCGTTTCATCGCCCAGAACATGGAAGAGGCAATCAGACCCAGCCCGATCAGCGCCACACGGTCGTATATCTGGCTCATGCGGCGCCCCCTTTGAACGCGGTGATCGCTGCAACCACGCGGCGACAGGCCTCTTCGTCACCCACGGTTATACGCAGGGCGTTTGGCAGGTTGTACCCCGCGACACGGCGTACGATCAAACCCTGAGTTTTCAGGAAGTCGTCACAGGCCTCGGCCTCGGCCCGATCCACAAAGCGGGCGAGGATGAAATTGGTGCAGGACGGATCAGAGGCCACACCGATTTTTGCCAATTCCTCTGACAACCAGACCCGCAAACGCGCATTCTCGGCTTGGCAGAAGCGTAGATATTCCTCATCCTGCACTGCCGCTTCGGCCGCAGCCAGTGCCGTAAGCGACAGGTTAAACGGCTGCCGCACCCGGTTCAGCACATCAATGATCTCTTTCCCGGCATAGCCCCAGCCGACACGCATCCCGCCAAGGCCGTAGACCTTGGAAAAGGTGCGGGTCATGATCACGTTGTCAAACCGGTCGACCAGCGCAGCGCCGCCATCGAACCCATCGACAAATTCGGCATAAGCCCCATCCAGCACCATCAGGCAATCGGACGGCAGGCCATCAGCCAGTCTTTCGAGCTCGGCCTCAGAGATCATGGTTGAGGTCGGGTTGCCGGGATTGGTCACGAACACGATCCGGGTTTGCGGTGTGACCGCATCCAAGATGTTGTCCACGTCAACCCGCCGTTCGCGCTCAGCCACCATAACCGGAGTCGCCCCGGCCATCCGCGCAATGATCGGGTACATGGAAAAACCGTGCTCGGTATGGATGATCTCATCCCCGGGGCCTGCATAAGCCTGCGCCACAAACTGCAGCACCTCATCGCTGCCCACGCCGCAAATGATGCGGTCGGCGTCCAACCCGTGCCTTTCGGCAATCACGACGCGCAGGCTGGTGTGATCCGTGCTGGGATAACGATGCAGCGTCGCGGCACTTTCACGGACGGCCTGAATTGCCTTCGGGCTGGGTCCAAAGGGGTTTTCGTTTGAGCTGAGCTTGACGACATCCGCCACGCCCGCCACATGGGACTGACCGCCCTGGTACAGCGCGATATCCATGATGCCGGGTTGGGGTGTGAATTTTGTCATGAGGAGCTCCGTTGATTGCGCCCCTCATACCTGTCTCAACGGATTGAGAAAAGCGGCAATTCCCTCAGGCCGCCTTGAAACGGGCAGTCACGGGATCGCCATTGTAGAACGGCGCAAATTCTTCGGTTCGACGCGACAGTTCATTCACACTGTCGATGATGAACTGCACCGTCTCTTTACTCATCAAATACGAGAAGTTCAGGCGCACCCAGCCCGGTTTTTTCATTTCTTCACCTGCCGACAAGGCTGCGTGCAACTCATCCGAGGTTTCACGATCTATTCCCAGCAGACGATGCGCATAAGGCCCGGCACAAGCACAACCGCCGCGCGCCTGTATCCCGTATATGTCGCTGAGCATTCGGGTGAACAGCTGTTGATGCACCGGATGTCCGGCCCGGTCATGTACAAGGAATGAAAAGATCGGCAGGCGATGCGCGTTCTGTGTGCCTAGCAATGTCAAGTGCGGGTTATCTGACCAGCCCTCGATGGCCATGCGGTTATAAAGCGCCTCGCGCCGCGCGATCTCACCGGTTCCGACCGCATCCTTGACGATAAAGGCCAGCGCCGCACGGATGTCGCCGATCACATTGGGCGTACCTGCCTCTTCTCGCGTCGCCAGGTCCGTGCTGTAATCATGCCGCCAGGGCGAGACAAAGCTGACGGTGCCACCCCCCGGCCAGCTTGGGCAATTGCGCCGAACCGCGTTCTGGTTCACGACCAGAACGCCAGACGCCCCCGGCCCGCCCGGAAATTTGTGCGGAGAAACAACAATCGCATCCTTGCGCGCATCTTCAGGCCCCATATCCATCGGAAGGTAGGGCCCGCCGCCCGCATAATCCCACACTGCCTGCGCCCCGTGCGCCTTCAGCAGACGGGTCACCGGATCGGGATCGGTTATGATTCCAGTCACATTCGAGGCCGCCGAGAATGACCCGATCACCAGATCGGCGTTAGCATAACGCATCAATGCGACCTCAAGCGCCTGCATATCCGGCCCACCCTCAGCAGCTTCCGGGATTTCCACGACCTCGGCCTTACTCTCACGCCACGGCAGAATGTTCGAATGGTGTTCATACGGACCGATCAGCACAACCGGTTGGTCAGCCTCTTGCACTCCCAGCAGGCTGACCAACCGGTTGAGACCCGCAGTGGCGCCGGACCCGGTGAAGATCACCGCATCCTCTTCCCCAGCGCCAACGATGCGGGCGATCTCGGCTCGCGCCTCACGGCGCAGACGGGTCATGTAAGAACCGCAATAGGAGGCTTCGGTGTGGCTGTTGGCATAGAACGGCAACACATGCGTAGCCACAAAATCCTCGACTTGCCGCAACGCGCGGCCCGAAGCAACGTAATCCGCATACACAAGCGGAACGTCTCCGTGCAAACCCGGGATGAGCACCCCCTCACCAATCAGCCCATCGCGCAGAGCAGTTCCGTGAGCAGTGGATTGAATTTCTGCGCGAAATACGGATAGGGACATAGCACGGGCTCCTTATTGCTATCTCCAGTGTGATTGAGATCACATGCAAAAACTCCACATAAATTTGCTTTGAACTTAGAAAGTTTGTGTCATATGATCCAGTATGGCCGAAAAACTAGATCAAATTGACACACGCATCCTGAAAGAACTCCAAAAGGACGCCACCCTGTCCCAGCGCGAATTGGCGGACCGGGTTGGCCTGTCTCAGAATGCTTGTTGGCGTCGGTTGAAAGCTCTGAACGACGGCGGCGTGCTGCAGGGGTCCTCGGCCCGGGTCGCGCGCGAGAAGCTGGGGCTGAATCTCGTGGTCTTTGTCATGTTGCGCACCCGCCATCACTCCGCCGAATGGCTCCAGGCCTTTCGCCGCCATGTGCTGACGATCCCGGAAGTGGTGGATTTCCACCGGATCGGCGGGGACTACGATTACCAGCTCAAGGTCGTAACGCAGGATATGGCGTCCTATGACAAGGTTTATCAACGCCTTATCGAAAAGGTCGAATTGGACAGCGTCACATCATACTTCGCGATGGAAGCGATCGCCGAAGGGCGGCCCCTGCCCCTCTGATCCGCTTCTTCATCTGGCCCAAAATACTCCGGGGGAGTCGCATAGCGACGGGGGCAGCGCCCCCAGCAAACAAAAAAAGACCGCGCTGAAAAGCGCGGCCTTTGAGAATTCGATGGCGGCGAAGATCAGTTCTTCGCGTAGAATTCGACCACCAGGTTCGGCTCCATGACGACCGGGTAAGGTACATCGCCCAGGCCTGGTGTGCGCACGAAAGTCGCGGTCATTTTCGAGTGATCTGCGTCGATGTAGTCAGGAACATCACGTTCAGCCAGAGCAGCCGCTTCCAGAACTACAGCCAGTTGCTTGGATTTGTCGCGCACCTCGATCACGTCGCCTTCCTTGACTCGGTAGGACGGAATGTTCACGCGCTTACCGTTCACCTTGACGTGGCCGTGGTTCACGAACTGACGTGCTGCAAAAACAGTCGGAACGAATTTGGCACGGTAAACAACGGCGTCCAGGCGGCGCTCCAGCAGACCGATCAGGTTTTCACCGGTGTCACCTTTGACACGCTCGGCTTCGGCATAGATGCGGCGGAACTGCTTCTCGGTCAGGTCGCCATAGTAGCCTTTCAGCTTCTGCTTGGCGCGCAGCTGCAGACCAAAGTCCGACAGTTTGCCCTTGCGGCGCTGGCCGTGCTGGCCGGGGCCGTATTCACGACGGTTGACCGGGGATTTCGGACGACCCCAGATGTTTTCGCCCATCCGGCGGTCGATTTTGTACTTGGCAGACGTGCGTTTGGTCACGGCTGATCTCCTTCGTTAGGTCGAGGCCGCAGCGGGCCACTATGAAGGGCGTTGTCCTCTTGAGGTTTCCCCCATGACAGGCATCCCCTTGCGGGGGCCACCAACACCAATGAAGCCGCGCTTATATCCGGAGAACCGGCAGAGTCAACACGCCTTGTCACCTATTCGGGGCAAATCCTCCGGCAAGCCGGAATTCCTGGAAATGAGATTATTCAGCCGCCAAGGCAATCGCTTCTGAGCTCGCGGATGCTGTCTGAAGATCAAAAGGAAACGCAACGATTTTACCATCTTCCGGATGGCCGATCCGTACCGGCTCGACCTGATCCGATGCGGCGCTGATCCAGAACTCCTGTTCCGGCTCAGGGCATCCGTCCGTGAATATCAGCATTGGGGACTCTTCGCCTGCGATCCACACCAGTTCCGCAACGAATTCCCGCGCGCCGTTGGAAAACTCCAGCTTGGCTTGATCATTGATCACGCGTTCAGGCTGCGCCATTGCAACCCGTGCCGCCAATAGCGACGAAGTGCCCATTTGTTCTTTGACTTGGTGGTCTTCCAAAACCAAGGGCAATCCGCGCCCACGCCACAACCACGCAGCGCCGACCACCAGATCGGCCAACGGAGCTGACTCGAGTCCGTCGATTTCCGTTTGAGACCAAGATATAACTATATGACCGTTAAAACCGGTTCTCATCTGCCCGCCCGCACTATTACACATCCCACCTGTACCGTGATCTGTGTATCAACGAAAAAATGGGCAGAAAAGAGACGGAAATGCAGCAATCACGCAATTGTTGCTTAAGAACAAACTCACATTGAGACTTTGAGCAGAATATTCATCACCTCACCAGCATTTACGGTATGTCGGGCCGATGTAAAAATTTGCGATTCCGTGTCAGGCATGTTGGACAGCTGGCTAATTCCAGCGTGGTTGCCGGTGGTCCATCACCCAACTTTTTGAAAACGCGACCGCCCGCCTTACGGTCAGCAGGTTCTACGATATTGTCCCGCAGCGCCCGAACCGCCCTGATTGTTCCTCATTCGTTGTTCTGCACAAGCGCGGAATAGCCAACGATGTCTGCTGCAAGAATTCCCGCAAGGCGCTGCTTTAGTTCACCCGTTTCGCCTTTATCTGTCATGAATCCGGTGGCCGCATCCCCGTCGTCGCAGGTTCCTCGACGGATTGCCCGCTACCGCCGAGATCGGTCGGAAGATCCATGAACTTGGGCAATCCGTCTGCGACATCCAAGCTGCGTCGGCCATAGAAGATACGAAGCTGAGGTTCAAATGAGCTTCCTGACTGCTTGTAGATTTCCGCATACACAACAGTCATCCCGATTTTGAGCCTCCTGTTCGCAACCGCGCCGCCCATCGCAATACGTGTAATGGCTGTTGGGCGGGATGTCGCCGGTCAATGGCTTGACCCACCGGGACGTTGCGCACATCATCGCCCTGGCCAGAAAATCGAAAAAGACAACGGGAATATCTAAACAGTGTTAATGGACAGTCGCAGATGGATCGGGTTGATGCTCGTCGCGGTTGGCGTTTTCGTCACTGCTCTGCTGTTGTCTGGTGGTGTCGCTGAGGCCCACGGAAAACATGAGCCTTCCATTGTATCAGTCGAAGTTCCAACGCACGATGAACATGCTGCTAAGGACCACCAGGGCCATTGTCACGGTGGCGCTTTCTGTAGTGGTTTTGCGATCGTCCAACAGCCCGTTTTGAATGCGGAACTATTGGTATGCAGCGAACGGTATAGCTTGCTGCGCGCAACGAAGGGCATCCCGGTTGTTACGAATTTTGATCCGCCCCCACCCAAAACCCTGATCTGATCCGTATCCGTACGCATCGTATGGTGTGCAGAGATAACTCAGACAGGATTAACCAATGAAAACTGAAAAACTGTTGCTGGGCGCGGTGGTTGCGTCCGTTCTGGTTGTGGCAAGCCAATCGGTGTTTGCGCATGGCGGTGCCACCGGCGTTGTCAAAGAACGCATGGATGGCATGGGCGTGATGAAAGAGGCGATGAAAGTGCTGACGCCGATGATGCGGGGACAGGTCGAATATGATGCCGCTGTGGTGCGTGAGCGTTCTGAGGATATCAGCCGCCATGCGGGCGGGGCGCTGACCAGACTGTTCCCCAAGGGCAGCCTTGATGCACCATCCGAGGCGAAATCAGAGATCTGGCAGGACTGGGAGGCGTTTTCGGCCTTGGCCGATCAGCTGCGCGTGATGGCGGACGGATTGGCGGAAGCTTCCGAAAACGGGTTGATGATGGCCGGCGAAATGCCAGCCGTCAGCGGTATGATGGGCGGTCACGACGGGACCATGATGGGTGATCAAGGCGGCTCCATGATGGGTGGCGGCACGATGGGCACCGGCGCGAGCGGTGGCATGATGGATCTGTCGCAGATGCCGGCCGACGGGGTTTTCACCATGATGGGACAGGTTTGTTCGGCCTGCCATACACGGTTTCGGATCGAGAAATAGGCCGGTCGGATGCGTAGGCTCTATCGCCTTGGATTGGCGGGCGCGGTTATCGCCGTTGTTTGCCTTGTCGGCCTGATGGCCTGGCCGATTGGCCAGCCCATCACGCCCATCGCTCTGGTAGGGGATGTCGACCGCGGCGCCTATTTGGCGCGTGCCTCCGGCTGCATCGCCTGCCATACCAATTTTGCAAAAGGTGGGGCACCGCTGGCGGGTGGAGTGGTATTGGGCACCCCGTTTGGCACGCTGTATTCGCCGAACCTCACCACCGACCCGGACCACGGAATCGGAGGCTGGAGCCAGGCCCAGTTCGCCCGTGCCGTCCGCGACGGGGTCTCGCCTGACGGGCATGCCTACTACCCTGCCTTCCCCTATCCTTTCTATGCCAACTTCTCGGATCAGGAGGTTGCCGATCTCTGGGTGGCATTCCAAACCGTGCCCCCGGTTGCCGAACCATCGCGCCCGCCCGAGATGGGCTTTCCGTTCAATCAACGGTGGGGTTTGAAACTCTGGCGTGCCGCCTTTCTGGAGCCGCCACGAACAGAACCGGTGGCGGGCAAGGGCGAGATATGGAACCGGGGTCGCGAACTGGTCGAAGGGGCCGCCCATTGCGCGGCTTGTCATACGGCGCGCAACTTTGTTGGCGCGCGCAAATCCGACACAGCGCACTTCCAGGGGAGCGATGCGCTGCCGGGCGATGAGAAAGCACCAGCCATCGATCACCTGACTCTGGCTGAAAGAGGATGGGATGTGGCCAGCCTGACCTATGCCCTGCGCACCGGCATCACGCCCGAAGGGGACGCTTTTGGCGGGTCCATGGGTGAGGTTGTGCTTTATGGCACCAGTTTCCTGACCGAGGCCGACCGGACGGCAATCGCGACCTATCTGATGGACGAACATGACGGGGGATGAGGCCATGAAAACCGGAACAATCTGCGCATTTGCCTTGGCGGGAATTTTCGCCATCGGCGCTGCGGTCACGTGGATCGCGCCATCAGGCACACAGGCAGGGCCGCCAGTGCAACCGAAAACGTCTGATGTTACGGAGGGTGCTGTGCTCTATGCCGAGTTCTGCGCCTCTTGCCATGGCGCAGAATTGGAAGGGCAGCCCAACTGGCGGGTCCCGAATGATGACGGCACCCTGCCTGCCCCGCCCCATGATGAGACTGGTCACACCTGGCACCACGGTGACGCGTTGTTGTTTGACTACACCAAACGAGGCGGCCAGGTCGCTCTCGAAGCGCGCGGCGTTACCGAGTTTGCCAGCGGCATGCCCGGATTTGACGACAGCCTGAGCGATAAGCAGATCTGGAATGTTCTCGCCTATATCAAATCCACCTGGCCCGGGCGCATTCGCGATATGCAGGCGGTCCGCACCGAAAGCGAACAGATGCAGGGCGGCTCATGACCGCCCGCTTGACACATATCATGACACTTGCCCGCGGTTTCGGTCATAAGACCCAACATCACACCGCAGGCGCGAAAACGGAAAGGAAATGACATGAGCACCCCTACACTCGATCGCCGCGTTTTTCTTGCTGGGTTTGGTGCCGCCGGCATCGCTCTGACCACACCGGCCCTCGCAACCGCCAAACCGCAGGTGCAGGTCCTCAAGGACCCCGACTGCGGGTGCTGCGGCGCCTGGATTAACATCATGCAGCGCGAAGGGTTTGAGATGGAGGTGCAGAACGCCTCGTGGGAGACCTTGTCGCAATATAAAGCCACCAAAGGTATCCCGGAAGAGATGGCCTCCTGCCACACCGGCCTGGTTGAAGGCTACGTCATCGAGGGCCATGTGCCGCCAACCGATATTCGGCGCCTTCTGGCCGAACGTCCCGATGCGATTGGTCTGTCCGTGCCAGGCATGCCGTACGGCTCACCCGGTATGGGGCCGGAGAGTGAACGGGAAGCCTATTCCGTCTTCCTGATCCGCAAAGATGGCACCACAGAAGTATTCAACCGTTACAAGGCGGCCTGATCGTAGACCCTCAATCCTCCGGCTTCTCCGGGCGGGACATTTGCCCCGCCCGGTCGTGGGCTTTGGCGGAACACAATAACTTTTGCCCCTCAATCCATTCGCACTTCTGAATCTCCGGTGAACCAATGAAATTGTCAGAGCGCGTTCGTACAGGAACTGTTAGCGATCATTTGCAGACCGCAGCTGAGAAAGCATCGGGCAGGAAACATTTCCGCTGTCACAATTGGCAGTGAGCTCATACAGCGCGGTTTCCAGACGCCGAAGTTCGCTTATCTTGGCGCGCAGGTAGGATATATGGAGCACCGCCAATTCCTTCACGATCCGGCAGTCTTTTCCATCGCCTTCAGACAGATCTAAGAGTGTTTTGGCATCGGCAAGCCGGAAACCCAAATCGCGGCACTTCTTCAGGAAGCGAAGCCTGCCAACATCTTCGGCAGAATAAAGGCGGCGATTGTTGGAAGCCCGTACGGGTTTTGGCACGATTCCTTCGCGTTCATAGTAGCGGATCGTTTCAATTCCAACGCCGCTTTGCCGGGAAGCCTCACCAATCGCAATCATGTGATGGTATCCATCTTGATCCTGTAGTTACTACAGAAGTTATACCCTGCCGGGGTCATCGCTGCAAAACCGAGCTGTGAAGACCGATGAGGGGAGTGAAATGCTTAGGCACCTTAGTCTCAGCTATATAGGATCGCTGTCAGCTTTGGGTGTGGCTTCCTGCTGTATCCTTCCTATGGCGATGATGTTGCTGGGCTTGGGTGGCAGTTGGCTGGCGATTTTCGGTAAAATCGCGGCGGCAAGTTTCTACGTCCTGGTGATATCCACTGCACTGGTTGCCGTGTCGTGGCTAATATCTCACCGCCGCGGTTCGATGACGCGACTAAAGTGGTGGCTTGTAGGAAGTACAGCGATGACGGGCTTGGCTTGGTTGATCGCGCTCTACGAGGCACGGATCAACGATTACCTAATAATGCAGATGTGAGACAATGACAGAGCAAGTTATAGTGCTGGAAAGCACATTGACATGTCCAGAATGTGGACACACTGAAACTGAAAATATGCCGACCGATGCCTGCCAGTGGTTCTACGAATGCACGTCGTGCAAAGCGGTATTAACGCCACTCAAAGGTGACTGTTGTGTATACTGTTCCTATGCAACTGTGCCGTGCCCACCCATTCAACTGGGCGGCAGCTGTTGCGAACAGATTGAACGTGAATGACACACGTTTCAGTTGCCCAGATCTCAAAGGTGACTTGCGATCCACAAGAACCCGATTTGACAAGCTGTGCTGCAGCATCCCGAGTGACTGATGAAAATCAAACTATCTACATCAGCTCTTATGGACATGGAGGATTGGGCACAGACCGATGTCGCGGTTCATAGCTGACTTTTCGGGCACACCCATGAAAACAAAATTGGTGCCCAATATGGATGTTCCAGGGCCAATTTTCGGCAAAAGAATTTTGTGTCGGTGATCAATTACACCATGCGGCGCTGGATTAGTGCGACTTTGAAGCCCGAGCGACATAATCCGTAATCGCAACCCGGCAACCATGTTGCCAGATCTCGTTCAGCCATGAGGCAAAGGCTTCTGAAAAGTGGGTGTCACGGTCAAAATCACCATAGTATTGGTTATTGCCGATCCATAATTCCGGATCAGATTTGGATGCCTGAGCGGTTCTTTGCAAACTTTCCCACTGAGGGTCGTTTGGTGCGATTTCTGATCCATCCTCGCGAATGCCAGCGCACATCCGGCACCAAAAGGCTTCGGCCAGCGCGAGCCCGCTTATGGAAGAGCACGTCGCAAGTGCATCGCGCAGCGACGGGAGCAAGAATCCCGGATGCCGCGAAGATCCGTCAAACGCAACCCGGCGCGTTGTGTCGTGAATTGCGGTGTTTGCGAACCGCCTCTCGACCAACCCAAGGTACTCGGCTGGTGTTGTTCCGGGGACGGCTTCGACATGCGGCAGAATTTCCTCTGCCTGAACCTTTCCAAAAAACGCCACAATATCCGGGTCCCGCATGCAATCCGAAATTGTTGGGACATTTAGAATTTCCCCAACATTAGCAAGCAGTTGGTGGCCGCCGTTCAAAATGCGCAGTTTCATCTTTTCGTACTTATGAACGTCATTGGTCATAGTTACGCCAACCAGATCAAGAGACGGTCTGCCGGCACAAAAGTCATCCTCGATCACCCATTGGCGAAAATTCTCGTGGGAGACCGGAGTACGATCGTCGACGCCAAGTACATTGCATTGTGATACCACTTGGTCAGTCGTCGCGGGTACGATGCAATCCACCATCGAGTTAGGGAAAGCGCCATTCTGATCGATCCAATTGGCCAGATCAGGGTCGGACATACGCGCCAATCCCACGACGCAGTTTCGCAGAATTGTGCCGTTGCCTTGAAGATTATCGCAACTCAGCGCGGTAAAGGGTTTATGGCCGTCTTCTCTACGCTGTCGAAGTGCCGCGACCATGGCGCCGAAGGCCGTTCGGGGCTGGCCGGGACTTTCTGCATCGTGACGAATATCTGCGTGATCCGAGTTGAACGCACCAGTGTTGGCATCCAGAAAATAACCGCCTTCGGTTACCGTCAGCGAAACAATCCGAATGGCCGGGTCGGCCATTGTCTGGATGAGAGCGGCGTTGTCCTCTTCGATCGGCAGGTAATCGATCATTGGACCGATCACCTCGGCGGATGTTTCTTTTGGGTCCAGTTCGATCAGCGTTGTCAGGCAGTCTTGCGCCAGCAACCTCTCGCGCATCTCAGCGTCGTAGTTCCGCACGCCGGCTCCGATGATCGCCCAGTCATGGGCCTGACCCTGTTGCATAAGCTGGTGGATATACCAGGCCTGATGTGCGCGATGGAAATTACCTACTCCGATATGGACAATGCCCGGTGTCAGATCCGAATGCACATAGGCAGGCGTCCTGACGGCCGCTGGCAGGTCTGTCAGGTTGTCACGCCGTAGCCGTGTCGGTGGTTTTGTGTTCACCACGGGGTTCATCAGCTCATCCAGTTTCCGCCGTCGACATTGTAGGTCTGCGCGACGATGTACCTGGCCTCGTCAGAGGCCAGAAACACCGCCATTCCAGTCAGGTCCTCGGCACGACCCATGCGGCCATAGGGAACAGCCGCTGCCACTTCGCGCTTCTTCTGGCCGGGGATCTTGCCTTCATGCTTTGCAAAAAACGCGTCCACACCATCCCAGTGTTCGCCATCGACAACACCGGGGGCAATCGCGTTCACGTTGATACCGTGAGATATCAGGTTCAGCCCCGCCGATTGAGTAAGTGAAATGATTGCTGCCTTACTGGCGCAATAGACAGCGACCAAAGGCTCGCCCCTTCGCCCGGCCTGCGACGCCATGTTGATGATCCGACCTTTGGTCCTGTGTTCGATCATGTGCCGCGCGACGGACTGCATGGTGAACAAGGTGCCAGAAACGTTGATGTCAAAGACGCGGTTATAGTCCGTGCGTTCAATCTCAACGATTGGTGCGGCGGTGAATATGGCTGCGTTATTGATCAGGATGTCGATGGGGCCGAAATGGGCTGCTGTTTTTGCCACCGCCTCATCTATGCTCTGCTGGTTGGTCACATCCATCTCAATGGCCAAAGCAGCCTCACCGATTTCAGAAGCTGCGTCCCGCGCGCGTTGAAAGTCGATGTCGGCGATGGCAACACGCGCGCCTTCTGCCACATAGGCCTTGGCAAAGGCCAATCCGATGCCACGTGCGGCCCCGGTGATCAGGGCGGTTTTGCCTGCAAGGCGTGTCATTCGATCCGCAAGCCTTTCGCGTCGAACCGGTGGATTACGTCAGCCCGCGGTGTCATGTGAATGCGATCCCCGTGGCGGAAGCCCACTTCGCCATCTGCACGGACTGTGATTGTCTCAGCCAGGCCGGTCTCGTGGACGTGAAAGAAGGTGTCCGAGCCAAGGTGCTCAGAGACGCTGACTACCCCGGACCATTCACCTTCGGTTTCTGAAACGGTGATGTGTTCAGGACGGATGCCAATGGTCTGGGCACCGTGTTTTGCCGCCTCTGGGCCTTCGATGAAATTCATCTTGGGCGATCCGATGAAGCCCGCAACAAACAGGTTGCGAGGTGTGCGGTAGAGTTCCAGAGGGCTGCCGACCTGTTCGATCACACCGGCCTGAAGAACGACGATCTTGTCGGCCATTGTCATTGCTTCAACCTGATCGTGGGTCACGTAGATCATCGTGGTCGCCAGGCGTTCGTGAAGCTCGCTGATTTCCAGGCGCATGCCAACGCGCAAAGCCGCGTCGAGGTTCGAAAGGGGCTCATCGAACAGAAACGCAGCGGGTTCGCGTACGATTGCCCGGCCGATGGCGACGCGCTGGCGCTGTCCCCCCGACAACTGCCCCGGACGTCGGTCCAGATAGTCGGTCAGGTTCAGAACGCTCGCAGCACCCTCGACACGCTTGTCGATTTCGGCCTGATCCAGCTTCGCCATGCGCAGAGGGAAGGCAATGTTCTTACGCACTGTCATGTGCGGGTACAAAGCATAGGATTGAAACACCATCGCCAATCCACGCTTGGCAGGCGGCACGTCGGTGGCATCGGAGCCGTCAATGTCGATTGAGCCCGAAGTGATATCCTCCAACCCCGCGATCAGACGCAGTAGGGTGGATTTGCCGCAGCCCGAGGGGCCGACAAAGACGGTGAACTCGCCATCTTCGATGGTCAGGTCCAGCGGGGGAATGACCTGAACGTCGCCGAAGCTTTTGGTCACGGACTTGAGTTGGATACGTCCCATACGTCGTCTTCCTTATTTCACAGCGCCGAAAGTCAGGCCGCGGACAAGTTGTTTCTGGCTGAACCAGCCAAGGATCAGGATTGGTGCAATCGCCATGGTCGAGGCTGCGCTGAGCTTGGCAAAGAACAGGCCCTCGGGGCTGGAATAGCTGGCGATGAAGGCGGTCAGAGGCGCGGCATCGACGGCTGTCAGGTTGAGGGTCCAGAACGCCTCGTTCCACGCCAGGATAAAGTTCAGCAACACGGTCGAGGCGATGCCGGGGATGGCCATGGGCGTCAGCACATAGAGGATTTCCTCTTTCAACGTCGCCCCGTCCATCCGCGCGGCTTCCAGAATCTCACCCGGAATTTCGCGGAAATAGGTATACAGCATCCAGACGATGATCGGCAGGTTGATCAGCATCAGCACGACGACCAGCCCTCCGCGCGTGTCCAGCAGACCCAGCCGGATGAACAGCAGGTAGATCGGGTAAAGAACACCAACCGCGGGCAGCATCTTGGTGGAAAGCATCCACAGCAGGATGTCCTTGGTCCGTTTCGAGGGCACGAAGGCCATGGCCCATGCAGCGGGCACTGCAATGATCACGCCCAGAATGGTTGACCCCCCCGCAATGATGACCGAGTTCCACAGGAACCGCATATAGTCCGAGCGTTCCTGCACGATGGCATAATTCTCCAGCGTCCAGTTGAAGTTCAGGAACAGGGGCGGGCTGGCAATCGCCTGCGCTTCGGTCTTAAAGCTGGTCAGGATGGTCCACAGGATCGGGAAAAAGATCAGCAGACCAACAGCCCATGCCAGGACAGTGTTCAGTGATTTGCGACGGGGTGTGACGGTGCGGGCCATGGTTTTTACCTCCTCACGCGTCCAGATTCTTGCCGACGATGCGCATCAGGAAGATCGCAACGATGTTGGCAAGGATGATTGCGTAGACACCTCCGGCTGATCCAAGGCCGACATTCTGGCTCTCCAGAACGCGCTGGAAGATCAGGTAGGTGAGTGTACGGGTGCCGAACGCGCCGCCGGTGGTCACGAAGATTTCCGCGAAGATCGACAAAAGAAAGATCGTCTGGATCAGGATGACAATTGTGATCGCACGGCTCAGGTGCGGCAGGACGATGTGGTAAAAGCGCTTGAGCACCGGCGCGCCGTCCATTTCGGCCGCCTCTAGCTGTTCGCTGTCCAGAGATTGGATCGCGGTCAGCAGGATGAGCGTAGCGAAAGGTAGCCACTGCCACGAGACAATCATGATAATCGAAGTCATCGAGGCTTCGGACAGCCACGAGATCGGCTCTGCCCCGAAAAAACGCCACAGATGAGCCAGCAAGCCGTTCACCGGATCCATGAACATGTTCTTCCAGACCAGTGCAGATACTGTCGGCATGACGAAGAAGGGCGCGATCACAAGGATGCGGACAACACCCTGCCCCCACATGGGTTGGTCGAGCAGCATTGCCAGAAGGATGCCCAGCACCACAGTAATCACCAGAACGCCGCCGACAATCACCAGCGTAGCCTGTACGGCCGGCCAGAACGAGCTGGATGAGACAAACCGGACATAATTGTCGAAACCGACCCAGCCCAGATCACCTCCGCGCAGCGGCAGATATTTCTTGAAGGAAAAATACAGCGTCATCGTCAGCGGCACGAGCATCCAGCCAAGTAGCAGGACCACTGCGGGTGCCATCATCAGGCGAGCAACGGATCGGGAATGTTGAGTAGCCATAACGCAAACCCTCTCTGTTCAGGCGTAACCCAGCCTGCGAGAAAAACGCGAGTTGTGGAAGGGTGGAGCGGGGGGCAGTTACTGCCCGCCCGCCGGGAAAGGAGCCTCAGTAGCCTGCGGCTTCCATTTCTTCTGCGGTGAAGGCCTGCGCCTTGGCAAGCGCTTCGTCCACCGTTTGTTGGCCGGCATAGACCGCCGAGAATTCCTGGCTCACTTGCGTGGCGATGCCAGCGAATTCGGGGATGGCAACAAACTGGATGCCGGTATAGGGCGTTGGCTGTGCGCAGCAGTTTTGCGGGTCGGCCATTAAGATCGACTCTAGCGTCATCTTCGCAAAGGGCACTTCTTTGTAGTTTTCGTTCTCATAGAGCGAAGTGCGCGCCCCCGGTGGCACATTGGCCCAGCCCTCATTTTCAGCGACCAGCTCGATGTATTCTTTCGAGGTGGCCCATTCGATGAACTGCTTGGCAGCGTCTTCTTGCTGTGTGCCAGCAGGGATTGCTAACGCCCATGCCCAGAGCCAGTTGGCGCGCTTATCGACGCCTTCCGAATTCGGCGCCAAAGCGAACCCGACCTTGTCCGCAACCGTCGAGTCATCGGGATTGGTCACAAAGGACGCAGCGACCGTGGCGTCGATCCACATACCGCATTTACCTTGCTGGAACAGCGAAAGGTTTTCGTTGAACCCGTTGGTGGCATAGCCAGCCGGGCCGGACTCACCCATCATATCGACGAAGAAGGTCAGAGCTTCTTTCCATTCGGGCTGATCGAACTGAGGTTTCCAGTTCTCATCAAACCAGCGCGCGCCGAACGAATTGCCCGTCACTGTGATAAAGGCACCGCCTTCACCCCAACCGGCCTTGCCGCGTAGGCAAATACCGTTGATATCATTGTCACGGTCGGTCATTGCCGCCGCCGCTTCGCGGATGAACTGCCAGGTCGGTGCCTCGGGCATTTCCAGACCAGCCTTTTCCATCAGGTCGGTGCGGTACATGATCATCGAGCTTTCGCCGTAGAACGGCGCCGCATACAGCGTGCCCTCATGGCTCAGACCGCCCGCCATCGCTGGAAGCAGATCGCCGACGTCATATTCCTCTGACAAACCGTCCAGCGGTACCAGCCAGCCATTCGCACCCCAGATCGGCGTTTCGTACATGCCGATGGTCATGATGTCGAACTGTCCGCCTTTGGTCGTGATGTCGGTGGTAACGCGCTGACGCAGCACGTTCTCCTCCAGTGTCACCCACTCGACGTCGATGCCGGTCGCTTCTGTGAATTTGTCGGTATAACCCTGCATCCGGATCATATCGCCGTTGTTCACTGTGGCGATGGTGATTGTTTGCGCGTGCGCGGCTGCCGTGGCGACGAATGTCATTGCAGTTGCCGCACGAAGTACGTGCTTCAGATACATCCCTGTCCTCCCTGAGCTTGGATGTCGTGCAGGGAGGGTAGATCGTAAATTATCGCGCAGTCAATATTAACTTTACGCGCGTCAAGATTTTTAGCTATGCGGAATCCCTTAATACAAGCCTTGCGGGGAAAAGCGTTTCGGATCGGGAGTCAAATTTTCCTCCGTTTTCAATAAGTTCAAACAATGTCTCCACACTGCGACCAGCCACGTTGTCATAGTCGTGTGCGGCTGTTGTCAAAGAGGGGCACGTAAATTTTGCGAACGGATGGCCATCATTCGAAGCCACACGCAGCGTACAATCGTCTTTCCGACCGACCCGAATCCCCTGTTCGTAGCAAGCCGCAAGGAAGCCGATGGCAAGCCGGTCATTGCTGCATAGAACCGAGTTCGTCCTCAATTGACGCTCCGCTAGAACTTTCATCGCCCCTTTGTGCCCAATTTCTTCGAACGCCCATCCCTTACCGTCGACTTTGATGATATGCGGCTCAAACCCGAGGCGCTCCATAATTTCGACATACGCCTTCCTTCGTTTGTTGGCGTTCGGATTCGCTGGAGTGCGCATTTCGAAGAAAGAGGGTGGCTCACCTGTGCGGGTCATGTATTCCACAGTCTGCGACACAAAGCTGAAATTGTCCGACCCGACAAACGCGGCCCCCAGACCATCAAGGTTACTATCAAACAATACGGTCGGCACATTGGCGCAGAATTTCTCGATTGCTGACCTGTCCGAGATACGCCCCAAAGGTGCCAGCAAAACGCCTGCGGGTTTCATGGATTGCAGCCCGTCCAGTATTTCGTTCTCAAGCTTTTGCTCGCCATGAGAACTGAACAGGGACGGCCGATAGCCTGCTGAAATGCAGCTTTGCTCCAAATAACGCGCGATTTCGACAAAGAACGGGTCAGCCAGATAGGGCACAACGATGCCGATGTTCTTGGTCAGCTTCCGGTTCTGGTTCACCGCATAAATGTTGGGACGGTAGTCGAAACGTTCGAGCGCCTCTTCGATGCGGGCCCGTGTCGTGGGGCGAACGCTATCGGGATCGTGGAAGTACTTGGAAACAGTCGGCCTGGATATGCCGCTGAGAGATGCAAATTCTTCCATGTTCTTTATCTTGGTCATACCAGTTTGCCTGCGGATATCGTCCGTCTTGATCTTGTCATAGCTTTACATATTCTTTGCGCGCGCTAAAAATCAATAGCCAGACAGGTACGGCGCTTGGCAAGGGGCTCAAATGTATCTCGGGATCGACATCGGAACATCAGCAGTCAAGTTTGTCTGCGCGGATCTCGATCAAATTCTTGCCGTTGCTTCAGTGGGGCTCAAAACATCTTCGCCTCAGCCGGGTTGGTCAGAGCAGCACCCCGATCTTTGGTGGCATGCGACGCGGGAGGCGTTGCAACAGCTTGCGGGAAAAATCGCACTGACAGATGTCCGGGCCATCGGATTGTCGGGCCAAATGCACGGTGCCGTTTTGCTGGATCGCCATCTGCGCCCCATTCGCCCGGCGATCCTTTGGAATGACAGTCGGGCAGCACAGGAGTGCGATGAACTGTATGCAGCCCAACCGCAGATAGGTCAAATCGCGGGCGTCCTTCCGCTGCCCGGATTTACTGCACCCAAGATTGCATGGTTGAAACGGCATGAACCCGACAGCTATGACCGGATTGCCCGGATACTGCTGCCAAAGGATTATGTGGGGTTGTGCCTACACGGGGAGTTGGCAACCGATACATCCGATGCTGCAGGGACCTTGTGGTTGAATCAGGCCGCACGTGAATGGCATGCCGGAATAGCCGCCGCCACGGATGTCGCACCCGACTGGCTACCGCAAGTGGTCGACGGACACAGTGTTGTCGGAGCGGTGACTGCGCAAGCCGCAGCCGAGACCGGGTTGAGACCCGGCATACCTGTAGTGGCAGGCGGTGGAGACGCGGCGACGGGAGCGGTATCACTGGGTGCGACAGAACCGCAACGAGGTTTCATATCCCTGGGTACCTCTGGTCAGCTTTTCGTTGCTGATCGGATTTATAAACCCAACCCCGAGCGTTATGTGCATGCTTTTGCGCACACGCTGCCTGGCCGCTGGTACCAAATGGCGGCGATGTTGAACGGCGCAAGGCCTATCTCGTGGATTGGCGGACAACTTGGACTGTCCGCGGCAGATGTTGTTTCTCTCGCTGAAACGGTTAGCGGTGATCGTGTGCCAGTCTTTCTGCCCTATCTGACCGGTGAACGCAGCCCGCTTGGAGATCCGCATATTCGAGCCTGCTTCTTTGGGCTTGAGGATTCGACAACACGCGCGGATATCTGTCGTTCCGTGGTCGAAGCAATTGCTTTTTGCTTCGCCGATGCAGCGCAGAGTTTCGGCGACACGATGGGAAGTTTGTCGGAACTTGCCGCCATAGGAGGTGGCAGTCGATCTGATCTGTTATTGGGCCTGATCGCAACGGTGACCGGGAAATCTATCGTGCGCTCAGATGGGGCGGATTCCGGACCGGCCTATGGCGCAGCACGGCTGGCTGCCTGTGGTGACGGTGCATTAGCCGTAACTGATCTTTCTGATCAGCCGCCAACAACGGAAAGGTTCGAGCCCTCTGACCTGACAGCGCTTTCGGATCGAATGGCTAGATTTCGCAAACTTTATTCTGCAGTGAGTGCTATCAACTGATCGCCGTGCAAATGTAGCCTGATTGAGTTGCGTTGGAATGTAACGATACCGGGGGTCGCAGCCACCTGGCCGGTCAAAGGCAAAGAACCGACATGGTTGTTTGGGTTGACATCAAGGGGCGTCCGTCTCGATCTGGGCAGCTACGGGACAGGCCCAGATTTGAACCTGCGGCCTTGAGGTTATGATCCTGCCGAGGTGAAGAGGTTAAGCGATTGATCCGGGGGATCAATTGCAGTCTGAACGGGCTGCGGGGAGATTTTCCGACCTGGTTGCGGGAGTAGGATTTGAACCTACGACCTTCAGGTTATGAGCCTGACGAGCTACCGGGCTGCTCCATCCCGCGTCAGGGTCGGAAAGTGTTTCATCGTATCAGAGAGATGGGGGATTTTTCTAGGTTTGGCGGTGACCTACTCTCCCGGGGCTTGAGCCCAAGTACCATTGGCGCGGCAGTGCTTAACTTCCGGGTTCGGGATGGGACCGGGTGTTTCACTTGCGCTATGACCACCAAACCGAGGAAAATCCCCACGTCGGCTTTTGCGGAGCAAAAGCGACGGGTGGCAGGCAGCGTATTTGCATGCAAATGCGCGTTGCCACTCGGTCGTTATGTCAATCAACAGTGCCGCTTGGCGCGACACAGCCATCCTTTGTCAATTTGGTGTATGTTTTTGATTTGTCTTTCCATTACTGGATCAAATCAAGCCTATCGGGCGATTAGTACCGGTCAACTGAACGCATTACTGCGCTTACATCTCCGGCCTATTGACGTGGTGGTCTTCCACGGCCCTCAGGGAGACCTTGTTTTGAGGGGGGCTTCCCGCTTAGATGCCTTCAGCGGTTATCCTGTCCGATCATAGCTACCCAGCACTGCCGTTGGCACGACAACTGGTCCACCAGTGGATCGTTCACCCCGGTCCTCTCGTACTAGGGGCAACTCCTCTCAAGTATCCTACACCCACGGCAGATAGGGACCGAACTGTCTCACGACGTTCTAAACCCAGCTCACGTACCTCTTTAAACGGCGAACAGCCGTACCCTTGGGACCTGCTCCAGCCCCAGGATGAGATGAGCCGACATCGAGGTGCCAAACACTGCCGTCGATATGGACTCTTGGGCAGTATCAGCCTGTTATCCCCGGCGTACCTTTTATCCGTTGAGCGATGGCCCTTCCACTCGGGACCACCGGATCACTATGGCCGTCTTTCGACTCTGCTCGACTTGTCAGTCTCGCAGTCAGGCTGGCTTC
>JAUHYC010000091.1 GCA_030426685.1 Alphaproteobacteria bacterium
CGGAAAAGCTGGCAAGAAAGCAATACGGCGCCAAACGGGCAATATGCTTCGGATCGCGGATCACCGCAAAATCGAAGGAAAGGCGTGCGTTCGCAGCGAAACTTTCCAGAAATGGTTCCACATGGCTGGACCGGCCGGTGTGCACGGCATCGGCCCGGGCAATCCGACCAAGATCCTCCGGAGTCGGCTCAATGATAGACACGCCAAGATCCGCACCTAAGAACTCGCGTTCGCCATTCCGGCTGCCGATCAGGCAGAACGCTGTGTTTCCGCCGCCAAAGCGCATCCCGGAAATGTCAACACCTTCGGCATCGAGACTGTCGCGGATATGATGTCCCGCCGGGTCATCCCCAACAGCTCCGATATAGGCGACTGCTCCGCCGAAACGACGAATGAATACGGACAGGTTCAAGGAATTGCCGCCAGGAAACATCGCCCCCTGATCGGCATAGCAATCCACCACATTGTCCCCGAATGCCACCACGCTCACCATGTTCTTGCTCGACCTCCACGTATTTGTGAGAACCTTCTCATGGCAATTTAGAGAGTGTCAAGCCGACAGGTTCGGGGTTGACGTTATCGCAACAATTGATAATACGTCATAATACGTCATGTCAACAAAAAGGAAATGCAATGTCCTCCATGCCCCTCGATCCGGATGTCGCCAGAGCCCTTGCCCAGATTGAAGGCCGCAAGATCGATCATGTTTTCTTCGTGGCCTGCGGCGGATCCTTGTCGATCATGCATCCCGCTAAGTTCATGCTTGACCAAGCCTCTGCCCGACTACCATCCGATGTCTATAACGCTGCGGAATTCACTACCCGCGCGCCGCGCAGGCTGACTTCGGACTCGCTGGTCGTCCTGTGCTCCATGACAGGCACGACCAAGGAAACCGTTGCCGCCACGGAATTTGCCCGGAAGGCCGGCGCGCTCACCGTTGCGCTGTCGACCGAGGCCGCATCGCCGCTAGCCAAGGCTGCTGATCTCGTCATCGGATTCGAGGCGCCCTACACGACCGGCGTGCCTATCGATGCGAAAGACAGCAATTATGCACGAATCTACCAACTGGTTCTTGGGCTGGCCAAGATGTTCGACGGCGTCGACCAGTTGGACAGCCTTCTGGGCTCACTTGCCAACCTTCAGGCCGCAATCGACCGGGCGCACGATTCCTTTGCGCCGATTTTCGAAGATTTTGCCCCGCGGTTCGCAAAGAAGAACGTCATCTACACGATGGCGAGCGGCGCGGACTACGGCGCGGCATATTCCTTTGCCATCTGCGTTCTGATGGAGATGCAGTGGATCAACTCGCAGGCCATCCACGCCAACGAGTTCTTCCATGGACCGTTCGAAGTGCTCGACAAGGAAAGCGCCTTCATCCTGTTCAAGGGCCTAGACAGCACACGCCCTCTCACAGAGCGCGCCGATACGTTCCTTCACCGGTTCGGGTCCAGCGACAACCTGCTGGTTCTCGATGCGGCCAGTCTCGATCTCAGTGGAATCGACGAAGAATTTCGCGGGAACCTCGTGCCACTGATCTTCTTCGACACGCTATGGCGTTTCGCCTATAAGATTGCCGATCTGCGTGATCAGGAAATGCTGGAAGCGCGTCGCTACATGAAGAAGTTGCACGACTATTGATTGCGGGACACGGCAGACGTTGGAGACAACTGACAACATAGCGCCCCTCTACGCGCAGGTAAAACAACGGCTTATGGAACAGATCGCCAACGGCGGCCTGAATGCCGGTGATTTCCTGCCGACCGAGCCCGAACTTTGCGAAGAAATGGGTGTCAGTCGCATAACCCTTCGCCGTGCGGTCAAGGAATTGTGCGACGAGGGGCTGTTGATCCGACAACAGGGCCGCGGCACCGTCGTGGCCCGAAAAAAGGTGCGGCAAACGCTGGTCTCTCTCTCGGGTTTCTCCGAAGCCTTCGAAAGTGAGGGGGATGTCGTCCACGAAGTCCTCGCCGCCGAGGAAAACACCTCCGACCCCGCTGCTGCGGCGGTCCTGGGCGACGGCCCGCTGATGCGGGCCGAACGCCTTATCTCGGTCGATGGCAAACCCTTCACGCTGGAAGCGCTGTTTCTGAACACAGCCACACTGCCCTATGCCATCGAGCCGGTCCGGACCGGCCGCTCGTTCTTTCAAGCCCTTCGTGAGAATGACGGGCCGGTCCCGGCCGCGGCCGACCGAACGATCAACGTGACCTTTGCGTCGCCGACGGAACGGCGGCACTTGCGAATTGGCCCGACACAGCCGGTCTATCGGATCGAGAAAACCGTACGCGATGAAAACGGTGGTGCAATCGCCTTCTCCCGCCTGGTCACCCCCACGCACCTGATCACATTCTCTCTCAGCAGCTAAGATCAAGGATAGCCTATGCGCCTCGTCTCTGCCGAACAGGTCCATGACCTGCTGGATTATCCCTACCTGATCGCCGCCCTTCGTCGCGCTCACGAAGGAGATCACCCTTTCAGCGACCACATGGTGGCCGAAGCCCCCGATGGGTCGGGCAACCAGTTCGTGAGCCTTCTGGGTTGGAAACAGGGCGGCTCAATTGCGGCGAAACTCGTGGGGGTGTTTCCTGGAAACCTCAAGCTTGCTCCTCCGCAGGCCAGCGTGCAGGGACTTGTGGCCGTGTTTGATCACGAAACCGGTGCCCCCCGCCTTGTGGCAGATGGCGAAGCGATGACCCTACGCAAGACCGCGGCCGACTCGGGTCTGGGCTCGCTCCTTTTGGCGCGTGATGACGCGGAAACACTGCTGGTGGTCGGTGCCGGCGGGCTCGCACCGCATGTTCTGGCGGCTCACTGCGCGGCACGTCCCTCGATCAGTCGCGTGTTCATTTGGAACCGGACGGCATCACGCGCCGAGGCTCTGGCCGACCAGAGCCGGATGCCCGGTGTCAGCATCACGCCAGTAACCGATCTGGACGACGCAGTACGACAGGCTGACATCATTTCCTGCGTCACCATGGCACGAGCCCCTCTGATAAAAGGTGCGTTGATGAAACCGGGCGCGCACCTCGATCTCGTTGGCGCCTATCTTCCCGACATGCGCGAGGCCGATAATGACGCAGTCACGCGAGGAACTGTTTTTGTCGACACACGGAACGGCATGGAGGGCGCAGGGGATCTCGCACAGCCGATTGCGGCCGGAATCATGACGTGGGACGAGATCGTCGCCGACTATTACGATCTCGTTCAGGGTCGGCATACCGGACGCCGCGACGGCGAGGAGATCACGGTCTGCAAGAATGTGGGCGGCGGACACCTCGACCTGTTTACGGCCGAGGCGCTCATGTTGCGAATGAACAGCTAAGCTGCGTCAGGCAGGACCCGTGACAAGAAAGCTCGGGTTCGCTCGTTTCGGGGGCGCGTAAGCACGTCGCGCGGATTGCCTTGCTCCACGATCACACCGCCATCCATGAAGATCAGGTGGTCGGCAACGTCTCGCGCGAATAGCATCTCGTGCGTGACAACGACCATAGTCATTCCCTCGGTGGCGAGTTGCCGCATGGTCGCCAAAACTTCCCCGACCAACTCCGGATCAAGGGCGCTGGTCGGTTCATCGAACAACAGCAGTTCGGGCTTCATCGCGAGTGATCTGGCAATAGCAACGCGTTGCTGCTGCCCACCGGAAAGCTGGCGGGGGTAATAATCGGCCCTGTCAGACAGCCCAACCTTGCCGAGAAGCTCCAGCGCTTCTGCCCGGGCAGTTTCAACGCGCACGCCTTTTACGATCACCGGTGCCTCGATGATGTTCTCCAGTGCCGTCTTGTGCGGAAACAAGTGAAACCCCTGAAAGACCATGCCCATCTTCTGGCGCTGACGGGCAAGTTCGTTGAACGTCATCTCGTAAAGGCGTTCACCCTTCCAGCGCAGACCGATCGGCTCTCCTCGCAGGAAGATCACGCCCTCGGTCGGCTTCTCAAGGTGGTTGAGGCAGCGTAGAAGTGTAGACTTGCCGGATCCCGAAGGACCGACAATACACATGACATCCCCTTCATGGACCTCAAGGTCGATCCCCGCCAGAACTTCATGCGTTCCAAAAGACTTGCGAAGCCCTTCAACTTTCAGCAGCGGTGCGGTCACTGGGCCAACTCCTTCTGGTGACGAAACGGCGCGATCGCGAACAGGCGACGCGCCATATCGCGCAACGAAGTCCTGTTGCCGGAATGAAGGCGCTTCTCGACCGCATGCTCTGCGAAGGTCAGCAATGTGGTCAGAACGAGATACCAGATGGTGGCGACCACGAGCAGCGGAATCGTCTGGTAGGTCCGGGCATAAATCATCTGCGCCGAATACAGAACGTCGGGCAATGCAAGGACGCTGACGAGAGAGGTGAACTTCAGCATCGAGATCGTATCGTTTCCGATTGGCGGAATGACAATGCGAAGTGCCTGCGGCAACACGATCCGCCGCAGGGTCTGACCGCGTGTCATACCAAGCGTGGCGCAAGCCTCAACCTGTCCGCTGCTTACCGCCTGTATCCCTGCCCGCAACATTTCGGCAGCGTACGCACTTTCAGTAAAGGCGAGTCCAAGGATCGCGGCGCTGAATGGCGTGATCAGATCGTTCGTGTCCCAAACGGCTAACTTGGGTCCAAATGGAATGCCGATGGAGATTTCCGGAATCAACAGGGCGAGATTGTACCAAAAAATAAGCTGAACTAACGGCGGAACCCCACGAAAGAACCAAATCCACGCCCAGCTTGCCCCCTGAAAGACCCGACTGGAGGAAAGTCGCATGATTGCAAGAATCACCCCGATCGCCAGACCGATGAGGATCGCGAGCACGGTGAGCAGGATAGTCATGCCAAGACCGGATAGTATATCCGGATGGAACAGATACTGAGCGACCACCGGCCACTGAATATTCTGGTTGGTTGCAATGCTCTGAGCGAAGAAGGCAAAACAGACCATCATCACTGCCGCTCCGGCCCACTGCCCGTAACTCCGAACCGGTATGGGTGTTATCTGGTGAATATCCGGGTGTGGAGCACCCGCCCTGCCCGCTTCTATCGTCATGAACTTCCCCAGGATTGGATTGCGGCGCCGCATCGGGACCGGCGCCGCGAAACTTGAAAGGAATCTATTCTTCAGGGTTCTCTTCAGTAATCAGAACGGCACGTTCCAACATTCCGCTGTCGGCGAGATTCCATTTTTCCATGATCTTCTGATAGGTTCCGTCGTCGATCATGGTCTGGATTGCATCGGCCATGACCTGCCCAAGCTGGTCGCCTTTCCTCACGCCGATGTTGCTATACACCGGGTCCAGCACGAGGGTTGAAACGCGAAAATCCCCCGTCTGCTGGGCGAGGTAGGCCATTTTTGCGGAACTCGCGAGAGTCGCTTCCGCACGGCCGGATTGAACGGCAAGTTCTGCGGCGTTCTGGTTCTGATGTTGTTGAATGTCGACCGGTTCGAGACCGGCATCCACGCATTTCTCCTGACTCAACTTGTCCAAAAGCTGATTGTCCCATGAACCTGAAATCACTGCGATCGTGTGCCCGCACGCATCGGACTCGGT
>JAUHYC010000092.1 GCA_030426685.1 Alphaproteobacteria bacterium
ATGCGGTTTTCCATCTTGCCCAGCAGGATCAGGTTCGAGCGTGCCACGCGGGAATGCGCAACATCGCCACAGATGGCAATGTTCAGACGGTGCAGACGACCCTTGGCGCGGCGGATGGTCAGCGCGTCCAGAAGCGCCTGCGTCGGGTGTTCGTGTCGCCCGTCCCCGGCGTTCAGCACCGCGCAGTTCACCTTCTGCGCCAACAGATCGACCGCACCGGAATGCGGGTGCCGCACCACCAGCAGATCGGGATGCATCGCGTTCAACGTCATCGCCGTATCGATCAGCGTCTCACCCTTTTTGATCGAGCTGGCCTGCATCGCCATGTTCATCACATCCGCACCCAGCCGCTTACCTGCCAGTTCGAAACTGGCTTGCGTGCGGGTGGAGTTTTCAAAGAACATGTTGATCTGCGTCAGCCCCGACAGCACGTCGGAATGCTTGGCCGATTGCCGGTTCAGGTCGACATAGGTCTCGGCCAGATCCAGAATGGCGGTGATATCGGATTGCGACAGATGCTCGATGCCAAGAAGGTGACGATGGGCGAAACGCATGGGCGGGCTCCTGTCTGACAATCGGGCTGCTTATAAGAAGCCACGCAGCGCAAGGCAACCTAAGGATCAGAGCCTTCGGGCAGTTTCTCGCACCCGCCTTCGGGCAGGCATTGTTCGCCCGGTTTGCACCATTTGCCATAACCGCAATCGATGGCCTTGATCGGGACACAGCCCTGATGCGCCGAGCATTTGAAGCCGGGGCGACATTGTGATCCGGTTTCCTCGCACAGGAACCAGCCGGAGCGGGAGCATCCGCCATCGGGCAGGCAGCTCGAACCCGGCCCGCAGGTGCGGCCATCGTCGCATGTGATAACCAGGCCGGGGTCGCGTTCGGGCGTCGTGCGCTCGCACTCGCCACGCCCGTTGCAGAAACTGTCACCGGGGCAGTCCAGGCGCGAGGTGCATTTGTTCGCACCGGCAGGGGCGCAGCGTGTTCCGCCTGCTACACAGCGTTCGAACGGGCCGCATGTGCGCCCACCGCCGCAATAGGTGTGCCCCGGAGGTATGCAGCGCCCGTCAAAGCTGCAGCGCTGACCTGCAGGGCAGCAACCGCGCCCGCATTGCAGCTGTCCGGGACGGCATTGAGTATTCCGGTCAAACAGCTGTGCATCAGCCGAACCGCCAGAGGTTGCCAGCAATAGTCCAAGCAGAAGGAATCGCAGAAATGACAGCATGACTCTGCCATGGTCGGTGCGACCCTGTGCCATGGCAAGGTCTATTCGCTTTCCCTCGGTCAAAAGCTGGTTAGATTGAGGGGTATGGAATCGGCATTGGACCATCATACAGCGCGTGCGCTGCTGGAGTGGCAGGTTGAGCTGGGCGCAACCGACGCGATCGGAGATGTGCCGGTTGATCGTTATGCATTGCCGGACAAAGCGCCAAAGGCACAAAAGTCAGCGGCGGTGACGGCAGTGAATGAGGCGCCTGAAAAGGTCGATCCGGCTCAGGTCGCGCAGCATGCGGCAAAATCTGCCGGGTCGTTGTCCGAGTTGCGCTCCGCCATCGACGCATTTGGCCTGTGCGATCTGAAGCGCGGGGCGCGGCAAACGGTGTTTGCGGATGGCACGCCCGGAGCGCGGGTGATGATCATCGGCGAAGCGCCGGGCCGCGATGAAGACCGCGAAGGCAAACCCTTTGTCGGTCGCGCCGGGCAATTGCTGGATCGTATGCTGGCCGCGATTGATCTGGATCGGCGCGAGAATGTCTACATTACCAACGTGCTGCCGTGGCGCCCTCCGCAAAACCGCGATCCCAGGCCGGAAGAAATAGGCATGATGAAGCCGTTTCTGGAACGGCATGTGGTCTTGGCCAAGCCCGAGATTCTGGTGGTGATGGGCAATATCAGCTGTCAGGCCGTGCTGGGCAAGCGCGGTATCACGCGGCTGCGCGGGAAATGGGATGAGGCACTGGGCCTGCCCGTCATTCCGATGTTCCACCCAGCCTATCTGCTGCGGCAGCCGCAGATGAAGCGGCAGGCCTGGTCTGATCTGCTGGAGCTGAAAGCAAGGCTGGAGGTTGGGGTATGAAGGTTCTGGCGTTCTCTGACCTGCATATGGCACGCAACCGCGCCGCCGATCTGGTTACCGCCAGTACCGAGGCCGATCTGGTGATCGGGGCCGGGGATTTCTGCAATATGCGGCAGGGTCTGGACGAGGCGATGCTGATGCTTTCGGGCATCGCGGCACCGTTGGTTCTGGTGCCAGGCAATGCCGAAAGCGCAGAAGAGCTGGTGGCGGCCGCACCGGAAGGCGTGCATGTTCTGCACGGATCGGGCATGACCCTGGATGGCATTCGCCTGTTCGGGCTAGGCTACGGGGTGCCCCCTACACCGTTTGGAGAATGGTCCTGCGACCTGACCGAGGCTGAGGCCGGCGATCTGCTGGCGCGCTGTGCTGGTGCTGATATCCTGATCGCGCACTCGCCCCCCAAAGGTTACGGAGATGTCACTTCGCAAGGGGTATCCGTCGGCTCTACCGCCGTGCGTAATGCGGTGGAATGGCTTCAGCCGGATTATGTCTTTTGCGGCCATATCCACGACAGCTGGGGCTATCGCGGCGTGATCGGCCGCACGCAGGTCGCCAATTTGGGGCCAAGTGTGAACTGGTTCGAGGTGAAGGCGTGATCGAAACGGTGACACTTCTGACTTTCATCCCGGCGTCGCTGGCGCTGAACCTCACGCCGGGTGCCGATATGATGTTCTGTTTCGGACAAGGCCTGCGTGCAGGGGCCAGATCCGCCATTGCCGCAAGTGCAGGCGTGGCGGCGGGCGGGATCGTGCATGTCCTGCTGGCCGGTCTTGGCCTTGGAGCAGCCGTTGCGACTCTGCCCTGGCTGTTCGATGTGATCCGCTGGATGGGGGTTGCCTATCTCCTTTATCTTGCGTGGGGTGCGATCCGGAACGGTGCGGTTTCGGTCGACGCACCGGCGAAGCCTACAAAATTCGCATTTCGCAACGGGATGGTGGTGAATCTGACCAACCCCAAGGTGATCCTGTTCGTACTGGCCTTCATCCCGCAATTCGTCGATCCTGCGCAGGGCTCGGTGCTATTGCAGTTCCTGATTTTCGGCACGATCAGTGCGCTGGGTGGTTTTGTGGTGAACGGACTTGTCGGAGCGTTCGCAGGGGGCGCAGGGCGGGTGCTGACATCAAACCCCCGGGCGTCGCGCATCATGGGCTGGGTCACGGGTGGCATATTCTCAGCCCTCGCCATCCGGCTTGCCATCATGGAAAGGGCCTGACGACGCATGTCACGCATCGACGAAAGCATGGAGTTCATACCGGTCCGCATTGCGGTCCTGACAGTGTCGGATACCAGATCACTGGACGAAGACCGCTCAGGCCAGACCCTTGTGAACCGGATCGAGAAGGCCGGACACACAGTGGCCGACCGCAAGATCGTCAGGGATGAACGGGCTGAGATTGCGGATCAGTTGCGCGCTTGGGTGGCCGATCCTGCGGTCGATGTCGTGATCTCGACAGGCGGCACCGGTTTGACGGGACGCGATGTGACAGTCGAGGCGCATCGGGACGTGTATGAAAAAGAGATCGAGGCTTTTGGCACCGTATTCACCATCGTGTCGATGGAGAAGATCGGCACATCCGCCGTGCAGTCGCGCGCCACGGGTGGCGTGGCAGGTGGCACTTACCTGTTCGCCCTGCCGGGCAGTCCTGGGGCGTGCAAGGATGCCTGGGATGCGATTTTGGAAAGACAGCTCGATTATCGGCACCGGCCCTGCAATTTCGTGGAAATAATGCCCAGATTGGACGAACATCTGCGACGGAAGTAGACTGGTTCAGCGTTTAACGCATCATAACCGCTTTGTGGCTTGGCATTTTTTGCGGCCCAGCTACCATTTGCGGACGGCAGCATGTGCGACCAAGGGTGAGTAACCGATGCGATTTCTGCGGCAAAGCCTTGTTGGGGTGTTTCTGGCGTTTCTGACGCTGGGACTGCTGCTTGTTGCCGTTCAGATGATCTCGGGCGCGGTGCAGGATGTGCTGACACGCGATAACCAAGCCCCTGAGACACGCGAACGGATTTTCGCCGTCAGCGTGCGCACTGCTGAGCCCGAAACAATCACCCCGTATCTTGAGGCGTTTGGTCAGGTGCAAAGCCGTCGCCGTCTTGAGCTGCGCGCGGCCATGGGTGGGCGTGTCGTCTCGCTGGCGGAGGATTTCGAAGATGGCGGCACCGTAACTGCGGGTGAACTGCTGGTGGAGCTGGATCCTGCCGATATGCAATCGGCGCTGGACCGTGCCAAATCCGATCTTCTGGATGCCCAGTTCGAGGAACGTGATGCCGAACGCTCTTTGTTGCTGGCACAGGATGAGTTGAGATCAGCCGAAGCGCAGGCAGAACTGCGCGACCGGGCGTTGCAACGTCAGCAGGATTTGCAGACGCGCGGTGTTGGTGCTGCCGCCAGCGTGGAAGAGGCTGAACTGGCGGCGACATCCGCGCATCAGGCCGTGTTGGCGCGCAGGATTGCCCTCGCCCAGGCCGAGTCCCGCGTGGATCAGGCCACCACATTGTTGTCGCGCGCGCGCATTGCGCTGGAAGCGGCTGAACGTGATCTGGAAGACATGTCGATCCATGCACGGTTCGATGGCACGCTAACCGGGGTGACCTTGGTCGAAGGACGCCTGGTCGCAGCCAATGAAAAGCTGGCCGAACTGGTTGATCCAAATGCGCTCGAAGTGGCGTTCCGTGTGTCGACCGCTCAGTTTGTACGGCTCTTGGACGCAGCGGGCGATCTGATCGCCGCACCGGTGACTGTCTCGCTTGAGGTCACGGGTACCGATCTGACCGCAACGGGCCGGATCAGCCGCGACAGCGGTTCCGCGAGCGAAGGGCAGACCGGGCGTCTGATCTATGCCCGCCTTGACGACGCACCGGGTTTCAAGCCGGGGGATTTCGTCACCGTCTCAATCGAAGAACAACCTTTGGACAACATCGTGCGGATGCCATCCTCGGTGCTGGATGCGTCCGGCAGTGTGTTGGTGCTGGGCCCGGATAATCGTTTGGAAGCTCTGCCGGTGCAGCTCATCCGCCGTCAGGGTGACGAGGTATTGCTGCGCGGTGTCGGGCTTGCGGGGCGCGAGGTGGTGATCGGGCGAACTCCGTTGCTGGGGTCGGGTGTCCGCGTGCGGCCGCTGCGGGTTGAGGCCAGCGCCATGGGTGATCCGGGCATGGTGGAACTGTCGGATGAAAAGCGCGCCCAACTTGTGGCACAGGTTGAAGCCAGCGATGCGATGTCGCAGGAAGACAAAGATCAGCTGTTGGATCAACTGAGCGAGGTGAAAGTCCCTGCATCGCTTCTGCGCCGTCTCGATGACAACCGGGCCGGAGGCTGAGCGCCATGATCCGCGAT
>JAUHYC010000041.1 GCA_030426685.1 Alphaproteobacteria bacterium
GTCAGATCGCCAGACATCCAGCGGACTGATTTAAGGGCCGCTCCGAACTGAGGTTGCATAAACGGGCTCCACTTAATCGACAGAGCCGAGTTGGCAGGGGCAAAGGGGTTCAGTTCGACGCCCTTTTGCGACAAGATCTGTGCCCAAACCCCATCTGAGCCCAACCGGGCCCAGCTCGCACCACCCAGCGCCAGCACGGTAACATCGGGTGAAAAACTCTCCAGGCCATCGGGCGTGTCAAATAACAACGCGGTATCGCGCCAACCCTGCCAGCGCCAGCGTGTCCGAATCTGTACACCGGCCTGATCCAACCGAGCCAGCCACGCCCTGAGCAAAGGCGACGCTTTCATGACCTTGGGAAACACGCGCCCGGTTGAACCGGTGAACATCTCTTGTCCCAGCTCTTGCGCCCAGTTGCATATTGCCATTGCATCGAATTCGCGGACTATAGGGCGCAACCACAACTCGGCGTTGCCGTAAGCGGTGATCAGGGTGTCGAACGGCTCATCTTTAGTCAGGTTCAGGCCCGACTTCCCCGCCATGAGGAATTTACGCGCGACCGAGGGCTTTGCATCGGCCACAATGACCTGATGCCCGGCACTGGCCAATTGTTCCGCAGCCATCAGCCCTGCCGGGCCCGCTCCGATCACCGCTGCTTGCGCCATTGCGCCCCTCTTGCCCTGCCCGCACTTCAGCGCGAGATTACCTGCATGGCGAACACCGATCCGATCTGCCCGCTCTGCGACCGCCCGATCCCCGATGGCGGCGGTAGCCTGCACCATCTGATCCCAAAACTCAAAGGAGGCAAGGGCGGGCCGACAGTTCTACTCCATCAGATCTGCCACAAAGAGATACATGCGACGCTGACCGAAGCTGAACTGGCACGCAGTTTCAGCAAGGTTGACGCCCTTCGGGCGCATCCCAGGCTGGCAAAATTCGTGAATTGGGTGCGCAAGCGTCCGCCCGGATTTCGATCCAAAGTGCCGGGCAAGCGGCGCATGCGCTGATCAGGGGGGCAAGATGGGATCGCCAAACGTGTCCTGCTCTTCAGCCCCGAGCCCCTCAATTTCTATCCCGAGATAATCGGGCACCGGCGCGAATTGTGCTCCGGCGATGTGCTGAAACTCCAACGTCGTATAGGGGCGTCTCCACAGCCATTCACGGTTTTCCACCGACCATAGATCCGGGCGGGGCGGTGTTTCGTCAGTGAAGGCGTAGAAATGCAGATCGAATCCGTGGGGCGCAACCTCCTGCATCGAAAGCAGTTTCATTCCCAACCTGCGGTAAAGGGCATCCTCGGCCGCGATATCGCCGGTTCGCAGCGTAATCTGGCCGATGCAGGCCTTCGCAAACGGTAAATCCGGATCGGCCACGCCATCAACACGGTTGCCCTCGAAATTATGCTGCAGCAGTTCGATCACAAAGCCTTCGGGGTCGGTCAGATGGCACATATAGCCGATGTCCAGAAACTGACCCGGAGCACTGACCGCAACACCCATCCGTCGCAGATGGTCGGCAACCAGATCAACATCCGGCAGCGTGATCCCGATCTTCCAGTAGCGCTGCCCCCTGTCATGGCGATAGCCACCACCACCCGGCATCAGCAACAGATCAGCGTCTTCACCGGGATACCCCACCCGACGGTTGCGGTCTTCAACCTGAACCCTCATACCCAGCGCGTCGCGATAGAACGCGGCAAGGCGGTCCGGATCCGCAACCCGCAAGCGCAATCCGGCAATCCTCATGGGCACAACCCGGCAATCCCTGCAGCTATCGCAGGATCGGCCGCTACCGAGTCGGCCACAAGATCGCGTGCCGTTGGCATCAGCATCTCGGGCGCGACCACCCGATCCACAAGGCCGAATGCATAGGCCTCATCCGCTGTGATCTTTTGGCCCGCCATCAGGATCAACCGGGTGCGCGCCGGACCGATCAAGGCGGCCATTCGTTTTGGATCAGAGGGTTGCGGCAGAAAGCCCAGTTTCATGACCGGGTAGAAAAACTTGGCCGTAGGCACCGCAATGCGCAGATCACAAGCCAGAACCATACCATTGGCCCCACCGGCCAGAGTACCATTCAGCGCGGCCACCGTAAGACAAGGCAACGCGGCGATGGCGGCCGACAGCCGCTCCCACAGATCAGACGTTGCGAGCCCGGCCCGCGCCTCGTCCAGATCGGCACCCGCGCTGAACACCCTGCCTGCACCCGTCAGGATCAGGGCTCGGGCCTCGGTTGCGTCCTCGGCGATCCGAACCAGCTCGTTCAACATGGAAGCCGTCAGAGCATTGGCTTTGTCCGGATTGTTCAGCGTGACTGTCCACAGCCCATCCTCTTGCACCAGGTCGATCACGTCAGGCCGATCCTTTTCCGTATGTCTTCATTGCGCAGCGAGATTTCGGTACCCAGGAACTCATCCGCGTCCGCCAAGCACATCCACAGCAGTGCGCGCGCTGGCCAGTCCGCGGGGATGTGATCATCCCAGTCCAACTGGCTGACCGGGTTGATGCCGCTGGCCTTGATCACCCGCTGCATGTCAGTTGCCACGGTGCCCGGAGACAGCCCCATGGCGCGGATGCCGTGCTGAACCTCTTCCAGATGCAGGCATTCAGTCAGCATCTTCGCCCCGGCCTTAGAGGCGCAATAGTGGCTCCAGGCTTCGACCGGGTTCGACGCCGCGCCCGAGGAAATCGTCAGCACGGTGCCCCCGCCTGCGGCGCGCATGACCGGCAACGCTGCACGCATCCCGTAGAAAACTCCCTTGAGGTTGATATCGATCGCGCTGCTCCAGGCGGTGACATCGGCGTTGGACATATGAAAGATCGGGTCAATCACCCCGGCGTTCCCGACCAGCACATCCAGCGCTCCAAACCGGTCAACGCAATCGGCAACCACCTGTTCAACCTGCGCAAAATCGCTGACATCGCAGGCCAGGGCGATGACATTGTCACCCAACGCCGCCGCCAGCGCCTCGATCTGATCGCGGCTGCGCGCGACCAGGGCCACATTGGCCCCGGCTGCGGCAAATACGCGCCCGGTTTCGGCACCGATGCCCCTGCTGGCCCCGGTGATCAGAACGGTTTTCCCTTGCATATGCATCATATAAATCCCCGCGTTTGAAATTGAGTAACTTCGTACAGCGGAAATGAGGAACTGGTCCACCCCTTGCCCCTTGACGCTGATCGCCGCAGGCACGACGATGCGCGCAAATTGATAAAGAAGGGTTCACTTATGACTGTTTTCCTCCGCCGCAGCTGCGGCGCGGCTTTGGCCTATGCCGTTGCCACTCAGGGCGTGTTTGCAGATGTCACCGCCAACGATGTCTGGGCCGACTGGCAAGCGTATCTGAGCGGCATGGGTTATGAGGTATCAGGTGACCAGAGCGTATCTGGCAATGTCACCACTATTGCAAATATGTCCATGGCCATGGCCCTGCCGGACACCGAAGGTCAGTTCAAAGTGGTTGTCCCGGAAATGATCCTGACTGAGAATGGTGACGGCACCGTCAACATCGATTTCCCCGACAGCTTTCCGGTGACAATTTCGGGCGAATCCGAGGGTGAGGCGTTCTCGGCCGATCTGCTCTATTCACATGATGCTTTGAACATGGTTGTGTCGGGGACACCGGACAACATGACTTATGATTACACCGCCAACAGCCTCACCCTCGCGCTGGATTCGATGGAGTTTGGCGATGAAGCGGTTTCCAAAGACATGCTGGGCCTGAACCTTCAGATGAACGAGGTCGCGGGCACATCACAAATGAAGATCGGCGAGAACCGCGACATTGCTCAGCAATTCACCGCCGCCAACCTGACCTATGACGTTGCCTTTGATGAACCGGATAGCGAAGACACCGGCCGGATCAGCGGCAAGCTCGACGATCTGACCTTTGAGGGCGATACAACCATCCCTCCTGGTTTTGATGTGGCCAATGTGCAGGACATTTACGGGGCAGGATTTGCCGCCTCAGGCACGTTCACCTATGGCAAAGGCAATACCGAGATGGCGGGCACAGCCGAGGGAGAGGCATTCTCGTTGAGCAGCTCTTCGGAAGGCGGGCGTTTTACCGGCAGCATCGATGCGCAGCGTCTTGTCTATGATCTGGCACAGAACAGCACGAAGCTGGCCGTGACGACGGCGGATCTGCCGTTTCCGATCGAAATTGCGATGGCCAATGCCGGATTGAAATTCGAGTTTCCGGTGCAGGCCTCGGAAGAGATTCAGCCATTTGGCTTTGGTATGAACCTGACCGATTTCACCATGTCTGACGTGTTGTGGAGCATGTTTGATCCCGCAGGCGCGCTGCCCCGAGATCCGGCGACTATCGCTCTGGACACCACCGGCACCGCCAAGGTTCTGGTCGACTTTATGGATCCCGAGGCGGTGGAAGATCTGGAGGCCTCGGACGGTGTTCCGGGTGAGCTGCATTCGCTGAAGATCAATGAATTGCTGGTCTCTTTGGTTGGTGCCGAGCTGACCGGCAACGGCGATTTCAAGTTCGACAACTCCAACACCGAAGCCTTTGACGGCATGCCCGCACCCTCGGGTATCGCCAATCTGAAGCTTGTTGGGGCCAACGCCCTGATCGACAAGCTGATCGGCATGGGCTTTGTGTCCGAAGATGACGCGCTTGGCGCCCGCATGATGATGGGTCTGATGGCCGTCCCGGGCGAGGAACCGGACACTCTGAACTCGAAAATCGAGTTTACCGAGGATGGCCAGATTCTGGCCAATGGTCAGCGGATCAAGTGATACACAAACCGGGAAAGGCCACGCCGATGGCCTTTCCCAACCGAGGCACGCAGCACAATCGGGCCGCAGGTCTTGCGGGACGGGCAGTCCAAGGCTAGGTCCAAGACATCAAGACCGGAGGCCTCATGCACAGAACACCTCAAGACATCAGCCAAAACTTGCTGGATGCGGCGCGCAAGGCGGGGGCCGAAGCAGCGGATGCCATTGTTATTGATGGCTCATCCGTTTCCGTCGAAGTGCGCAGTGGCGCGCTGGAACATGCGGAACGATCCGAGGCGATCGATCTGGGTCTGCGGGTTTTTCTGGGCAAGCGGCAGGCGATCGTCTCCAGTTCAGACAGCCGTCCCGAGACCCTGACTGCGATGGCTGAGCGCGCCGTGGCGATGGCCCGCGAAGCGCCCGAGGACCCGTTCACCGGCCTCGCTGATCCTGATCAGCTGATCACCGATTGGGATATCGACGCGCTGGAACTGTTTGATCCTTCGCCCGAGCCCAGCGCCGAGGCCCTGATGCAGGATGCTCTGGCTGCCGAGTCGGAAGCCCTGAAAGTCAAAGGCGTCACCCAGGTTTCGGATGCGGCGGCGGCATATGGCACGCATCGCGTCCATCTTGCCGCGACCAATGGATTTTCCGGCGGCTATGCGCGCAGCAGCCGGTCGACCTCCTGTGTTGCGATTTCCGGAGAAGGCACCGGGATGGAGCGAGACTATGACGGCGACAGCCGCAGTTTCCAGTCCGACTTGCGCAGTGCGGCTGAGATCGGTCGCACCGCCGGTGAGCGTGCCGTCGCCCTGGTGGGCGCGCACAAACCGCGGACCGGCAGCTTTCCGGTGGTATTTGACGAACGGGTCTCATCATCGCTGATCGGGCATCTGCTGGCGGCCAGCAACGGTGCTGCAATTGCGCGCGGGGCCTCATGGCTAAAAGAATGCCTCGGAGAGCAGGTTTTGCCCGCGCATCTGTCACTGATCGAGGACCCGCACCGCCCGCGCATTGCGGGCTCACGCCCGTTTGACGCCGAAGGACTGGCGACGCGTCGCAGGGCCATCGTCGAAGATGGCGTATTGACGGGCTGGACACTGGATCTGTCGAGCGCACGCAAATTGGGCATGACCTCAACCGGCAACGCCGCGCGCGGCGTATCGGGGCCTCCATCGCCCAGCAACTGGAACCTCAGCCTGACGCCGGGTGACCGCAGCCGCGCCGATCTGCTGCGCGACATGGGTACGGGGCTGCTGGTGACCTCGATGATCGGATCGACCATCAATCCGAATACCGGCGACTATTCCCGCGGCGCTTCGGGCTTCTGGGTGGAAAACGGCGAAATCACCCATCCTGTCAACGAATGTACCATCGCAGGCAATCTGCGGGACATGCTTATGCGGATCGTTCCTGCTAATGATGCACGGCCCTATTTGTCGCGCGTCGTACCCTCGTTGCTGATCGAAGGGATGACCCTTGCCGGCAACTGACCTGTCACTACTGATCGACGCGGCGTTAGAAGCCGGGAAAATCGCTACACGCTATTCGGGACCCCAGGCGCAGCGCTGGGACAAGCCCGGAGGCGCCGGGCCGGTGACCGAAGCCGATCTGGCCGTCAACGCCATGCTCGAGCGTGACTTGCAATCCGCCCGCCCCGACTATGGCTGGCTCAGCGAAGAGACCGAGGATTCACCCGACCGGTTGGCCCGTGACCGGGTGTTCATCACTGATCCGATCGACGGCACCCGCAGTTTTGCCGAAGGATCACGCACTTGGGCGCATTCACTGGCCGTAGCCGAGCGGGGTGAGGTCACGGCGGCGGTCATCTACCTGCCGATGCGTGATCTGCTTTACGCGGCCGCTCTTGGGCAAGGCGCGACACTAAATGGCTTGCCCATTCATGTATCGGCGCAGACGCACCTGCCCGAAGCGGAGATACTGGCGGCGAAACCCAATCTGGACCCGCGACACTGGCAATCTGGTATGGCGCCCGACTTTCGCCGCGTCTATCGCCCCTCGCTGGCCTATCGCATGGCTCTGGTCGCGCAGGGCCGGTTCGACGGAATGCTGACTCTAAGGCCAAGCTGGGAATGGGACATCGCCGCCGGGGATCTGATCCTGCGCGAGGCGGGCGGTTTGTGCACCGACCGCTCAAATCGGCCACTGCGCTTTAACAACGCGCATCCGCGCCTCAATGGCGTGGTCGCTGCAGGCGATGTTCTGCACGCGGGGCTTCATGCCCGGCTTGATCCGAACGGCACCGGAATCTCCGCATGAGCAAACCGCGATCTCTGAGTCTGGCGGCCTATCGCGTGCTGTCATGGGGCGTTCCGCAAATCTCGGGCATCGCGGATACGCCCCGCCCCGAAGGCGAGTTGCTGTGGGTCCACGTCAGCACGCCCGACCGGCTCCGCGCAGTCGATGATCTGTGTCGCCGCCTGTTGCCTGCTCGGCCTGGGCTGTCGGTGCTGATGACCGCCCCACCCGATGTCAATCTGACCGAGTGGGAAGAGTGCAAACTTCCAATCGTATCTCTGCCCGCCGAACAGACCGGGGCCGCGCGCGCCTTTCTCGACCACTGGCACCCGGATATGGGATTGTGGTTCGGCGGCGGGCTGATGCCCAATATAATCACCCGTGCACAGGAACGCGGGACACCGATGGTTCTGCTCGAAGCTGCTGTCGATGTGAAGACTGCCAGGGGTGGGCGATGGTTGCCGGATATCACGCGCTATACGCTGGATTGCTTCACCTCGATTCTAGCGCCGTCCGACGATATCGCCCGTCAAATCCGGCGATTGGGGGTCAGTGCCTCGAAAATCACGATCGCACCGCCGCTGCATATCAGCCCAAACCCGCGCCCTTGGCCCGAAGATGAATTGATTGAAACCAACCACGCTCTGGCAGGCAGACCGGTGTGGCTGGCCGCATGGGTGCAGGACAAAGAGTTTATTTCGGTACTGAGCGCACACCGGCAGGCGCTTCGCATGTTGCCGCGTCTGGCGCTGGTGTTGCATGTGGCTGATATGGCTGAGGCCGAACCCCTGTATAAACGTCTGGAAAAGATGGATTTGCGCTGCGCCAACTGGGATGCGGGTCACCCGATTGAGGATACAACGCAGGTTATTCTCTCATCAGATCCTGAGGATCTGGGCCTGTGGCACCGCGTTTCAGCCGTGACATTCATGGGCAGTTCGCTGGAGCGTGACGCGGGTGGGCGCGACCCGTTGATCGCGGTCGCGTTGGGATCCGCGGTGATCCACGGCCCGCATGTCAGCAGGCACCGCAGTATTTATGACAGGCTGGGGCAGGCTCGTGCAGCACTCACCATCAAATCCGCGACGGAACTGGGCGATGGTGTTGTGAACCTTCTGGCCCCGGACCGAACCGCGGATATGGCTCTGGCGGGATGGCAGTTGGTCACCGAGGGCGCGCCACAGGCCGACCAACTGATCGAATTGATCCAGGATACGCTGGACCGCGGGAGGGCCGAAGATGCGCGCACCTGAGTTCTGGAACACATCTCCCGACAATCTGGATCTGCGGGCCCGGCTTCTGGCACCGCTGGGTCGTCTTTACGCCTCGGCCACGGCACGCCGCGTCGCCGCCGAATCCGGAGTCAAACCGGGTGTTCCGGTCATCTGTATCGGCAACCTCAACGCCGGAGGCACGGGTAAGACACCAACGGTGATCTGGGTGCTCGAGCACCTGCGTGACACCTGGCATCAGCCGCATGTGGTCACGCGCGGTCATGGCGGATCGCTGGACGGACCGGTCAGGGTTGACCCCGCCCGACACAGCGCAGCACAGGTGGGCGATGAACCGCTGTTGCTGGCTGCTTTCGCCGATGTCTGGGTGGCCAAAGACCGCGCCGCAGGAGCGCAGGCCGCTGTCGCCGAGGGGGCAACGGCAATCGTGCTGGATGACGGGTTCCAGAACCCTGCTGTGGCCAAGGATTTCTCGGTCGTCGTTGTTGATGCCGAGCGGGGCTTTGGCAACGGGCTGTGCCTTCCCGCCGGCCCGTTGCGTGAACCTGTCGGTGAGGGTCTGAAACGCGCCGATCTGGTGCTATCGCTCGGGGGTGAAGACGCGCAAGGCAGGTTCGCCGAGACCTGGGGCAATGCTCTGACCGTGCCCCATGCAAAAGGCGAGGTCCGCGCGCTGCAAACCGGCATGGATTGGCACGATACACCGGTACTGGCCTTTGCTGGCATCGGCCATCCCAAGAAGTTCTTTGACACTCTGCGCCAACAGGGCGCACAGCTGCTGCGAACCGAGGCACTGGACGATCATCAGCCGCTGACCTCCGCCCTGATGACTCGGCTGGAAAATGACGCCCGCGCGCTGAACGCACAACTGGTCACAACCGAGAAAGACGCAGTCCGCCTGCCCGCGGTGTTCCGGAGCAAGGTGCTGACGCTGCCGGTCCGCCTGCAGATTGATCAGGATGAACAGCTCAGGGAGATGCTGGTGCAGGTTGCGCCGTCTCCCTGAAAACGTGACCAGCCCTATTTGGGCTGATCGGTCAACGATTAGCTGCCGAGCTCGGCTTCGATCAGCTTTTTGAAATCGTCATACGACTGGTTTTCAACCTTCTCGCCGTTCACGATAAATGACGGGGTGGCCTGAATGCCATCACGCTCGGCGTTTTCCTGATACCAGGCCACAAGGGTCTGTGCACGGGTGCCGTCCTGCAGGCAGGCATCAAGCTGGTCATTGTCGATCCCGGCCAGACGGCCAATCTTGCGCAATTCGTCCACGATCTCGGCGGGGCCGCCAGCGCGGGTCCATTCGGGCTGACCTTCATAAATCAGGTCGGAGATGCCAAAGAACTTCTCGGGGCCCGCACAGCGCGCCACCATCGATGCCCACAGGCCATAGCGATCGAAATAGACCTCGCGATAGATGAACTTCACCTTGCCGGTGTCGATGAAATCCTTCTTGAGCTTTTTAAACGCGTCATTGTGGAAATTGGCGCAATGCGGGCAGGTGTAGGATGCGTATTCGATGATTTCGACGGGCGCATCCTCGGCCCCCTGCACCATTTCAATGATGGTCGAAGTATCCAGATCAGCCTCCTGCGCCTCAGCGGCACTGACCAACGGATAAGCGGAACTCGGGGAATTCTGCAGCGACAGCCAATAGCCGCCAGCGGCCACGGCGGCGGCCGCACAAATTACGGTTGCAATACGGCTCATGCTCAGCCCTTTCTTAGTGTTTCTGTCTGGATAAAACGTTGCGCCCGAGACGTTCAAGGGCTGCCCGCAAATCGTTATCATTTACATCGCGTGACACTTTGTCCGCCTCAGCGGCAATTTCAGGCGAAATCGGGGGTTTGGCCGGTTTCGGCTTGTGATTGAAACTGGCCTGCCCCTCGGCAAATCCGGTCGGAGCGGTCTGGGTAATACGCACACGGCTGATGGCGTTGAAGCCATAGACAGCGTTCACCTTGTCACGCAACTGCTCGCGCTGCATGTCCAGCATCGCGGCCTGTGGTCCGGTGGTCAATACGGTCAACGTCGCCCCAAAACCACCTTTGCCATAGCCCACCTTCACAGGCTGAGCGATCGCGGCAATGTCCTGCCCGACGATCTCTGCCCAATGGGTCAACAGACGCGACACGGCAAAGCCCCGGCTTTCCCCGGCGCGCCTGATCTGGTCGTTCAGCAATGTTGCGGTGCGTTTGAACCCGCGGGTCGAGGACCGTTTGCGTTGCATCTGGTTTCCAACTCCTGTGCCGCTATTGTAATGGGCAGGAAACCGGGTGCCAGCAAAACCCGACAGGGAGATAAATAAAACTTGCGTGATTCCACTGAATTCACCGTTAGCGCAGCGTTGTTGGACTGGTATGACCGCCATGCCCGCGAGATGCCGTGGCGGGTTGGCCCGGCTGCGCGGGCCGCGGGCGAAAAGCCCGATCCCTACCGCGTCTGGCTGTCCGAGGTGATGCTGCAGCAAACAACCGTGGCGGCTGTGCGCGACTATTTCGTCCGGTTCACCACCCGCTGGCCCAATGTGAACGCACTCGCAGCTGCCCCGGATGACCATGTGATGGCGGAATGGGCCGGGCTGGGCTATTACGCCCGCGCCCGAAACCTTCTGAAATGCGCACGCGTTGTCGCCCGGGATTACAATGGGCATTTCCCCAACAGCTACGAAGCTCTGCTGAAACTGCCCGGCATCGGCCCCTACACTGCGGCCGCGATCTCAGCCATCGCCTTCGATCTGCCCGAAACGGTGCTGGACGGAAATGTCGAACGCGTGATGGCGCGGCTATATGATATTCACCAACCATTGCCGGCTTCAAAACCGATACTCAAGGAACAAGCCGCAGAGTTGACCCCCGACCATCGCCCCGGAGATTATGCGCAGGCCGTTATGGACCTTGGTGCCACGATCTGCACCCCCAAGTCACCAGCCTGCGGAATCTGCCCCCTTCGCACGCCCTGTCGGGCGCGGGTCGCCGGAACTCAGGCAGAGCTTCCGCTCAAGACACCAAAACAACCCAAACCCACGCGATACGGCCATGTTTACATCGCGCAAAGCGCAGATGGCGCCCTGTTGCTGGAACGGCGTCCGGACAAGGGTCTGCTGGGTGGAATGCTGGGTTGGCCGGGATCGGACTGGTCGGATGCTCCGCCCGAAACACCTCCGTTTCCGGCCATCTGGCGCGCGCTTCCGGGCGAAGTACGCCACACCTTCACGCATTTCCACCTGATCCTGCAAATCTGGAGCGCCGAGCTGCCACCAGACGCGCCAATCGGAGACCTGATGCTGATCGACAAACACGCGTTTCGTCCCAGTGACCTGCCAACGGTCATGCGCAAGGCCCATGACCTGTGGCGCGGCCAATAGCGCAATGTACATCGAGCCCGGACACGGCTAGCTGACCACAACAGACCCGAGCACCAAGATGATGAGTCCTGACATCCTGTCCCGCTGGCAATCCGCCCTGCCCTTCTGGATTTCGTACCTGCTGATCCCGCTGATCTGGACCACCTCGCTGGCGGGGAGCTGGTGGGTGCTGCTGGTGCCGCTCTCAACCTGGTGGGCCTTTGCCGTGCTGGACCGACTGACAGGGCTGAACCTCGAGAACGCCGATCCCGACGCACCCGACTCGGTGCTGCGCTGGTACATCCTGCTGACCAAGCTCTGGGCACCTGTACAGTTCCTGACGCTACTCGGGCTGATCTGGTACGTGACACGCTCTGGGCTGTCGGGATTTGAAAAGATCGGGGTGTTCTTTGGAATGGGCGTAATCTCGGGCACAATCGGGATCAATTACAGCCATGAACTGATGCACCAGAACGGCCGGCTGGAGCGCTGGTTGGGCGATGTCCTTCTTGCCATGGTGCTTTACTCCCATTTCCGGTCCGAGCATCTGCTGGTGCATCACCGTTATGTCGGCACCCCGCGCGATCCAGTGACCGCCCGCTATAACGAGGGATTTCACCGCTTCTACCCCCGCGTGTTGCACCAATGCCTGGTGTCTGCTTTCCGTGCCGAGCGCGAATTGCTCGCCCGCAAGGGCCAGTCCTGGACCGATCCCGCCAATCCCTTCTGGCGCTACTGGGCGCTACAGGCGGCGATGGTGTTGTTGGCCCTGCTCATTGGAGGCTGGTCCGGTGTGGCCCTATTTCTGCTCCAGGCCGGTGTCGCAATCTGGCAGCTGGAGCTGGTGAACTATGTCGAGCATTACGGCCTGACCCGCAAACACCTCGGTGATGGCAAATACGAGCATGTCCGGCCCCGCCATTCCTGGAACGCTTCGCAAAAAGCGTCGAACTGGCTGTTGATCAACCTGCAGCGCCACTCGGACCATCACTACAAACCCAACCGCAGGTTTCCACTTCTGCAACACCATTCTCAAGATGCTGCGCCGCAATTGCCCTATGGCTATCCGGTGATGACTGTTGCCGCGATGATTCCACCCCTCTGGCGGCGGGTTATGAACCCCCGCGTCCGGGCCTGGCGGCGGCAATACTACCCGGAAATCACCAACTGGCACCCTTACAACAAGGCCCAAAACCCACGGCCTGGGGCGTGACCGCAGCGCGCGCCAGCGCGCTGCCCAGCCCAACCGTCAGGGCTGCATCTCCGATGCTGGGCTGACGGGCGGGAGCACTCTGTTTACAGAAGCCACACATCCATCGGCGCTTCGACACCACGCACCACCTGCCGCGGCTTTGCTTCGAAACCGGCCATGGCATCGGGTGCGGACGGATTCTCGTCTGCCACCCGCGCACGCACGGAATCGCTGACGACGATGCGCGCCTGTAGGTCCCGGGTCAGCGCCTCGAGCTTGGCCGCAACATTGACCGCATCACCGATTACCGCAAATTCCAAACGGTTGGCCCCGATGTCGCCCAGCACCACCGATCCGTAGTGCACCCCGATCCCAACCCGAATCTCGGGCTCTCCTGCCCGGCGGCGATCAAGGTTCCAGTGGTCGATTATCTCCGTCATCGCACGTGCGCAGTTCAGCGCATTGCTGGCATCCAGCGGTGTTGGCACCGGAGTGCCAAAGGTCGCCATCAGCCCGTCGCCAAGATATTTGTCCAGCGTTCCGTGATGGCGGAAGACTTCGGTCTCCATACGGGCGTGAAACCCGCGCAGGACCTCGATCACCTCATAGGGATCACGTCCGGCGGCGTATTTTGTGAACCCAATGATATCGATGAACAAGACCGCCACATCTTCCTTACGGACCTGCTTCAGGGGCTCATCGTTCTGGCTCAGTTCATCCACCACATTGGGCGAGAAATACCGCGACAGGTTGGCCCTCTCCCGCTCCAGACCCGCATTGCTCATCAACAGGTGGTTGAGCCGACGCATAGAGATACCAAGCGTGACAGCAACCATAACGAACACAATCACCTGCTGGATGCGCAGAGTCGGCATGAAACTGTTTGGATCCAGCAACTCGGCCACATCCGGATAAGCCGCCAGCGCTGTGGCCACCCGCTCGCTGATCCCCGGCATTGGAGTTGCCACCCACCAGGCAATGATCCATCCCACAGTCCACATTCCTGCTGTCCATGAGCCAATCGCGATCACCGTGCGCCACGAGTAAGCCAGTGTTCCCGCGGCTAGAATGATGAAGAAATACTGGAAGTTGTCGAACCGGTACTGCATCGCCAAGGGCCGTATATCATCGCTGAACGGATTGGGCACGATCATGCCAAGCGTCATGATCAGCAGGTCGACAAAGATCAATAACAGCTCGGTCCGGGATTGCCCCACCCGCCCCGCACGGCGGATCAACCAGCCATTGGCACAGATCAACAACAGGATGAAGTGATACCAAAGCACCTCCCAGTGAGGGTTCAGATAGATCAGAAGGATGCCCGTAAGTCCCATCGCCACCCATCGGGCACGCACGGCCAGTTCCAACCCCTCGCGCTTGTGCCGCTCCAGCGCGGCCTCGGTATACTTGTTGTCCAGATCGAACGTGTCGGGCTGTGTGAAAAAAAGGCTGCGGGGCCTGCGCGCGGTGGTCTCGGTCATGGCCGTGATCTTTCTTGCGACATATCGGTGTGCCCCATGCAACCACCGTTGGAGCAAAAACAAAAGACCCCGCCGTAACATCGGCGGGGCAAGGCGTAGTGCCTTGTGTCAGGCCACAGGCACCGGCGGTATTCAGTTATGCAATTCAGCCCGTATCTGTTGGCGTAGCACATCGATCGGCACTGTCTTGCCATCGCGCTTGAAGCACCAATAAGTCCAACCGTTGCAGGAGGGCGCATTTTCCAGATGTGCACCCACCTGATGGATCGAGCCCTTGACGTTGTCGCCCACCAGCGTGCCATCGGCCCGAACCTTGGCCTTGTGGCGCTGGTTCATGGAATACAGCTCTTCACCTGGACGCAGCATTCCGCGTTCGACCAACTGGCCAAAGGGTACACGCGGCTCGGCGCGTTTGCTGGCGCTGACCTCTAGCGCCTCACGGTCGAACTTGCGAATCTTGGAGATGCGTTTCTCGGCCACCTTGCGATAGCTTTCCTCGCGCTCAATGCCGATGAATTCGCGGCCCAACATCTTGGCCACGGCCCCTGTGGTGCCGGTGCCAAAGAACGGGTCAAGAATCACGTCCCCCGGATTGGTCGAGCCAATAAGCACACGATGCAGCAGCGATTCAGGTTTCTGCGTCGGATGCGCCTTGTCGCCGTTTTCGTCCTTTAAGCGCTCATGGCCGGTGCAGATCGGCAGCACCCAGTCACTGCGCATCTGCACACCTTCGTTCAGGGCCTTCAGCGCTTCGTAGTTGAACGTGTATTTCGCGCCTTCCTGCTTGCTGGCCCAGATCATGGTTTCATGCGCATTGGTGAAGCGCTTGCCACGGAAATTCGGCATCGGGTTAGACTTGCGCCACACGACGTCATTGAGAATCCAGTATCCCGCATCCTGCAAAGCAGAACCAACACGGAAAATGTTGTGATAGGATCCGATCACCCAGATCGCGCCATTGGGTTTCAGCAAGCGATGTGCGGCCTTCAGCCATTCCCGCGTGAACTGGTCATAGGCACCAAAACTGGAAAACTGATCCCAATGATCGTCGACCGCATCAACCTGAGAGTTATCGGGCCGGTGCAACTGGCCTTTTAGCTGTAGATTATACGGAGGGTCCGCAAAAATCAGGTCAACCGATGCTTCGGGAAGACTGTTCATCACCTCGATGCAGTCCCCGGATAGAATCGTGTTTAAAGGGAGCGCGGCTGCGCCCTTTGTCTTGATTGTGGTCATATCACTGCCTCAGTTCCACGGCGCTTTTGCGCTCATTTGGTTGAGACAAGGATGAGTCAAAGATGATTCGCCGTCAATTTCTTTTTTGAATCAGCGGCTTACGATTTACTCTTGATACAAGATATTGTGGACAGGTTTGAACGAACGTCTATGGTGTGGGGTCACGCCAAGATTTCGCAACGCCTCGCGGTGCTGTTTGGTTGGATAACCGGCGTTTGCCTCCCAGCCATAGCCGGGATGCTGTTGCGCCAAATCCACCATCAGCCGATCACGCCAGTTTTTGGCCAGGATCGAAGCCGCCGCAATCGACACCGACCGCGCATCACCCTTGACCACCGCCTGAGACGGGATTTGCAGTCCGCGCGGGATCAGGTTTCCGTCAATCAGGAGATAATCTGGTGCGGGGTTCAGTGCCGCCACCGCGCGCTCCATCGCCAGATGAGACGCCCGCAGGATATTGTGCTCATCAATCTCGGCAACCGAGGCTTCGGCAATCATCACATCCGCACAGTCGCGCAATTCGATCTCCAACGCGGCGCGATGCTTGGCGGTCAGCTTCTTGGAATCATTCAGACCGGTGGGAATTCTATCGGGGTTCAGAACCACGGCTGATGCGACCACCGGCCCAGCCAACGGGCCGCGCCCGACCTCATCCACCCCGGCTATTCGGGCATATCCGCGCGCCAGCAAGGCCCGTTCGAGTTCAAAATCAGGTGTCGACATCCCTTTGGCAAACCGCGTTTCAGCGTCGGGCACAAGAGAAAAGAAGAGGGCAGCTTGCGCCACCCTCTCCCGCGCGGCGCTTCTAATGGCGCCACTCCTGCTCGAAACCGGTTACTGATAAACGACGCGGTATCCTTTCTGGCGCAGGCAGGCGGGTTCGTATGCCCTTCTTACCTGCTTTCCATTCCAGAAACCAACCTTGCATTGGTGTGGCAGGCTATCGGCATGTTTGTAGTGTTTCTTGAGGCATTTCGGGCCCAGCAGCGGACGCTTTTTCGAATAGGCGTCAAACCGGCGCAGGCAGCGCTGCGGCAGATCATACCGCGCCACACGCCGAGGTAACGGGCGAACCTGATGATTATGCTTTTGCTTCTTTGCCTGTTTTTTCTTCTGTTTTTGGCGGCGCGCCCTCTCTTCCTCGCGCTTCTCATCCTGATAGTGATGCACCGCCGCACCGAGAATGGCGAGCGCGGCGAGCCCGCCGAGAATATCCCTGGTATCCGCTGCCCTTGCCTGTGATGCCGAGAGTCCGGTGATGGCGACAGCGGTGGCGACGATCAGAGCGATAAATTTCCGATGCATGATGCGTGTCCTTTCGAATTGTGGGGCAGGCCCGAAACGGACCGCGAATGTGATGCCCCGACACTGCGGCCATCCCTTTCAGACAAGCAATAACGGCAGGATGTTATCGAATATCAGGGGCCCAAACCCCCTGAGGTTATTGAATATCCGCCCAACCCATGCGCAGGATGCAGCCCATGAAACAGATCCTCTCTTCTCTGGCTCTGGCGGCCCTGATATCGGTTGGGTCACAAGCCGTCGCGGCAGATTGCTATGCCGACTACAAAGCCAAACAGGACAATCCCCTGCGGCTGCATTATGGCGTCATGCAGGTCTCAGGCTGCGATAAGGGCTCAGCCCGGAAAGAGATCGAGAAGCGGCTGAGGTCTAACGGCTGGACCTTGCTGAACGTCATGTCCGTATTTGAATCGGATGGGTTGGATCAAAGGAAGGCCAATGCCGGAAAATACTATCTCCGTTACTGAAGCGCGCCGTTCTGGTGTTCGACTGGTGGGTGCGGGGATCGCCGCAATCGTTGTTATCCTGGTAACAGCGGCGGTGTTTCTGTTTTGGACCCTGCCCGACGCCAACGCCTTCAACGCGCGAGTTGAGCGTCTGTTTGTCGAAGCGGATCTGACCTCGCAATCCGAAATCCGCCTGCTTGAGATTCTGGCCCAATCCGGCACCGCCTTTGCCGACACATTGTCCAGCTATCGCATGGTTATCTTTGTGCTGCTGGTCTTTGCCAGTGCCATGCTGATCACCGCATTGGTGTTTCTGGTCATGCTGGTCTTGTTGAACCGACGCATGGCGCAGATCGAGCGGACGGGGATTCAGGTAACCTCGCTCCTGATCAGCCGTGAAGAGAACACTGTTTATCTCAACAACATGGATTTCAAACTGACCCCGGCTGCGATGGAGACGCTCTCAATTCTGGCCGAATCCCGGCTGGACGATGAGGTTCTGTCTGGCGCACAGATCGAGGCGATGATCTCAGGCAGAAACGCCGCCGATTGTGATGAAGCTGCGGGGGCCACCCGCATCAAACGCCTGCGGGACGCCTTGGGCAATCAGATGGTCAGCGAACTGCTGGTGAAGAATATCGCCAAAAAGGGCTACATGCTGTCGATCGAAAAAGACGTGATTCAGATGGTCTGAGCCTGGGCGACATTGGAAAATCCTGGCCCGCCCCTTGGCAATGTGTCCGTTAGGACCCATCCTATAAGGACTGGCCAAGGGAGGTTACAGATGAACGTCCACGCCACTCCAAATGTCAAAGGCTATGGGATTTCCGTCGAACCCCTGCAGGGTCGGGTTGCGATCTATCGTGGCGAAATCCTGTTAGCCGAAAGTCACAACGCCAAAGTGATGTATGAAACGCGGCTGCCGCCTGCAATCTATGTCCCACGCGAAGACCTGTGCGTTGAGCTTGGCCCCGAGACCGAGTTGCAAACCTTCTGCCCCTTCAAGGGCACCGCGACTTACCATGATATCAGCTTGCCGGAAGAACGGCTGACAAACTCAATCTGGACCTATGAGGATGCCCTGCCGGAAAGCGTGGCCATTCAGGGGCATATCGGTTTCATGCCGAATACAGCGACGCGGATTGATCTTGGTGACAATCAACTGCGGCAACCAGACGACGGCAATATCAGCGGGCCTCTGATCGATTGGCTGATGCGCGGCGCATCTGAGAATGACACGCCCGATGAGTTTACCAAGGCATTGGCCGAGAAAATGCTGGAGCACGGTATAGCGATACAGCGCCTCAGCATTCTGGTCTGGTCGCTGCACCCGCTTATCGCAGGCAAACATTATGTTTGGGAAAAGGGCGAGGACGAGATTTCGACCTACACCCCGACCTATGAAATCCACGACCACCCGGCCTTTACCAACAGCCCCCTGCGCCACGTCTCGAATGGGCTGGGCGGTGTTCGCCAGCGCCTGAACGTCGATAATCCGCATAACAGTTTTCCAATCATGGAAGACCTGCGTGCAAAAGGGGCGACGGATTACGTCGCAATGCCATTGCCGTTCTCGGATGGCCGAACCAACGTGCTGACCTTAACCTGTGATCACCCTGACGGATTCACGACGGAAAACCTCGGTCTGGTCTTTGAATGCTCCTCGGTCATTGCGCGATTCTATGAGGTGTTTATGCAGCGCGAAAATGCACAGGTTCTGCTCGAAACCTATGTAGGTAAGCGCACGGGCGCACGGGTACTGGGCGGAGAAATTCGCCGCGGTGATGGCGATGACATCGATGCGGCAATCATGTTCTGCGATCTGCGCAATTCGACGACGCTGGAAGAGACACTGGGGCGCAGCGACTACATCACTGTTCTGAATTCCTTTTTTGAAACCGTGTCGGGCATCGTGCACGACCACGACGGAGAGGTTCTGAAGTTCATCGGCGACGCCGTTCTGGCGGTATTTCCTGCCGGAGACGACGCTGCCAAGGCCCGATCAAACGCGCAGCAATCGGCGATAGAGATCGTCGAAAAACTGGCCGAACTGCGCCAGGATGAGAGAGATCATTACTGCGATTGCTCGATCGGAGTGGCATATGGGCGTGTTACCTATGGCAATGTGGGTTCGCGCGAACGCCTGGATTTCACGGTGATCGGACAAGCCGCCAATATCGCGGCGCGGTTGGGCGAATATGGCAAATCCGTGGGTCACAGAATCGTGGTCTCGCAGGATATCGAACCCGTCTGTCAGCACGCTATTCCACTGGGTGCAGTCAAATTGCATAACGTATCACAGCCGGTTGAGTCTTTTGCCATGCGTAGTGCTGCGGATGCCATCTTGGACGCCTAAAGGGCATCCGACAGCCCCGGACTAACCTCCACCTAGCAGAATCAATGCCGTCTGCGCAGGTGAAATTGCGCTCTGCATCTGAGCAATCTGTTTGCGAGCCAGATAGGTGTCCGTCAGTTTTTCTACCGCAGCCGCATCAGAAAACTGCGACAAGTCGGTAGATCCCGTCACCCGCTGCAAACGATCTTTGAACTCCTCAAGTTGCTTGTCGATATCAAGTTGCGCGAAAGCTGAAGGCAACCCCAGTGCGGTCTCCATCATCTTGCGCAATGGAGGTGATCCCATCAGGTCAAACCACTTCCTATTTTCGCTGCCACTCTGGTTCGCGATGTCTGACAAGGCATGCTGGGCATACAGCGCGATGCGCATCGATTCATTCTGCTCACCAACCGAAATCTCAAAACGGGTGACGAGATTGTCAGCGGCAATCTTCTGCATATCCACGGCTGACGTTGTTCTGGGCACTTCCCCCGGCCCGAATCCGAACGCATTGGCCAGATCTCTGTACCGGCTGTCGGCGAGGCGGTTGGCCAGAGCGTCGTCTGCCCGGGCCCCATCTGACAAAATCTTCTGGATGAAAAACCGGTTCCCCACATCCTGCTCTAACCCGAAAGCCCCAAGCGCCACCTGTAGCAGCCGCCGGTCCGATACCAGTTCCTCAGCGGATCGAACATTACTGATATTGTCCAGGAAATACTTGGTCTCCCTGCCTTGCACAGGAGAGGTGGAGTGGCTATGGAACTGCGCCTCATAAGTCCGCTGCAGAAACCGCCAGCCTACCAGCCCACCCGTGGGTATGGCAGGTTGAAATGTCATTGCCGATAAGCCATCAGGCGTTCTTCCCGCGGCAGCAAGGACCGAAGAGACTTAAGGCACCTGTAATACTGATCCGCTACCAAAGCTTCGGTCGCGTCTGCCAGAACCTTCCGACTGTCAGGATCGGTGAAGACCTGGCTCAGTTCCTCGACCCGGCGCAGTAATTGCTGACGCGCCTGACCCGGTTCGCTATCACCGGACAAAACCAACTGAGCGGCGTAGCAGACGCGGCGCACCGGCGTATTCACCTCTTCTGGATGAATCGCGTCACGCAACCGCAAGACATTGGCTTGTGGTGTCATGATCGAGAACCGGCTACGACGGTCTCCGTTTTCGATCACGACCCCGTTGATCAGCACCCGTTCTTTTGGGGCCAGCTTTAATACCAATCCTCCCATCAATTGCCCCTCATCTGGCGCAAACCGCGCAAGACCGCCATGTTGATCTCAAGCAAAGGCTCCACGGTTGCTTTGTTACCAAGAACCAGGCTGCTGTGATGGTCGGTGAATTCGGCCAGATAGAAGATCCGCGCACGTAACTCATTCGGCAACGCGTTGTCGGTGTCTGCAACTCCGGTGGCCAACACGCTCCAGAGGCGCCGGTTTTCGTGCAGCGCCTGAACGAAACCGCCGAAATCAGCTGCTTTGCGCGATGCTGCAGCTTTCAGACGGTGGGTAATCTTGGAAATCGCCTCATATTCGGTATCGCGGGGAGTTCGCGTTGATACCCTTGAATGTGCATAGGCGCGGTGAGCGAGCGTTTGCGGTGTCACTTGAAATCCTTCCAAAAGTCCTTGGCAGCGGCGGTCAGGTCCGGGGCGCCCCAGGCGCGCCCCGGTTCAGTTCTGCGTTTAGCGGAACAGTGACAGGATGGATTGCGGTGCCTGGTTTGCAATCGACAGCGATTGTGTCGCCAGTTGCTGCTGCACCTGCAGGGCCTGCAAGCGGGCCGAAGTTTCTTCCATGTCCGCATCCACCAGCGACCCGATACCGGATTTGAAGGAGTCCGACAGGTTCGAGATGAATTCCTTTTGGGTCTCAATCCGCCCTTGAGCCGAACCAAACGCCGCAGATGCATCAATTGCCGTATCGATCAGCGTTTCGATGGTTCCCAGCGCCGCTGCAGCGCCGGCATCGGTCGAGACGTCAATCGACGACAACGCAGCAAGACCGCCGGAACCGGCATTGGTGAACTGGGCGGCAACGGTCACATCACGTTCGGCATCAGCACCGGCCGTGGCAGTGCCCGTGACGAATGACAAGGTACCCGGAGAGCCGGAGTCATAGTCGATTGCGACACCGGTGATGCCCAATGCATCAATCTGGTTTTTCAGCCCGACTGCAACAATCGCATCCGTGTAAGCCGCGTCATATGTGCCCGAAGGATCCAGATCACCGGCCTGAACCGTGTAGGATGCTACCTTGTCGCCAATGGTGATCGAAACCTTGTCGCCTGCCGCAAAGTTGTCGGTTGAGCTGTCGATCACGATATCACCAGAGCCACCGGTCTTATCCATGGTGAATCCGGCTGCGTCGTTATCGGTCGTCACGTTGTCCGAACCAGCCAGAACACCTTTCGATGCATAGCCACCGGTCGACAAATCCTGACTGGACACCGAGATCGAAGAGGCGCTGACCGCTCCTGAGCTGTCCCGATCCAATGATGCCAGAATAGACGCGGTGCCGGCAGAGCCATCGACAAGATTCAATCCATTGAATTGAGCCGCGCCAACAACCGAGGCGATCTGGTCGCGGAGCGCGGTGACGTCATCGTTTATCTTGGCACGATCAACATTGTCTTCCTGCGCGGCCACGATCTTGCTTTTCATCTGGCTCAGCAAATCCGTAACCGTCTCTGAGGCGTTGCGCGCAACGGCAACCGTAGACTCCCCAAGCGCGAGGCTGTCTTTGATGGCGTTGAAGCCCTTGACGTCGGACTCCATGACCTTGGAGATCGCCCATACCGCGGAATTGTCCTTGGCCGTGGCAACCTCTTTCCCGGTGGAAATCGCGTTCTGGGTCATCGCCAGATTTTTGTTGACCGACTTGAGAGTCTGCAGCGCAACCATCGCGCCATTGTTCGTCAGAATGCTGGACATTATTGTCATCCTTGTTTCATGCGAGCGCGTTTGACGCCCATGTTGAACCCACCGACCTGGCAGGCATTCTGTCGTTCTGACTTTTGCGTCGTGCCCTACGGCCTTCGCGCCACCTGCTGTTCCAGGTGCATTGCCACCATTGCCCCCGATCCCCTAACGGAGTGCTAAGACGACCAGCCCCAAAACCTAGGATTTGAATCAATCCGGACACTATGCGCGTTTCTCGAGTTTCGCCTGTACGCGCACCGCAAACCCGTTGCGCTGCCCCAAGGCATCGTAAGTTGTGAGTTCCCGCCGCACACGATGCAGCTCTGACATCCTGTCGGCCACAGCGCGGATACCTTCAGCAGCGCTGTTCAGCAGGGTTTGGTTGCGCGCGATCTTCCTCTGAACGCGGATCAAGTCATCTGTTTCAATGACATGCAGATCGTTGATGGCACCGATCAACTGCTCTTTCTCTGGCGTCAACTGGTCCAGAACTTCCAGATTGCCCTGAACCAATGCGGCGCGCTCGGAATCCAAAAGATTTTCGAGCACTTTGACCGGGTCATTATCCATCCGATTTCTCCATCATTGCGTTGAACAGGATTTCGGACAAACCAATGCCACCGGACCGGGCCATCTGCTCAGCCTGCTGCTGAACAAGGAACGAAGCGAACTGATCCTCTCCAGCACCGCCACCAAAGCTCTGGCGCGCCTCGCCCAATCCCGCTGATTTCAACATTTCGGCTAAGAAAGCGGCCTCAAGCTCAACCGATGCGGCCTTTAGCTTTTGCAACGCAAGGGTGCCTTGCACCGTGGGCGCGGTCACTGGGTTTGTCATTGGTTTCCCCGAAAATGCTTCGAACATTCACGATCAAAGGGGAAAGCAGTTAAAATAAACGTAACTTCCTGAGGGCAAGCTGCGAGTCACACAAATGGAGCCGCAGCAAAATGCCCGACCCACTGACATTGATTCCGGTCGCGTCCCCGACGGGAACCAGACCCGAAACAAACAGATTAAGTGACCACAAGTCTAAATGTGGGTTTGCCTTTGAAGACGCATTGAGTGAACAATCCGAACAAGAGCACGACCAAGATAGCTCAGGTGTTTCGGTTGCCGCGCCCCATCACACTGTGGTTTCCGAACACCCGGATACCGAAACCGAGATTTCGCCACCCGAATCCGAGTCCGCAACGCCCGGCGAAACATCCCCGGCACCTCGTCAAATGGGCCGGATGCAGCCACCCGAAGCGTCTGGTGAGAATAATGTCAGTCGACCTGGAAATACGTCCGAAGCGTCGGTTCACATCAATGGCCCGAAGGTTAAACCGCCCTCTATACCGGAACATCCGATGACCGAATCAATCGTTCCACCGGTGAATGTTGCCGGTGGGACCTCGGTGGCAGATATTGCTCAATTTGCAGGCACAACGCAGATGTCCAGTACCCGTTATGAGCCGCAGCCCGAGCAGGCTGCCAAGGTGCCACCGACCAATGTCGGGGCAGTTTTGGGAAGCCTTTCAGAGTATCGGCGGCAGACCCCAATGTCGGAATTGGGTTTTATGGCGCCAGCGACGCCCTCGGCGCAGGCCGCCACAGTTCCGGCATCTGCGCAGATCACCCCTCTCAACGCCAAGTTTGTCGATGAGGCTTCGACCGTGAAACCTGACCTTGAAAGTATCGATTTACCCACGCTGCGGGAAGGCTTGGCAGGCCAGACCACCCGGGAAGGCGCACCCATTATCCCTTCGCTTCCACCCCGTGCCGAAACCGCGCGCACGATCGCAGGTCAAATGGCAGCCGCCATATCAGCAAGGCCGGGTTCAGGAGGGGTGGAGATTGCACTCAACCCAGAAGAGCTTGGGCGCGTGTCGATCACACTCAATGGTCGCGATGACGGGGTGCACATGGTGATCATGGCCGAACGGCCGGAAACGCTCGACCTGATGCGACGCCACATTGCGATTCTGTCTGCCGAGTTCGAGAAGCTGGGATATGAAGGATTGTCGCTTGATCTTGGGATGTCCAACGGCGCGTCGTCGGAATCTGAGCACACAGAACCTGAGCAGGCTTTCATGGCAGACGACACAGGCAGTGTAGCTGAATCTGCTGCACCTACGATGCGGATCAGCCCCGACCGGGGCCTGGACATGAGGCTTTAATCCATGATCACAGCCACTGGTACTGCAACGACACCCACCGGCACCGGGGTTACAACGCAACGCACTGCCCTGACCTCGGATTTTGAGACTTTTCTAAAGATGCTGACGGTGCAGGCACGCAATCAGGATCCGCTCGAGCCGCTGGATTCCTCTGAATACGCCTCACAACTGGCGCAGTTTTCGATGGTCGAGCAGCAGGTGAAGGCCAATGAGCTTCTTTCAGTTCTGACCCAAACGCTAGGGGCCGTGAACCTTGAGCAGCTTGGCAGTTGGGTCGGAATGGATGTTCAGGTGGCCGCCCCGTTTCAGTTTGAGGATCAGCCCATTACGATATTTGCGCAGGCCGATGCCAGCGCAAACCGAGCTGAGCTGGTCATTCGAGATGACAAAGGCGATGTTGTTGACCGCATCACGGTTCCCGTTGATAGCACCGAGTTCGAATGGGCCGGGGTCGACACCGATGGCAATCCCATCCCATCTGGTAACTATTCGGCATCACTGGAGAGCTTCAAGGGCGACAAGAAGCTGGATGACCAGCCCGCCTCAGCCTTCAGCCGAGTGGTTGAGGCTCAGATCGGCGAAGGGGCAATAATATTGACCCTGAACAGCGGCGCCAAAGTGCCGGTCGAGAAGGTCAGACAGATCCGAACTGGAGCTTGATCTGGTCAGCGGAGCGGTCCAAAGCTTGGCGAACCGCGACTCGCCTGAAGAACTGGAAAGCTCCTGTCTGTTCCCAGCCAACCACCGCCCGATCTTGTGACGCAGCTCAGCGCCCGGAAGCTTATTGATCCCGGCGTCGGCTTCGAAGTCCTCTATGGGGGGCGGACAAATCAGGTTTGGAAAGTGTTGTCTGACGACTGCGACGCGGTTCTGAAGCTGTATCGTGCACCCTTTCAGAACCCGTTGTTTCGCAACGATGCCAGACTGGAGGCCGAGAGTCTGCGCATGCTCGGCAACACAGGTTTTGTTCCCAATCTGCGCGCAACCGGTTCCTTCGGGCAGGCCAACTGGGTCTTTTATGATCACGCCCCCGGAGCACCGTGGCGAGACGGTGTTGAGAATGTTGCCGCTCTGCTGAGACATCTGCACCAATGCCGCGTTGAATTAGAAGCCCCGCCCGGCTGCAATGGAAGCAACGAACTGGCCCAGCACGCGCAACGGATATTGGCCCGGTGCCGATCCGACAAGGTGAAACACCTGCGTGCCCTGCTCCCTCAAAACCAAGTCGCGCCATTAACTGAACGATGCCTGATCCACGGCGATCCGGTTGCCGGAAACATCCTGCAGGCCCCCGGCGGTCTGACCCTGATCGACTGGCAATGCCCAGCATGGGGGGATCCCTGCGAAGATCTTGCAATGTTCCTGTCACCCGCGATGCAGAGGCTTTATCGCGGAACCCCGCTGACCAAGCAGGAAACCGAACAATTCCTCGCCGCATATGATTGTTCTGAGGTTACTGATCGATTTAGGTTGCTGCGCCCCTGGTTTGGCTGGCGCATGGCGGCTTACTGTCTCTGGCGGGCAGAAAATGGGTCGCCGGACTATGCATCGGGTTATGAACTGGAAATCGCGACACTATAGGTCTGCCAATCCCATCAGCGCATAAGCGGGCGGCATGACCACGCGGCGCCAGCGACCAAAGGGAAATCGGCGTGGCGCTGTCGTGATGGGAAGAGGCAGTTCAACAGGTCTTTCCAGCGCCATCCCTGCAAGCGCCTTTCCGCAATACGTCCCCATCGCGACACCGTTCCCGTGATAGGCGAACCCGGCATACAGACCGGCCCGCCCCGGAACCGGGCCGGCAAACGGGACCAGATCGCGGCTAAGACAAACCATGCCCGACCAGATATGGGTGGCCTCAACGTCAGCCCATGCCGGGAACATGCGCCTAAAGTCGCGCAGCACCTTTTGACGAATGGCCCGCTCGGCGCGAGGAGAAGACTGCAACCCACCCCGCATCCCGAACAGAAAGCGCCGGTCGGGCATCAGACGAAAATAGTGCAACAGATTGCGCGTGTCATACGCCATCTGATCCGAAGTCCATCCTTGCGCTTGTAACTCGACTTCGGTCAGGGGGCGTGTCACCAGTACCGTAGATTGCGCGGGCATATAACGCGCGGCCATCCAGGGCGGCAGGTCTTCGCTGGAATACCCATTGGTGCAGACCAGAACCTTCGAGGCACGCGCGGCACCGGTCTCAGTGGTTAATAGATAACCCGACGCAGCCTGGTCAACCCGCAAAACCGCGCTGCGCTGGAACAGTTTCGCGCCAGCCCGGCCTGCTGCATCGGCCAACCCGAAAAGGTATTTTCGCGGGTTCAAGGCAAACCCGACGGAGGTCGTGTATCCACCAAGAAAGTGTCCGCCAAGCCCGAGGGATGGCAACGTGTCGCGCTCATGCAGCTGGCCAGTGTGTTCCGCTGCGCGCCGCAATCGTTCCATCGCGCGCGAGGAATGGGCCAGCTGTGTTTCGCCTCTGGAATGCGTGTCCGCCTCAATCCTGTAAGTGGAGAGCAATTCACCTACGAGTGCCACGGCGCTTTCTTCCGCCCGAACATAGGCCTGCGCAGCATCCGCACCGTATCTGCGGCTCATATACGATCCGCTCAGTTTTGAACCCCCCAGGCAGCAGAACCCACCGTTCCGGCCCGAGGCACCCCAGCCCGGGGTTTCGGCCTCCAGTACCGCCACGGTCACCCCTTCGGAGGCCAGATGCAACGCGGCTGAAAGACCTGTGAAGCCACCACCGATAATCGCAACATCAGTGCTCAAATCACCGTCGAGGCTGGGCCAGTCCGGAGCAGCAATCGTCTCGTCCCACCAACATCCTTTGCGGGGGGCCGGACCGTAAGCGTAATCCGAGAAAATACGCATCATTCGGTGCGCGCAGCAGCCATTTCTTCCTGCCTCTGACGCATCATTGCCCGTTTTGTCACCAAGGACGCGGTGATAACACCCACCGTGACAACCGCAATCATCAATGTTGATAGGGCGTTTATCTCGGGGCTGACACCCAGTCGCACTGCTGAGAAAATCTTGATCGGCAGGGTGGTGGCGGAAGGCCCGGATGTGAACGAGGCAATCACTAGATCATCCAGCGACAAGGTGAAGGCCAACAACCAGCCAGAAATCACCGCTGGGGCAATGATCGGCAGGGTAACCAGGCGGAAAGCCTGCGCTGGTGAGCAGCCCAAATCCAACGCGGCCTCTTCCAAGGACTGATCGAATGTCACCAGACGCGAGGACACGACGACCGACACAAAGCACATGGAAAAGGTGGTGTGCGCCAGAACGATGGTGAGGATGCCCCGGTCCAGCCCAATGCCGATGAACAGCAACAACAACGACAGGCCTGTGATCACTTCGGGCATCACCAATGGTGCGTAGATCATGCCCGAAAACAGCGTGCGGCCAAAGAACCGCCCCCCGCGCACCAGAACATAAGCCGCGGCCGTGCCCAGAATGGTCGCGAGCGTCGATGAAAACACCGCGACGCGCAAGGTCACCCATGCCGCGTCCAGAAACGCCTCATTTTGCACCAGCTCTCCGTACCATTTGGTCGAGAACCCGGCCCAGACCGTCACCAGCTTGCTTTCGTTGAAGCTGAAAATGATCAGGATAACCATCGGGATGTAGAGGAACGCAAACCCTAACGTCAGTGACACCGCATTGAACCAGCTCAACCTGTTCATTGGTCCGCCTCCGCCTGTTTCTGCTGATTGCGCTGGAACAGCACGATCGGAATCACAAGGATCAGCAGCAGGATCACGGCCACGGCGCTGGCCACGGGCCAGTCACGGTTCGAGAAGAATTCCTCCCACAACACCTTGCCGATCATCAGCGTTCCTGATCCCCCCAACAGAGATGGGATCACGAATTCACCGATCACCGGGATCATCACCAGGAAGCAGCCCGCAATGATACCGGGGCGCGACAGTGGAATTGTGATCAACCAGAAGGCCTGCAACCGCGAGCACCCCAGATCTTCGGCCGCTTCGATCAGCGATCCGTCCATACGCTCCAGCGCCGAATAGATTGGCAGGATCATGAAGGGCAGATAGGTGTAGACGATACCGATATAGACTGCCGTATTTGTGTTCAGGATCGTCAGTGGAGTCGAAATAATGCCCGTCCACAGCAAAAGCTGGTTCAGATAGCCTTCGTTGCTGAGGATGCCCATCCATGCATAAACGCGGATCAGGAATGAGGTCCAGAATGGCAGGATCACCAGCATCATCAGCGTCGGACGCCACTCCTCGGGTGCGCGGGCCATAGCATAGGCAATAGGATACCCGACCAGCAGGGTCAGAAGGGTCGAAATCAAGGCAATCTTGACGCTGGAAAGATAGGCTTTCCAGTACAGATCGTCCTCGGTCAGCCATACGAAATTCTCAAGATCAAGCTGGCCAAAGAACTCCCGGATGCCCGCCCAACCCGCAGAAAGATCCAGCGTCGGAGTATAAGGCGGGATAGCGAGCGCCGTGTCAGACAGCGAAATCTTCAGAACGATAAGGAACGGCACCAGAAACAGCGCCAGCAGCCAGACATAGGGTATGGCGATCAGAACAGCGCGGCGCATCAGTTTTCCAACAAAACCGCAGCCGTTGCTGTCCATGACAGCCAGACCGGGTCTTCCCAAGTAAACGACCGGCGAGAAATGCGGCGGGTATTGGCCGTCTGCGCCTTGATAATAGTCCCGTTCGCCAATTCAACATGATAGGTCGACAGGTTGCCCAAATAGGCAATGTCGTGGACCTTACCCTGAATGGCGTTGATGGCCTCCGCAGGGCGCTCGGCAGAGATTGTCACTTTCTCGGGCCGGATTGCGAGATGACAGCCTTGTCCGTTCGACAAACTGGTTGGTGAACTTGCAGTCAGCGGCGGTTGCCCCTCGGCCCAGTCGATCCGATAGCTCTCATCACCTTGCGCGGTGGCGCGGCCTTCGATGATATTCACATCGCCAATGAAATCCGCAACATAGACCGAATTTGGCGTCTCGTAGATGCGGTCCGGTGTAGCCACCTGCATCAGCTTGCCCTGGTCCATCACGGCGACACGGCTGGCGACGGTCATCGCCTCTTCCTGGTCGTGGGTCACGATGACAAAGGTCGTCCCGGTCTTTTCCTGAATGTCCATCAGTTCAAACTGGGTATCTTGCCGCAGTTTCTTGTCCAATGCGCCCAGGGGTTCGTCTAATAGCAGCAGTTTCGGGGCCTTTGCCAATGACCGGGCAAGTGCCACACGTTGCCGTTGCCCGCCCGAGATCTGATGCGGTTTGCGGCGGGCGAACTGTTCCAGACGGGTCAGGCGCAACATTTCTTCGACCCGTGCCTCGAGTTCAGCTTTGGGCATCCTGTCGCGACGCAGACCGAAAGCGATATTCTCCCAGATGCTCAGATGCGGAAACAAGGCATAGGACTGGAACATCATGTTCACCGCCCGTTTGTTGGGCGGGATCGGATCAATATCCTGACCGCTCAGCAGAATATGCCCCTCAGTCGGGGTTTCGAATCCGGCCAGCATCCGCATCATCGTGGTCTTACCGCAGCCCGAAGGACCAAGCAGCGCAAAGAACTCACGTTCGTAGATATCCAGTGACAGGTTGTCGATCGCGGTGAATGCGCCAAAGCGTTTGGACACGTTCCGGAACTGGATCAGAGGTTTCGCCTGCGGGTCGTCCCACGGCGCAAATACGGTCGAGTTCAAATCGGCCCCCGTTTATCGGTCTGGACAGGAAAACGCGCAAGGCGGTGCGTCCGCCTTGCGCAGTCGTCAGATCAGGTGCCTGATTTCACTTTGGTCCACAGACGGGTCACGACCCGCTGAGTCTTCGCTGGATAAGGCGTGGTGATATAGAGATTCTGCATCGTTGCATCATCCGGATAGATGGCCGGATCGCCGATCACATCTTCCTCAAGGAATTCCTGCGAAGCCTTGTTGCCGTTGGCATAGTACACATAGTTCGACGCGGCCGCCATGTTATTGGCGTCAAGAATGAAGTTCAGGAATTTGTGGGCGCCTTCCGGGTTCGGGGCATCCACCGGTATCGCCATCTGGTCGAACCACATCAGGGAACCTTCGGCGAACGGATGGTATTCAATAACCACGCCATTGTCCGCTTCGTCAGCGCGGTCCCGTGCCTGCAGGATGTCGCCGGACCAACCCACGGCCACGCAGATATCACCGTTCGCAAGCGCGTTGATGTATTCGGAACTGTGGAACTTCTGAATATGAGGGCGCACCGCGGTCAGCACGTCCTCGGTTTTGGCGATCACATCTGTGTCGTGGCTGTCCGGGTCTTCTCCGATATATTGCAGCACCATCGGAATGATCTCGGCCGGTGCATCAAGGAAATGCACGCCGCATGAGGCCAGCTTTTCCATATTCTCTGGCTTCAGGACCAGATCCATGCTGTTCAGAGCGACATCATCGCCCAGCACTTCTTTGACCTTGTCGACATTTACGCCGATCCCGGTCGTGCCCCACATATAGTTGATCGAATAGGCGTTGTTGGGATCGTACCCGGCGGTACGTTCCTGAATGACATCCCAG
>JAUHYC010000042.1 GCA_030426685.1 Alphaproteobacteria bacterium
TTTATGAGCAGCTTTCGAAACTGTTCCGTCTGAACCCGGTGGAGTGGGCTTAGCGTGCGAGGTTCAAGCGGAACCGCATCTTTGCTTTCCGTTCGGCCGGTAGATGGCGGTTCAGGCGTTTGTTGATCATGCCAAACCCCCCGACAATCACCAGCGTCAGCAGGATGAAATAGAACGCCAGAATCGGGTAGGGGATGAACGGGTTGAACGTTTTGTCGGCGAAATAGCTGGCGTAATACAGCGCGTCGCCGCGCTGTTGCCAAGCCGGAAAGGCCGAGAAGAAGACCAGCGTTGTGGACTGGAACACAAAAATCGCTTCGTTCGTATAAGCGGGCCAGGCCAGCCGCAGCATGGTGGGCCAGACGATCCGGCGGAAGCGCGACCAGCCCGACATGCCGTAGGCATCCGCCGCCTCGATATCGCCCTTGGGGATCGAGCGCAGCGCGCCATAGAAGATCTCACCCGAATAGGCGGATGTGTTCAGGAACAGCACGATCAGCGCCCCAAGCCAGGCCGAGGTGAAGGCGTCGAACATCGGATAGGGTTTCTTCAGCGACAGGAAGAAGAAATAGGCGAAGAAGAACTGGATAAACAGCGGCGAGCCGCGGAACAGGAAGATGAACCATTCGGACGGCTTACGCAGCCATTTGTTGGGCGAGGCTTTGCCAACCGCCAGTGCGGTGGCCAGAAAGAAGCCCAGGATCATCGCCATGATGCCGAAATAGATATTCCAGATCATGCCCGAGCCGATCAGGGTGAAATGCTCGCACAGGGTAAAGTCGGTTTTGGGCAGCAGGCGATCGCCAAAGCCCAGCGAACGGAGGCCATAGTCCTGAATGGTCTGGATACAGCTCATGCCGTGGTCTCCTTGCGCAGAAGCTCTCCGCCCGATGTGGCCTGACCGTGGGACAGGCGGCGCATCAGTTTCTCAAGCCCGATCTCCGAGAAACGGGTCATGCCGAGGTAGAAGATCAGCAGGAACAGGAAGTACCACATGCGCCAGTCGCCATGGGGGTATTGCGTGAATCTCGAGGTTTTGGTGCCACCCAGTTCGCGGGCCCAATAGACGATGTCTTCGACCCCCAGCAGGAACAGCAGCGGCGTGGCCTTGATCAGCACCATCCACAGGTTCGACAGCCCGGGCAGGGCGTAGACCCACATTTGCGGCACAAGGATGCGCCAGAAAGTCTGGCGGCGGGTCATGCCATAGGCTTCGGCGGTTTCCAGCTGTGCATGCGGCACCGCGCGCATGCCACCGAACAGCACGTTTGCGGCAAAAGCGCCGAAAACGATCGAGAAGGTGATGACCGCAAGGAAAAAGCCGTAGGTTTCGTGCACCCATTCCGGTGAGGTCCCTAGGGGCATCTTGGCGGCCTGGCAGACCAGGAAGTCATTGCCCTGTCGGATCGGATCGGTCCAGTCCGGGCAGAGGATCTTGTGGCGAATCCACTCAAACCCTTGATCCAGCGCGATAACGAAGAAGAGAAAGAAGGCGATGTCGGGCACGCCGCGCACAATGGCGATATAGGCCTTGCCCAGCCAGCTGAGCGGCGGGAAATGCGACCGCGCGGCCATGGCACCGGCAAACCCGAAGCCAAGGGCGACAGGGGCGGTCACAGCCAGCAGGGCCAGAACCTTGATGAAGGACAGGTAGAACGACCAGTGGACGCCATTGGTCAAATAGCACGAGAACCAGCGGAACGTGCCCAGCGTGTCAGGATCAGCGCAGTAGGAGAACATATGGCGTCTTTCGAACGTCTGTTCCGGCGGTGCCGGAAACGGCCCGGCGCATAGGCGCCGGACCGGGGTCTGTCAGATCTTAGTTGGTGACGACCGAGCCGTCAGCAGCATATGTACCGATGCCCTCACCGAACCACTTGATCAGCATTTCGTTCAGGGAGCCATCGGCTTTCATCGAAGTGATCGCTGCGTCGAACTTGCCGCGCAGTTCGCCGTCGCTTTCACGCAGGCCCATGCCGACGCCGCCACCCAGCGGAACCGGATCGCCGATAAAGACCAACTCACCGCCCGATTCTTCGACCAGGGGCACGAGATAGTCGCGGTCGGCCAGCACGGCATCAGCTTCGCCGTTACGGACGGCGGCAAGAGTCTCTTCCGGGGTCGCGAATTCGACCAGGGTTGCACCGGAAGCGGCAACATGCCCAGCCTGAATGGTCGCTGTCTGAGCCGCAACGACGCCGCTGGTCACGTCCACGCCGTCAGAGGCAGCAACATAGGCCGACGCAGTCGGAGGGTAGTAATCCTGCGTGAAGTCGATGACTTCATCACGCTCGTTAGTGATCGACATACCGGCGATGATGGTATCGTAGTTGCCCGAGACAAGGTTCGGAATGATCGAATCCCAGTCGTTCTTGACCCATTCGCATTCCAGACCGGCACGCTTGCAAAGTTCGTCGCCAACTTCACGCTCGAACCCGTCGATCTCACCGGCGTCGTTGATGAAGTTATACGGAGGGTAGGCGCCCTCGGTGCCCATGCGCACGGTGTCGGCCATGGCAATGCCGGCGGTCAGCGCCAGTGCTGCGGTGGTCAGAATCAGGTTTTTCATTTTACTCCCCTTATTGGTTCTGTCCGTAGATTATGCCGCCTGAGTGGCGGAGAGAAAGCCCTGAAGCCGTTCGGATTCAGGGGTGGTAAATAGGTCTTCGGGTGTGCCTTCTTCTTCGATCAGGCCCTGATGCAGGAACACGACATGGCTGGAGATATCCGCCGCCATCTTCATGTCATGGGTCACGATGATCATGGTGCGCCCCTCGGCTGCCAGATCCTTGATCACCTTGATCACTTCCTGTTCCAGTTCGGGGTCGAGCGCCGAGGTGGGCTCATCAAACAGCAGCGCCTGCGGTTCCATGCACAGCCCGCGTGCGATGGCGGCGCGCTGTTGCTGGCCACCGGACAGCTGTGCCGGGTAGACGTCGCACTTGTCGCCGATACCGACCTTTTCCAGATACCGGCGCGCGCTGTCCTCAACCTCTTTCGGGTCGCGGCCCAGAACGGTCACCGGGGCCTCCATCACGTTTTGCAGGATGGTCATATGGGCCCAAAGGTTGAACTGCTGGAACACCATCGACAGGTTGGTGCGGATGCGCAGCACCTGTTTCGGGTCGGCGGGACGGCGGTGATGATTGCTGCCGGTCCAGCGCACAGGTTCGCCCTTGAACAGGATATCGCCCTCCTGGCTGTCTTCGAGCAGGTTGCAGCAGCGCAGGAGCGTGGATTTGCCAGAGCCGGATGACCCAATCAGGGAAACGACGTCGCCGCGATGCGCGGTAATGTCTACGCCCTTGAGCACCTCGAGATTCCCAAAGCTCTTGTGCAGGTTCTTGATCTCGATAACGGGTGCGGATTCTGTCACGGGCAGTCCAGGTGTTGTGAGTGTTGTTGGTCCGGTACTAGGGCCGAAAAATCGGGTCAATGCAATGCGCAAATGACAAATTCGGGCGGTGAAATCGCCAAATTGACCAGTCATTCTGGTCAAAACCGTCAGTTTATCGTCCGACCACCAACGATGCTGCGGGTTTCCGAACCTCAGGGGGATCGTTGCGCACGACCCAGCGCGGCCAAGGCGGGCGCGTTGGATGGATGCGGTCGGGCTGGGAATGGTGAGAAGGGAGCTCGAATCGGAGCGGGCTCAGGCCTTGGCTGCCTTCTGACGGGCCAATGCGGAATCCACATCGCTGACACCCAGAAGGCTGACGACAAGGCGCAGAAGCGAATCCTCCTCTCCGGTCCGATGCCCATCCGCCAGCGCGACCGACCACATGGCCTGCACAACGGCCAACCGGTCGTCATAGGCGACGGCCTCTTTGATGGCGCGGGTAAAGCGGACGGTATCGGGAGCCTCGGCCTCAAGATCTTCGGCACGGGCGCGCAGGGCTGCGGCCTCGAATGGGGACAGATCGTAGCGTTCGGTCGAGATACGGTCGATCCTGGCCATCTCGGAATCGGCATAGTCATTGTCGGACCGGGCGATGCGCACCAGCAGGGCGGTCAGGGCCAGCCGGGCATCATCTTCGACAAGCGGGTCGGGCTGCGGCTGCGTGAGCCGGGACAGAAAATCGCTGAACATGCAGGGATATATAGCTGCGGCTCAGGTCGCTTCCAAGCGGCTTTGCACGCGTTCACGCGCGGCCTTGCTGTCATTGAAGCTGAGGCCCATGGCAATCCGCGCTTCTTCGACGATCTTGATCTCACCCTCGTCCGAGTTGCCATCGGCCAGCACCACCTCCCACAGCGCATCGAGCGCCGCCAACCGTTCCTGCAGGTCGGTGGTTTCACGGATCAGCTTGCCGAACGTGTCGGTTTCAGGCGCGGCGGCATGCAGTTTTTCGCAGGTCGCGCGCACCTTAGCGGCCTCGATCGCGTTGTGCTGATAGAGGCGGGCGAGGATGCGGTCGATCAGGCTGATTTCTTCCAGCTTGTAATCGCGATCTGCCTGCGCCACGCGTACCAGCAACGCACCCAGGGCCAGTTCGGCATCCGGGTCGGGCAGCTTGTCGTGCTGTGGTGGGCGAAAGGCCTGAAAGAGCTTCTTCAACATTAGGTTAGGATATTCCCAAATATCGGGCGCGCCAAGCGCCGCTAGGCTTCATAGCCCTGAATGATCACAAGATCGCCGGTCGAGACCGGGTCGCGCAGGGCTTTGGCCGCCTGATATCCCTCGCTTTCATAACAGGCCAGTGCCTGTTCGTAGCTGGGGAATTCAATCACGACAGTCCGGGCGCGGGCCTTGCCTTCGGGCGCGGTGCGTTCGCCACCGCGCACAAGAAACTTTGCGCCGTATTCCGCGAAAGAGGCCGCATTGGCGGCGATGTAGGTCTTGTATGTCTCCATGTCGTCGATATCGACATGGGCAACCCAATATCCTTTGGCCATGTGGCGTCCTCCTGCTCTCGTGACGTGCAAGGTGCGGAGGAACGTGCCGGATTGCAATCCCCTAAAAGTAGATCACGCCCCGCTGTTCAGCGCCGCGTGCGCCGCGTCCTGCAACCAGGCAAGCATCTGCCTATAGGGAACCGGCCCGTAGCTGATGCGTGCAACCCCAAGCCGGGCCAGAGTGGCGGTATCGGGCGTGCCGGGCAGGGCGATGATGTTGACGGGCAGGTCCGTCGCCTCGCACAGGCGGCCGATCATGGATTCGTCTTTCAGACCGGGGGCAAAGAACCCGCTGGCGCCGGCGTCGGCATAGGCTGCAGCGCGGGCCATGGCATCATTCAGCATCGCTTCGTCATGGGTGTCGGGCGCGGCTTTCAGGAAGATGTCAGTGCGGGCGTTGATGAAGGCGGGGATGTCTGCGACGTTACAGGCTTCGCGCAGCGCCGCGACGCGGGCGGCTTGCGTTTCGATGTCATAAAGTTTTTTGGTACCAACGACTTGATCTTCGAAGTTAAAGCCGATGATGCCGGTCTCAAGCGCCTGCCGTGCGTGGTCTGCGATATCGACCGGAGCTTCGGCATAGCCTCCTTCGAAGTCCAGCGTCACGGGCAGATCGACCGCTTCGACGATCCGGCGGGCATTGTCCAGCGCGGCCTCCATCGGGATGTTCTGCCCATCGGCGTAGCCCTGCGTCATCGCAACCGGCGCGCTGCCCGTGGCAATAGCCTTGGCTCCGGCATCGCGCACCGCCCCGGCACTGCCCGCGTCCCAGATGTTGTAGAGGATGACCGGATCACCCTTCTTGTGCAGGGCGGCAAAGGTTTCTGCTTGGGCAATCTGATCGGTCATGGTGGGCTCCTGTCGATGCTATGGCGGCAGTTAACCGTGCAAACCGTCGGCGCGTAAAGATGTTTCGCGCCGAGGGGTACAATACTGTTATCGGCCCGTGATCAGACCAGACGCGAGGTGTCTTTCGCCGCGCGGACGAAATCGCGGAACAGGGGGTGCGGGTCGAAAGGTTTGGATTTCAGTTCCGGGTGGTACTGAACACCGATGAACCAAGGGTGGTCCGACCATTCGACGATTTCCGGCAGACGTCCATCCGGTGACATGCCCGAGAAGTTCAGGCCCGCCTTTTCCAGCTTGTCGCGGTACTTTATGTCAACCTCGTAACGGTGACGGTGGCGTTCCTCAATCTGAGCGCTGCCATAGACATCGGCGACTTTCGAGCCTTCGGCCAGAACCGCGTTATACGCGCCCAAGCGCATGGTGCCGCCCTTGTCGTCACCAACCTTGCGCTCGACCTTGTGGTTGCCCTGCACCCATTCTTTGAGGTGGTAAACCACTGGCTCGAAACGCTTTTTCCCGGCTTCGTGGTCGAATTCTTCCGAGCCGGCCTCGGCGATACCCGCCGCGTTTCGTGCGGCTTCAATCACCGCCATCTGCATGCCCAGACAAATGCCTAGATAGGGCACCTTGTGTTCGCGCGCGTATTGCGCCGCCTTGATCTTGCCTTCGGTTCCGCGCTCGCCAAAGCCGCCGGGGACAAGGATCGCGTGGAAGCCTTCCAGATGCGGTGCGACATCTTCGGTGTCGAACACCTCGGCATCGACCCACTCGACATTGACCTTGACCCGGTTGGCCATGCCGCCATGAGTCAGCGCCTCGGCAATCGACTTATAGGCGTCTTCGAGCTGGGTGTATTTGCCGACAATGGCGACCTTCACTTCGCCTTCGGCGTTATGGATGCGGTCGCTGACGTCTTCCCATTTGGCCAGATCGGGCTTGGGGGCCGGGCTGATCTGGAACGCGTCCAGAACCGCCTGATCCAACCCTTCTCGATGATAGGCCAGCGGCGCGTCGTAGATGGTCGACAGATCCTGCGCTGCGATCACGCTGTCGGGGCGCACGTTACAGAACAGGGCCAGCTTTTCGCGTTCCTTGGTCGGGATCGGCCCTTCGGACCGGCAGACAAGAATGTCAGGGGCCAGACCGATCGAGCGCAGCTCTTTCACCGAGTGCTGGGTTGGTTTCGTTTTCAATTCACCGGAGGCTTTGATGTAGGGCAGCAGTGTCAGGTGCATGAAGATACACTGGCCGCGCGGTTTGTCCTGACTGAATTGACGGATGGCTTCAAAGAAGGGCAGGCCTTCGATGTCGCCCACGGTGCCGCCGATTTCGCACAGCATGAAATCAACCTCATCCTCGCCAATGGCGATGAAATCCTTGATCTCGTTGGTGACGTGCGGGATCACCTGAATGGTCTTGCCGAGGTAATCGCCGCGGCGCTCTTTTTCGAGCACGTTCGAATAGATCCGCCCCGAGCTGACCGAGTCGGTCTTGCGTGCCGCCACCCCGGTGAAACGCTCATAGTGGCCAAGGTCCAGATCGGTTTCGGCGCCGTCATCGGTGACGAACACTTCGCCATGTTCAAACGGCGACATCGTGCCAGGATCGACGTTCAGATAGGGGTCCAGCTTGCGCAGGCGTACCGAATATCCCCGGGCCTGCAACAGCGCACCCAGAGCCGCCGATGCCAGTCCTTTACCCAAGGACGAAACCACACCACCAGTGATGAAAATAAAACGCGCCATGTTTTTCGGCTGCTCCCGTGAGACGTCAATATCAGCTGCCCGACGGTTTCGAAAAACCGCTGCATCACGGGACTTCACATATAAAGGATTCGCGCGAGCAGCGCAAGAGAACCGCAAGATGCTGTTGCAGCTCTCCGTCAGATTTCTAGGTTTTGTGGCTTAATCGGCAGCCTGCGGGATCAGCGGTGCGGTGTCGCCCTGCGCGGGCGGCAACAGCTCATCCGCCGACGGAACCGCCGGTGTGCTTTCCTCCGCTGCGGCCGGAGCCTGCGTGCCCACCCGGTCGAGAACCGAACTGCCGGAGGATTTTTGCGCCGCCAGAATGGTCAGCGTGATCGAGGTGACAATGAAGCACGCGGCCAGAATCCATGTCAGCTTGCCCAGGGCGGTCGCCGCTGCGCGACCGGTCATGGCGCCACCGCCACCACCACCCATGCCAAGGCCACCGCCTTCGGACCGCTGCATCAGGACGACGGCGATCAGGCCCAGAGCCAGAAGAAGATGGATGATGAGAACGACGTTTTCCATGGTGGTCCTGTACAGCGTGGCGTGTATCGCGTGGTACTTATGCAAGTTTGCCAGCGGGGGCAAGGGAGGAGTTCGCATCACCGGCAGTGATGTTTCCCATCACGGCAAAAGGGCTGGACAGGGCACTGATCCGTAACGCAGGCTGCGGGCCATGCCACATGACGATCATGACCACCCGCACGCCCTGCTGCCGCCTGAACCTGCCCTTCGTGTAAAGGCGCTCGAAACGATTCTGACCCGCAAGGGGCTGATCGATCCGGCAGCGCTGGATGAGATCATCGACACCTACCAGAACAAGATCGGCCCACAGAACGGGGCTCGTGTGGTCGCCAGGGCGTGGAGCGATCCCGGCTTCAAGGCTGCTCTGCTTCAGGATGCGACGACGGCGGTCGCCGATCTTGGCTACTACGGTCGTCAGGGCGAGCATATGGTCGTGGTCGAGAACACACCGGAACAGCACAACATGGTCGTGTGTACCTTGTGCAGTTGTTACCCTTGGCCGCTGCTGGGAATTCCGCCCGGCTGGTACAAATCCGACGCCTACCGCGCCCGCGCGGTACGCGAGCCGCGCAAGGTGCTGGCCGAGTTCGGTGTGACCTTGCCCGCCGAGACCGCTGTCCGCGTCTGGGATTCGACCGCCGAGATTCGTTATCTGGTATTGCCGATGCGACCCGAGAGGACAGACGGGCTGAGCGAGGATGCTCTGGCCGCACTGGTAAGCCGTGACAGTATGATCGGCACAGGGCTGCCCAAGGTGCCGTCATGACCCGCGTTCATGATATGGGGGGACGGTTTGGCGACGGTCCGGTGGAGCCGGGATCCGAGGATGATCCGGTCTTTGCCGAAGAGTGGCACGCCCGCGCGCTGGCGCTGACACTGGCGGCGGGCGCGCTGGGTCAGTGGAACATCGACATATCCCGCCACGCCCGTGAGCGGTTGTCGCCCAAGGATTACACGCGGTTTAGCTATTACGAGAAATGGATCTCGGCCCTGGCTGACCTGCTGGTGGAGAGGGGCGTTTTGACCGAGGACGACCTGCGCGAGGCCGGATCTGCGGAAAAGCATCCCCTTGCCGACAGGGCCATGAAAGCCGAGTCCGTGGCGGGGGTTCTGGCCAGAGGTGGTCCGGCGGATCGCGAGGGCGGACTAAAACCGCGGTTTTCCACCGGTCAGGCCGTTCGGGCCGTTGTGCCGTCTGACAGCGCGCTGGTCGCTGGTGGGCATACCCGTTTGCCACGCTATGCCGCCGGGGCGCTGGGCTATATCCTGCGCCTGCACGGCAACCATGTGCTTCCCGACAGCAATGCGCACGGGTTGGGCGAGGCGCCCGAACCGCTCTATGCTGTTAAATTCCACGCGCGCGAGCTGTGGGCGCATCCCGAGCATCCGGATGACGAGGTCGTTCTGGACCTGTGGCAAAGCTACCTGGAACCGATATGAGCAGCAGCGCACCCGAACCCGTATTCGAGCAGCCCTGGCACGCACAGGTTTTTGCGATGACGGTGGCCCTGAACGAGGCTGACCGGTTCGGGTGGGCGGAATGGGCATCACGGTTTGCGGATACTCTGAAACGCCGAGGGCTGAACCGGGATCTGGATGGCGGCGATGACTATTTCCATGCCTGGCTCGAGACGCTGGAGGCTTTGTTGGCCGACCAAGGTGAGGCCGCTCCGCGGGACGTTCAATCGCTGCGCGATGCGTGGGAAGAGGCCTATCTGACCACGCCGCACGGAAGACCGGTTCAATTGCGGCAGCAGTAGAGGGGGGCGCTGCCCCCGCCGCCCGTGCCGGGCGACTCCCCCGAGGTAATTTGAGCCAGATGAAGCAGGGGATCCGCACTTCATCTGGCTCCAAATACCTCCGCCGGAGGCATCGCGCGGCACGCGCGATACAACACTGCGTCGAATTACCGGTTTCCCTGCTGCCGACGCCTCGCTATATGGGCCGGGTTTGATAGTTCAGCGCAAAAGGACCGGATATGGCCAACGTGGTTGTTGTCGGCGCCCAATGGGGTGACGAAGGAAAAGGCAAGATCGTCGACTGGCTCAGTGAGCGGGCAGACGTGATCGCGCGTTTTCAGGGCGGGCATAACGCCGGTCATACACTGGTGATTGATGGCAAGGTCTACAAGTTGCACGCGCTGCCCTCGGGTGTTGTGCGTGGTGGCAAGCTGAGCGTGATCGGCAACGGTGTGGTGCTGGATCCCTGGCATCTGGTGGGAGAAATCGAGACGGTTCGGGCGCAAGGTGTCGAGATCACCCCGGAGACGTTGATGATTGCTGAGAACACGCCTTTGATTCTGCCCATCCACGGTGAACTGGACCGGGCACGTGAAGAGGCCGCCAGCAAGGGCACCAAGATTGGCACGACCGGTCGCGGCATTGGCCCGGCCTATGAAGACAAGGTCGGTCGCCGCTCGGTCCGGGTGGCCGATCTGGCCGATGAGGCGACGCTGGAGGCGCGTGTTGATCGGGCGTTGCAGCACCACGATCCCTTGCGCAAGGGGCTGGGTATCGCACCTGTCGACCGTGACGCTTTGATTGCCCAGCTGAAAGAGATCGCGCCGCGGATATTGCCGTTTGCAGCCCCGGTTTGGAAAGTGCTGAACGAAAAGCGCAAGGCGGGTAAGCGTATCCTGTTCGAAGGGGCGCAGGGTGCGTTGCTGGATATCGATTTCGGGACTTATCCGTTTGTGACCTCATCGAATGTGATCGCCGGGCAGGCCGCGACCGGAGTTGGGATCGGTCCGGGCTCCATCGATTTTGTGCTGGGCATCGTCAAAGCCTATACCACCCGAGTGGGTGAGGGGCCGTTTCCGACGGAACTGGATGATGCGGATGGGCAGCGTTTGGGCGAACGCGGTCATGAATTCGGCACCACCACCGGTCGCAAGCGGCGTTGTGGCTGGTTCGATGCCTGCCTGGTCCGCCAAACCTGTGCCACCAGCGGCGTGAACGGGATTTCCCTGACCAAGCTGGACGTGCTGGACGGGTTCGAGACGCTGAAAATCTGTGTTGGCTATGAGTTGGATGGCGAGCGTCTGGACTATCTGCCGACCGCAGCCGACCAGCAGGCGCGCTGCACTCCGATCTATGAGGAAATGCCGGGCTGGAGCGAATCCACCGAAGGCGCGCGCAGCTGGGCGGATCTGCCCGCCAACGCGATCAAATATGTGCGCCGGGTCGAAGAGTTGATCGATTGCCCGGTTGCACTGCTGTCGACCAGCCCGGAGCGGGAGGACACCATTCTGGTGACCGACCCGTTTGCCGATTGATGAGCGGTGAGGACAAGCCCGGCCTCAGCTACAAGGCACGGCGGCGCTGGTCGCTGGTGCTGCTGCTGGTGGGGCTGCCGGTTTATATCGTTGCGGTGGTGACCGTCGTAAACTGGTTGGACCGGCCGCCGATCTGGCTGGAATTGCTGGTCTATCTCGCGCTGGGCATACTCTGGGCGTTGCCGTTCAAGTTTGTCTTTCGCGGGGTTGGCAAGGAAGATCCGGATCAGGAGTAGCCCTGCGCAATTTGGTTGCCCCGACGCCATCGTGATGGCAGGGTGTTGCGGTACCCATACGTGACCGAGAGGGGCAGATTCATCATGACAAAGCGGGCAATGGCGGCAATCGCTGCAAGCTGTGTAGCGTGCGGCGCGCAGGCGGGGGATTGGACCTATACGATTGCGCCCTATTTCTGGGGGCCAGAGGTCAGGACGTCATTCGATATCGGACCGAACCCGCCTGTCAGCGGGGATACCTCGATCTTTGACATTCTCAAGGGGGCGTTTCTCATCGCGGGCGAGGCCCGAAACGGGCGCTGGGCGATTGGGGGTGAATTCAACTACCTCAATCTGGGTGACGATGTTTCGGTGGGGCCGTTTGATGATGCCGCCAGTTGGAATCTAAAGGGCACGATGTCTTCGTTGGGGGCCAGCTATGCGGTCTTCGAAGATGACCTGTCGCGCCTGGAGGCCCTGGCCGGGCTGCGTCATTGGGATCTGGATGTTTCAACCACGGTGCTTGACCGGACTGCGAGCAAAGACGAGAGCTGGACCGACCCGCTGATCGGGGCGCGGTATCACCGCGTTCTGAACGAGCGTTGGAGCCTGACTGCAATGGGAAATGTCGGCGGGTTTGGCTATGGGTCCAAATTTCAATGGGAAGCAATTGCGCAGGCGAGTTGGAAGTGGAAACACGGTATCAGCGTTGCGGGCGGGTACCGACATCTGGATGTCGAGTTTCAGGAAGACCGTAATGTGATTGACCTGATCCTGACCGGTCCCTATGTGGCATTGGCGTTCAATTTCTAATCCGGTCAGCTGAATGCCGTGCGAGCAAATGGTTGATATCCCCCGGTAATTCCTGCGTTATGCTGAGGGGTGTGGGCCAGAGTGGTGTAAGCGTTGCTGCGACTTCTCTGGTCACGTGTTTGACATCAGTACCGTGCTAGCTGGCCAGATGACGCATGCTCTGGTTGGGTGTCAGGCACAGCATGTCAACCTCGCGACTACCCCGGTTGCGCGCCGGGGCAGAGGGGCGTCGCCGATCCCGCGATCCTGCCATGGGGCTTCGACGGTAAAGCCGACTTCGACAGGGCGGGGATGGTTGTCGCCCAGCGGGCCTAGCTCGGCCGTGCCGGGCAGGCAGGCATCGGGAAAGGCCCCGTAGATTTAACGTTCACCATCAAACAGGGTCGAGACATAGCGTTGCAGGGAATCGGCAGAAACGACGACACCAAAGTGCGGCTGCGGTGTTTCAGCTTTCTGCGTGGCAGCGGTTTGCGGAGCGGGCATACCCAGGGAACTGATGGATACTCCAGCCTTTCGGCGCGAAACCAGGCATAACGAAAGGGCCGAAGTTGCCTTCGGCCCTGTCGAGATTGAGGGGGTATCTATGTGTGCCGGTTTCAGCCCGCCGCGCGTTCGTCATCGTTAGGGCGGAACCCGATCTGGGTCGAGGCGGCGAACCGTCCGCCCCCGGCCTTTTCGATCTTACCGTCGCGCAGCAACTGGCCGAAGGATCGCAGGCTTTCTTCGCGGTTGAACGAATCCTGCTTGAGCGAGCGCACCTTGTTCATCAGTTGCGGACGCGAGAACTGTTCCTGTCCTTCGATGAAAGACAGATAAGCGGCTGCGGCTTCCAGCAGGTCAGGCAGTGACTGGGCGCCCTGTTCCTGCGCGAAGGTGGCAAAGCCGCCTTCTTCTTCGGCAGTGTCCTCCTTGTCCGAGGTTACGCGGCGGGGCATGACCGGGCCGGTATCACTGTCATCGGTATCGATCCGCTGCTCTGCGACCAGTTTCAGCGGTGCAGCAACGTCGGCTGCGGGGCGTTTACTGGTCACCTCAACTTCGGGGCGGCGTGGGCTGACCACCGAGGCGAGATCGCCGCGGTAATCTTTCTCAGGCTCGGGGTTGTTGCCCTTGCCTTCGGCACGTTCGGCCTCGGTCGCGGCGACGGCGGTGCGCAGGTGTGAATAGGTTTCGCGCTGATTGCTGGCGGAGGGATCATCCAGTTGCTCATCTGCTTTGTCCATCAGGCGCGAAACGTCCTGATCCAGGCCGCTCATCTCGGGCTTTTCGGCAGGAGTTTTTTGATTCAGTTCGGATTCGACCAGGGCGATTTCGTCCAGCAGCAGCGCCTCATCCTCGACCGAGATCACATCTTCGGAGATATCCGTCAACGTATCGGAGGCGGCCTCCTCTTCGTCGTCGGAGGCCGCGTCGCCGAGTATGTTGGGCTCATCGTCAGCCTCGGGTTCCGTTGTGTCATCAAGGTCCGAGAACAGCACGTCACTGTCGGAGACTGCTTCCGTCTCTGCGGGCGACTCGATGTCATCATCCTGCGCGACCGGTTCGGGGCTGTCTTCCATCTGCTCCGGCTCTGGGTCGGGCATGGCCACCGGTGCGATATCTTCGACCGGCTCTTCCAGATCAGCGGGGCTGAGCGCGCCGAATTCGAAAGCTGCCGAGATTGCATCGACCTTTGGTTTGGCGGGCTGGAGGTAGCTGGTGTCTTCTTCCTCGGAATCGGTGGCTGGCCCCGTATCGGAATGTGAAACCACGGCGCGGATGCGCTGCAGCTTGGCGGCGATACTGTCGGCCGCTGGTTCGGAGGCATGGGCCGCCGGGGCGTGGGGGACGGGGGGCGCTGCGGGCTGTGCTGGCTCGGGGGTCGGTGCGGGCACGATGGCGGCGGGGGTCGGTGCTGCCGGGGCGGGTGCTTCTGTGGCGCGAAGCAGGAGGCCAGTGTCACTCTGGCTGGCTTCAACCTGGCGCGCATCATTGCGCTGGGCGATGCGGGTCAGCATTTCGGCATCAGGCTGAGGGGGTTCGGATCCAAAATAGCGGTCATCCGCGGCGAGATCCCGAAAATATTCGGCAATGGCTTTCATCGTTTCAAATGAATCGTCGAAGCCTTCCAAAGTGCACGAGAAGGTTCCGTATGAAACGGTTAATACCTTGTTGTTCTGTACCATCAGACACACGTCCTCTACAAACTACCAGGTCACATTGCCAAGCGCAGCACTGGGCAATCGACTCGAAACTGTAGCTATAAGGCTATCATTTTGTGGTCTCATTATGTCCAAAACCGGGAAATATGGTCAATCTTGTGAAAATTGGGTCAATTGTTCGCTCTACAGGGCCAATCGGGCTGTTTGGCGGTGGTGAAATCGGGCCGGAGGACGTGAATCTGGTGCTGAATCGCGTCGAATCCGCCGTGGCGGCGGATCGCGGCGCGGCGGTTCTGATTGATTCGGGGCGAATCCCGGATGCGGTGATCGGGGATTTCGATTCGTTGCTGCCAGAGGTCCGCGCGCAAATCCCAAATGATCGGTTGTTTCCGATTCGGGAACAGGACAGCACGGATTTCGACAAGGCTTTGCGCAGCGTTCAGGCGCCTGTGACACTGGCGGCGGGCTTTCTGGGTGCGCGGGTGGATCACCAGTTGGCGGTGTTCAACGCCTTGGTCCGCTGGCCGGACCGGCCATGCCTGCTGCTGGGTGCGCATGAGGTTGTATTTCAGGCCCCGCCCCGGATCACGCTGGATCTTGGGGCGGATGCCATTGTGTCATTGTTTCCATTTCAGCGGGTAACGGGACGCAGCCGGGGGCTGGAATGGCCGATAGACGGTCTGGTGCTGGAACCTGACGGAAGGGTGGGCACATCCAACCGGGCGTTGGGTGAGTTTACGCTGGATATCGACGCGCCGGGCCTGCTGGTGATGGTGCCGCGCGCGGCGCTGGATCAGGTCATGCAGGCGTTTCTGTCGGGCCGGACCGGGCATTGGCCCGCTCGTGCAATATGACATAAAGCCCGGCGGCGATTGTGATGCCGATGCCGATGGCGGCCAGCCCGTTCGGCAGTTCGTGGAAAATCAGCCAGCCAATCACCGTCGCCACCGGAATCTCGAGGTATTGCATCGGTGCCAGCGTCGCCGAGGGCGCATAGCGCAGCGACCAGGTCATCAGCAGGTGTGCCACTGTTCCAAGCACGCCGATGCCGAGCAACAGCCAGAGCGTTTCGCCTGACGGCACGATCAGAGTCAGTGCCGGGACATTACTCGCGGTACCCAGCAGAATGATCGGCAGCAGACACGCGGTCGCCATGGTGCCGGACACGGCCTGAAGCGAGACGGGATCGGTTTCTTTCGCGATTTGCCGCGTGACCAGCATGAACAGCGCAAAGACCACCGCGACGCACAACGGCAGCAGAGCGGGGGCGCCGACTTGCGCAAAGCTGGGCTGGATCACTAGCAGAGTGCCGATAAAACCGACGATGCAGGCGATCAAGCGGCGTGGACCGACCTGTTCGGCCAGTACGAACTTGCCCAGCAGCAGCATGATGAAGGGCATTACGAAGGCGATGGCAACGGTATCGGCAAGTGGCAGGTATTGAAGCGCGGTGAACATCGCGGCGATGCCGAGGATGTGCAGAATGGTGCGGATCATGGTCAGGCGCAGGACCCGCGGCGTCATCCGCCACGGTCTGCCTGTCATCACGATCAGGGGGATGAGAATGGCCGCCTGCAGGGCAAAGCGGACCAGCACCAGCAGACCCAGCGGTGTGGTTTCGCCCAGCAGCTTTGCCATCCCGTCACCCAGAGGTGCGAGTACACAAAAGCCGAGCATCAGAAAGATGCCGAAAACGGGACGATCCTGGGTCATGGCGCGACGCTAACGGTTTCGCGCCGCAGGGGGAAGAGCCGTTGCCAGGGGTCTGGCAACGGCTGTGGCTGGTGTATTCGGGCCGGTGCAGCCTCAGCAGTTCGGGACGTTCACGGCCAGCCCGCCCAGAGATGTTTCCTTGTATTTCTCATGCATGTCTTCGCCGGTCTGGCGCATGGTTTCGATGGCGGCATCCAGTGGCATGAAGTGTTTGCCGTCGCCGCGCAGGGCCAGTGAGGCGGCTGAGACGGCCTTGATCGCGCCCAGTCCGTTGCGCTCGATACAGGGCACCTGCACGAGGCCCGCCACTGGATCGCAGGTCATACCGAGATGATGTTCCAGCGCGATCTCGGCCGCGTTTTCCACTTGTTCGGGCGTGCCGCCCATCACGGCGCACATGCCTGCAGCCGCCATGGCTGAAGCGCTGCCGACCTCGGCCTGACAGCCTGCCTCGGCACCCGAGATCGAGGCATTGAACTTGACCAGACCGCCGATGGCGGCGGCGGTCAGCAGGAAATCCTCGATATGGCTCTCGGACGCACCCGGAACGTGATCGAGGTAATAGCGCAGGACTGAGGGCAACACGCCTGCCGCGCCGTTGGTGGGCGCGGTGACGACTTGCCCACCGGCGGCGTTTTCCTCGTTTACGGCCATGGCATAGACGCTCATCCAGTCGTTGATCGTGTGCGGCGCGTTCAGGTTCATGCCGCGCTCGGCCAGCAGGGCATCGTGGATACCTTTGGCGCGGCGGCGGACATTCAGACCTCCGGGCAGGATGCCGTCGGCTTTCAGGCCACGCTCGATACAATCGTTCATCACCTGCCACAGACGCGCCGAGCCCTTGGCGAAGCTTTCCGGACAACCGCGCGCGATTTCGTTTTCACGCTTCATCTGTGCGATGCTTTTACCGCTGTCCTTGGCCATCTGCAGCATTTCGGCAGCGGATTTGAATGGGAAGGGCACCGGAGCACCTTCATCCGTTGCCTTGCCTTCGGCCAGCTCCTCTTCGGTCAGGACGAAGCCACCGCCGATGGAGTAGTAGACCTGCCGCAGGATGACATCGCCCTGCGCGTCGGTGGCCATCAGGATCATACCGTTGGCGTGGCCGGGCAGGGTGTTGTCGTAGTCGAAAATCAGATCGGCCTTGGGATCGAAGCTCAGCATCGGCAGGCCTTCGGGCGTCACCGTGTGGGTTTCATGGATCTGGGCCAGCGCAGCCTCGGCCTTGTCGTTGTCATAGGTCTCGGGGACAAATCCCGCGAGCCCGAGGATGGTGGCGCGGTCGGTGGCATGACCGACGCCAGTGAAGGCCAGCGAGCCATGCAGCGAACCGCGCAGGCCCGAGAATTCGAACGGAGAGGCGCGCATCAGGTCCAGGAACCGCGCGGCGGCGACCATCGGGCCCATGGTGTGGGATGAGGACGGGCCGATGCCCACTTTGAACATATCGAAGACAGAGAGAAACATATCAGGTAGCTGAGCCTTCTGGTGGGTTGGCGTAGGTAGGCGAAGTGAAAGGGGTTGCCCCCAATCCCTCGGCGGCAATGGCCGCGCGGGTCGAGGGGCGCAGTTCAAGCTGCATCAGGATATTTTGCAAATAGGGCGTGTCGGCCAGCTGGTACCAGCTGCGGTCGGCCTTGGCGGGATAGAGGGCCATCCAGCGCATCATGCAGGCGGCATAAAGGGTCAGAACCGATGGTTGAACGGCGCTGAACCAATCCGGTGACTCCTGCGCCAGCGTATCCAGCAGGTTCAGATGCCGACGTAGCCGTGGGCGCATGCCTGCGCGCAGTGTTTCGGCCTGTTCAGCAGCAATGTATTTCTCGGCATAGAACAGGATGCGCAGGTCGGCATGCAGGGTATTGGAGGCAAAAAACAGCCATTTCAGAAACGCCGCCCGGTTCGGACCGTCAGCTTTCGGGGCCATTTGATCGTGAGTATCGGCCAGCCACAGCAGAATTGCGGCGGTCTCGAAAATCGGACCCTGAGGCGTTTCCAACACCGGGATCAACCCGTTCGGGTTAAGGGCACGGTAAGCCACGCCATCCTGCGCGTTGCGACTGCGATCAACCAACGCGGTTTCATAGGGCAGGCCCATCTCTTCCAACGCCAGTCGGATCACCAGCGAGGCGTTGTCGGGGGCATAGTGCAGGCGGTATGGCGATTCCATGGCGTCTATCTAGGGTGTCTGGCGACCACAATAGAGGCTGATTGCGACGTTTCCTATCGGAAACTCGTCTTTCAGCGACATGTTAGCACAGGGACGGGGTGTTTTGCCTCTCGCAGTTATGCGGACCATTCCGTATAAGTCCGTGAGTGGTTTGAGGGGATGCTGCTATGATCAAAGATTTGTCGCCCATCGACAAAGCGAAATACGTTGCGGCCTATCGCGCCGCCGATCTTGTCCAGGACGGGATGCGCGTGGGTCTGGGGACCGGCTCGACCGCCGCATGGCTGGTGCGCCGCCTGGGTGAGCGGGTGCGCGACGAGGGGCTCAAGATCAAAGGTGTGCCGACCTCGACCGCGACGGCGCAATTGGCGCGGGAAGAAGGGATCGAGGTCGTCTCGTTGGATCAGGCCGGGTGGCTGGATCTGACCATCGATGGCGCGGATGAGTTTGACGGGGAGTTCAACCTGATCAAGGGCGGCGGTGCCGCGCTGTTGCAGGAAAAGATCGTGGCCACGGCCAGCGATCAGATGGTGGTGATTGCCGATGCGGGCAAAGAGGTCGAAACGCTGGGGGCGTTCCCCCTGCCGGTTGAGGTGATCCCGTTTGGCTGGCAGACCACGCGCACCCTGATCGAAGAGGCGCTGGACACGATGGATGTGCTGGGTACGTCGGTGACGTTGCGCATGAATGGCGAGGCCCCCAAGATCACGGATGAGGGCAACCACATTCTGGACCTGCACCTCAAGCGGATCGGCAATGCGCGGCAACTGGCGCTGGTTCTGAACCAGATCCCCGGTGTGGTCGAGAACGGTTTGTTTATCGATATCTGCGACAAGGTTATCGTGGGTCATGGCGATGGCCGGGTCGAGCTGCGCGACCTCAATGAGGGCACTGTCCTGAGCGATATGCTGGTCGAGGGCGGCGACAACCTGTTTTCGGATCTGGCGGACTAAATTCCGGGCCGTGAACACGATAAGTTGCGACAGAAAAAGCGCTATTTCAGCCGCCCGGGGGTTGGCAGGTTGCGATTTGCGCCCAGATATCCAGTGAATTTTGGACACGCGGTATAAAGGAACTCATACATGAGCTTTGACTATGATCTGTTCGTCATCGGAGGCGGCTCGGGCGGGGTGCGTGCGGCGCGTGTGGCTGCGGGTGAGACCGGGGCCAAGGTGGCGCTGGCGGAAGAAGACCGCTATGGCGGGACCTGCGTGATCCGGGGCTGTGTGCCGAAAAAGCTGATGGTGTTTGCCAGCGAATACGCCGACATGGTCGGCGACGCGCAGGCCTATGGCTGGGACGTTCAGCCCGGTGCATTCAACTGGGGCACGTTCAAGGGCAAGCTGCATGCCGAACTGGACCGGTTGGAAGGCATTTACCGCAATATCCTAAAGAGCAATGGCGTCGAAAGCTTTGACCAGCGTGCCCGCGTGGTTGATCCGCATACGATTGAACTGGCCGATGGCACGCGCAAGACAACCAAGCATATTCTGGTGGCTACGGGCGGCCGCCCGGTTGTGCCAGAGTTTCCGGGCTCGGAACTGGCCATCACCTCGAACGAAATTTTCCATCTGGAGAAACTGCCCGAGAGCATCCTGATCGTCGGCGGCGGTTATATCGCCTGTGAATTTGCCGGCATCATGAACGGGATGGGGGTCAAGACGACCCAATTCTATCGCGGGGCGCAGATTCTGCGGGGCTTTGACGACGAGGCGCGCGGGCTGATCAGCGAAGAAATGTGCCAGAACGGCGTCGACCTGCATCTGGGTACCAATGTGCTTGAGATGAAACAGCAGGGCGACAAGATCTGGGTCAAGGCCACCAATGGGTCAGAGCAGGTTTTCGATGTGGTGATGTACGCCACCGGTCGGGCTCCGAATGCCGATGATCTGGGGCTGGAAGCGCTCGGCGTCGAACGCGGTCGCAAGGGTGAGATCGTCGTGGATGAGTATAGCCAGACCGGCGTGCCCTCGATCTATGCCATCGGAGACGTCACCGACCGGGTGAACCTGACCCCCGTGGCGATCCGCGAAGGCATGGCCTTTGTCGAGACCGTCTTCAAAGGCAACCCGACCCCGGTGGATCATGAGCTGATCCCGACCGCGATTTTTACCCAGCCGGAGATGGGCACTGTTGGCCTGAGCGAGGAAGCGGCGGCGGAGCAGGAGCCGATCGAGGTCTATGCGACCTCGTTCAAGCCGATGCAAAAGGCGTTTGCCGGTGGCACGCAGCGGGTGCTGATGAAACTGATTGTGTCCCAGGCGACGCGCAAGGTGCTGGGGTGCCACATCGTGGCGCCGGGCGCGGGCGAGATGATCCAACTGGCCGGGATTGCTATAAAGATGGGGGCCACCAAGGAAGATTTCGACCGCACGGTTGCAGTTCATCCGGTGATGGCCGAAGAACTGGTGACAATGCGGCAACCTGTACGCACGGCTTGATTTGCAAGCGCGCGCACACACGTTACAAGGGAAGCCGTGATCACACGGTCCAATATAAGGGAAAACATACATATGGCGGGCAACAGCGGCGGCCCCTGGGGGGGCGGAGGCTCATCCGGTGGCGGAGGAAATCGGGGTAACAATGGGGATGGGCGCAAGCCCCCCGAAGGCGATGGTCCGCAGATCCCCGAGATCGACGAGCTGATGAAAAAGGGCCAGGAGCAGCTGCGCGTCCTGATGGGCGGTCGTGGTGGCGGTGGCCGTGGCACCAACGGCAGGGGCGGCGGCGGTGGTCCCGCGTTTACCAAAGGTACGGTTGCGATTGGTCTGCTTGTTGCGGCTGGGCTTTGGGGGCTGGCAAGTTTCTATACGGTCAAGCCGGAAGAACAGTCGGTTGAGCTGTTTCTGGGTGAGTTCTCGGCCGTCGGCAATCCGGGTCTGAACTTTGCGCCCTGGCCGTTTGTGACCGCCGAGGTCATCCCGGTCACCCGCGAACAGACCGAAGATATGGGTGGCGCGCGGGGCAGTGATGACGGCCTGATGCTGACCGGCGACGAAAACGTCGTCGATATCGACTATCAGGTGGTGTGGAATATCAACGACCCGGCCAAGTTCCTGTTCAACCTGCGCGACCCGCGCCAAACCATCCGCGCCGTGTCAGAATCGGCCATGCGTGAGATCATCGCGCAGAGCGAGCTGGCCCCGATCCTGAACCGGGATCGTGGTGTCATCGCCGAACGCCTGCAGGAACTGATCCAGTCGACCATGGATAGCTACGATTCAGGTATCAACATCGTTCGCGTGAACTTTGACAAGGCCGACCCGCCGCAAGAGGTGATCGCCGCCTTCCGCGACGTTCAGGCCGCCGCGCAGGAGCGCGACCGGCTGCAGAACGTGGCCGATGCCTATGCCAACCGTGTTCTGGCGGAAGCCCGCGGTGAAGCAGCGCAGGTTCTGGAAGAAGCCGAAGCCTATCGCGCCCAGCAGATCAACGGCGCACAGGGTGAGGCCAGCCGCTTCAGCGCGGTTCTGGAGGAATATTCCAAAGCCCCCGATGTGACCCGCAAACGCCTGTATCTGGAACGGATGGAGCAGGTTCTGGGTGATGTGGACAAGATCATTCTGGATGAGAACTCGACAGGATCGGGGCAGGGCATCGTGCCTTACCTGCCGCTCAACGAGTTGCGCCGTAGCCCTGCAGGGGAGAGCAACTGATGCGTAAGACGACATTCATTCTGCCGATCGTTTTCATCGCGATTGTTGGCGTCCTGTCCTCGATCTTCATCGTGGACGAGCGCGAGCGCGCATTGGTTTTGCAGTTTGGCCGCGTCGTGGCGGTTAAGGAAGAACCGGGTCTGGCATTCAAGATCCCGTTGATCCAAGAAGTGGTGCGCTATGACGACCGCATCCTGTCGATTGATGTGCAGCCGCTGGAGGTTACACCTCTGGATGATCGCCGTCTGGTGGTTGACGCTTTCGCACGCTATCGGATTGCCGACCTAAACCGGTTCCGTCAGGCTGTTGGCGTCGGCGGTATCCCAGTGGCCGAGGATCGTCTGGACCGCATCCTGCGCGCGGAAACGCGGGAAGTTCTGGGTTCGGTTTCGTCCCGCGATATCCTGAGTTCCGACCGGGCTGCGCTGATGCTGCGCATTCGCAACAGCGCGATTGCCGAGGCGCAGGCGCTGGGCGTCAACGTGATCGACGTGCGTTTGAAAGCCACCGATCTGCCGCAGGCCAACCTTGAGGCTACGTTCGACCGGATGAAGGCCGAGCGGGAACGCGAGGCGACCGACGAACGCGCCCGCGGTAACGAAGCGGCGCAGCGTGTGCGCGCGCAGGCGGATCGGACCGTGGTTGAACTGGTCTCGGACGCCAACCGCGAGGCCGAGATCATTCGTGGTGAGGCCGACGCCGAACGCAATGCGATCTTTGCCGAAGCCTATGGCGCGGACCCGGAATTCTTTGAGTTCTACCGCTCGCTGCGGGCCTATGAAACTGCCCTCCAGGGCAGCAACAGCTCCTTGGTGCTGAGTCCGGATTCGGAGTTCTTCAACTATCTCAGCTCGCCCACCGGGCGTCAGGCGCCCGCAGCTGCGGCCGCTGAGTGATGGGAACCATCCTTCTGGCCTTTGGGCTGGTGCTGATTGTCGAGGGGCTGGCCTATGCGCTGGCCCCTTCGCTTATTGAACGCATGCTCGAAGCGCTGAGGGCGCTGCCGGAGCAGGCACGGCGGCTGGTCGGTCTGTTATGCGTGATCAGCGGGCTGATCCTGCTATGGGGCGCTTATCAGATCGGATTTTGATTGGTGAATTTCACTTGCAGGTGAATTCCCGGCGATCCCGAGTTGCTAGCCCCGTCAAACTGACTACATTGGTTGCCAAGAAGGGCGATCAATCGGAGCCCACGAAGGAAGTGTCGACAAGGAGACCCCAAGTGCAGGCGAAAGCGCGCAGTGTGTCCGTCCGACGGGACGATGTTTTGGTTATGATGCGGCTGATGTGGCTGGCCTTTGTGGGGATGCTGCTGGTGCTGGCCCAGACGATGGCCGCGCAGGCGCGGGGGGAAAGCCTGGCGCCGTTGGCGGAACAGATCAGCCCGGCGGTGGTCAATATCACCACGTCCACGCTGATCGAAGGGCAGACTGGCCCACAGGGGATCGTGCCCGAGGGCTCTCCGTTCGAGGATTTCTTCCGTGAGTTTCAGGATCGCAATGGCGGAGACGATGAAAACCGTCCGCGCCGCAGCAACGCTCTGGGCTCGGGCTTCGTGATCTCTGAGGACGGGTTCATTGTCACCAACAATCACGTCATTGCGGAAGCGGATGAAATTCTTGTGGAGTTTTTCCCCGGTGATGGACAGCCCGCCAAGGAGTTGCCTGCCAAGGTGATCGGCACCGATGAAAAGACCGATATCGCGCTGCTGAAGGTCGAGGCCGAACAGCCGCTGAAATACGTCCAATTCGGCGACAGTGATACGGCCCGCGTGGGCGATTGGGTGATTGCGATGGGCAATCCGCTTGGGCAGGGCTTTTCGGTCTCGGCCGGGATTGTCTCGGCCCGGAACCGGGCGCTGAGCGGCACCTATGACGATTACATCCAGACAGACGCTGCGATCAACCGGGGCAACTCGGGCGGGCCGCTGTTCAACATGAATGGCGAAGTGATCGGCGTGAACACAGCGATCCTGTCGCCCACCGGGGGGTCGATCGGAATCGGGTTTTCGATGGCGTCGAATGTGGTGATCAAGGTTGTCGATCAGCTGCGTGAGTTTGGTGAGACACGTCGCGGCTGGCTGGGCGTGCGCATTCAGGACGTGACGGAAGACATGGCCGAGGCGATGGGGCTGGACAAACCCGGCGGTGCGCTGATCAGCGACGTGCCGGAAGGACCGGCGAAGGAGGCCGGTTTGCTGGCCGGTGACGTGATCATCAGCTTTGACGGGGTCGAGGTCGAGGATACGCGCGGCCTGGTCCGGCAGGTCGGCGAGACCACCGTGGGCAAATCCGTGCGCGTGGTCGTGCATCGCGATGGCGGCACGCAGACGGTTCTGGTGACGCTGGGCCGCCGCGAGGATGCAGAACGCGTCGAGGAGGGTGGCGAGCCCGAGGCCGAAGCCGCACCGGAAGAGAACAAGGATATTCTGGGCCTGACCATTGCACCGCTCAGCGACACGCAGCGGGAAGAACTGGGGCTGGATGCCGACGCCGAAGGCCTGCTGGTCACAAATGTCGATGAGGCTTCTGAGGCCTTTTCCAAGGGCCTGCGCGCCGGTGATCTGATCACCGAGGCAGGACAGCAGAAGGTGACCACGATCGCAGATCTCGAGGCGCGGATGGATGAAGCCCGCGAAGCCGGGCGCAAGTCTCTGCTGCTGCTGGTGCGGCGTGGCGGTGAACCCCGGTTCGTGGCGCTGAGTCTGGAACAGTAGAGCCCGCGATCAGACGCGAAGCAGCAAGGCCGGGGTCTTCACCCCGGCCTTTTTCAATAGTTGGTACAGGTCCCGAAACCAGACTGGCGACATGCACGGTGTTCTCGCAGCAATGGAGCTATTGAAACGCATCCCGAGAAGTTGCTCGATCAGGTGCTTGACCCAACTTGGACAATTGTCTAAGAGCGCCGAGAGAGAGGCCGAGCGCCTCGTTCAACGGAGATTTTATGAAAGAGCCCCGGGCTTAACGCCTGTTCCTGGCGAAGCAAATTCAGGAACACCAACATTGAAAGGCACGCTCATGCGAAATGCTGAGTGTCCTGTTTGTTGTACTTTCATGAAATCGAGACATCCCAATGAACATCTCAAAGCACGAGCAACGTGTTTTGCATGAGCTTGCCCTTGGCGGCTCCATCCATCACGAACGTCTGGCGTCCGGCAAAATCCGTGACGTCACCTGTTACACGCGTGATGGTCATGTGCTGACCGACTGCACCCTCGGCGTTTTTCAGCGCCTCCTGAAACGACGCTTTATCCGCTCGAAAAACGGCAGCCCCTATCGCGCATCCGCGCTGGGGATCAAATCCGTGCGCGCGCAAATGAACCAAAAATAGGAAAGACCCATGAAACACACAGAAATCAAAGCCATTCTTGAAATCCACCGACGGGCATTTGGTGAGACCGAAGGCGATGAAATTGCTCAGCTTGCCAGAGACTTCCTTGACCACCCAGACACTATCTCAATCAGTGCTCAACGCGATGGGAATATCGCGGGCAACATGCTGTTCACGCCATTTGTCTTCGAAGACCATCCCAATACAAAGTGTTTCCTGCTGGCACCATGCGGGGTGTCGCCGGAGTATCAGGGCCTTGGTGTCGGCAGAGAGCTAATGGAGTCTGGAATAAAACACCTCAAGTCAATCGGAACCGATGCTGTGTTCGTGCTGGGCGTCCCAACTTTTTACCCACGGTATGGGTTTGCGCCGACCGATAAGCAGACGCCATATCCGGACCTCCTGACAGTTCCGGAGGCTTGGATGGCGCTTGAGTTGACGGCAGGTTCAGTCGGGAAACTCAGCGGTAAAACGCGAGCGATACCGCAGTTCATGCACTCGCATTGGTGGGACACTTCGCAACACGGGTGAAGCCATACTTCATTCTTATGGGAAAAGCTGAACCAGACATTCGACATTGAAAGTTGAATGTCTGGTTCATCCGCATCCGGCATTTATCACTGAGTATCGTGACGGACGCTCCCCAAGAAACTTATTGGGGAGTATCTTTGTACTTCAAACCAACGCTTCACACGCAAATGTGGGGAAAACTCACCCGTTGCAACATTCACCTAAAGGGGGGCTGACGTCACCCCGGCCTTTTTTTCGGCCGGAAAATGAAAAGCCATATGCCGGGGAAGGCATATGGCTCTTGTACAGGGAGAGGTCGGTGGACAGATATCGGGGATGATAAAACCGACCTCCTACGGTAACAGGATTGACCTTAGGGCAATCTTGAGGCCGCGTATGTGAAGAGGATCACATCTGTGCTGAAAATTTAGATTAAATCGGATTCGGCCAGTTGGCGCAGTGCGTCGAAATCGTGGATCTGAAGGCCACCGCGCGAAGCTTCGACCACATTGTCGCGTTTCCATGTCGAGATGGTTTTCGACACCGCCTCGCGCGTTGCGCCGACAAATTCCGCCAATTCGCTTTGTGACAGGGTGATGCGCGCGGTGGGCGAATCCTGCTGTCCGGCCAGGTGCAGCAGCTTACGTGCCAGCCGGATCGGCATCGGAAGGAAGACCTGTTCGTTCAACTGATCACCCATCCAACGCATGCGCAGCCCGGCCAGACGGATCAGATCAACCGCCAGATCGGGATGTTGTCGAATCTGCGCCATCACGTCCTTGTGCCGGACCCTGAGAACCTTGGCTGGTTCCACTGCGGTCACTGTGGCAGTGCGGGGCCCGCTGTCGAACAGCGCAATTTCACCAAACACCTCACCCGGGCGCATCAGCCTGAGCGCCAGCTTGCGCCCGCTCATCGCCAGAAAGGACACTTCGAGCGTGCCGGAAAGGATTGCATAAAGCGCCTCGCCCGGATCGCCTTGTTCGAAAAGCACCGCGCCACTGTCCAGCGTCACCTCGGATGCGAGCGCGGCCAGCATCTTGCGCAGGTCTTCAGAAGCTTCGGACAGAAATCCACTATTGGGAAATGCCATCATTCGGGCGTCAGTCTCCGGGGGTGAGTGGTGTGAGTTGCGTCCAACTTTCCACAGCTTTGCGCCTAAGCCAAGAATTTTGTCTGCATTTCCTAACGGCAGGCACCCGTCTACTGCTGGTCAGGATCGTCCATATAGCGTTGCAGCATACTGAACTGCAGCATCAGGAAACCCATCAGCGCAATCGGGAAGCCGAAGGTTTCGATCTTGACCCACAGATCGGTTGAGAGCGTACGCCAGACAAGTTCGTTGGCCACGGCGAGAACGGCAAAGCAGGCACACAGTCGGCGGGTCAGGATCATCCAGCCTTCATTACGCATGGGCAGCATTTCGTCCAGAACGTAAGCCAGATAGGACTTTCCTTGCAGTAAGCCGATACCGAGTATGGCCGAGAAGAAGCCATAAACCAGCGTGGTCTTCATCTTGAAGAACCGCTCGTCATTGAACCAGGCGGTGAGGCCGCCGAAGAATATCACCATGAAAGCGGTGAAAATCTGCATCTTGCTGAGCTTGCCCGTCAGGTACCAAAGGATACCCATCGCAGCCAGCATCAGCGGCACAAACAGGATCGTGGCGATGATGAAGCCTGAATACTCGGTGCCGCCGATCACGAAATTGTCATCACGCAGTCGCAGGTAGATGAAGAAGAAGGCCAGTGGGGGGCCGAGCTCCAGCACCTGTTTCAGGAATGGGTTGATGTCTTTTTTCTCTGTCATGGGTCCGACCTGCTGCTTACCCGCCCATTTCAACTATTACCGCGCCGAGTGCAATCAATGCCATCAGCGCAATACGTCTGGGGCCGACGGTTTCTTTTAGCACCAGCCAGCCGATTAGGGCGGCAAAAACGGTTGAGGTTTCGCGCAGCACCGCCGCCTCGCCGACCTTGTCGAGCCGCGTGGCCAGCATGATCGAGCCGAAAGAGAGTGGCGCGATGATGCCTCCGGCGAGGCCACGCAGCATCAGTGGGCCGAGCGCCGGGCGATGGATCATGGCGCGGTATCTGAGCGCAGCGTAGAGCGGCATCGCGGTGCCGTCGATCATGAAGAACCACGCCAGAAAGGTGAACGGGTCGGCCGTGGCGCGGATGCCATAGGCGTCATAAGTGGTGTAGAGCGCCACGAAGAGCCCGGTTGCGAGAGCGAGTATGAGGGCAATGTCCAGCGTCTCGCGGTTGGTTTCGAGATAGCGCAGGTTATAGGCGGCAAGGCCGAAGATACCCGCGAGCAGCGTGGCGACGCCCAACCATTGGGTGGTCGAGAAGGTTTCACCGAACAGCAGGTAGGCTCCGATCACGGTAAAGAGCGGTCCGGTGCCGCGCACGACCGGGTAGACCACGGTGTAGGAGCCCTTGGTATAGGCTGCGGCCTGCAAGACCTTGTAGCCGATGTGGATTAGCCAGACGATCGCAAATATCGGCCACATATAGGGTTCGGGCCAAGGCACCACAAAGAGTGCGAAAGGGGCAGCCAGCAGGCAATAGCTGGCATCTATCGCACCGCGTGACATCCATGGGTCGTGGCGGCCCTTTTGCAGCGCGCCAAAGACGGCGTGCAGGAAGGCCGCCATCAGCGCGAGGCCGAGGGCGAGGCGGTGACCCGCTTCGGTGCCTTCGAGGGAGATCAGCCAAGTGCTCAAATCAGGGCCTTTGGGTCAAGCGGAGAGGCCGGGGGCTGCCTGCCCCCGGACCCCCGGGAGTATTTGTGAAAAGATGAAGATCAGTTTGGTCCGAGACCAGTGAGGGCCGCGGCGAATTCTTCGGGGTCAAAGGGGGCGAGATCATCGATCTGCTCGCCAACCCCGATGGCGTGGATGGGCAGGCCGAACTTGTCGGCGAGTGCGACGAGCACGCCGCCCTTGGCGGTACCGTCCAGTTTCGTCATCACAAGGCCCGAGACATCAGCGAGGTTGCGGAAGGTTTCGACCTGGCTGAGGGCGTTCTGGCCGGTGGTGGCGTCCAGCACCAGCAGGGTGTTGTGCGGCGCGGTGTCATCGACCTTGCGGATGACGCGGACAATTTTGGCAAGCTCTTCCATCAGGTCGGCGCGGTTTTGCAGGCGGCCCGCAGTGTCGATCATCAGCAGGTCAGCGCCTTCGTTTTGCGCCTTGGTCAGGGCGTCAAAGGCGAGAGAGGCGGGATCGGAGCCTTCGGGGGCCGTCAGAACCGGCACGCCTGCGCGGTCGCCCCAGACCTGCAGCTGTTCCACGGCGGCGGCGCGGAAAGTGTCTCCGGCGGCGATGACGACTTTTTTGCCGGCGGCTTTGAACTGGCTGGCGAGTTTGCCGATGGTCGTGGTTTTGCCGGACCCATTGACACCGACGACCAGGACGACTTGTGGCCGTTTGGGATAGATCGGCATGGGTTTGGCGACGGGCTCCATTATGCGCGCGACTTCCTGCGCCAGCAGTTGCTTGATTTCCCGGGTCGAGAGTTTGCGGCCATAGCGCCCCTCGGCCATATTTGCGGTGACGCGCAGGGCGGTGTCGACGCCCATGTCGGAGGCGATCAGCAATTCTTCGAGCTGTTCCAGCATGTCATCGTCTAGGGTGCGGCGAACCACGGTGCGCTCGTCGCCGCGGCTGAACAGGCGGCCCAACAGCCCTTTGGATTCGGGTATCTCGGGTGGGGTCGGGGCCGGTGTGGGGTCGGCCGGGATCGGGGCGGGCGGCTCGACCGGTTGCGGTGTCGGTGCGGGGTCCGGGAATTCGGGCTGCGGGGCCGGGGTCGGTACTTCGGGGACCGGTTGCGGTTCGGGCTGCGGTTCGGGGATCACCGGATCGGGGGTTGTTGTTTCCTCGCCGCCGTCCTCGACAATCGCATCCAGCCCCTGTTCGAGGCGCGATGAGGATTTGAACAGCTTGTCCTTGAGCTTTGAGAAAAACGCCATTTTTGGTCTCCGCAGGTGTTCCCTTCACCTAATGCGGATTGCCAGCAGTTGCAAAGGGTCAGGTCAAGGCGATCAGGAACCCGGCCTGAGCCCCCCAGTAGAGCGGCCAGACCATATACGGGGTGAGCTTCAGGGCGGGGTGGTTGGCGGGTAGCAGGAACTTTTCCGTCGCTAGGATCAGGTCTGAGGCGATGAAGGCCATTGCGGCGGGCAGGGCCCAGCGCATCGCCCCTGTGTCGGGCAGGGCCAGCACGGTGATCCCCATGCCGAGGATGATGGGGATATAAGCGAGGACGGGGGCCTTCAGGTCTCCGGCGCGAGGGGTGAGCAGGGTGGCCATGACAATGCCCAGCAGGACCAGCGACCAGACGATGGCAGGGTGATCCAGGATCAGGTCGGCACTGCTGGCGGGATGGGTCAGGAACAGGGCGATGTAAGCCAGATGCCCGGCAGCGAAGGCAGCGATACCGGCCATGAACGTGCTCTCGGTTTCGCGGGACAGAAGGGCGTCGCCGAAGGCGCAGAGGGTCAGGGCAAGGATCAGCAACCAGGGCGCCGCCGAGAGCCATGCGGTAATGGCCAGCAGTGCGACAGAGGCGGTTTTCAGAGCAGTGCGCAGAGTGCTGGCCGGCCGCACGGTGAGCGGCAGGTAGGCCAGAGCACAG
>JAUHYC010000043.1 GCA_030426685.1 Alphaproteobacteria bacterium
CGCTCGCGTCGCATTCACACGCCCACTTTCTGCGCCAGCAACACGTCGTTTTTCAACAGAATCGGCTCTGAGCCGTCATTCGCTACGCGATGGGAACCAACTCCGTGAGAACGGCACTCCCGGCCCAGAGCCGACATCCAGGGCACCGCTCGGATGCCGCATCGGCAGCCCGCATTGCCGCCATTCGCTGCAGCCGCAAAATTTGACCTGGTTCGAACTCTCGGATCGCGGACAAAGTGGACCTATCGAGTTCAAGGCGCGATCAATACTTCGCGCTCAATTTCCATTGCAAAGCCAAGCGGCAATCCAGACACGCCTAGCCGACATTCGTCACAACCCGCCGCCGCATGCAGCGGTCGCCAAAGCGGCCATTAGCAACCAGATGCAGCATTTCTATCCAACCAATGCCTCGGCCGGTGCGAAACGCTCTTTGGCCACATGTAAACAAAGGCATTCCGGTGCAATCCATGCTACCTTCCCACGGATAGTATTCTGGTAGCGGGTATTTGAGATGGGACGAGTGCGGCGAGGTTTGAGTGAAGGGCAGGCGCAAGCTTTAGAGGCGGCCTTCAAGGCAGCCAAAACCTACCGCGAGGAACTGCCAAATGGGCCGGCCCGGCCTGTCTTGGGACTTGGTGAAGCTGCCAGCCGCTTTTTGGGCCCTCTTCCTGAAACGGGGGTGCCGGAAAGTGAGGTAATCGGGGACATCGTGCAACTTTCTGAAGGCGGTCTGCACAAAATGGCGGGGCCGACCTTCTTCGGCTATGTCCTCGGCGCGTCGCATCCCGTCGGTGTAGCCGCCGACATTCTGGTATCAGCCTGGGGGCAGAACGCGGGCTCATCTTTTGAAACGCCTGCAATAACCGGAATGGAGCGCGCTGTTTGCAACTGGGTAATAGAGTTGCTGTCACTGCCGCCCGAAAGCGGAGCCGGTCTTGTGACCGGCGGCACAGTGGCAAACATGGTTGGCGTCATGGCCGCACGCAATGCGCTGCTGGCTGCCCAGGGGTGGAATGTTGAAGCTGACGGGCTGTTTTCGGCACCCGAGATTCCCGTTTTGATCGGGCAGGATGCGCATTCCGCCCCATTCGCTGCCCTGCGTTATGCTGGCTTTGGCGCGGGCCGGACAAACATCGTCACGGCGGACGGCGAAGGGAGGATAAAGCCGGATGCGTTCCGGGCTGCCCTGGACAGCTGCAGCAGCCCGCCGCTTGTCATCCTGCAGGCAGGTCAAATAAACACCGGCGCCTTCGACCCGTTTGCCGAGCTCATCCCAATGGTGCGCGAGCGGAACGGCTGGGTTCATGTGGATGGTGCTTTCGGGCTCTGGCTCGCTGCTGTACCCGAACTGGCAAACCGGTTGGAGGGGGTTGCTGAAGCGGACAGTTGGGCGATTGACCTGCACAAGTGGCTTAATGCTCCATTCGATGCTGGCATGGTTATCGTGCGCGACCGGGCGCCGCTCGTTGCGTCAATGTCTGCCCGCGGCGCCTATCTCCCAGAAACAACAAAGCATTGGGAACCAAGTGATTCAACGCCGGAACTCTCCCGGCGTGCAAGAGGTGTCCCGAGCTATGCGATACTTCGGCACCTTGGCCGGACGGGAGTTTGCGAACTGGTAGCACGCCATTGCCGCCTGGCGGAGCGAATTGTCCGAACGGTTTCGAACGAGCCCGGCCTGACAGTTCTGAACCAGATCCACAGCAATCAGGTCGCAATCTGCTGCGGCGAGGGGCCGGATGGCAACGATCTGACCATGCGGGTCCTTCAGCGCGTTCAAGACAATGGAAAGGTATACCCTACCCACGGCGAATGGGCGGGTCGGAAGATCATTCGAGCCTCTGTAATCGGATACGATATGAGGGAAGAGGATGCTGATCTTCTGTCATCCGAGATCATTGAAGCTTATCGTCATTGTGCTGCTGGCGTTTTCTGATTTGGCCAGAAATTTTATTGCTGCAGTCAGGCATTAATGAGCTTCAATGGGCTCGAATGGGCCATTCGGTGTCACTGCGAGCAACCCTTCGACCCGCCTGGCACCCCCTGCGCAGCCGGCCCATAGCAGCCGTTTTCAAGCTCCTTTTTTTGCCTGATCGGGAGCTTTTTCTCGAAGTTGGCAACACCTGCGAAGTTCAATGGCCGCCCCATGAATGAGGCGGCCGCTCTCGCATTACTTTCAATGAGGCAGAGAGCCTATCCGCGGCTCAGGATTTCCTCGCCGAGGATCTGCATGATTTTCTGTCCGGCCTCGCTGGCCCAATTGACCGAAAGTTCCGCAAGTAGCGCGCTGGTTGTGGTGAGCTCGACACCGCCTCGCTCCATTTTGCGGAACGCCATCTCATCCGTCAGCGCAGTGGGAGACCCGGAAGCATCAACCACTGCGGTCACGGCAAAGCCCTCTTCGGCGGCACTGATCGCAGGCGGGGCAAGACACACGTCAGTGGTTATGCCTGCCATGATGAAATGCCTGCGCCCGGTGTTGCGGCAGGCAGCGGCAAAGGCGCTGTCATCCCAGCAGTTCACCACGCCAGGGCGCTTGATCCGCGCGGCGAAGGCATCCGGGGCAATCTCTTCCAGCGCGGGCATCAGCGGCCCCTGCATGTTGTCTTCCATGCTGGAAGTCAGCACCAGCGGCATGCCAAGCGCCGCCGCCGTCCGCGCCAGGGCCCGTGTGTTGGCTTCGATCAGATCGCGGTCAACGGACTTTGCCCAGTTCATGGTGCCAACCTGATGGTCGATCAGAACAATGGCTGCGTTTTCGGGGGTCACTTTTTTGGAGGTCATGTTGATGTCCTTTCCTGGTTAAGAGATTTCGGATGCGGGCAGTTCGAAGATCAGGAGCTCAGCGCCGGCTGCAGCCTCAACCGCCACGTCCCCGGCACGGAGCAGTCCCAGCCCATCCCCTTTCCTGAGGGCGCGGCCGGCAGCAGTTGCCTCGCCTTCGATCATAAAGATGTAGAGGCTGCGGTCAGGGCTGGACGGGCTGAAGTTCAGCACGCTGCGGCGGTCGAAGTTGCCGTAACTCAGGCGCACCTCCTGCTGCACGACAAGTGAGTCCTCGGCGCCGTCTGGCGACAGCACCAGCTGGAACCGGTTGCTGTGGTCCGAGGTTTCCAGCTCCTTGCTGGAATAAGTCGGCGCCAGGCCTCTGGCCCGCGGCTCGAACCAGATTTGCAGCACACGCATTGGCTTCGTCCGCGAGTTGTTCACCTCGTTGTGCAGGATGCCTGTACCGGCGGTGATCACCTGAAGACCTTTCGACTTCACAGTACCGTTGTGAACGGGCACCACCGGATCGATATGCGAAACCTCTCCGCTCACCATGAAGGTGACGACTTCGACATCCCGGTGCGGATGCAGGCCAAAGCCTTGGGCGTCCGGTGCAAGCGTGCCGTCGTCAATTGTGATCAGCGGGCCGAACCGCCGGCGCCCTTCTGCAAGGTGCGGCTTGAACGACAGATGCGCCTGCATGAAGCCGAAGTCCTTGAACTCACGGGTCGCGGCGGGGTGATAGACCATCTCCGTCTGCATTTCTCATCTCCTGGCCTGTTCGCTGAGATAGAATTTAGGGATCTCTTTCGTTCTGGAAAATGATCTGTTTGTTAACTACTGTTCGGATTTATGAACGATAGATTCTATTCCTGCGCCAAGGCCCTGGTGGCCACTGTGCGCGCCGGGTCGATGAGCGCGGCAGCTGCGGAGCTGAACACCACGAAGTCGGCGATCAGCCAAAAGCTGGCGCTGTTTGAAGCCGAATTGGGGCTGGTCCTGCTGGACCGGTCTGGGCGGGCGGTGGCCCCGACCGCGGCTGGGCGCAGAATTTTCGAGATTTGCGCAGGCCCGGTGGATCTAGCGCTTGAGGCCGAGGCGCAGCTTGGCTTCGTCCGAAGCGGGAAGATTGCAGGACGGGTGTCAGTCTCAGGACCCAACAGTCTTCTTTGCACCGTGCTTGTCCCGCTTCTGGCAGGCCTTCGGTCCCGCTACCCGGCTATCGAACTTGAATTGCATGCCGATGATTCAAAATCGGATTTTGCGGCAGAGGACATAGATCTGTCCTTCAGAACCGGCCCTGCAGATAAAAGGCGGTTTATTTCGGCTGCCCTGCCGTCCGCGCAGCGCGCGCCTCTTGCCAGCCCGGCCTTTGCAGAATGGATGCCCCGTCTCTCTCGGCCTGCTGATTTGGCCAGGTTGCCCTGTGTATTGCGCACCCAAGAATCCGGCAAATGGGCGTTTCGAAATAAGGAAGGGCAACAGGAGATCATCGAGCCGACGATCGGCCTGCGCGTCAATTCGATGGAGCTTGCATTTGCAGCTGTCCTTGCCGGGCAAGGAGCAGCACTGCTCCCGTCCTTACTGACAGAGGTGCATATTCAAGCTGGCAATCTCGTGCGCCTGATCCCTGACTGGTCTGCCGATCCAGTGGCACTGACTTTGCTTTGCCGTCCTGAACGTTTGGCTGCTCCCCAGGTTGCGGCGGTACGGCGCCATATCCTGGATGCATGCGGCAACAACGGCTTCCTGGGGACAGAGCTTCAATACGAGAAAGTCTAACAGCTTACCAAAGCTCGGTTTGGCACCGTGACGATTAGGCCTGCCTCCCTCCAAGTCAGCCGATAGGAACGGCCCAAACTTGCCGTCTATTTATATGTGCGTCGCCGCGGTGCAGCTTCCCCGAAGCGGACATTGAACTGCAATCGGAATGAAGCATTTATCAGACGGCTGCAACGCGGACCAAATCTGCCGTTAAAACGCAGCATAGCAAAGTCCGCTTTCGAATCTGTAGATCGAATAAGGGGATGTTGCTTCAAGAAATTGGTTTAAACTGTCTACCAATCCGAAATGAAGGTTTACAACTACATTCGCTGCCGTTTCGTGTCTTTAGCGACTTGAACCACTCAAGTAAGGGCGCAGGACATAACCACCTGCCTCACACACTTTGAGCTGTGACCAGTTGGAAATGTAGAACCTGTTCATTTCATCAGGTTCTACTTTCCATAAACTGGCCCGCGACTAGGCAAGCTCACGCGCAATATGACGTGCCTGGGCCTGAGCTGAGGCGACCGAAGCTTCGTGACGCTCATCGGCAAATTCCTGATACTCGGCCGCAGCTTCGAACATGCGTTCTGCGCCCAGGTACTTGCGCAATGTGCTGATATGCGCAGAAAGGTGACCCGAGTCATTGCGAATCCCACCGTTCTCAAAGCCGAATTCGCCAGCCGATGTCAGCAGCACCAGTGTTTTTCCGGACATGATCGGTTCCAGAGGGAAGTCGCCGCGCGCCAAATCAAACGTAAATGTCTTGTTGATCCGGATGATCTGATCAAACCAAGCCTTCAGGGCTGCGGGCATGCCATAGTTGTACATGGGCGTCGAAATCAGAAGGATGTCGGAGCGGTCGAGCTCGTCAATCAGCGTATCAGACAAGCTGACCAAAGCGCTCTGTTCAGGAGTGCGTTCTTCATCCGGTGTAAAGACGGACGCGATCCAATCGTTGGAAATGAAGTCCGGCGGGGTCATTCCGACGTCACGCACAATAATTTCGACGTCCGGATCAACCGTTTTCCATTCTTCCACGAAACTGTCCGCCAAAGCGCGGGAAATGGAGTTATAGGCCGCAACAGGGTTGTCGGTGCGGCGCACGCTTGCGTCAATTCTCAGGATTGTGGTCATCTTGTCACCTAGTCAGTTTGCAATGAACCATTCAAAGGTGAAGCCAGTGATGCGCAGGTACAAATGAAGAGAATTCTGAATAGAGTGAACTGACTTCAGCCATCTCTAGTCGCTGAAAAAATCTTCTCTAGGTAAGACCCCGTCGCAAGTACATCCGCGTCCCTGTTTGCGCCGCCGCTCAACGATAGGCTGACCCCCGGTCTCCGGTCCCCAAATGGAATGGAAATTGTTGGGGCATTGAGGAAAGCGGCTTTCATCGATACCGACAGGATACGGGCGTTTTCCCGTGCAAAGACCCCTTTATCGCGGGTCACGGCTTGAACAGACGGCGGGTACGACGGCAATGTCGGGTAAAGCAGTATCTTCCCTGCCAGTTCCCTGCCAAAGCCTGAGATGAGTGCCCGCCGGATTTCCAGCAATGCTTGCAGATCTGTGCCAAGGATTGAAGCCGCCTGAGCAAGGCGATCCTGCACATTTGGGTCCAGTCTGGCCTGCTGGTCTCCGACCAAACTTGGCAGAAGACGAAAGGCTTCGGCGCTCACCAGCGTTCCATAGGTTTGGAAGATCTCAGTGACACGAGTGAAACTACGGATATCAACCCTTTCCAATTCGATGCCATGATCGGACAAATGCTGCTGGGCCTGTTCGTACATAGCCCTGATTTCCGGGGTAAATCCCACCAGGGCGTCTTCCCTCAGGCACAGAAGTTGACGGCAGGCGTGCCCGGTTTCTTTGCAATCCGACAAAACGCGATCTACAGCGCAAATCTGACTGACGTTAAAAGCGAGTGAGCCTGGCGTATCCAAGGAAGGTGCCAGTGGTAAAATCCCAGCGCTTTCATAGCGGCCCATAGTTGGGCGAAACCCCACCAGGCCCTGACAGGCGGCCGGAATGCGCACGGAGCCGGAGGTATCTGTGCCCAATGCGATGTCGGCCAAGCCCAAGGCAACGGCTGACGCCGATCCGCTCGAGGACCCTCCGGGCACCAGTGTGCTATCCAACGCATTCAGAGGGGTGCCGAAATGCGGATTAACGCCGAGCCCGGAGAAGGCGAACTCTGACATGTTCACATGACCCAGAATGATCGCGCCCGCAGAACGTAGCTTGGCCACAATCGGGGCGTCAGTGTCTGCTGGTTGAGGATCGATGGCCAAAGATCCCGCATAGCTGCGGAGCGCATGCACGTCGATATTGGCCTTCACCGCAAGAAACTGGCCGTCCAACGAGCCAAGCAGCTTCCCTGCGGCCTGTCGCGCGGTGGCGGATCGGGCATCCTGCAACAGTCTATCTGGCGCAACGCCAAGGAATACCTCGCGCTGCGCGTCGAGCGAAGCCAGGAAGTCGCGCGCCCGTTGAAGGATATTCATGTCGTCAGGACCGGAGCCTGATAATAGGGCAGTTCTTCAACCCGTACGCTTTGCAGGTCTGCCTCATATTGCGTGCGCACGTGCTGCGCGATCTCTCCGAGAGTGGCGAACCAGACGTCACCCCTGTTCAAGATGGTTTCCATCCAGTCTTCCACCTGCCGCCACCGCGCCAAACGCCCGGTCAGGAAGGGATGCCAGATGCCGATCCAGAAGCCACCTTCTTCGTATTGGGCTTCGAATTCCTCCCAAAATGGGGTCAGCCCGGCGCGTGGCCCGGCGACGGGCATCATGTAACCAATCTCCTCGTAGTGAGCGAATTGCGGCCAGTCGTCGGTTCCCCAATGCGATGGTAGTTCGACCAAAGTCCGCCCGCCGGATCGCAAGAGATATGGCACATCATCCGCCATCAGCGAACTGTCATAGTCGAAGTCATGCTTGTTCAGCAGGTCGATGACGGTTTGCGTCACATTATAAACCGGTGCGCGATAGCCTTTTGGCACATTGCCCAGAACCCGCTTATGCGACTCCAGCGCGCGTTCAAACCAATAGGCTTGTTCAGACGCGCTGTGGTTTGTCGGGTCTTCGTGCAAATAGCCATGATGGCCGATTTCATGACCATCTTTCAGGATGGCTTGCATAGCATCCGGATATTGCTCCACGACCCATCCGGGGGCGAAGAAGGACTGTTTCAGCCCGAGACGTTTGTAGGTTTCTAGAATCCGAGGGATGGCAACCGTCGGCCCGTAGCGCCCCATGGAGATCGGATAGAGGCGATCATGCCCGTCGACCGGCTTTGCGATATGGATCAGGCTGTCCGCATCTATATCAAAGGTGATCGCACAGGCGCATCGCGCGCCGTTTGGCCAGATTATCTTCTTCTGCATGGTTTTGCTCCTCTGTCACAATTGCGGGGCGTTGTTCGTTAGCCAATCGTCATACCAGCGCTGCAACGCGCATTTGACGGCGGCATAATCACTGGCGCTCAGCCTTTGATCCGCGGCGCGCAGCATGCCGTCGGTGATGTTTTGGAGAATTATCTTTTCGTCGCCTTTTTGGGCCTCGTCGTGCGAAACGGCCAGTTGTCCGCCGGTGAAGACGCTATGGATATCCGTGGATTTTGCCGAGCTGACCAACAGCTCAACCGGATCAATGCCGGGGTCCAACCAAGGCCCTTCAAGACGGTCCAGTCGCAGGATCACAAAGTCGGCGCGTTTGCCGACGGACAGGCTTCCGATGCTGTGATCCATACCCATCAAACGCGCGCCACCCATAGTGGCCATGTCGAAAACATCCTTCGCGGTCAGGCTGGGGTTCGCCCGATCACTCGACCAATAAAGGCTTTGAGCCAGACGCATTTCGGCGAACATATCGTCATCGCCTGCCAGGCTGGTCCCATCCATCCCCAGTGCGAGGTTGATGCCCATCTGCTTCATCAATGGCGCGGGTGCAATACCGGACCGCAGCCGCAAATTGGAGCTAGGATTGCACACGATATGCGCGCGCGCCTCGGCCACTCGCGCCAGGTCTTTTTCGTCTGCCCAGACCATATGCGCCAAAGATATGCCGTCAGTGAGCAGGCCAGCTTTGCCCAATTCTGTAATAGCACCCTGAAAACCCCAGGCTGTGGCCGATATGTGCTGCAGCCGAGACTCCTCGGCATGGGTGTGAACGCGCTGGCCGCTTTCGCGAACCTCCCTGGCAATGTCGCGAAGGATCTCTCGGCCCGTCCAATGCGGTGCCGTGGGGCCAAACCACACATCAGCGCATTCAGATGCCGCGTATTCGCCATGCATCCGGGACAGAAGCCGCACAAAGCTTTGCGGTGCAATACGTGTACGCGCAACGTGTTGGCGTTGCAGTTTGCATCGCAGAACCTGGGGCAAGGTGGTCAGAAACGACTGGCTTTGCCCATATGGATGCACAAGCTGGTTGTGCCATCTCTCGCCCGGCGCGATGGCACAGGACAGGCCAAGCCCATTATATACGGCGATTTTGTCCCTTATCTTCGCTTCGGCAATGGCCGCTGTCTGACCCGCGGTGCCAGCATCCACAACAGCCGTTACCCCATTCTTCAGCAAGCGTATTGCCGCGTATTCGGTGGCGAGGCGCGGCGCAATGTCGGCTGCGCCAGCGGAGGCGAAAATCCAAGGCTCTAACAGGTCATCCCGTATCCCTTGGTTGATCAGGTTCACCCCATAACAATGGTGATGAGCATTCACAAACCCGGGCAGGATCGCCGTGTTTGTGTCCGAGTGCACCCTTGCGCTGGGATAACGTGACTTCAATACGGCCAGAGGTGCTAAGCCACCTATTCTACCGTCTAGAACATAAAGAGCGAAGTCGTTGTGACTGTGAAAAGCATCTTCGATGATCCAGCGGGCAGAAAATATGTCGCCGCCATCATCCGTCATGAACAACAAATTCCAGCGCGCTCGGCTTGCCTTCGTCCCCGTTGACTGGAGTGATATCTTGCGGGCAGGCCGACATCACGGCGTAGACTGGCATCTCAGCTTTGAAGGTTATGCTATCCCCCGGCTTTGACACTGGCGCAGCCCAGGCAAGGCTGCCATCAGGGTGAACTGGTACGTTCATCCACAGATTGAAGGGCGCTGGCACATGTGGTGCTTTTTTCCCGATAGCAAGCAAGGCCTGCCTCAAATTGTCGGCGCAATTGTCGTGGTAATCAATGACGCCCAATTGCTTGTACCGGTTGGCATCGCAAGCGGCGATCGTTGTGTCATGAACACCCGGCGATGTGTCTTGGGTCAGCGTCAGAAGAGGATTGCGCAGATTGCTGACCAACCTGTCACCGATCTTTGGGAAAACAGACAGAAGATCCGTATGCACATGCGGCATAGACAAATATTCATGCAGCTCCGCCGCATTGAACGCCCAGAAATCGCAGACTTGCCAGCCGGTCGGATTGGTGATGGTCAAAGTCTGCCCGGCTGTCAAACGTACTGCGACACCGCAACGTGCTGGCACTGTATACCGTACTGCTATGACCGGGACGCCGTCGGCAGAGACCGTGCGGTCCAGTGTTTGATTGAAACCATCGGGTTGGGAAGGGTCAAAACTTTGCATGCGCAAGAACTCCTGATTAGGGGTTCAGAAACGCATGCTTCTCGGCAATTTAGAAATGACAAAAATTCAAGCGACGGATTAGATCGTTGCGGACGCGCTAATCTTCAAAAAACCTTTGACCGACGGCGCTGTCGCGAAACTCATCTGCTTGGTCCAATAGCCATTCCCGGAACACACGAACGCGTGCACGATTGGCGTAAGTCTCCGGGCAGACGAGAAAATAACTCTTGTTCTTCAATGCCGTGTCAAAGGGGGCGACCAGCATATTACGTTCCAGAAAACGCGCGGCGGCCAAAAGGCTGACCAGGGCCACACCATGACCATCGCTTGCCGTCAGCAAGCAGATATGTTCCTCGGAATAGGTGACATAGGGCTCGACATCACCAGTCTGCAAGCCAGCCGCGCCCATCCAGCGCTCCCAACTCGGATCCGCATCAGAAAACCCGCTCCATTGGTATTCGATCAGACGAGACTTCAGAAGATCTTCGGCGGAACTCAGTGACTTCGCCTTTTCCACGCTGCAGACAGGTGCCACCCAGTCATTCAAGACCCAAGCCACATTGCTGTCAGGATAATCGCCAAAACCATACCGAATGGCCACATCCACATCGCTGGACTTGAAATCCACCAGCTGATCGCTTGACAGAACCCTTACCGAAATCTCCGGGTATTTCTCGTAAAAGCCTCGCAGCCGCGGGCTAAGCCAGTTGGCGGCAAAAGACCCGGTTGTTGAGATTGTCAATGTGCCCGCAAGTTCGTCTTCCTCCAGCGCGAGAGAAGCGGCTTCGATGTTCTTGAAGGCCTCAATGATGTGAGGCGCGTAGTTGGCCCCATCCTCCGTCAGTTTCAAGGCGCGGGTCAGCCGGTGAAACAGGGGCACCCCAAGTTGATCCTCCAGCGATTTGATCTGATGGGAAATGGCAGTCGGAGTGACGCATAATTCATCGGCGGCATCCTTGAAACTCAGATGCCGGCAGGCTGCTTCGAAGGCCTGAATGCTTTTCAACGACGGTATCTTCGCCATGACGCGCGGCTTTGCTCTCCTGATGCGATGCTATTTCGTCGCTCCACTCTAACCCGATTGCTAGTTCACATGTGGGCAAAATTCTCAGCTGTGAGGTGAAAACATCTAATTTGAGAAGATAGGGCATTCTCTCTTGAATTTGCGTGAAAGTTGGGAGGTTGTCTTGGATCCATTTTTGAAAGTCACTGGCATCGACAAGTCGTTTGGCGCCGTGCGTGCATTGCACAACGTCAATCTGCTGGCCTCGAAGGGCGAGTGCATTGCGATTTTGGGCGAGAACGGAGCGGGGAAAACCACGTTCGCAAGCGTTTTGATCGGTCTGTATCAGCCCGATAACGGCGAAATCAAACTGGGCGGAACACCTGTTTCGGTGACCAGCCCAGCAAAGGTTATTGAGCATGGGATCGGCATGATCCACCAGCATTTCAGCCTGGTCGGCGCAATGACTGCCGAAGAGAACATTCTGATCGGCTTGCCCAGCACAAAGAGGGGTGCCGAAGCGCGGGCGCGCATTCGCCAGCTTTGCAGCGACTTTGACTTTAACGTCGATTTCGACATCCGCGTCACGGAAATGCCTGTGGGCATGAAGCAAAGGGTGGAGATCCTTAAGGCGCTGTTTCGCGATGTATCGATCCTGATCCTGGATGAACCCACCAGCGTTCTTGCACCGACCGAAGTTGCGCCGTTTCTCAAAGGGGTGCGCAAGCTGGTCGCCAACGGCTGCCTCGTCTTTTTCATCAGCCACAAGCTCGATGAAATCCGCGAAATTGCCGATCGCGTCATGGTAATGCGCCATGGGCGCGTCGAGGGTGTTCTTCCGGTTGCGACCACGCCCATGGCCCAGATGTCAGCGCTTATGATGGGAGAAAAACCGACCAGCGAAACGGTCGGGATGGCCAAGGCCAAAAAGGTGCGCAATGACACCAGCTCAGCACCGGACGCTCTGGTTGTCTCTGATGTCTGCCTGATCGATCCAAGCGGCGCGGAGATCCTGCAGGATCTGACCCTCACCGTGAAGGCTGGCGAAATCCTTGGAATCGCCGGGATCGACGGCAATGGCCAGACGGAGTTGAGCGAGGTGATCACCGGCCTAAGAAGGCAAACCAGCGGTGCCATCCACCTTAATGGTACGGAGATATCAAGCGCCTCCATCGCTTCGCGCATTGCAGATGGCATAGGCTTCGTTCCCGAGGACCGCCATGCCGAAGGCTTGGTCCTGTCGCTCAGTGTCGAAGAAAATATGGCCTTTCGATCCATTAGCGAAGACCGGTTCATGTCTGGCGGTCTGATTTCCCGGCGCGCAATCCACGAGATCGCAAGCGACGCGATCGCGGCCTTTGACATTAGGCCCTCTGACCCAAAACTGAACGCCTCGGCCCTATCCGGTGGCAACCAACAAAAAGTCGTTCTGGCCCGTGAAGTGGCCCGGGCGTGCAATCTCTTGGTCGTCGTACAGCCGACTAAAGGGCTTGATATCGGCGCAACGGAATTTGTTCAGAACCAGATCCGTACCGTCGCCCAAAGCGGCGTGGGGGTTCTCTATATCTCCACTGAACTTGAACATGTGCTCGACATCTCTGACCGCGTCGCCGTGATGGCCTTTGGTCGGATCACAGGTGTTGTCGATCCAGAAAACACAACTCTTCAAGACATCGGGCTCTTGATGACCGCAGCGCCGGAGGAGGTACAATGAACAGATTTACCATGCAACGCCGGATTGCGACTGCTTTACTTTTAGCGTTGAGCGTTGGCGGCGTACTGATCCTGCTGGACGGACACAACCCGTTTGAGGCCTATAAGGTTCTGTTTCTGGAATCCTTCCTGAATTACTGGGGTTTCTCCAATACTTTGGTCAAAGCCTCGCCGATGCTTCTGGCGGGGCTGGCTGTGATCATTCCGATGCGTGCCGGTGTCTTCAACATCGGTGGCGAGGGACAGATCTATATTGGCGGGTTGTTCGGCGCCGTCTTTGCTTTGGCGATCCCCGATCTGCCCGGCCTATTGGGCGTGCCGCTGATATTTATCGCCGCCGCCGCCGGCGGGGCGTTCTGGGCGGCAATTCCTGCTTATCTCAAAGCTTATCGGGGCACGAATGAGGTCATTGTCACGCTGCTGATGAACTTCATTGCGATCCACATCGTCAGCTACGCCGTAGCTGGGCCGCTATTGGCCGAAGGCGCGCCATATCCTTATTCGGAGGAAGTCTCAGACGCCTATCGCCTGCCTATTCTGATGCCGCAATCTGATACCCATGCGGGCTTTGTATTCGGGCTGGGCATGACGATCATCTTGTATTTCTGGCTACGCTTCACGCCATCGGGTTTCCAACTGGACCTTGTGGGGCGCAATGTGCGCGCTGCGGCCTATGCCGGTGTGGACCAGAAAAAGACCATCATTCGCGCCATGTTGATTGGCGGCAGCCTTGCAGGCATGGCCGGCGCAATCGAGGTGATCGGGTTGAAGTACCGCCTGTTCCACCTGTTTAGCGATGGCTACGGCTATGACGGAATTGTCGTCGCCTTCCTTGCGGCTCTTAACCCAATTGTCGCGCCTTTGACCGCGCTGTTCCTTGCCGGGCTTTCTGCCGGCGCGGGAACGATGCAACGTGCCATCGGGGTCGACAGTTCCGTCATCGAAGTGGTCGAGGGGCTCGTCGTGGTTTTTGTCGCTGCCGCCCTCGTGACACCGCGAACCACGTCAAAATCCATTCTGAAACTCTTGGCAAAAAATCTGCGGCTGCGCCGCCAAACACAACGCCAAAAGAAAGAGGCATAAGCTATGATTGATCTTGTTTTGCTGGGCGACGTCCTTGCCGTAACCGCCCGATTGGGTACGCCAATTGCTTTTGCTGCCCTTGGCGGGGTGATCGCGGAGCGTGGCGGGCTGTACAACATCGGCCTCGAAGGTCAGATCCTCGCCGGAGCACTTGGCGCTGCTGCTGGTTCTTTCGCAACGGGCTCCGCCGTGATCGGGCTCGGATGCGGGATAAATTGCGGCCTGATCTCTGGCCTTCTGCTTGGGTATATGTCGATCCGGCTGCGCATCAACCAGCTGGTTGGTGGTATCGCGCTCAACCTGCTGCTGGCCGGGCTCACAGCATTTCTGTCCCGTCAGATATTTGGTGCTCAGGCCGGAGGGGCGCGAGTAAACGGATTCTCGCAGATCGATTTTCCCTTCTTGTCAGATCTTCCCGTCGTTGGCCCGTCCCTGTTTTCCCAGGATCCGCTGTTCTACCTTTTGATCGGATTGGCAATAGCCGCCTGGTTCTGGCTGATGAAATCCCACAAGGGTCTGGACCAGCGCGCCGTTGGCGAAAACCCGAAGGCCGCGGACTTGGCCGGGGTTCCTGTCTTTCGCATGCAATATCTCGCAATTGCAGTCAGTGGTGCCCTCGCGGCGCTGGCCGGAGTGCATCTGGTCTTGTCGCAAGTCTATGTGTTTGCAGAAGGCATGAGCGCGGGCAAGGGCTTCATTGCGCTTGCGGCAATCATCTTAGGACGTTGGTCGCCCATCGGCGCGATCTGCGCGGCGCTTTTTTTCGGCTTCTGTGATGCAGTGCAGTTCAAACTGCAATTCACCTCGCCAGAGATTCCCTATCAGCTCTTCCTGATCTTGCCCTACTTCGCATCGCTCATCGCACTCGTGGTCCTCGGCGCCAAGGCCAGCGCACCTGCAAGCGTCGGATTGCCCTACGACCGGGAGCATCGATAAATCTCAGCCGTGACGTGAGAAACCATCGTTTTTCACGTCACGATCCTCCCGTCACCCTGACAACACATATCCAATAAGGGAGAACAACAATGCAATTGAAGTCCAAACTATTGGCGGGGTTTGCGGCACTGATGTTGGCCGGGCCTGCGGCCGCTGAGGGAATCGAACGCGCTGCGATCGTTATGCCCGGATCGATTTCTGATAATGGTTGGAACCAAGCCGGATTCGAAGGTCTCACTAAGGCAGGTGAAGCGCTCGGCTTTGAAGCCGCTTTTTCCGAAAGCGTGCATCAGCCGGAACAAATCGAAGTCCTGAGCGACTACGCACGCCGGGGATATGACCTTGTGATCGGTCACGGCGGAGAATTCCAGGACGCAGTGGAACGTGTCGCAGCACGCTTCCCGGAAACCATGTTCATGGTGAACAACGGACTGGGCACCAAAGACAACATTGCCAACGCGGATTTCTATTTCAGCCAAATCGCTTATCTGATGGGCTACGTTGCAGGCTCCATGTCAGACACAGGCACCATCGGCATCATCGCGGCGCAGCAGTTCAAGTTCACGACCGACACGGTTGTTGGCTATGAAGCGGGTGCCAAAGCGGCCAATCCGGACGTCAGAGTTCTGGTTACCTGGACCGGTGACTGGGATGACATCACCAAGGGCAAAGAAGCTGCCTTGAACCAAATTTCCCAAGGCGCCGATGTCCTCTGGCCGACAATGGACAGTGCGACGCTCGGCTCCATGCAGGCCGTTCAGGAAAAAGGCGTCTATGGCATCGGCATCTATCGTGATGCGATCAACGAATGGCCGGAAATCCTGCAATCCGCTATTCTGGATGTCCGAGGCAACATGCGGTCTTACCTGGAACTGGCAGCTGCTGGCAAACTGGAAGGTGCGCTCTACCGGGCGGATATGGGCAATGAATTGGCCATGCGGATCGGGTCGTTCCACCCAGATATCCCAGTGGACGTTGTGGATGAAGTCAACAATCTGATCGAAGCCATGAAGTCAGGCACATTGGTTGTAAATCCACAATAGTGCATCCCTAATAATCGCTCCTCGTTTCACTCTCGCCCCCAATTCTGGGGGCTTTTTTTGTAGCGAGAGCAATCAATGATTGAAGCCTTTTGCTTGTACCGCGTAGGACTGTGTTTCCCCCGATTTCGTCGGAGTCGCTGTGCTTTCTATTGATGGTTTTTAGTTCTGCAATGTCCAAAAACAAACAACTCCAGGGCTGCCTAAGATCCAACCATGCAAAACGCTCAATCAACATCATCCTTGCAAAATCTGTGACCAGACATTCCTGCGCATTGCAGCATAGGTCGAACTGGGCTCACTCCGCGCTTTAGAGCAAGCGCAGCGTGCAGCGGCCAGAAAATTCTCGCTTCGATGAGACGGCCCACAGCAGTCACTCGTCTCGTCAGGTGTTGCTGCGACGCGGCTTCTTTAAAGCGGACGTCCTAGAATGCCGGCAACGCCAACACTCGGAAAGAAGGATCAACTGGTCTTTGGGCTTCTCGATTCGCGTTGTACCGTCGGTTGAGAACAGGGAGGTTGGAACAGCCGGTGCTCCGGCATTTGGCTTCGCAAGTCTTGGGTCTGTCTCTGATGGTTATTCGATCCGTTCGAGATAGGCCCCACTAAATTTTGAGTAAACACAATGATACTTTACAAGACGATCGCTCTAAAGTTTGGACACCATCTCGAGAACGAGAATCCTGTGGACATGCATGGTCCCGATGGACAACCGGTCACGTCCGAGGAAATCCGGCAACACTGGCAACGAGTTCTTAGCGATCTCTCCTCGGCAAGGATCTATTTGCTGGACCACAATGCAGCGAATTATCTCGATTCTTTGAGAATGGATATCCAAGGAATGCCATGGGAGGATCGTCCTGAGTCCGAAATTCAAGGCTATGTGCGCGATGTCGAGCTCCCGCGTGACCTCATTTGGATTGAGTATGACGACCGCAAACTGTGGGAAGATCGTTGTGCGCGAGGAATAACGACCCTTGATGAAGAAGAACTGAGCAACCGGCACCAGCGGGGGTTCCTCTTTGATAATCGTTCTTCGGACAAACTGAGCGTGCGTCTTTTCTCAGCAATGACGGACACCATCTTCTTTGATGCGCCCTTTGTGCTGGAGATATCGAAATCGCAGGATGGTCGACCCGACTTTAGTGTCGCCAATTGGCAAATTCAGCGGACCGTACTTGCGGGGCTTATGAGGGCAGGACTATTGCCCAATCACGCTTCAATGAGAGGACATTTCGAGGAGCATAAAGGTCACCTCACATACGAGATGGTAATCGGGTTTATGCTCTTCGCCGCTCTTGCTGCGCGTGAGGACGATTTAAGGTCGCAAGAGGTTGCAAGCCTCTCGGCATCTCAGGCCAAAACAGCGCGGAAGTTTGGCAAGGCTTGGATGACCGAAGTTCTCAAATCTCACGTCACCATTCGAATTGGACCGGCAGGTGAGAGGCATTTGACTGAACAAATCGCGAGGCTTCGCTTTGAGCAAGCACAATCAGCAAGCCGAGCCGCGCCAACTGAGCATTGGGTCGCCGAACACGAAAGACGGTATGCCGACGGGAAAGTGGTACGGGTCCGGGCGCACAAGCGAGGACAACCAACAAGCAGGGACGTACCTACGCGCGTCGTGGGCCCGGGAATGAAGAGGTGAGTTTCTGACAATTGTGCATGAGGGGCAAGCACGCTGTGCTATCTAATTGGGACGGCCCAATCCTGCCGTTCACTCACCGTGCTGGTGTCGCACTGCGGCCCGTCATTCCTGACCTTCGCTGCAACTACACATTCTGGGCGAGTGTAAGTTCACACATTGATCCCACAGGGTCGATCCGGTTTGAAGGTTGGATTCCTTTAGTTCGAGTTCTCAGGTAATCATGAACTGCCTTTCGACTGATTTTACCGAAAGTCATTCACCCGCGTCATCTGACGTCGTCAACAGCAAAAAGTTTGCAACTGGTCCCGTTGCAGCCAACTTGAAATAATCTGGCAATCTCGGTCGGCCAGCTACAACCACTTTGAGAATTTGAAGGTCAGGTAAAGGGCGATCCCGATCGCGATCGACGCGAGCGCCAGAGCCCAGAAGGCAAAAGGCGCGGTCATGCCTGGCATGCCGGCAACGTTCACACCGAACAGTCCAGTCAGAAAGCCGAGCGGAAGGAATATGGCAGCCACGACCGACAACAGATAGCTGTTCCGCGCAAGCGCGTTGGTGCGTTCGGCGTCCATTTGGTCCTGTAGCGCGGTCAGGCGATCGCGACTGGCATCCAGTTCTTCCAGAATGCGCCGCGTACGGTTGGCACTCTCACGGATATGTGTCGATGCCCGCTTATCTAGTATCTTGCCGCGAAGCGATGACAGCACATCGAGCGCGTCCCGTTGTGGGCTGATATAGCGCCGCAGCTTGATGATGGTCTGCCGTAGACGGGCAATTTTGTCCGGGCTCAGTTCACCACCCTGCAGACCACTTTCTTCGAGAGCGTCGGTTTCATCCTCAAGCTCCAGCGAGACGGTTTCGGCCCTTTTCGTCAGCCCATGCGAGAGTTCTGCCAGAAATGCACCAACACTGTCTGGCCCGGTTCCGCTTTCGGCTGCAACCCTGAGGGCATCGGCTGCCCAGACCTTGCGCATGCGTGCGGAGACCACTGTGTTTTCCGTGGCCCACAAACGCAGCGATACCATGTCTTCGGGCGAGGAGTTCGGATTCAGGTTGACCCCTCGCAAATTCAGGATCAGGCCGTCGTCATGCGGATCGCATCGCGGGCGTGTTTCCACCTGCAGCAATGCGTGTGCTGCGACCTCTGGCAGGTTTTGGCCCACCCAGTCCACTAGCCCTTCATCTGCCAGATCGAAATGGAGCCAACGATACCCGCCCGGTTGGGACGGGTCGGCTTCTGGCCAGTCGGAACTGACGGGAACTGCGCGGCCTTGCGAAATATCAAATGCGCATATCGGTTTGACTGTCCGGGTGGTCATGCGATCTCTTTTACTCCCTTTTGTTTTGCGGTGGAAATGGGCACTTCAATTGGAAACTGCCAGGAGGGTATAGCCAAGGACATTGTCGCGGGCGCCAGTGATAGCCCTGGATCATTCAAAGTCCAGTTGATGCGCGGGAACGCATTTCTGCGGCCCTGCGCAATTCTCGGGCAGCCTGTCCGGGACATCCATCCACCTCGCTTTCGTCGAAAACCGCGTAGGCGGCGTAGGAAAACCGGGGGGATGGCTCAACCAATCGGAGCCATCCGTTGCTGAGTTCCGGTTCGATTATTCGCATTGGGAAATAGCCTGCCGCAGGTACCGACTTCAGGTATTGAAGCCCCATTGTGCCGATGCCCAATTGAAGACGTGGTGCATCGAGATTGGGAAAGTTTAGCAAATGGTCAGCGCGAAATTCGGGTCCCCAGTCGATGAGCACATAGTTACTGTTCTGATCTTCTAGCAATGTGTCGGTGCTGCTGGTTACAAGCACAAACTCGTCTTCAAAGAGACGTATTGCTGCCAGACCCGAGGTGTTGTGCGGTTGGTACATTACCGCGATGTCGAGGCTTCCTTTCTCGATTTCGCGTGCCAGCGCCTCGGACGATGTTGCTGACGCCCTGATCGCCATTTCAGGAAAGGCTGACATCAGATCCGGCAAGGCGTCAACAAGATACCCGTCCCACAGGCTAGGCGCCGCGCCGATCTCTAGCGCTGCCACCATCGAGCCCGGAAGAGCGACATCCAGTTTCGCCTGCGTCCAGGTGCGCACCAATGCCTGTGCGTGTTTCTGAAAGTGCCGCCCGGCCGCTGTCAATGCGGCGCCGGACTTGCTGCGCTCGAACATAGGTTGACCGAGTTTCTGTTCGAGCGAGCGAATACGCATGCTGACCGTCGACTGGGTAACGTGAACCTTGTTCGCTGCATCCAGGAATGTACCGGTTTCGACGACGGCGAGGAAGGTTCGAGCCAGCTCAATATCCATCTGCCACCTATTTGAGTTCTCGATAGTAATCATGACATAAATTCGTTATTCAAAGAAGTCCGGATATGCCATTTTAGCGTCGTAGCGCAAAAGTACCCCCCGACCTGAAGGAACGCGAACCACCAATGTCACGGTGGTGTAGTAATCCGGATCAAGCGAAAGCTGGTGTCAAAGCTCTTGTGGCTCATCGCAACCACCTAAGCGCTACGCCAACCCTGTGATGGGCGGACCGTAACAGGTTGCCCGTTTCCTGATGGAGGAAAATATGCGTCAGGCTTCGTTTGTTGCTATGTTCTCGTCCTTCCCTGCTTTTCCGATATTCGCGATGCCCGCGGATCTCGAAACCGATGATGATGATCTGGCTTACCTTGCAGAACTTCAGACTGCTTACCCCGAGATTACGGAGAACCTCTGTGACACGGGTTTCGAATATGCGGACAGTTGCGTTTCTGACGACGAATGGTTTGTCGCGGATCGCACCGGATTTTCCTTACGACTTGCGGGGGTTCGGTAACCGATGATCGGTGAAACCCTCAGAGCGTCAGCCCGTTCCTTTCAGTGGCGGCTTGCCGCAACGGGGATTTGGCTGGTTTTGTCCCCTTATGTCCTGTTCAGCCAGGAAACGCTGTCTCGCGGAGCGTCTGATCACCAGTCACTGACCTTTATGGCCGTTGGCATTGTTGCCTTGCTGCTGTCCGGCAATGATGCGCTACACCCGATGCCTGCTAGGGCAGGCCCCGTGGCGGCACTTGGTGGCTTGTTGATTGCAGCTCCAATTTATCTGGGCTTTGCGGGGGATGTCGTGGCTGTCGTCAATGCCTGGTTAGCCGGATTGACGATGATTGCGCTCGTCGCTTGGGAGGTGCTGACGAGCGGCAGAAACCACACTACCCCCTAATCTGGCGCGGGGCGGGAAACCGCCCCGCCCATTTCAGTCAGCCCAGCTGGTCAGATAATCTCGTCCTCATCAAACATCGGATCACCGTCGAGCTGGTTTGCGATTGTGTCGATCCGGGTTTCGACATCGGCGCTTGCCGTTTCGGCAATGTGAAACAGCGCATCACCTTCGTGGACAACGGGCAGATTTGTGCGGCCCACGATGATACCAGCCCTTTCCCCCAGAACGTCCGTCCTGATTTCGCCGAAAGGGTCCGAGATCCGGCCAAGCAGATCACCGCCATCCACATATTCTCCGACAGCCTTGAAAGTGCGCAACAAGCCACCGGCGGGTGCGCGGACCCAAAAACTCGACCGCGTACGGACAGGTTCTTCGCGCACCGCGGCAATGCCACGTTTCGCGACCATACCCATCGCGTGCATCACCCGCAGGATGCCCGCGACCCCCACCCGTGCGGACAGTTCATCGAAACGCAAGCCTTCGCCACCTTCGAACAGCAGGACATCGACGCCCCTTTCTTGAGCCGCCTTCCGCAACGATCCGTCACGAAGCTTGGAGATCATCACAACCGGAGCCCCAAAAGCCTCGGCATATTTGATTGTCTTATCCGAAGCGGGAGAAACACGGATTTGCGGCAGGTTGGTTCGGTGAATCGCGGCAGAATGCAGGTCGATCCCGAAATCCGAGCGCTCAACGATCTCGGTCATGAGCAGATGCGCGAGCCGACCTGCCAACGATCCGCCCTGGCTTCCCGGAAACGAGCGATTCAGATCGCGCCTGTCCGGCATATAACGCGAATGGGTCATGAAGCCAAAGGCGTTCACGATCGGAACGACAAGAAGCGTGCCCGCAAGCCTGCCAAGCTGAGGTGACCGCAGCAAGCGGCGGGCGATCTCGACGCCGATCACCTCATCGCCGTGAACGGCGGCACTAACGAACAGAACCGGTCCAGGACGGCGGCCATGCACCACATGCACCGACATGCTCACCGGAGTATGGTCAGACAGAACGCTCACCGGCAGATCCAGCGTGATCCTGGCACCTGCCGGAACGCTGTTGCCACCGATTTCAAATGGGCCGCGCATGATCGCTACCCGCGCCCGCGTGTCTTGGTGCTTCCTTTGGCGGCGTTCTTTTCCAGAAATTAAATGATTTTGCCCGCGACATCTATGCCGGTTGCATTCTCGACCCCCTCAAGGCCGGGTGAGGAGTTCACCTCCATGACCACGGCACCGTGATTGGCGCGCAGCATATCGACCCCGCAGACATTCAGCCCCATCGTCTTGGCCGCACGGACGGCGGTGGAGCGTTCCTCGGGTGATATTTTGATGGGCATTGCGCTTCCTCCGCGGTGTAGGTTGGATCGAAACTCGCCCTCTGCGCCTTTCCGTTGCATCGCCGCGATCACCCGCCCACCGACCACCAATGCGCGGATATCGGTGCCACCCGCCTCCTTGATGAATTCCTGAACCATAATGTTGACCTTCGCGCCCCGAAATGCCTCGACAACGGACTTGGCCGACCGGTTTGAATCGGCAAGGACCACCCCGATACCCTGCGTGCCCTCCAAGAGCTTGACCACCAGCGGTGCGTCGCCCGCCAGCTTCAGGACCTCATCCGTCTGCTTCGGGTCGTGAGCAAAAGTGGTGACCGGCAGGCCAATCCCGTCCCGCGCCATCAATTGCATGGAGCGCAATTTGTCCCGCGATCTGCCGATTGCGACGGATTCATTGAGGGGAAAAGTCCCCATGATCTCGAATTGACGCAACACCGCCAGCCCGTAGAACGTGACCGAAGCGCCGATGCGCGGGATCACCGCGTCATAGCGCCCGAGCTTCTTGCCGTCATAATATACCTCCGGCCGACGTGACGCGATGTTCATGTAACAGCGCAGCGTGTTCACGATATCAAGCTCATGCCCACGCTGTTCGGCGGCTTCTTTAAGGCGCTTGTGCGAATAAAGCTCAGGGTTCCGGGCCAGCATAACAAATTTCATTCTCGGCTTCCCTCCGCGTCTTTGATGTTGGCTTTGCTTTTGGTCTTGCCCGGGGCCTTCGCAGCCTTCAGCAGATAGGAATGGCCCGGGTCGACAAGGATTCCACGTCTGCGGATCGCGGTACGACCGAGGATCAGGTCGAATTCCATCTTCGCACGATTGGCCAACGAGACATCAATCAGCCAGCGATGCCGTCCAAGCAGCAGCAACGTCCGAACGATCAGTCGTCGTTCGGGCACGCCACCGGTATTCTTGATCTCGCGTTCGTCAACCACCCGCGTTCGGACCCGGTTGGGGGATCGGCGATTGTGTACCGGTATCATGAACTCGACCCAGCGTTCTCCGTCGATCTCAAACACGATCTGGTCCACGGCATGCAGCGCGGCTGTTCTGGCACCGGTGTCAATCTTGGCGGCGATGTTATCTATCCCGAAGTCGGGCAAGCTGATGCGCTCGCGCCAGCCAATGATCTCGGGGTTGCCCGCGCGTGTGGCCATGGCACCTAGCCCACACAATCGTCATTGGCGCGTCGGTAGTTCACAAATGAATTTGCACTCATCACCACGTAGAACGTATCCATATCGATCAACACGTATCCAAGTTCAAACAGTCCTGCAGAGAGTGCCCGGATATCTGCCTCATAAAGCCGCCTGCGTCCCGCGATGCGGCGCACGAGCTTGTCGGGAATGCGGTACCGTCCGTTTGCTTTGCCGCCGAACTCGCGGTCGTAAAGGTTCGCCAAACGCTCCGCTGTGACAGGTATCCAATCGTTACTGTGCATGACTTTGCCTATAAGGGTGTAAGAAAACTTTGTCTATAGATAAGAAAAATCTTCTATATGGGATATTTTGACTAATACTCAACTTTCATGATGCCATGACACACGATCCGGATGTGTCGCAAACTCTGGGGTCTAGTTGACGAGCATGCGGGATCTTAGGTTTGTACTCGTCGAGTAGTTTTCGAACAGGTTGTTTGAGCATGATCTCATTGAAGGGCTGTCATTTCCCCAAAGATGCAGTTTTATACGCTGTGTACTTCTATCTTCGGTACACGGTGTCCTATCGTGACTTGGAAGAGATCAGGGCCGAACGCGGCGTTCAGGTGGACCACGCCACCCTCAACAGATGGGTTGTGAAATATTCACCGATGGTTGCGGCGCGAGCGCAATCGAAGAAACGCCCAACGCTGAACTCCTGGCGCATGGACGAGACATATATCCGCGTTCGCGGCAAATGGATGTATCTCGATCGGGCCGTCGACAAAGCTGGAAGTACCCTTGATTTCATGCTGTCCGAGCACAGGAACCGTCCAGCAGCCGCCAGGTTTTTCGCCAAAGCGCTGTCGTCAAATGGAATCCCCAGTAAGATCGTCATCGACAAAAATGGAGCCAACGCGGCAGGTATTCGAGAAGTGAACAAGATCCTTAATCGATTTGGTTGCCCGGCCAAAATCCAAACGGTCAGGTCCAAGGTTTTGAACAACCTGATCGAACAAGATCATCGGTTCATCAAGCGTCGCATACGGCACATGTGCGAGTTCAAATCCTTCAGATCCGCATCGGCTACTCTGGACGGCATCGAAGTCGCCAACATGACCCGGAAGCGGCAATTCTCTAGCACTACGACGTCTGGCTTTCAGATATTTGCAGAGATCGCAGGCTAGATGTGTCCAGTAAGTCGCTAACTTTGGCAGTCCCAAAATTTTGCGACACATCCTGCAGATGTCTGGAGCATCAATGATTGAAATTGACTGAGACCGAAAATCCCACACTGTCTGACGTCAGCGAGTTTTAGGGAGTCGGAACCAAACGCTGCGCATTCCGCAAAATGCACGTTCCTGATCCGGCCCATAATAGACATTGGTCACAGTAGTCAGCAAAGCGGTGCGGCTTCCCCAAACCGACCATTCACGTATTCGCATCGTGCACGTGGTCGACTTTCTGAGCGCTATTTGACGCCCGATCGATCAGTCCCTTGTTAAGGCGGCCCATAATGTTGGCATCCGCATTTCCGCCTGGTCGGCGCGCATATCGGCGAATTGTACCTTCGAGTTCAAACCCAAAGGCTTCATAGAGCGTGATTGCCCGCGCATTGTCCGACCAGACCATGAGACCTGTGTGATCCAGTTGAAGCCAGTTGTCTGCCAGGTCCAAAAGCGCATTCATAAGCGCCTTAGCGACCCCTTGACCATGCCAATCTTCCCGGACAGCGATAAGGTCGATCTCGCCCACGTGATTGTGGCGAGGTATCTCGGGGAAAGTTTGCATCAATGCTAATCCGACCACTTCCCCTTCTACCTCTGCGGCGAGCTTATAGGCACCTTCCCTTGCGGCGATGCGCTCTGCGATGCGTTCTTCTGGCGCATACGGCAAGCGCATCGTGCCAAGCATGACAGTTGTACCAGACAAGATGGTGCCTACCGCTGGGGCGTCATCCGGACGCAGATGTCTAATGCTGATATCCATTTCAATCTCCTCAAATTCGTCGGGCAGGCGCTCAACCTGCCCTCTATTGGTTACTCTGCAGCCACCGGTTTTTTGTGCATGCAGGCGTGCCCCATTGCATCGACATGACGGTGATCTGTGCCGCAGCAGCCACCAAGCACACGCAGGTTGGGCAGGATGTCCAACAGACGACGATAATCCTGTCCAAGTTCGACGGGGTCTCCGTCGTCCAAGACCTCGCTTTCGTCCAGTTCCGCATGCGACATGCGCGAGGCATTGGCCCGCACGCCGCCGATCCGACCCAACCAGTCTCCACCCTGGTGCAACACCTTTTCGAAATGGTCAGGATGAGCACAATTGACCATGAAGTAGGTTGGGTAACCACCGGTTACGGCATCCACTTCGCGAATGGCGTCACCAAGGTTTTGCCCCGTTGGCAGCTTGCCGTCGGTTTCAACCGTAAAGGCGATCACGACTGGAACATCTACATCCTTGGCAGCCAGCGTGATACCCACCGCCTCGGGTGTATTGTTCATGGTGATAGCGGTCACCATATCCGCGCCCGCGTCAGCAAATGCGTCAACCTGAAGGCTATGATAGGCTCGAGCCTCGTCCTCGGTCATAATCTCACCAGGAATATACCCATCGCCACGAGGCCCCACACAACCGCTGATCAACAGCGGTGACACGGTACTTTCGTGTCTATTGCGCAACGTTCGCATCAGATAGATTGCCTCCGAGTTCGCCCTGACCAAATCGGCCTCGGTCCGCCCCAGTTGGGCTCCCCAGTCCCGGTTGGCTCGCCAAGTCGGGCTTTCCAGGATGAAGCCTAATCCATGTTTCCGTGCTACAGCGATGTGGCGCTCGAAGTATTCAGCAAGCTTCGCCCGTCCGGTATCGTCGTCCAGCAGAACGAATGCCGCAAAAAGTGGCAAGTCGATACCATCCTGAAAGATCAGAGTTGTTTCGATCCCGCCGTCCGACAGAAAATACCCATCCGCAATCGTCGGTAGCGAAACCTTCGCCGCGGCCGCGGATCTTACCGAGTGATCCATATCAATTCTCCTTTCTTATGTCTGGATGACGGCGATTTTAGGCAGACCCTCCGCCCAAGCTGGGAGAAACCCGGGAGATTATTAGGATTTTGCGGGGAAACCGAATTGAACTAATCTCATTAATGGAAACGTTTGGTGCGGAAATGATTTACGCATTTGGCAACTTTTCACTTGATGACGCCCGCCGCGAGTTGACTGTGGGTGATCGGGAAATTCACGTGCAACCTCAGGTCTTCGACCTGCTTCTCTTACTTGTCGCAAATACAGACCGCGTGATTAGCCGGGACGAGATTATCGAAAAGGTCTGGAAAGGCCGGATCGTATCGGACGACGCAGTATCGAGCCGCATTCGTGACTTGCGCCGTATCCTTTCCAGCGGTGAAACCCAGACACCAGCAATTCGCACGATCCGTAGTAGAGGGTTCAGGTTCGAAGCCAAGGTATCGCTCCGGCACGCAGCCCAATCGGTCAGGCCGGAGCGCCTGGAACCCAGGTCCGACAGTTCTCTTCGGATTGAACCGGATCAAAACCACTTGGGGAACAGGCCGTCGATCGCCGTTCTGCCCTTTCAACGTAATGGCGACTTGGAAGGTTTCATCGCAATCGAAGAAGCTATTCCGCGCGAGTTGATCGCAACACTTGCCAGCTTGCGTTGGATCAGGGTGGTTTCGCACGGATCGACGTTTCAGTTTCGCGGAACCCATGTTGATCTGGCCGAGATTCGACGCATCCTGCGGGTGCGCTATTGTATGACAGGGATTGTGGAGGTTACTGGCCGCAGAATTGTGATCGACACTGAAATTTCGGACACGCGGACGGCCGAGGTTATCTGGGCCTTGCGCAAGTCGGCGGATATCGATGACATCCAGGCGCTGCGGGCAGAAATATCGGCCAATATTGTAATGGTGGCCGAGTTGGAGATTCCTCAGCACGAGGCGTCGCATCTAGAATTCAGGTCGACCGACAACCTTGATGCTTGGTCCGCAATGCACCTGGGATTTCGCCACATGAGCCGATTCAATTTGCAGGACAATGTGATGGCTGAGCAGCTGCTGTGCCGTGCGACGGAACTTGACCCAACACTGGCGCGGGCACATTCGGGATTGGCGTTTGTGCACTTTCAAAACGCCTTCATGCGATATTCAGCTGATCTTACAATCGATGCGAGAAAAGCCCAAGAGCACGCTGAAAAAAGCCTTGTATTGCAGCCGCGCGATCCGTTCGGGAACTTTATGATGGGTCGGATCCAATGGTTGAATGACGATCCAGAGGGCAGCAAGCCGTGGTTTCGACAGTCTGTCGAAGCCTCTCCAAACTATACCTGGGGCCACTATGGATCGAGTTGGGCAAACGTATTTACCAAACAATTCGATCAAGCGCTGATCGATGCGGACAATGCCATCGACCTTAGCCCGATCGACCCGTTTAAGCCAGGTATGACCGGTAACAAGATGTGGATCTATATCGACCGGGGCGATCATCAAAGGGCAATCCGCTGGGCAGAGATTGCTGCCCGAACCCCCTGGTCACATGCGGGAATGGCCATGTTCGCCGCGATGAGCCACTGGCTGAACAAGGACCAAAGACAGGCGAGTTGGTGGAAATCGGAGGCTCTGAGGAGAGATCCTGGTTTGACTAAAAACCGCTGGGTCAGCTTGGTGCCGAGAACCTGCACCCCGTTTCACCGCCTGGTAATAGATGCATCCATGGCTCTTCAGCTTCGCTGATTTAGGAACCATCCTGATACTGTTTGCAATGGTGCACGATTCCGCCTGAATCTCTAATCTGATTTGATCTGCGCTGCTGCTTATAGCGGCAAGAAAAACACCCCACCGGCTGCACTCAGACCCAATGGTTGTTCCAAGCGTCAATACACTTTCCCCATGATCTGATCCAAGACCCCCGCAGCTTTCTCCTTCTGAGGTTTGTCAACGCGGGTCGCCGGAAGCTCCTGACGGCAAAGTTGCACCTCGGCCCGCATCAAAAAAAATCTGCAGGAATTCGGACGTTGGAGTTGCTGTCCATGAACGTCACGTGAGTGGAAAAAAGCTCTTGCCCACCCCAGAACCGCAAAACGGCATTTCTAGGCCGGCGAAGCATCCCAATTAGGCGGTTTTTTGCGCCAACACCCTCGTTGGGTTGGAGAGAGGCTCGGCAGGTCCTACATTCTGCAACCAAGAACCATGATATACAAGCGAACGTGAGGAAGCCGACATGAAGAAGACAACAGTAGCTTGCCTGCTTGGTGGCGTATTGTTTCTGGCAGCATGTGCAGCCCCGACAACGCAAACTCAAGCTCAAGCACAGAACGACGCTCGCTGTGCCGCTGGTGTTCTGGGAGGCGCGGCCATTGGAGGCGTCTTAGGCAACCAGATTGGTTCAGGCACGGGCAAGACCCTTGCAACGGCGGCTGGTGCTGGACTTGGAATGTATGCGGGCCAATCGGCTTGTAATTGACGAACGACACAGACAGCAACGAGAGGCGCCGACCGAAAGGCTGGCCATTAGCTTTGCCTCTACGTAATCGTGAATTAAATCGCGGCGCCAGCGCGTCATATGAAAATTGGCTCAGTGTCGAGCGCGCTGCCTCACTAAGAACCTTGCCTGCTGTTGCCGCAAAACTCATATGCTGCGATTGCAATTGGCAGGTTTGGTTGGCCTATGGACCTAGGTAACTCTGAGCCTAGGGTGTGTTAGAAT
>JAUHYC010000044.1 GCA_030426685.1 Alphaproteobacteria bacterium
TTGCTGGCCTCGTTGCTGCCAGATGCACAGTTGAGAATCGTGGAAGGTAGAAATCACGTGCCTCTGCCAGGAACAGACGCATGGGAAACGATTATGCATGTATCGCTCGATTTCCTAAGGTCGGCTTAGTCCCGCTCCCCGGACAATCAAAATATCAGGTTTGTGACGACTTCGTCGGAAGGCTCTGTTCAAAATGGCCTCTCAAAACCAGGAAGCGTCGACCAAACCTGTACCACCAAATGCAATGGGCTGGGGCGCAAGACCCCATCTCTCTACCGCTGGGTCCGTTGGTAAAAGATAAATCCCAGAAAGTTCAGCAACAACTGCGCTGCCAGAATCTGGGTGCTTTCGGTCGGGTCATAGGCCGGCGCAATCTCGACCAGATCAATGCCCACAACATCCCCTCGCTTGGCCAGCCCCTGCAGAATTTCCAGCACGTCATAATATAGAAACCCGCCATGGCTGGGCGTTCCGGTGCCCGAAGCTATGGAGGGGCAGAACGCGTCGATATCAATCGTCACATAATACCGCGCCCCGTGCGGGATGCGCGCCAGCACCGCATCGGTCCCCAGCTTGCGCACCTGCCGCACCGACAGGATATCCGAGCCGCGCGCACGGGCGTCCTCGTACCCCTCCTTCGCGGTGGATGAGACGTTGCGGATGCCAAGCTGCGTCATGCCCGAGACATAGTCTTTCTCAATCGCCCGCCGCATCGGATTTCCGTGCCCGGCGGTGACCCCATGGCGTTCATCGACGAAATCCAGATGCGCGTCGATCTGCACCACATGGATCGGCCCGTTTAGCGCGCATTCCTCGGCAAAGGCGTTGATGCAGGGGATGTTGATCGAATGATCCCCGCCGATCACCACCGGCAGAGCCCCCGCCTTCAGGATCTTGCCCACGCCCAGTTCGATATTGGCATGGCTCTCGTCGGTCTTGGTGTGGATGATATCCGCATCCCCCAGATCGACCATCCGTACCGAGCTATCCAGATAGGTCGCGTCATCCTCGTGATCATAGGCCCCGGCGTGGCCGAAACTGAACAGGGTCGAGGCCTCACGCACCGCCCGTGGCCCAAACCGCGCGCCGGGCCGCCACTGGGTGCCGAAATCGAACGGCGCCCCCAACACGGCGACATCCGCCTCGATCCGGTCCCAATCCGCGACATAGGGCGATTTCGCGAAGGTCGAAATCCCGACAAAGGGCAGGTTCAACCGCCCCGATTCATAGCCGTGATCCTGCATTCGTGACCCCTTTCGCTGCTTTGTTGACACCGCCCGCCGTCAGGATCGGGCGGGTTCATCTTGGCCAAGCGCAGATCGAAAGTCGAGCGATTGCAAAGGGCGAGGTTCGGACCGTTGCCCGGATCAAATCCGCATCTCAACCCGTGCTTCGGGGAACCGGGACATCACGCGGGTGAGCTCGGTTTCAGGGGTCAGGCACAGGGCGGTCGACAACCCGTCGGCCAAGGCCGCAAGGGGGGCCGAAACCGAGACGGCCTGACAGGCCGTGTTATTGCCTTGCGGGCTCAGGATATGGCCCTGATCGCCCTGCAGCAGGGTGCCGCCGGGGGCCGAGGTGGCAACGGCGCGGTCCTGCAGCCTGATCCGTTTGGCAACCGTCCCGTCCGGGCCGACCAGCCCCACCCGCCAGGGCGCATCTGCCCCGCGCCGCCCGAGGGCTGTGATCTCGCCCATGTCCACCAGAACGTCGCGCAGGCCGTAGGACCTGAGCAAATCGGCGATGCGGTCGGTGACCGCCCCTTGCGCGATGCCGTTCAGCGTGATCGCCGACAGGCCGGGCCGGGGCAGGCGGATCGCATCTGTCCCGATGCTGACCTGGCCCCAACCGATGCTTTCGCGCGCCCGGTCAACCTCGGACCGTGTGGCACCGGTGGCCAGCGCCAGCCAGAGCGGCTGAACCGTGGGATCGAACGCCCCGCCCGAGGCGTCATGCAGGGCGGTGCACAGGCTCAGCAGATTCAGCATCTCAGGGGCCGGGGTGGTCAGAACGCCGGTTTGGTTCAACCGGCTGATCTGTGAAGTGGTGCGGTAAAGGCTGAAAATCTCTTCAAGCCGGTCCAGTTCCCGCTCAACGGCGGCGAAGATGGGCGCGGCCTCGGTCTCGGACAGCCCTTCAAGGCGCAGGCTGGCAGGCGCACCCAGCGCAATACCGCGCCACTGGGCTGAGGTATCCGCCAATGCGGGAGCCGCCGCGCATGCGGCCGAGATGGTCAGGAAACGGCGGCGGGTCAGGCGGGTCATGCGGGGGTCTCCAGGATCAGGCCCAGATCGACGGGGCCAAGGACCTCGGTATCGGGAATGTCAGACAGCGGCAGGGCCGAGCCGCCATAATCGTTGATAAATGCCTCGGCAGCGACAGGGTCGGCAAAGGGGACAACCTCGCGCGCACCCATGCCACCCGCCACATCGGCCCCGACGACAAATGTGGCGCCATCGGCGGCGATCCAGTTGGAGATTCCAGGGCTTCGCCAACTGGGGGCGACACCCATGTCGCTGACATAGATTGCGGTGATATCGGCATCGCGCTCGGGGCTTTTCAGGTAAGCCACCATGTCGCGCACCTGCGCAAAGAACAGAGGCGCGGGATAGCCTTCCAGATGGATCTGCCCCTTGGGTCCGCCATGTTCAGCGATGTTCATCTGGCAGAAATAACTCAGCGCATCCGGGGTCAGGTCGACCGGGTCGGGGGCCTCGGCCACCTCTTCCTTGCAGGCCGCCAGTGCGACCAGTGCGATCAGGCACAGGCGTTTCATGGCTCAACCCTCCGGAAGGCCAGCCGGGCAAGAGCAAAGCCCAGCACAGGCCAGATCAGCAACGAGGCAGGCGCGGCCCAGTTGGGCAGGGCCTGTGCGGCCCCGGTCATGCCCGAGGCCATGGCGACGCCTTCGGTCGCGGCGATGTTCCACAGACGGAACGCGTCGGCCGGGTTGGCCACCATCACCCACGGGAAGACGGATTGGGTGAAGGTGCCGCCCTTGTCCATGACGACGGCCCCCAACAGGCCCAGATCATAGAGGACGACAAAAACCAGCCAAAGCCCGGCCGACATTCCCGCCGCCGCCGTGGCCCCCTTTGCCAAGGCGGACAGCAGGTATCCCAGCGCCAGAAACACGGCGCCCAGCAGGATGGAGGTGAGGATGAGGCGGACCAGCGCCATCAGGCTTTCCGGCCCCGCACCGCCAAAAAACGCGGCCACCGCGCCAGCAGTGCCAAAGCCGATGGTCATGGCAAAAGCCAGCGCCGCCAGATGGGCGGTGAATTTGCCCAACAGAATCTCTCCGCGCCCCGCCGGGTAAGACAGCAGCAGCGACAGGCTGCCGCGATCCACGTCGCCGGCGATGGCGTCAAAGGCAATCATCAGCGCCAAGAGCGGCGCAAGATAGACCGACAGCGTGGTCATCGACGCGACCGAGACGGTCAGCATGTCGACGCCCAATGTGCCGGTTGGTGCGCTGCCCGCAAAGGTCAGCGCGAGCGCGAACAGCACCATGATCAACGTGGCGACCAGCAGCCAGCGGTTGCGGCGCAGGATCAGCATCTCGGTGCGGGTGATGGCGAGGAAGCGGGTCATAGCCTCTCCTCCTGTGCGTAGTGGCGATAAAGGTCCTCCAGCTTGGGCGGGGTCATCTCAACATCCGCCACCGCGTCGCCCAACCCGGCGATGCGGCGCAGGGCCTCCATTTTGTCATCTGGGGAACACAGCAACTCAACGGATGCGCCGTTGATCCGGTTGCCGCCCAGCTCGGCGGCCAAAGCCTCCGCATTGGCGCTGGCGCGGACCTTCAGGCGGATTGGCAGACCGGCCAGCGCCGACAGGTTGTTCAGCGTGTCGTCGGCAACCATCCGGCCCTTGCGCATGATGGCGATGCGGTCGGTGCGCGCCTCAACCTCGGTCAACGCATGAGATGCGATCAGCACGGCGGTGCCCTGCGCTGCCAGTTCGTCGATGATGGCGTACAGGTCCTGCCGAGAAATCGGGTCCAAGCCTGATGTCGGCTCATCCAGCAAGGCCACTTTCGGCTGACCCAGCAGCACCTGCGCCAGACCCAGACGTTGCCGCATGCCTTTGGAATAGGTGCCGATCCGGCGGTCCAACGCGTCGCTCAGACCAACGCGCTCCAGCAGGCCGGGCACATCGGCTTTTGCGCCCGAAAGCTGCGCAAACAGGGTCAACTGTTCGCGCCCCGTCAAGGCGGGATGAAACGACACCGCTTCGGGCAGATAGGCCGTTTCCCGCCGCGCCTGCGCGCTGCCGGGGGTGGCGTCCCCGATCCGAATGGCGCCGCATTGGATCGGCGTCAGGCCGAGGATGGATTTGATCAGAGTCGACTTGCCCGCGCCGTTATGGCCCAGCAGCGCGACGCGCTGACCGGGGGCAAGAGACAGGGTGATATCGTCAAGAACGCGGGTTTTCCCACGGTCCTTGAAGACATGGTCGATTGACAGGGCCTTATCCGTCATGAGGCACCTTTTTCATAGCTGGGGGTTCAGGGGCTTGCATCAATGGGTTGCTGTCCATCACACCCCCCGGCAACAACGCCGGGAAGGCCGATTGCGACCAGCGCACCAGCTGCACGGCGGGGGAGCCGAGCAGCAATTTGGCTGCGGGTTGGGTCCACAGCACATGGTCCATACTGTCATTGGGGCGATAGGGGGCATCGGCGATGCCGTTGCCATCCACATCATAGGCGGCGAAATCGGACCAGTAATTGCCGCGCCCGTCTTCGGACCACTCGACCCATTTGGTCGAGACATATTTCACCTGCGTCCGGTTGCCGACAAAGGCGTTGCCGACGATCCGGTTGCGCTCGGATCCGGCGGTAAAGTGGATGCCGATACCGCAACCCTGGAACCAGTTGTCGGTGAATTCGTTCTTGTTGGAGTTATAGAGGAAAGTGCATTTTTCCTTGGCCCCTTTCACCACGTTTCCGGTGATGGTGCTTTTGTTGGCATAGTTCAGCATGACGCCATGTTCGCGGTCGCCGATTGAGACGTTGTTGGCCACGGTCACATTGGTCGTGAACATCACCGCATAGCCCAGATCATTGCCGATCGAGACATTGTCGCTTACCACCGAGTCATCGGCATACATATAGTGCACGGCAAACCGCAGGTCGCGGAACAGGTTGCCGGTGAAGCTGTTCTTCTTCGACGAGTTCACAAAAATCCCGTCGCGCCCATAGCGGATGTCATTGTCTTCCACCCGCGCGCCCGGTGCGTTCCAGACATAGACGCCATTGCCACGGTCATTCATCCGCTGATCCAAACGTCCTTCGATCCGGTTGCCACGCACGATGCTGTCCTTGGCCCCGTGGATGTCGACGCCATAGAGGTTGCCCAGCAGCACATTGTCCACGACCACAGGCGCTTTGGCCGTCTTGGTCAGCTGGATGCCGCTGTCGATCCCGTCATGGCTTGAGCCCGAGCCAATCACCGTCAGCCCGCGCACCGTCACGCCCGGCCCGGTCACGGTAATGACGCTGCCTTGGCCTTGTCCGTCGATAGTCGCCTGTCCCAGCCCGTCGAGGGTGACGGGCCGGTCCAGCACAAGCGTCTCAAAGTAGACACCGGGGCTCAGGCGGAGGGTGTCTCCGTCCGCCGCCTGCGCCAGTATTTCATTGATGGCCCCCGCCCGGTTGGGCACATCCCAGTCCGCCGCCCAAAGGGGCGAGCCGAGCAGGAGCGGTATGAGCAGGGGCCAACGCATTTTAGGCACTCTGGGGTTCAACAAACATCCGGCCGCGCATTTCCATGTGCAGCGCGTGGCAGAACCACTGGCAATAGTACCAGTGCACGCCCGGACGGTCGGCAATGAACGTGACAGAGGCGGTGGCTTGCGGCCCGATCTCCATTGCGATGCCAAAGTTCGACAGGCACAGCCCGTGGGTCACGTCGTCCACATCATCCAGATTGGTGACATAGATCGTAACTTCGTCACCCTGTTTGACGGTGAACTTCTCCATGCTGAACACGGGTGCAGTCGAGGTCATGTAGACCCGTACTTTGTTGCCATCCCGGATCGGTTCCTCGGCACCTTCGTCCAGATCGACACCGTCAGCGGCAGCCTGCGCGCGCGCCTCCTCCCACATCGGGTCGTTGCGATCCCAGACGTTGACCGGGTTCACCTTGGACCGGTGAACAATGATCGAGTCATGCGGCTCGGCAAAGGTCGGGCCGTCATGGACCACCTTCATCTTGTCGCCGGAAATATCGATCAGCTGCTCATTCTCGGGCTTCAGGGGACCCACGTTCAGGAACCGGTCTTTCGAGAACTTGTTCATCGAAATCAGCCACTTGCCGTCGGCTTCGGCGGTTTCACCCATCGAGGTCGAGTTGTGGCCCGGCTGATAATGCACATCCACCTTGTCGAGTATCGGATCAACATCCGCACCACCAAAGGCTTCGATGGCCTTGGCGATGTCCCACTTCACCACCTGGCTGTCCAGGAACAGGGTGGTGTAGGCGTTGCCCTTGCCATCAAACGCGGTGTGAAGCGGGCCAAGACCCAGCTGCGGCTCCGCCACGATGGCCGAACGCGGATCGGCGTTGTCAGCAAACAGCGCGTCGATTTTTTCCACATCGATCACCGACACGGTCGGCGACAGCTTGCCGTTGATCATGATGTGTTTCTTGTCAGGCGCGGCGTTCACACCATGCGGCGAGTTCGGGATCGGGATGTAACGGGTCAGGTTGCCGCCCGCCTCTTTGCGCCCATCCACGACCTTGACGCCGTTCAGCTCCTGATAGTTGCCAGCGGCCACGGCCTCTTCGATGCCTTTCAGGTTGAACACGACCACATGGTCCAGCTCGTTCTCGGTCATCTCGGCCAGGTTCATGCCCATTTCCGAGTTATAGGACGTCGAGAACGCGTATTTGCCCTGATAGTCGCAATCGGTGTTGTCGAGGTTGCCCGACACCATCACCTGCCATGCGATCTCCATCGTGTCACCGTCGATGGCGGTGAAGATGTTCACGTATTGCGATGGATCGTCGAGGATTTCGCCATCGTTGACCAGCGGCGCCTCATGCTCGCCATTGGCGAAGATGTAACCGGTGCGCGGGAACTTTTGCGGACGCAGGCCGTGGATGTCATGCGCGTTCGGGATCTCGATGATCTTGTCGCATTTCATCACGTCACAGCGGATACGCGCCACGCGGGTGTTGGCCTTGTCGTTCATGAACAGATAGCGGCCGTCATAGGTGCCATCGGTGAAGGACATATGCGGGTGGTGCAGGTCGCCATTGTCATAGGTGACCTTGCCGTTGGCGGCCAGATACTGCTTGGTCTCGGGCAGCAGCCCTTCGGTCAGCACTTTCAGCGACTCGTTGGTCTGGCCCCAGCCGGTGGCCGAGCAGCGGTTGAACACCGGAATGCGCATCAGCTCGCGCATGGACGGCACGCCAAGGATGCGCACCTCGCCGGTCTGACCCGAGGACCAGAAGCCGTAATATTCGTCCAGCTCACCGGGTTCCAGCGCGGCATTGGCGGCGGCGCTGGCCTCTTTCGCGGTCATCAGGGTGCTGCCCAGACCGGTCCCGGCCAGCACGGCGCCGGTTGCAGATGCACCCAGCAGCCCGCGGCGTGTGACGTTCAGTTTCTTATCGTGTTCCGACATGATCGTTCCTCCTTTTAGGAAACAGATTGCGGTTTGGCGTTCGGATGGTTCGCCGGTGGTTGTCCGAGCGGGGTCTTGATGTTGACCGACCCTGTCTTGGCCCGCCGTTTAAGCTGGCGGATAACGACGGGACATTTGCTCTCGGACTGATAGAGCACCTGACAATGCAGGCAGGTGACGCACTCGTTCGGGTTGATCTCACCGGTGGGGTGGATTGCCTGAACGGGGCATTCGTTGGCGCAGGTCTGACAGGGGCTGCCGCATTCCTTGTAGCGGCGCAGCCAGTCGAACATGCGAATTCGGGCGGGGATCGCCAGCGCCCCACCCAGCGGGCAGAGGTAGCGGCAATAGAACCGTTCGATGAACAGCCCGATCCCCAGCAGGGTCAGCGCAAAGACCACAAAGGGCCAGTCGCGCATGAACTTCAGAATGATCGCGGTTTTGAACGGCTCGATCTCGGCATAGGTCTCAGCCAGCGGGATCGAGACAAAGCTAAGGCCGAAGAGACCGAGGAAGATCATGTATTTCGCAGGCCACAGGCGTTCGTTCAAACCCCAGGGCAGAGTCCATTGCGGCACCTTGAACGCCCGCGCGATCTTGTTGGTCAGCTCCTGCAGGGCACCAAACGGGCACAGCCAGCCGCAATAGGCCCCACGCCCCCAGAACAGCAGCGCGGCGGCGACCGCAAACCACTGGATGAAGACCAGCGGATCCAGCAGGAAGGCATCCCAGCTGAAGCCGCTGCGCAGGCTGCCCGCCAGCGCCATCAGGTTCACCACGCTCAGCTGCGCATTGGCGTACCAGCCGATGAAGAACAGCGTCAGTGTCAGATAACCGATGCGGAACCAGTAGAAGACCCGCGCATTCATCGTGGCATGGAACTGAAAGAAGAAGGTCGCGGTCAGCACCAGCAGCATGACGCCCAGACCGGCAATCTCAACCGTGCGGTCTTTCCAGATGCGTTTCCACAGCGCAGCCTTGGCTGCGGCCTCTCCAGTGGCATCATCGACCACCACAGGGGCGGCAATGGGCAACAGATACTGGTCAGGCAGCTTATAGCCCAGATCGAAGGTCAAGAATGTCTTTTCCACCGCGCCCACGGCCCGTTGCACCAGCAGTTGCAGGCGGAACGGCTCGGCCGGATCGAACTCGGCATCCGCCGGGATCTTGAAGATATCCAGTTCTGTAAAGCTTGGCGCGTCGGGGGCTGCAACCCGGCCCAGACGCCGTTGCTGCTTGTCAAAGAACCGCACCGAATTGTCGCCCTGGATCATCTGGATCCGGTCGAAAATCCCGCCGCGGACATAGCCCGAGCCCTTGAAGCTGTAGGCGCCGCGCCCCAGCACCAGAATGGCCTGTTCACCCTCGTCCAGCCACTCGGTCAGGTTCTGATACTCGGCCTCGCCCAGCAGCGACTTGCCGATCGACGGAACCGAGACCAGCGCCATATGCATGTCGATGAAAGTGTCATCCGGCTCACCGGGTTCAGGGCGTTTGATCGCGCGCTGATCACCGGTCGCCTCGAACGCCGAATTGACCTGCCCGACATCCAGTGTCAGCCGCCGGATCGAACCGTCGCCCGACAGCGTCGTCCAGTCATAGATGGCGTCCTGCGCCATATCGACCTCGCGCTTGGGCCCATCGGCCTGCGCCGGTGCCAAGCCGCCCAACCCCAGCGCCCGCGCCACCTTGATGCCGCCGCGCACAAGGCTGTCATCAATCACCATGATCGTGACCGTCGCGCCCGAGATGATGTCGAGGTCATGCCCCTCACCCCCGGTTTCGGCTTCGACCTTCAGGTCGAGCCCGGCATAGCCTTCGGTCAGCTCAACCACGCGCGAATTGGGAATACCGATCAGCACGATCGGTTCCGAGTGTTTGACCAGTTGCACGCCGGTCAGCACCGCATCACGGTCGATGGCAGCGACCACATGGATCGGCTTTCCGGAATATCCGGTGGTGCCGACAAAGTCAGAGGTCAGGAAGGCCCAGGCCACCGTCTCGCCCCCCTTCAGGACGGGGGCGACTTTGACGTCATCGCGCACCGGGCCAAAGGCATCGGCACCGGGGGCCAGATCGGCGGGTTCAATCTCGGGCAGGAAACTGGCGAGGCTGTCGGCATCGGCGCTGATCGCCATCAAACAGGACAGGACAAGGGCCAGCAGAAAATGGATTGCGCGACTTACGACCACGGCGCACCTCCGGTCACTTGGGTTGACGCCATGGACGCGCGCAGGGCGCGTTCAGATATGTTTGGGGTCGGGCGCGGGGGCCCTCGGGTTTCGGGCCACAGCCGATCCGAGTTGTACAACACGGAAGATCTGCTGTTCTGAGCCTGTACAACACGGACGATTCCGAATTGCGGCACTTGCGCCAGCTCTGGCACGGGCGCCGCGCCGGTCACCGCACAGAGCGCGCAATCGGCGCATTTCGGACAGGTCGCGGTCGGGTCTTCGGCGTCCTCTTCAAGATCAACCTCAACCCAGACCGCGCCGCCTTCCGAGCAGATCTCCACCCAGACACTTTCACCGGGACTCGCCAGCGCCGGCGCAAAGGTCTGCAACAACAGAAGGAATATGCCCGCCAACCCGACCGCCGCGCGAACCGCGCGGGCAGGGAGATTGTGCAATGGGGTCAGGGCAGGCATGGAGACTCCGACTCGGGAAGCTGAGCCTGATTTCTAGGGGATTCGGTTTGGGCGATACTTGACTTAGGTTAGGTGTCGCGAACTTCTGATTTTCACTATAAAAATCAACTATCTGCCTCATTCATCAAGCCACGCACCCAGCGCCCCGCCAACCACGCGGCAGGAATGCCCAGAGGGATCGACCACAGGATCGCCGGAACCGGACGGATCGCACCGAACCCGGCGCTGTGCAGGATCAGACCCAGCAGAAACAGGTTGATCGCCACGGTCAGCATCGTGGCCGGATAAAGCAATATGGCCAGTTTCCAGACCGGCCACTGCCCCTCAGTGGCTGGTGCCTTCCGAGAAGGTAATTTTGTTCCAGACATTGTACTTCCCAGACGGTTTGCGCATCGGCAGGCGGCGAACCTCTTCCAGCGTCTGCGCGTCATAGACGATCACCGCGCCATCATCCTCCCAGATCGACACCAGCGCGTGACTGCCATCCTTGGTGAACTCCACATGAGCCACGGTCTTGCCCGGTGCGGGGCGCAAAGTCTTCACGATTTCAAGGCTTTGCTTGTCGATCACATGCATCGCATCCTTGTTCGGCCCAAAGAACACATCGGCCCAGACATAAGGCGAATTCTCATGGCTGCGCATGAAGAACCCGGGTCCCTCGGTCTTGATCCGCTTGACGGTCTCCCAGCTTTCCATGTCGATCACCGATACGGTGCCATCAGTCAGATGCGGCGTCGCCATCACGGTCGTATCACCATGTTTCCAGGTAATGCCTGAACCCAGATGCGGCATGCCCGGTAGGTCCAGGTCGGCCACTTTCTGACCGATCACCAGATCGATCACCTGACCGCCATCACCTCCGCGCGAGGCGCCCATGACGTATTCATAGCTCTGGTCGAAAAAGAAATCGTCAAGATAATCCGGCGTGGTGATCTTGCGCACCGGGAAGGGATCGGGATTCTTGAACTGACCCTCAATGCGGAAATCATGCCCCAGCCCGGATTGCGGCGGGTTAGCACCATAGAACACCTCCCAAATTTCGGGAACATCCTTCAGCGCCAGCACAAAGCTTTCGCGTGGTGGGGCCTGGTACACCGCCGACACACGGCTCGGATCACCTTGTTTACCTTTAACATCAATGACTTTCGCTACAGACAGGTCTTCGGTGGACAGCAGTGTCAGAGAGTTCGGCAGATAGTTCGCCACGGCCAGCCATTTGCCATCGCCCGACATTGCAATATTGCGGCTGTTCAGGCCCGCACGCACCCGGCCCACCTGCTTCAGCGCCCAGATGTCATATTTCTGCACCCAGCCATCGCGCGACATGATGAAGACATACCGCCCATCCGGGCTGAATTTCGGGCCTCCGTGTACGGCAAAGGGGGTCTCGAACCGATCCAGAACTTCAAACGTATCCCCGTCCAAAACGCTGACATGGTGATCGCCGGTCTCAACGGCCAGCGTGATATTCATCGGATCGCTGTCCCAGACGGGGGCATCGACCGGGAAGTAGTCCTCGTCCAGAGTACGGCTGGCCATGATATCAGCCTCACCCCATTCGGGATTGGTTTCCAACGGAGATTTCAGCCACCCTGCCAGCTCCTCAATCTGCAACGCATCCAACTCGTGCGAGAACGCAGGCATTTGCGTGGCGGTACGCCCCTCGGCAATCACCGCGGCCACGCGCGGCCCCCGCATCCGTTTCAGCGTTTCGGGGATCAGCGCCGGGCCGACTCCACCCAGACGGTTCTCGCCATGACACGAGGCGCAATGCTCAGCGTAATCCGAAGGCGCATCCGCCCAGGCGGCACTCAGGCTCAGGATTGAGCATAAGGCCCCGATCTTCATCTTTTCAAAAATACTCCCGCCGGAGGCTCCCGCACGTGCCACAGGCGTAGCGGCTGAAAACTCTGTACTTACGGTGTCAAAAGAACTGATGCGCCGGATCATGGCTTTTCCCCCGGAACGGCGTGACTTGCAGGCGCTCGGCTGCATCATCCACGCCGATTTCTTCGTTTGACAGATAGCAGGCCGGGTCTTCGGCCCACGGATCACCAGTAAGTTGCAGCGCCCGGATACGTGTGTTTCCGCCGCACACATCCTTCAACTGGCAGGCCCCGCAGCGCCCTTTTAATGGGCGCGGACGGGTGCGTAGCATTGCGAGCATCGGGTCATCGCTGGTCCAGAGATCCGAGAAGGATTTGGTTTTTACATTTCCAACCGTGTAATCGGACCAGTAGGTGTCGGGATGTACCCGACCCAGATTGTCGATATTGGCCACGCCCAACCCGCTGGAGTTGCCTCCCCAAGCCGCCAGATGCTCGCGCACATGGGCGGCTTTGGCGTCGTCGAAATGCGCCCGTACCCAGTTCAGGAAATACCCCGCATCGGCATCGTTATTGCCGGTCACGATATCCAGCGGACGGCCGCCCGACGCAGCCTCCCACGCGCGTTCCAACAACAAATCCAGACCCTTGCGTGTGCGCAGATGCGCGGCATCCTCGCCTCGGTTCTTGTCACCACGCCCGGCATAGACGAGGTGAGACAGGTAGAACTTGTCGACACCCTCATCATCGCACAGTTGCAGCAGGTCAGGCAGGTGATGCTGGGTGCCTTCGGTCAGGCAGAACCGCAAGCCCACCTTGATACCGCGTTTCTTGCATTCGCGCACGCCGCGCAGGGCATTGGCAAAGGCGCCTTCAACGCCACGGAACCAGTCATTCGTGGCCCCGATTCCATCCAGCGAGATGCCGACATAGTTGAACCCTACATCGGCAATCATATCGGCGGTTTCGTCGTAAATCCGGGTGCCGTTGGTCGACAGCGCCAGCATCGGCACCAGATCGCGCGCGCGTTTGGCGATGTCGAAGAAATCAAATCGGTCCAGCGGCTCCCCACCCGAGAGGATCAGGGCCGGGACGCGAAATTGGCCCAGATCCTCAAGGGTTACCATGGCTTGCTCATGGCTGAGCTCACCCGGGAACGCGACATCCGCCGAGACGGTATAGCAATGGCGGCATTTCAGATTGCAACGCCGTGTCAGGTTCCAGATCACCACTGGTTTCACCGGCCCGGGGCGGCGCTTGCGCACCGGGGTCGGTTTCACGAGCTGGTGCATGTATTCGGTCAGGCGGAACATGTCTCAGCCTTTCTTTTTCAGGCGCAGCCCGGTTTTTTTTAGGATGCGCGTGGAATAGAGGATATCCTTGGCCCGACAGGCATCGCCGAGGATGGTAGTGATCTGGGCGCGCTTGTCCTCGACCTCTTGCCCGTCCGATCCGTGAACCATGGCAAACAGATTGTAGGGCCAGTCGGGCAAGGCGCGCGGGCGTTCGTAGCAATGGGTGACAAAGGGCAGAGCACCGATCTGAGCCCCGAGCTCGGCCACGCGGTCATCGTCGACATCCCAGACAGTCATGCCGTTTGAAGTCATGCCCAGTTTATAGTGGTTGGGGGCCGCAGCGATGCGCCGGATGACACCACGAGATTTCATGTCGGCCAGACGGGATATCAGGGTTTCTTCATCCAGGCCCAGACCTTCGGCCACTTGCGCGTAAGGGGCGGGCACAAGGGGCAGGCCGCCTTGCAGCGCCTCGATAATCTCTCTGTCTTTTGCGTCGATCATGCCGCCACCCGGAAGCCGATGAAGAATTCCTGAAGTTTGGGGAATTGCAGAACTGCGATTCCGGTTTCCCGTTCTATAGCCTCGGCTGCGGTTGCGATCCCTTCGGGTGTTTCGGTTGCCAGAACGAACCACATGTTCAGCCGATGCGTGCGTTCATAATTATGCGCGACCTCGGCATGTGCATTGACTTTGGTCAGGACGATTTCGAAATCCCCGGGCGGTACGGCCATGGCGCAGAGGCAGAAGGCACCCCCCATGGCCGCTGCGTCGAAGAATGGGCCAAAGCGGGTGATTACGCGCGCGTCCTTCATTAGCGCAAGGCGGGTCAGCAGGTCGGCTTCCGTGATCCCCAATTCCCCGGCAATCGCCGCGTAGGGATGCGAGGTCAGCGGCAGGTCATCCTGCATCCGGTTCAGGATCGCGCGGTCTGTGTCGTCGAGCGTCATGCGGCGGCCTCCTTCGGTTGGATCAATGCCCCGGTCTGTTTGAAACAACGCGTCGAGAACAGCACTTTGCGCTGCGCGCCAAAGAGTTCGGGAAGCGCGGCGGCCCCGGCCAAAACCTCCATCGCCTCAGGGCGCGAACGCGCGTGGATCATGGAATAGAGGCGATAGGGCCAGACATCCTCGACCGGGTTGCGCTCATAACACAGTGTCACGCCGGGATGGGCTGCCAGGGCGGGGCCAGCGGCGCTGACCTGCTCGGCCGGCATATCCCAGACCACCATCGCATTGGCCGACCAGCCCAAAGCGCGGTGGCGCACAATGACGCCCAGGCGCGAGATGATCCCGGCCCGGTGCAAGGCGTCTATGCGATCCATCACATCGTTAGTGTTGCGGTTCAGGGTTTGGGCCAGTGCAGCATATGGTTCCGAGACCAGTGACAGGCCGGAACTGAGGGCCTGCAACAGGGCTCGGTCGCCTTCTCGCATGGCCGATCTATCGATTTTGCGCGGTCCGGGAACTTTGCCGGTCTCGCCCGACATGCGGAAGCCCAGATCGACGTTGAACGGGCGCACCAACCGCAGGTCCAGAACCCGCAGGCCGGACCGCTGCGAGATCCGTGCAAGGGTGTCATTCACATGGGTCCGGTCCGGGCCGGTGGCCACGAACCACAGGTTCCAGTCATCTTCGCGCTGGTAGTTGTGATTCACGCCCGGTTCGGCGTCGATCAGGGCGGCGATTTCTTCCAGCCGCTCATCGGGTGCGGCGACGGCGGCCAGCGTGCTGGCCGAAACAGCGCCAGGAGCGATTGTTGCGCCAACGCGCGTGATCCGGCCGGTTGCACGCATCCGCTCCAAACGGTCGAGCACCTCGGCCTCTTCCAGGCCAAGAGCGTCGGCCAGGATCTGAAACGGGTGCTCTGTGATCGGAAAATCACGCTGAAAGTCGTCCAGCAGACGGCGGTCGATCGGATCGGTGATATGTTGCATCGGTTACAGCCCCGTTCTGTGCGCGCGGGCAGTGAAGAAAATGCCGGATGGGCTGTCGGCCTCAATTTCGCGCAGTTTTTCAAAGGTCTGCGTGTCATAGACCATTACCTTGTTGGCATCGCGCACGCTGATCCAAACCTCATGCCCGCGTGGCGTGAACTCCATATGCAGCACCGCGGGGCCGGGTTTGAACTCGTGGATGATCTCTTTGGTCACTGAATCAATGACCTGGATCGTGTCGTTCAGCGGATGCGCGAAATTCACCCAAACCTGCCGCCCGTCGGGTCTGGCCATCGCGAATACGGGCTGGCCGTGGGTCTTGGTCCGCCCGGTCTCGGTCAGGGTGTCGGAGTCGATCCAGAGAACCTCATGATGACCAACGGCAGGCAGCACAAACTCGCGGCCCGTCAGCGCCCAGCCTTCGAGGTGGGGCATCTTGTAGACCGGCATCTCTTCCTGCCCGCGCCCATAGTTGGGCAGCACGCGGATGGGTTCAGGCGTCTCGGCCCAGAGATCCAGCGCGGTCAGCCCGTCCTCGCCAAACAGGCCGGTGATATACGTGCGACCATTGGCGGTGATCAGGGCGTCATAGGGATTTTTGCCCATATCGGTGATCTTGGTGATCGCGGGATCGCCGTTTGAGAAATCAGCGATCCAGGTCTCTCCCGTGTCCCACATGGTAAAGACAAAGCGGCGCCCGGGCGCATCGACCAGACCGATGGTTTTGCTGTCGGTTGGGATGTCGGCCACCATCTCCAGCGTGTCCGCATCGAAGACGCGCACACCACCGGGTTCATAGTTTGACACGGCGACCAGCTTGCCGTCATCCGATATCGCCCCGCCAATGGCATTGCCTGCCTGTACGACGCGATTCACGATCTGGCGGGTGACGATATCGACCTTTGTCAGGCCGCCGTCACGCCCGAAAACATAGGCAAAGCGTTCATCGGGCGAATAAACCAATGAGGCGTGGGACAGATCGCCGAGCCCTTCGATCCGCGCCAGCGCGGCGCGGTCCGATTGATCAACCAGCAGGACCGAACCCTTGGCGCGTTCGATCACCAGCCCCAGATCGCCGGTCGCCGTGGGTTCCGCCTGTGCGGTGGTCATCAGCAGGGTTGCGGCAAGGGTGAGGATAAGCTGTTTCATTGTGCCTCCGGTTCCAGAAGGTAGCGGGCGATCCACTCGGCCTCTTCTTCGCTGATCAGAGGCCGCCAGGGTGGCATTGCGGTATCGGGGATACCGTCGAGGATGACACCGGTCAGCACTTCGGCATCGTAGTGTTCAAGGGTTTCTGAACGCAGGTCGGGACCGAGCCCGCCTTTCAACGACAATCCATGACACGAGCCGCAATCCTGATGCACCAGACGTTTCAACGCGTTGGGATCAAGCGTGTCGGCGGCAAAAGCCGAGGTTGCGACAAGCACGGCTGTTGTTAGAACGGTGCGAGCAGCCCAGCCGACACCAGCGGTTGGGCTCGCATTGCGCAGTCCCAGTTGACTATGCGCCAGGCTAGCCATGGGCCTGCTCCAGTATCTGGGCGACAGGCCGCTCGGCATAAAGCGACACGACCTTGCCGATGATGAACAGAGTGGGGGCCTTCAGATCGGCCTCGCGCACATCTGCCGCCAGACGGTCCAGTCGCGACACAAGGCGGCGCTCGTCGGGGGTGGTGGCCTTGCCCACGGCCAGAACAGGGGTCGAGCCGGGTAAATTTTCGGTCATCAGCCCCATGGCGATCTGGCCGATATTGGCAACGCCCATATAGATCACGAGGGTCGAATCCGGATCGGCCAGACGCTTCCAATCCAGATCCAGAACCTTGTCGGCCTGACGATGTCCGGTGACATACTGGACCGAGGTTGCCAGCCCGCGATGGGTCAGCGGCACACCGGTGGAACAGGATGCCCCCTGCGCGGCGGTGATGCCGGGCGCGTATTCAACGGCGATGCCATGGCTGGCCAGATAGGCGGCCTCTTCCGAGCCGCGGCCAAAGATCATCGGGTCGCCGCCCTTCAGGCGGGCAACCGTGTGACCGGCACGGGCTTCTTCCAGCAGAATCTCATTGATCCGCTCCTGCGGGACGGTGTGGCATTTGGGGGCCTTGCCCACTGGGATCATCCGGGCACCGTCTGCGTGCATGGCGAGGATCTCATCCGAGACGAGGCGGTCGTACACCACAACATCGGCGCTTTGGAGCATCCGCAGGGCGCGCAGGGTCATCAACTCGGGGTCGCCGGGGCCTGCACCAATCAGAAAAACCTTACCGCTCATGTGCAAACTCGCTTGTTCTGAATGTCTTCTGAACCCGGAATTCCTGCGCGATCAGGGGACGTTGCTGGGTGAGCCGGGCGTGTCATGCGGGCAGGTTGGCGGAATCGAAAACAAACCTCCTTGACATAAGTTAAGGAGCGCGGGAAATGCGCCCGCGCTCCATAAATCCTGCCTGTATGTCTGCCTCGGCTCAGGGTTCGACGGTGATCATTCCGATCATGTTCTGCGTTTCCCAGTGCGGCCCGCATAGATAATCCAACGGACCGGGGGTGAGGAAGGTCAGATCGACGGTCTCCTCAGGAAACAGCCGGTCGCTTTCAGGTTCGCTGCCGTCTTTCAGCAAAACCGAATGACTGGTGCGTTTGTCCACGTTCAGCCAGCGCACGGTAGTGCCCGCTTTGACGGTGAGTTCGGCGGGGCAGAAGTTGTATTTGTACATCAGCACCACCTCGGCATCTTCGACCGAAGCCGAAGGTTGACCGAACAGTTCGACATACCGCTCTTCGGCCTCGGCGCAGATGGTCGCAGCGTCCTCGTCAGCGGCCAGCGCGGGGGCAGCCAACAACAGCGACAATGCTGCAGGAAGAAGGCGTTGGGTTTTCATGGTCCATGTCTCCTTTCCAAGGGGGCGGGGGCCGGATGATCCGGCCCCGGCCATTACTGTTTCACCACGTTGATGAAGGCCGCGTCGTCATCCAGCGCCAGGCTGGTGTTCAGCGTCACATGGTGGAACCGCGCGGCGGCGAAGTCATCGTGGATCGCAAAGCCGACCGTGTAGGTCTGGCCCGGCTCCAGTGGGACGTCGCCCGGTGCGCCGGAATTCAGCGGGCGGCTGAAGACCACAGTCCAGATGCCGCCGTCAAGGCTGGCCGAAGCGGCGATTTCGCCGTCATTGACCACACGCTGCTCCAGCAGGTAGCCGTTTGTGGCGCTGCCGTCGGCATAGACACGCATCAGGTCAAGATAGGTGCCGTCGGCCAGATACTGCTCGATCTGCTCAGCAGCCTGCAGCTTGTCCCAGCCACCCAGCGCCTTGCCGCGACGGCCTTTGACTTCGACCTCGGTACGGCTTTCGCTGATGTATTTGGTCACGGTGTCCTGCGTGGCCAGACGCCCGGCGACATCGCCATTGGCGGCAATCGCATCCGCGCCCGGATCAAAGGGCATATAGGAGTTGTCGGCGTGGCACGAAGCCCAGCAACCCACCTGATCGCCCATTTCGATCCCGGTGCCGGTGATCATCATGGCAACCTTGATCTGGTTGTCGGGGTCCATTTTGCCGCCATCCACGAACGGTGCCGGGTTGTGGCCCGCATCCGGCCATTGCAGACGGACATAGAGGTTCTCGTCGTCATGGGTCGCCTGCACGGTCGCGTCGATCACGCCGCGCTTGCCAGGGATCGGCGTGGGTTCCAGATCCCCACCCGCCACGATCTTGTTGCCGATGGTATCCAGTTCCTTGGCGTGGCAGGTGGTACACTGGTCGCCCCCTTTGGTCAGCGGACGTGCGCCACCATGGAACTTGCCGTTCTGCACCCATTCAAACGAGGCCTGACCGGGGTAGAACAGTTTCAGATCCACTGCGGCCACGGCGTTCCAGTCGACATCCGGTCCGACAGCGCTGCCACCGCCGCTGGCCGGGGCTGCAGCCGCTTCACCGTTTGCCTTGGCGCGCTCTTCGGCCACGGCCGCATCAACGGCGGCTGCGATCTGGGCCTGCACAGTCTCATGCTGAGCCTGCTTCGCTGCTTTTTCAGCTTCGGCCTCGGCGGCTTCCTTGGCTTCGATCCGTTCCAGGCTGGCCATGTATTCCGGCGGGATTTCACGGATGAATGCCGGGTTCGGAGTTTCAAGCTTTTCCAGATACTCTTCGTCGGCCCGGTCGCGGGCATCCGAGTGTGCGATCCCCTTGTGGCAGTCGATACAGGTCTGGCCCACGGTCATTGCATTCAGGTGTTGCTGGCGCGCCCTGGGTTTCTGGAACTCAGGCATCATCGATTCAAAATCGTGACAGTTGCGGCATTCGCGCGAGTCGGTCGCCTTCATCCGTTCCCATTCGTTCATGGCCAGGTGCACGCGTTTGGCCTCAAACTTTTCGCGGGTGTTGATGGTGCCGACCATCTTGCCATACAGCTCTTTGCTGGCCTTGATCTTGCGGATGATCTTATGGGTCCAGTCCTTGGGTACGTGGCAGTCGGAACAGACCGCGCCGACGCCAGAACGGTTCACGTCATGGATCGTGCCGGTGTATTCCTCGTAGACGAAGTCGCGCATCTCATGACACGAGATGCAGAAATCCTTGGTGTTGGTGGCTTCCATGGCGGTGTTGAACCCACCCCAGAAGATGATGCCGGCGGCAAAGGCCGCCGCGATACCGGCCACTGGCATTCCCCACAGGAAATACCGGCGCCAGATCGGTTTTTTCTTATCCGGTTCGGAGGTCATATCCGGGCTCCGTTTTGGCTGTGTTGTCTGGCCTTGTGTGGCAGGCCGGTGAGTTTGGCTGGTTGGTCAAACGAGGAAAGGGCGGGCGAGGGGCCCGCCCTTTCCGAAGTTGGCCGCGAACCCGTCAGGTGACGTGGTTCGACCGGTTGTAGACGTTGAACTTGCCGGTCGGGGCATAGAGCCCTTCGATGCGGCCAATCTCTTCCAGCGTCTTGGCGTCGAAGATCACGATCTCACCATTGGGCTCTTTCGAGTCCGCCAGGTTCCACTTGGAAACCCAGACCTCGGTACCGTCGGCGTTGAACTCGAAGTGGACGGCGGCGTTGCCTTCCTCTTCGGTGATCTGGATCGTTTTCACGATTTCACCGGTCTCTTTCGAGATAACCTGTACCGACTGCTGAATTTCCGGCTCGGGGTGCTTGGTCTGGTCAGCCCAGATGTAATCCGAGTTCGGGTGCGTCCGTACAAACAGGCCGGGGCCGTCGGTTTCCACTTCGTAACAGGTCTTCCAAGCCTGATCCGGGTGGCCTTCGGGGTCGTTCCCCCAGACGGTTACCGTGCCTACGCCAAGGTGAGTTGTGCCAGCCACAGGTCCGCAATTCGGGTCAACCCAGTTGGCGCCCGGTCCGGGGTGTGGCAGCGCGGCGGTGTCGATCATCGCTTCCAGCTTGTGGGTCTCGGTGTCGACGACAACCATCTTGTTCGACGCGTTCGCGGCGATCTGGAAGTAACGGCCTGTCGGGTCGAAGAACCCATCATGCAGGAACTTGGCCGAGTTGATCTTGTCGATCCGCAGGTTGTCCAGGTCGGTATAATCGACCTGCCACAGCTGGCCCAGTTCTTTCACCGCGACGATCCAGGTGGGTTCGTTTGGCGTGGTGTAGATCGCGGCCACACGGGCCTCTTCCACATACTCACCGTCCACGTTCACACCGCGGGTTGAAACAACCTTGACCGGCTCCATGGTCTGCGCATCGACGATTGCGAAGTGCGGCGGCCAATACCCACCACCGATGACGTATTTACCGTCGCCGGAAACCGCAACGTCGCGTGCGTCATAGGCGATTTTGACTTCGGAGACCAACATGTTCTCTGGCGTTTGCCAGAGGTCGATCTTGGTCATTTTGCCGTCGCGGCCCATCGTGTACCAGAAGCGGCCGGGATGTTCCGGTTCAGTGATCGAGTGGTGTTCGGAGGCTTTCAGAACGTGCACGGCATAACCGGTCGGGATGTGCGTCAAAACCTCTTTGGTATCGCCGTCGATCACGGCCACCTTGCCTACGTCACGTTCGATGACGACAAAGAAGTTCTCCCAGTTGCGGCCATGCAAGGGCTCGGTCGGATAGTCGGCTTCTTCGACGTAGACCTTGCGGGTCTCCTTCATTTGTTCCAGCGACATTTCTGGCGGCTTGGGAGCCTCCATCATGATGTATGTCGCCATATCCTTGATTTCCTGCTCAGTCATGATGTCTGAGAAGTTGTTCATCCCGCCTTCGGTACCCCAGGCGATGATCTTCTCAAGGCGTTCTTGACCAAGCGCCAGTGTCCCGCCTTCGGTCACCGTGCCGTCGGCTGCGGTTTTTTTCCAGTGGGGTTCAAGATTCTTACCAGTCGCACCTTTGCGCAGAACGCCGTGGCAACCTGCGCATTGCTCAAAGTACAGTTGCTTGGACGATTCAAATGCTTCGTCGCTCAATGTTGGCTCTTGGGCAAGGACCGGAGCGGCCGCAGTGCCCAGCAGCATCGCCAACCCAACACCAAGAGTGCGGCTGGCTTTTGTGTAGCTGATTCCAAGTGACATGATCACTCTCCATATGCTTGGTGAGGCAGGCCGGAGACTGTGACATCACGCGGTTGTCATCCTTGACTAAAGTCAACGGTGGGGGTGCAAAGCTGCGTTTGACGCGGGAGATGATGCCAAAAAAACCTCAGTAAAACCTGTGTTTTTGGGTCATGTTTCGTGGATGCTTGATTTCGGTTAAGTCCCGTGTCCACCCGGTTTGCTAGACGGTTTTCAACAACCAATGAGGCCGAGGAGAACGGGCATGTCAGCGGTCATTGCGCGTGTATTGAGCGAAGGGTTTCGGGTGTTTTTTCTGTCCGCCGGACTGTTCGGCCTGTTCGCCGGAGCGGCCTGGGGCCTGTGGTTGATGATGCAGGCGGGCGCCGTGGGTGCGGACGATCCAAGCTACGCCATGAGCCCACCGATGTGGCATGCCCATGAGATGATATTCGGCTATTCCACCGCAGCGCTGGGCGGGTTTTTCCTGACGGCAGTGCCCAACTGGACAGGCACTCCCGATGCGCGGGCACGCTTCATCACGCTGGCCGCCGGGGTGTGGCTGGCGGGTCGGTTTGCCATGTGGTTCTCGGGCGCGCTGTCCCCCTGGCTTGTGGCCCTGTTCGATCTGGCATTCGTTCCGATTCTGGCGGCAAAGATTGCAAGCCAGCTGATCCGGCGTCCCAAACCGCAGAATATGGTTTTCCTGCTGTTGCTCAGCTATCTCTGGGTCGCCGCTCTGTTCACGCATCTGGAATGGATCGGGCTGACTGACGAAACGCTTCAGACCGGATTGCGCGCGGGCCTGCTGACCCTGTGCTGCATGATCGCCATTCTTGGTGGCCGCATTACCCCCGCCTTCACCCGCAACGCAATGAAGCGCGCCGGTGTGCCCGAGGCCGGATGGCCGGTATCGGTGCCGCTGTTTGACAAGGCCGGCATGATGCTTGCGCTGCTGCTGCCTCTGAGCGTTCTGGCCACCGGCCTCAGCCCGATTGCAGGCGTTGTCGCGCTGGCTCTGGGCGTTGTTCAGGTCCTGCGCATGGCCCGCTGGCGTGGCGGCTGGGCCTTTCGGCAACCCATCCTGATTGCCCTGCATCTGGGGCTGGGGATGCTTGCCTTTGGCCTGATTTTGTGGGGCCTGGCCATGTTCGGGTTGGGCAGTGAGATCGGAGCTCTGCACATTCTGGGAATCGGCTGCGTCGGTGGCATGACCCTCGCCGTGATGAGCCGGGCCGCGCTGGGCCATAGCGGCCGTGATCTTGTGGCTCCGCCGCCGATGGTTCTGGCCTATGGGCTGATGGCGGTCGCGGCTATTCTGCGCTGGATCGGTTCAGGGTTTGACGCGGGATATCTGACAGTCATGCTGGTTGCAGACGGTTTGTGGGTCGCTGCCATTGCATTGTACCTGTTTGCCATGTGGCCTGCCCTGACGGGTCCGCGTCTTGCATCGTGAGCATTAGCAACCGGTCGGAGCCGGATTACGAGGGTCGGATCAGCACCTTACCATTCTTCGCATGCCGTTGCAGCAATGTGTGAATCTGCTTTCCATGCTTTGGAACTTTTCGCACCGCCTCAGGATGATAATCGGGCGACGCCAACTGAGGAAAGAGCGCCAGGATCTCGGCCAGCGCGCCGGGGGGGAGGCTTTTGAGGGCCTGTTTTCCCGTGAACAGGCTTTCTGATGGCGCACCTTCCGCCAACACGATCTCATGCTGGTCAAACAGCATGTGATAGTAGACCACCTCCTGCGCCGTCTCATCGACGGTAATGCCCGGAAGACCGACCAGTTTGTGGGCAGGAACCAGAACCTCTTCACTGTCGAACATTCGCACCGCAATGGTCGAGCGTATCACCATTCGATGCTGGGGTGAGACCAGCAGATCGCGGCGCGGCAGGTTGCTGCCCAGGCTTCCGGCCGCGATCCGGATCGGACGTAATTTGGGCTTGCGCGCCAGATCAAACGCATCAAGCGATCGCGCACCGATCCAGCGAATGCGTTGCAGCCCGTGATCCAGGGTTACAACTTCATCCCCGGCGGATAGTGTTTCGATTTCACGCAGTCCCAAACTGGTTTCGATCTGGGTCCCTTCGCAGAAGCAGGGCACGACATCTTCGACAGGAATGTCGGCACCGTTGTCAACGATTGGGCCAACTGTCAGAGTTGTGTTGAGGGGAGGCACATCCCCTATGAAGGCAAGGAAATATCCCTGTTCGCCTGTTGGATAATCGAAGTCGCCATCGGCGTTCGCATCCCAGTCCATGACGCCAATCAAATACGTGTTGACGCCATCATTAACCTCGATCGTGTAGTCCCAGTCGAAGGCTCTCCCAAGATAGGTTTGTGTCGGGTCATTCGGAGATTCGTTGACGACGTTATCTCCATCAATGACAGAACCGTCCGCGCCATCGGTGATCGTGATTTGACTATATTGTGAGATTTGAAATGTAGCACCAAACGTCGCAAACGTTGCCGTGTTGTCCGTCATGGTCGTGTCGGAACGAAAGGCGCCATATATATTGATTGCCACTTTTAACCACCACGCTTTGGATGCGGTATCCGCACCTATACTTGCAGAGCACTCAGGAACGCCCGTCAAACCCTAACGAACTGTGGGAAACATGCGTGTTCAACTTCTCAATTTCAAGGCAAACTTGGGTCATTTTGGTGTCTCTGACACTCCAAGGATCGTAAAATCTCGCTTCCGCGCTTACTTTAAGAGGCTTGACTTTCGTTAAGGCAGATCTCGCGCTCTGACGTCATTTTGCTTGCACCAGCAAAGCGGCGCAAAGGAGAGCGCAATGCGAGAAGTCATGACAAAGAGCATGGCTCGTAACATATTTTATGGCGGGTCACTGTTCTTCATATTAATCTTTCTGGCCCTGTCGGCCCATTCCCACTGGTATATCGTGAACTCCGAGAACTCGGCAAAGCTCGATGAAAGTGTGGTTCGGGGCAAGCATGTCTGGGAAAAACACGCCTGTATCAACTGCCACACCATCATGGGAGAGGGCGCGTATTTTGCGCCTGAAGTCGCGAATGTGATGACCCGTTGGGGTGTCCTGGACGACCCGGAATCGGCCTTTGAATCGCTTAAAGGCTGGATGGAGGCGCAGCCTACCGGAATTCCCGGTCGTCGGCAGATGCCGCAATTCAACCTCAGCGACGAAGAGATCCGTGATCTGGCCAACTTCCTGATCTGGACGGACAATATCGACGCTCAGGACTGGCCGCCCAACGAGGCCGGTTGAGAAAGGGAACGGAGAAATGAAATACGAATCCCAAAAAATCGCCTACGCCTACTTCGCAGTGGCAATGGCCCTGTTTGCGATACAGGTGATCGGCGGCCTTCTGGCTGGTCTGATCTATGTATTCCCAAACTTCCTGAGTGAGCTTCTGCCGTTCAACATCGTGCGGATGCTGCACACAAACTCGCTGATCGTCTGGCTGATTCTGGGCTTCTTTGGTGCGGCCTATTTCCTGATCCCGGAAGAGGCGGAGCGTGAGATCCATTCACCCAAGCTGGCCTATTTGCAGCTGATCATTCTTGTGGTCGGCACGCTGGGCGTGGTTGTGACCTATGTGTTCAACCTGTTCGAAGGCAACTGGCTGCTGGGCAAAGAAGGCCGCGAGTTCCTTGAGCAACCCAAATGGGTCAAGGCGGGCATCGTCGTGGCCGCGCTGATCTTCCTTTACAACGTGTCGATGACCGTTCTGAAGGGCAAAAAGACCGCGATCACCAACATCCTGTTGTTGGGTCTGTGGGGTCTGGCGCTGCTGTTCCTGTTTGCCTTCTACAACCCGGGCAACCTGTCCTTGGACAAGCAATACTGGTGGTATGTCGTCCACCTGTGGGTCGAAGGCGTGTGGGAGCTGATCATGGCTTCGATCCTGGCGTACCTGATGCTGAAGCTGACCGGCGTGGACCGTGAGGTGGTGGAAAAATGGCTTTACGTGATTGTCGCCGCCGCGCTGTTCTCGGGTATCCTCGGGACAGGTCACCATTACTACTGGATCGGTACCCCTGCGTACTGGCAGTGGATCGGTTCGATCTTCTCGAGCCTTGAGGTGATCCCGTTCTTCGCGATGATGGCCTTTGCCTTTGTCATGGTCTGGAAGGGCCGTCGTGACCACCCCAACAAGGCCGCGCTGTTGTGGTCGCTGGGCTGTGCTACGCTTGCCTTCTTTGGTGCGGGTGTCTGGGGCTTCCTGCACACGTTGCACGGGGTGAACTACTATACCCACGGCACGCAGATCACCGCGGCCCATGGTCACCTGGCCTTCTATGGTGCCTATGTCTGCCTCAACCTGGCAATCTTCAGCTACGCGATGCCGATCCTGAAGAACCGTGATCCGTACAATCAGGTTCTGAACATGGGCTCGTTCTGGCTGATGACCAGCGGCATGGTCTTCATGACCTTCGTCCTGACCTTTGGCGGAACCGTGCAGACTCACATGCAACGTGTGGTCGGAGACTACTTTATGGATGTGCAGGACCAGATCGCCATCTTCTACTGGATGCGCCTTGGCTCGGGCATCGTTGTGGTGCTTGGCGCGCTGCTGTTCATCTACTCGATCTGGGTGCCCCGGAAAGAGGTGGTTGAACCCGGCCCGATCGAGCGCGATCGGTTGGAAAGCGATCCTGACCACGTCGCAGCGGAGTCATGAAGATGGACGGCTCCATGAACATGGGAACGGGGGCGGCTGACGCCCCCTTCTACCTGCCCCAAGGCGACGAATGCGACGTGTTCGCCGCCGCCTATACCAACAACCTGCCGGTTCTGCTGAAAGGTCCGACAGGTTGCGGCAAGACCCGCTTTGTGGCCCATATGGCCGCCAGCCTTGGTCGGCCGCTTTATACCGTGGCCTGCCACGACGATCTGGCCGCTGCCGACCTGATCGGGCGTTACCTGCTGAAAGGTGGCGAGACCGTCTGGGTCGATGGCCCCCTGACCCGTGCTGTGCGCGAAGGCGCGATCTGCTACCTCGATGAGGTGGTCGAGGCGCGCAAGGACGTGACCGTCGTGTTGCACCCGCTGACCGACGACCGGCGCATCCTGCCGATCGACCGCACTGGTGAAGAGCTTGAGGCTGCCCCCGGCTTCATGCTGGTGGCCTCGTACAACCCCGGATACCAGAATATCCTGAAAACCCTGAAACCCTCGACCCGCCAGCGGTTCATCTCACTGGAGTTCGATTTCCCGTCGCCCGAGATGGAGGCCGAAGTCGTCGCGCAGGAAAGCGGTCTGCCGCTGGAACGTTGCAAGCCGCTGATCCGGTTGGCGAACAAGCTGCGCGGGCTCAAGGGCCAGGATCTTGAGGAAGGCGTCTCTACCCGTCTGGTTGTCTATGCCGCGACGCTGATCGCACAGGGCATGTCAACCGACCGCGCCATCCTTGCCGCAATGATCGAACCTCTGACAGATGACGAGGATATCAAACGCGGGCTCCTCGATCTAGTCACGGCTGTCTTTGGGTGAGGCCGGCTGATGGTCAGGATCGACTTTGAGCCATGGGAACCCGAAGAAACGATCGGGAAACTGTGGCACACCCTTGCCAGCCGTCTCGATGCACCTGAGGTGCATGATGGAGCCGCGGTCGACCTCTCTGAGGTCGCGGGGCGGCTGGCCGTCCTCTTCCGAGGGCTTGGGGGTAGCCCGGGCGTTGAATTGCGCCCGGTCTCACCCGAGGTTTCACGCCACCGTCTGAGTTGGCGGCGCAAACTTGCGACCGAAGCCGAGCTTGTGCCGCGCACCTCGTTCGATGGCGAAGTTCTGCGCCTGCCGGACCGGCTGGCCGTTTTCCCCGCGCGCGAAGCCAATGGCGCGCTTTATGTCTGGTTGGCCGCCACCGCTGCCCATGCCGGAACCCGAATTGACGAAGGCGATCCGCTGCGCGCCGACCTGCACGCGCTGATCGCGGCGCAGAGCATGGTCGAGTCGACGCTGGATGACGCCCCAGGACTGCGCCCACTTTACACCGAGCTTTGCAAAGGTGTTTTGCATCACCGCGACATCCCTGGCCTGCCGCCGGTTGAGGCTGCGGTTGAAGAACTTGTCCGCCACCTGCTGGGGGACCCTGCGCCGCTGTCGGACAGGGCTGAACAGATGCTGACGCTGGATGAGGACCTGATCGCCCCGCGTGGCTATCAGCCGATGCGCCCGGTCCCCCTGTGGCCAGAACTGCGCGCGGTTAGCTTTTCCGAACATAACGAGGTCGAGAACCCCGATACCGAAGGTCCGCCCGAGGAATCCGGCGAGAAAACCCACCGCGCCCGCCGTCGCAAATCGGATCAGGCCAACCGCAGCGACAGTTTCATCCTGCACAAGTTCGAAGCCATCCTCAGCTGGGCCGAGTTCCTGAATATCAACCGGCGCATCGACGATGACGATCCGGACAACGCCAAAAAAGCGGCTGACGATCAGGAAGAGATCGGGTTGGGCCAGATCTCCAAGGCCCCGCCGACCAAGCTGAAACTGCATCTGGACCTGGCTCCGGAGGACGTGAATCGCGAGCGTCTTTCAGGCCGCATCCTCTATCCTGAATGGGACGTGCGCACGGGGCAGTACCTGCCGGATCACGTCAACGTTCTGCTCTCGGATGCCGATATCCGTGACGATGCCGCTGCGTTCGGCAAAGACCCTGCAACTGCCCGCCGAATCCGCGCTGTCAAACGACAATTCGAGGCGCTGCGCCCCGGTCGGGTCATGACACGCGGCCATCTGGATGGCGACCAACTGGATATTGAGGCCGCCGTCCGGGCGCAGGTGGATCGCTGTGCCAATGGCGAAGGCACCGAACGTATCTGGATGCAATCCCGTCCTGAGGCGCGCGATCTCGCAGTGTCGATCTTGCTGGATGTCAGCCGTTCAACTGAAAGCGCAGTCACCGGTCGCGCCGTGATCGACATTGAACGCGAAGCACTGGCCGCGTTGGCGTGGGGATTAAACGCTTGCGGGGACGATTTCGCCATCCACGCCTTCAGCTCTCTGAAACGTCAGCGAGTCTACGTGCAGCGCTGCAAGC
>JAUHYC010000045.1 GCA_030426685.1 Alphaproteobacteria bacterium
GCGCGCCCAGCGCGTAGACCAGTTCGCCGTTCACCACGTCAAATGTGGCCAGAGACCGGTTCACGCAGGGTGGTACATATGGAAGCTCTAACCCTTTGCGGACCTCTTCGAAATAAACCGCCAGTTTATCGGTCAGGTGAATATCGCAGTTCATGACGCCCGCCATGAACTCAACCGGGTGGTTCGCCTTCAGCCAGCCGGTCTGATAGCTGACAACCGCATAGGCCGCCGCGTGGGATTTGTTGAACCCATAGTTGGCGAACTTTTCCAGCAGGTCGAAGACCTCGGACGCCTTCTTGGCATCCACGCCGTTCTCGCCCGCGCCTTTTTCGAATTTGGGGCGCTCGGCATCCATCGCCTCTTTGATCTTCTTACCCATCGCGCGGCGCAGCAAATCGGCGCCACCAAGGGAGTAACCAGCCATGACCTGCGCGATCTGCATCACCTGTTCCTGATAGACGATGATGCCCTGCGTTTCCTCAAGGATATGGTCGATCAGCGGATGCACGGATTCGATCTTGCGCAGCCCGTTCTTGACCTCGCAATAGGTCGGGATGTTTTCCATCGGACCCGGACGATAGAGCGCCACAAGGGCTACAATATCCTCGATACACGTCGGCTTCATACGCTTGAGCGCATCCATCATGCCCGAGGATTCCACCTGGAACACCGCCACCGTCTTGGCCGCCGAATAGAGCTTATACGTCGACTCGTCATCCAGCGGGATGGCGTTGATCTGGTTCTCGGCCCCTTCGGCGGGTTCGTAGAGTTCGGTGCCATCGGCGGCGATATGGAGATCACGCCCGGATTTGAAGATCAGATCCATCGCGTTCTGGATTACGGTCAGGGTTTTCAGGCCCAGAAAGTCGAACTTGACCAGCCCGGCCTGCTCAACCCATTTCATGTTGAACTGGGTCGCCGGCATGTCCGAGCGCGGGTCCTGATAAAGCGGCACCAGCGCATCCAGCGGGCGGTCACCGATCACAACCCCCGCCGCGTGGGTCGAGGCATTGCGCAACAGCCCCTCGACCTGCTGGCCATAGGTCAGCAGACGGTCAACAACCTCTTCATTCCGCGCCTCTTCGCGCAGACGCGGTTCGTCTTTCAACGCCTTTTCGATGGAGACAGGTTTGACGCCCTCAACCGGGATCATCTTGGACAGACGATCCACCTGCCCGTACGGCATCTGTAGAACCCGCCCGATGTCGCGGACAGCGGCCTTCGACAGCAACGCACCGAAGGTGATGATCTGCCCCACCTTGTCGCGCCCGTATTTCTGCTGCACGTAGCGGATCACTTCTTCACGGCGGTCCATACAGAAGTCGATATCGAAGTCGGGCATCGAGACCCGCTCGGGGTTCAGGAACCGTTCGAACAGCAGTGAATAGCGCAACGGGTCAAGGTCGGTGATCGTCAGCGCGTAAGCCACCAGCGAGCCCGCACCCGAGCCCCGCCCCGGCCCCACCGGAATGTCGTGATCCTTGGCCCATTGAATAAAGTCCGCAACGATCAGGAAGTAGCCAGGAAAGCCCATGCCTTCGATGATGCCCAGCTCGAAATCCAGCCGTTCCTGATATTCCTCGGGCGTCACCGCATGGGGGATCACGGCCAGACGTTTCTGCAAGCCTTCATTGGCGATGCGGCGCAGTTCGGCGACCTCATCGTCGGCGAATTTCGGCAGGATCGGGTCACGGCGATAGGCCATGAAGGCGCAGCGTTTGGCAATCTCCACCGTGTTCTCGATGGCTTCGGGCAGGTCGGCGAACAGCGTCACCATCTCTTGCTGCGACTTGAAATAGTGCTGCGCCGTCAGACGGCGGCGACCCTCTTGCTGATCGACATAAGCGCCCTCGGCGATACAGATCAGCGCGTCATGGGCCTCATACATATCCGTGGTCGGGAAATAGACGTCATTGGTGGCCACCAGCGGCAGGTTCTTGGCATAGGCCATTTCAACATGGCCGCGCTCAGTCAGGCGTTCGGCCTCGGGCTGGCCGTCTTCGCCGGGATGGCGCTGCAACTCGACATACAGTCGATCCGGGAACATCGCTGCCAAACGATCCACCAGCGCCTCAGCCGCCGGACGTTGCCCCTGTTGCAGCAATCGCCCGACCGGCCCATCGGGACCACCTGTCAGACAGATCAAACCGTCCGAACGTTCCGCCAGCTCATCAAGTGTCACCTGTGGCAACTGCCCACCCTTGTCCACATAAAGGCAAGAGCTGAGTTTCATCAGGTTCTCATACCCCTCCTCAGACTGCGCAAGCAGCACCAAGGGTGCAGGCGCTTTCGGCTTTTCGCCGGGCTGCGTTTGCACATAAGTCAGATCGACCTGACAGCCCATGATTGGCTGAATCCCGGCCCCGCTGGCGGTTACGGAAAACTCCAGCGCCGAGAACATCGAATTGGTGTCCGTCACCGCAACAGCGGGCATCTCCAGCTTCTCGCACAGACCCGGCAGCTTTTTCAGCCGCACGGCGCCTTCCAGCAAAGAGTATTCGGTATGAACGCGGAGGTGAATGAATCGGGGGGTACTGCTCATATCCGCCACGCTACCCCACCAGAACGCGCGGCAAAAGCAGGAACCATTGCTTTTGGATGCCAAAAAGATCGGCTTTGATTATTCGGCTTTTTCAGAAGGTGCTTCGGAGATCAGCGGTCACCAAACGCAAAAAGCGCTTTAGTTTCAAGCAGCTGAGTATTACAGAAACATGACAAACACGCGCCGTCAGCGTCTAATGGTGCATCAGATAGGCAGTTTTTCTTGCCAGACAACCCACCCTGTTTCTAACATCTGACGGCAAGCTACACGCCCGCTACTCTTTCTACGTCGCATCGAAGGAGGGCACCAAAGGGCGCAACCAAGTAACGCGACGGGTTTCTCGTATGAACATCACGTTTCTTCTGAACGGAGAGACAGTGGAGCTGACGGATGTTAATCCGACAGCGACTTTGCTGGATTGGCTGCGCGAAGAACGCGACCTGACCGGAACCAAGGAGGGCTGCAACGAAGGTGATTGTGGGGCCTGCACGGTCATGGTGACGGATGAGGGCGGCCATAAGGCGCTGAACTCCTGCATCCTGTTCCTGCCCCAACTGCACGGCAAAGCGGTGCGCACGGTTGAAGGCGCCAGCGCCCCGAATGGAGAGGCGCACCCGGTGCAGCAAGCCATGGTTGATTTGCACGGTTCGCAATGCGGCTTCTGCACGCCCGGTTTCGTGATGTCGATGGTGGCAAGCCACGCCAATGGCGCGACGGATCACGACACTCAGCTTGCGGGCAACCTGTGCCGCTGCACTGGTTACGCGCCGATCATTCGTGCCGCGAAAGCGGTGGAAGACGTCCCTGTGCCAGTCTGGGTGAAAGACAAACCCGTGGCGACACGGGTGAGGTCGCCCATGTTGCCGGAATCTTCGGATGAACTGGCGGAAGTTTACGCCAAACACCCCGACGCGACGCTGGTCGCCGGCGCCACCGATGTCGGGCTTTGGGTCACCAAACAATTGCGCGATCTGGACCCGGTGATCTTCCTGAACCGATGCGACGATCTGAAGGAAATCACCGTGACGGACGACGAAATCCGTTTCGGAGCGATGGTCGATATGAACCGTATGGGCGAAGCGCTGAGCGATCTGCACCCCTCATACGCCGAGATGATCCGCCGCTATGCCAGCGTGCAGGTGCGCCATGCCGCCACTGTCGGCGGTAATATCGCCAACGGCTCGCCCATTGGGGACAACCCGCCCGCCCTGATTGCTCTGGACGCCACACTGCACCTGCGCAAGGGCGATACGAACCGGTCGATCCCACTGGAAGACTTCTTCATCGACTACGGCAAGCAGGACCGCGCCGCAGGCGAATTCGTCGAAGCGGTCAGCTTTCCGCGTCAGGCGGACCGGCTCAAGGTCTACAAGCTCAGCAAACGGTTCGATCAGGATATCTCGGCCGTGTGCGGATGTTTTAACATCACCGTTACGGACGGCACAGTCACGCAGGCACGCATTGCCTTTGGGGGCATGGCGGGAATTCCGAAACGGGCAAAGCATGTCGAACAGGCCCTGACCGGCAAGGCGTGGACAACTGAAACCGTTCAGGCTGCCCTCCCCGCCTTTGCTCAGGATTTCACACCCATGACGGATATGCGCGCCTCGGCCACCTACCGGCTGGAAACCGCCAAAGCGATGCTTGAGAGGTATTTCCTCGAGGACCAGGGCGAAGTGACAAATGTACTGGAGGTATCGGCATGAGCGTGACCAAACCCCTCCCCCACGACGCTGCCCCGCTGCATGTTTCGGGTACGGCGCGCTACGTGGATGATATCCCGACGCCCAAAGGCTCTCTGCATCTGGCGTTTGGCCTCAGCCCGATTGCCAAGGGCAAGATCACTGCAATGGACCTGTCCGGCGTCAAAGCCGCCGAAGGTGTGGTCATGGTGATGACCGCCGAGGACCTGCCTTTTGCCAACGACGTCTCGCCGTCGATCCATGATGAGCCATTGCTGTCGGACGGCAGGGTCAACTACATAGGCCAGCCGGTTTTCCTCGTGATCGCAACCAGCCATCTGGCTGCCCGCAAGGCGGCCCGGCTCGGCAAGATCGACTATGCAGAGGAAACGCCAATCCTGACAGTTGATGAGGCGCTGGCCGCCGACAGCCGTTTTGAAGAAGGCCCCCGGATCTATGCCAAAGGAGATGCGGATGCGGCCATCGCAGGCGCCGCCCATGTGATCGAAGGCGGATTCGAGCTTGGCGGGCAGGAGCATTTCTATCTGGAAGGCCAGGCCGCACTGGCGGTGCCGAACGAAGGCGGCGACATGCTGGTCCATTCCTCGACCCAGCACCCGACCGAGATTCAGCACAAGGTCGCGGACGCTCTGGGCGTGCCCATGCACGCGGTCCGGGTTGAGACACGACGGATGGGCGGCGGCTTTGGTGGCAAGGAAAGTCAGGGCAACGCGCTGGCAGTCGCTTGTGCCGTCGCTGCACGTGCAACCGGCAAGGCCTGCAAGATGCGCTATGACCGCGATGATGACATGATCATCACCGGCAAACGCCATGCGTTCCGGATTGCCTACAAGGCCGGATTCGATGAGAACGGCCATATTCAGGGCGTCTCGTTCCTGCATCACGCCATCTGCGGCTGGGCGCAGGACTTGTCTCTTCCCGTTGCCGACCGCGCGATGCTGCATTCCGACAACGCCTATCTGTTGCCCAATGCACGGATCGAAAGTCATCGGCTGAAAACCAACACCCAATCCGCCACCGCTTATCGCGGCTTTGGTGGCCCGCAAGGGATGGTAGGGATCGAGCGTGTCATGGATCACGCCGCGCACACGCTGGGGATGGACCCGGTCGAACTGCGCAGACGCAACTATTATGAACCGGCACATGCGCCGATCATGGATGCGCCGAACTTGCCCCAACGCCCATTGACCCATGTCGATCCGCATGAAGACCTGACCAGCCTGGGTGCGGTCGAGCAGGTGACAACTCCACCGCCAGTGCGTCCGGTGCCCGAAGGTGGCAACACGACACCCTATGGCATGGAAGTCACGGATTTCGAGCTGCACGGGATGACCGAAGCATTGCTGAAATCCAGTGACTACGCGGCGCGCAAGGCGGCCATTGCGAAATGGAATGCCGAAAACAGTGTGGTCAAGAAAGGCATCGCCTTCTCACCGGTCAAGTTCGGTATTTCCTTCACGCTGACCCACCTCAATCAGGCAGGTGCATTGGTGCATGTCTATCAAGATGGCTCGGTCCATCTGAACCATGGCGGTACCGAAATGGGCCAGGGTCTGTTTCAGAAAGTGGCGCAGGTTGCGGCCTCGCGCTTTGGGATCCCACCTGAGATGGTGAAGATCACTGCAACAGACACGGCCAAAGTTCCAAACACATCGGCCACAGCGGCGTCTTCGGGTAGTGATCTGAACGGCATGGCGGTCAAGGCGGCCTGCGACACGATCCGCGACCGGATGGCTGACTATCTGGCCGAACGGCATCAGGCGGACCCATCGACAGTCACTTTCGCTGACGGACATGTCTCGGTCGGCGAGGAACGCTATACCTTCGCCGAAGCGGCGGCACTGGTCTATCAGGGGCGCGTCAGCCTGTCTGCAACCGGCTTCTATAAGACGCCCAAGATCGAATGGGACCGGATCAAGGGCCGGGGCCGTCCGTTCTATTACTTCGCCTATGGCGCTTCGGTCACCGAGGTCGCCGTTGATACCCTGACGGGCGAAAACCGTATTTTGCGCACGGATATCCTGCATGACGCGGGCGCGTCTCTGAACCCGGCGCTGGACATCGGGCAGGTCGAAGGCGCTTATGTGCAGGGCGCCGGCTGGCTGACGACCGAAGAACTGGTCTGGGACGGCAAGGGCAATCTGCGAACCCATGCGCCGTCGACCTACAAGATTCCGGCCTGTTCCGACCGGCCTGATATCTTCAACGTTGCGCTGTGGGATGGCCAGAACCGCGAGGACACGATCTATCGCTCCAAGGCGGTGGGCGAACCGCCCTTCATGCTGGGCATTTCCGCATGGCTGGCGCTGTCGAATGCAGTGGCGGCCTGCGGCGATAGCTATCCTGCATTGGATGCACCCGCCACCGCCGAGGAAGTCTGGAACGGCGTCCAGAGGATGAAGGGAGGCATCTGATGGGATTTGACCTTGAGGCTTTGAGGGAGGCGGTCAAAACCCACGGGAAAGTGGTTCGGGTGGTCATCGCCGGGATCAAAGGATCGTCCCCCCGTGAAACCGGCACCGCGATGCTGGTCTGGGAAACCGGACAAAGCGGCACCATCGGTGGCGGAACCCTAGAATTTCAGGCCGCCGAGGCCGCACGGTCCCAGACCGCGACTTCGCGCCTGACACATCACGCACTTGGACCCGATATGGGGCAATGCTGCGGGGGTGCCGTTTCGCTGGTTAGCGAAATCTATGACACGGCGCGTCTGGTGAAACTGGACGAGACCGTCATCGCGCGGTCGGTATCAGGTGAAGAGATGCCCCTGTCGGTCAAACGCTTGCTGGCCGCAGCCCGCAGTCAAGGCGCCGCACCGGAGCCCCAGTTGATTGACGGCTGGATGATCGAGCCGGTGCACAAGCCGACGCGCAATCTTTGGATCTGGGGTGCAGGTCATGTGGGTCGGGCGCTGGTCGATGTCCTATCACCTCTGCCTGATCTGGCGATCACCTGGGTCGACACCGGGCCGGAACGGTTCCCGGAAACAGTGCCAATCGGTGTAACAGCAGTTCCAGTAGCAAAACCCGCCGAGTTGGTGCGCCACGCCCCGCGCGATGCTGAACATCTGGTGCTGACATATTCACACAATCTGGATCTGGAACTGTGCAACAAGCTGCTTTTGCATGATTTTCGCTTTGTCGGGCTGATCGGGTCGGCTACCAAATGGGCGCGATTCCGGTCGCGGCTGGCCGCCCTTGGGCATTCGCCCGAACGGATCAGTCGGATCACTTGCCCGATCGGTGATCCGGACCTGGGCAAACACCCGCAGATGATCGCCGTTGGCGTCGCGGCGCAGATTCTGCGCCCTGCCCGGCAGAATGAACTGAAAAAGGACCTGAGCGCGTGACCACTCCACTATTGAGACTGCAAGGGCTGACCAAAGCCTATCCCGGCGTCGTGGCCAATGATCAGGTGTCTTTTGACATCGGCGAAGGTGAAGTGCACGCGCTTCTGGGGGAAAACGGCGCGGGAAAATCCACGCTGGTAAAGATGATCTATGGGCTGGTGAAACCCGACAGCGGAACGATGTCGCTGCGCGGACAACCCTTTGCCCCACCGGAGCCGAGGGCCGCGCGGGCCGACGGGATTGCGATGGTGTTCCAGCACTTCTCGCTGTTCGATGCGCTGAACGTGGCTGAGAACATTGCGCTGGGAATGGAGAACCCGCCACCGATGGGCGATCTGGCCTCGCGCATTCGCGAAGTGTCGGAGACTTACGGCCTGCCGCTGGACCCCTATCGCACGGTTGGCGATCTGTCCGCAGGTGAGCGTCAGCGGGTTGAGATCATCCGTTGTCTTCTGCAGGACCCCAAGCTGCTGATCATGGACGAGCCGACTTCGGTTCTGACGCCGCAAGAAGTGGATATCCTGTTTGAAACGTTGAACAAACTGCGATCCGAGGGCACGTCGATCCTCTATATTTCGCACAAGCTGGAAGAAATCCGCACGCTGTGCGACCACGCCACAATCCTGCGTCTGGGCAAGAATGTAGGCGAATGCGTACCGTCTGAGACCTCGGCCCGGGATATGGCCGAAATGATGGTCGGCTCAACCCTGCAAACACCCGAACGGTCGGGGCGTGAATTTGGCGAGGTCGCGCTGGATGTCAGCGGCCTGTCGGTACCTTCCCCCTCGGAATTCGGGACCGCCCTGAAGAATGTTCATATGAGAGTGCGCAAGGGTGAGGTGCTGGGCGTCGGGGGCGTCGCCGGGAACGGACAGGATGAATTGCTGGGTGTATTGTCGGGCGAGATCCTAACATCCGCTGACGCGGTCAAGTTTAACGGTCAGCCGATTGGGAAACTGGGTCCGACAGCGCGGCGCAAGCTGGGTGTTCTGACAGCGCCTGAAGAACGGCTGGGCCATGCGGCGGCACCGGATATGAGCCTGACCGAGAATGCCTTGTTGACCGGCTCGGTGCGGGAAGGTCTGGAAAGTAACGGCTTTCTGAGATGGGCCGAAACGCAGAGCTTCGCCGAGAAGATCATCAAGGCATTTGACGTGCGTACGCCCGGACCCGAAAACGCCGCGCGCTCCTTGTCGGGCGGCAACCTGCAGAAATTCGTCATTGGCCGCGAGGTGCTGCAGAGCCCCGACGTGCTGGTTGTGAACCAACCGACTTGGGGTGTGGATGCAGCGGCTGCGGCCTCGATCCGGCAGGCCATTCTGGATCTGGCGGCCAAGGGCGCGGCGGTGATCTGCATTTCTCAGGACCTGGATGAGTTGATGGAGATTTCGGACAGCTTTGCCGCATTGAATGAAGGGCGGCTGAGCGCTCCGCGTGAAACCACGGGTCTGACTGTCGATGAGATCGGACTGATGATGGGTGGTGCGCACGGCATGGAGGTGGCGCATGTCTGAAACGCAGCAACGCCTTCGGCGAGAGTATTTAGAAAAAGATGAAGTGACTGGGGGGATGAGCAGATGATTGTGTTGGAGAAACGGCCACAGCCGTCGAAGGCGTGGTCTTATGCGACCCCGCTTGTCGCTGTGATAGCCACGATGGTCTTTGGCGGCATTCTGTTCGCTATCTTGGGTAAAAACCCTATTGAGGCCATCGGAACGATTTTCTGGGAGCCACTTTTTGGCGAGTTTGCCTTTTACTACCGCCCACAACTGCTGGTCAAAGGCGCCCCGCTGGTACTGATCGCCATCGGCCTGTCACTGGGCTTTCGCGCAGGCATCTGGAACATCGGCGCCGAAGGGCAATATATCATGGGCGCGATCTTTGGCGCCGGCGCGGGGCTTGCCTTTTACCCGCTGGATGCTTTCTACATCTTTCCGATCATGGTGATCGCCGGTGCGTTTGGCGGCTGGCTGTGGGCAATGATCCCGGCCTTTCTGAAGGTCCGGTTTGGAACCAACGAGATTCTCGTTTCACTGATGCTGGTCTATGTGGCCGAGCAATTCTTGGCCTCGGTCTCGCTAGGTTTGCTGAAAAATCCCGAAGGGTTTGGCTTTCCCGGATCACGCAACCTGCAATCTTATGAAAGTGCGCATAATGCCGAACTGATCGCCGGATCGGGGATGCACTGGGGCGTTGTGGCAGCGTTCATTGCGGTGATTTTCTCCTACATCCTGCTGAACCGCCACATGCTTGGATTTCACATCCGCCTGACGGGTGAGGCACCGCGTGCGGCGAAATTCGCCGGGGTGAATCCGGCCCGCCTGATCCTGTTCTGCCTGGGTCTGTCGGGCGCGCTGGCCGGGCTGGCGGGTATGTTTGAAGTCTCTGGCCCCTCAGGCGTCGTGAGCATCGACTTCAACGTTGGCTATGGCTTTACCGCGATCATCGTGGCCTTTTTGGGCCGCCTGCATCCGGTGGGTATCCTACTGGCCGGTGGCCTGATGGCGCTGACCTATATCGGCGGAGAAATCGCGCAGTCTCAGCTGGGCCTGCCTGCCGCTGCCATTCAGGTGTTCCAGGGGATGCTGCTGTTCTTCCTGCTGGCTTTCGATCTTCTGACAAACTACCGCATTCGTGCGGCCCGTAGCGAGGTGGCGTGATCCATGGACCTTGGTGAAATTAATCCCGTACTTCTTTTGGCCTCACTGATGGTGGCCGCAACCCCCCTGCTACTGGCCGCGATCGGAGAGCTGGTCGTCGAAAAAGCAGGCGTTCTGAACCTCGGTGTTGAAGGCATGATGATCGTGGGTGCGATCAGCGGCTTTGCCATCTCGGTCGAGACCGGATCGCCCTGGTTGGGCTTTGTTGCTGCCGCGATCGGTGGCGCGGTACTGTCGTTGCTGTTCGTCCTGCTGACGCAGGTGGCACTGGCCAATCAGGTCGCTAGCGGCCTGGCACTGACACTGTTCGGCCTCGGCTTCAGTGCCCTTCTTGGGCAAAGCTATGTTGGGATCAAGCCACCCAGCATGGGTGACATCCATATCCCGCTGATCAGCGACATTCCTGTGATCGGACCAATCCTGTTCCAGCACGACCCGATCCTCTATGTCGGCATCGCGCTGACGGCCGCTGTCTGGGCCACGCTGAAATATACCCGCGTCGGCCTGATCCTGCGCGCGGTAGGTGAAAACCACGATGCCGCGCACGCGCTTGGCTACAAGGTCATCAAGATCCGCATCATGGCGATCCTGTTCGGTGGTGCCTGCGCGGGCCTTGGCGGAGCTTATATCAGCCTGATCCGTGTCCCGCAGTGGACCGAGGGCATGACCGCCGGTGTCGGCTGGATCGCTCTGGCGCTTGTGGTGTTCGCCAGCTGGAAACCGTGGCGTGCCTTGCTGGGTGCCTATCTGTTCGGCGGCATCACCGTGTTGCAGCTCAATTTGCAGGCGGCGGGCGTTGCCATTCCAGTCGAGTATCTGGCAATGTCGCCCTATATCATCACGATCCTTGTGCTTGTGATCCTTTCGGCCGACAAGAGCAGCGCACCTGCCTCACTGGGCCGGATTTTCCATGCCTCTCACTAGGGGCCAACTGAACCAACTTGGGGAGTAACCACATGAAATTTACAGCAGTTCTGGCAAGCGCCGCAATGGCGCTGGGTCTGGCAACAGGAGCCATGGCCCAGGACAAGACGAAGGTTGGCTTTGTCTATGTCGGCCCCGTCGGCGATGGCGGCTGGACCTACGAACACAACAAGGGACGACTGGCAGTAGAAGAGCATTTCGGCGACCAGGTCGAAACCGTCTTCGTTGAATCCGTACCCGAAGGTCCGGATGCGGAACGTGTGATGACCCAGATGGCGTTAGAAGGCGCCGATCTGATCTTCACCACCTCATTCGGCTACATGGACCCGACCATCAACGTGGCCAAGAAATTCCCGAATGTGAAGTTTGAGCACGCGACAGGCTACAAGACTGCTCCGAACGTATCGGTTTACTCGGCCCGTTTCTATGAAGGCCGTGCCGTTCAGGGCCACATTGCCGGTAAAATGACCGAGTCGAACATCATCGGCTATATCGGGTCCTACCCGATCCCTGAAGTGATCCGTGGCATCAACTCGGCCTATATCCACGCCAAGAAGGTGAACCCGGATGTCGAGTTCAAGATCGTCTGGGCCTACACATGGTTCGACCCGGCGAAAGAGGCTGACGCGGCCACGGTTCTGATCGAACAGGGTGCCGATGTTATCCTGCAACACACCGACTCGACCGCGCCGCAGGCGGCTGCGCAAGAGGCGGGAAATGTCATCACCTTCGGTCAGGCCTCGGACATGAGTGAATACGCACCAAAACCGCGCGTCAGCTCGATCATTGACAACTGGGCGCCCTACTACATCGCGCGCACCCAGGCGGTGATCGATGGCTCCTGGGAGACTGTGAACACTTGGGACGGCATCAAGGAAGGCATGGTTGAGATCGGCGAGATCTCCGACGCCGTTCCAGCCGATGTCAAGGAAGAGGCGCTGGCACTGAAGGCCGCAATGGCTGCGGGCGAATACCACCCCTTCACCGGACCGCTGAAAAAGCAGGACGGTAGCGATTGGCTGGCAGAGGGTGAAACTGCGGATGACGGTACGCTCGCGGGCATGAACTTCTATGTCGAAGGGCTGGAAGGCGAAATTCCGCAGTAAACCTAATCGAACACAAAAATGTAGAAGGCCCGCATCGCAGTGCGGGCCTTTTATTGTATCAGGGCCGTAAACCTGTCGTGTTCCAAAATTCCAGATAAAAGTGTGGACATATTGATTTCGGTCAAGCCTACGCCGCAAGGCCGAACTAGGCTGGTGGCATTCCGACCCCTGAACAGTTCCGGAGAACAGGGACGATGTATCAGTCTCCTAGATGGGTGCGACCATTGGCAATCGCCGCCGCGGTCTTTGGCGTTGCGACGATCTTTTCCGGGGGCATGGCCTTGTTTGGCGGAGCCGCTGCCAAGGCCGCCGTCGGGGACGCGGTGCCGTTGGTGTTGTGGTTCAATTTCCTGGCGGGTTTCTTCTATGTGATTGGTGCTTTCGCGCTTTGGAAGTCTGCTTGTTGGGCGCAGAAAATTGCCTGGTTGATTGCGCTGTGCACAGTCTTGGTATTTGCAATCCTGATCGCAATGGCAGTTACCGGTACGCCATTTGAATGGCGTACCGTAGGAGCTATGACCTTGCGGTCTGGATTTTGGCTGGCGATTGCAATCGCGCTGTCCCGGGCTGCCGATAACACCCCGTGATACCGCGTCCGGACATCCAGCCTTTTCAATGGCTCAGCCCCGAAAAGTCGGTGTCAACTTCTGGCGTTCTGACAACCCAAGGCGGGCACACGCCCGGATGAGTGGTGCCTTAATGCCCGCTCAGCACCAGTGTGTTCACCGGCATCAGGATCAAGCGCAGGCGCAGGCCCGCGGCATGGACCACTCCGATCGTGTCCACGACATGCAGGAAGGCCTTGTTCCAAAAACCCAGGTCCTCATGTTCCAGGCGCTCATGATTGTCTGTGTACACATTTGCCAGACAGTTGCTGCCCGGAGGTACATCATCCGCCGTGTTCTGGTAGAGCGGCTCGAGATAGACGAGGATCGAACCCGGATTGGTATTGGTCTGTACATCGCGCAGCTCGTCCGTGGGCCGGATCTGACCCGAAGGGATCACGTCCTGCACCTCGACCACGACAACGGGGATCACGGTGAAGGGTTTGGTCATGCACCCCAATTCGCCGATCATGCCGGGTTTGATGACCTGCGCGGATAGCTGGTTGAACGCGGCCTGAAACCGGTCGCGCCCCGAGGACGAAGGCACCAGAATGCCCGCCGGGCGCAGCAATGGGCTGACAAAGTCTCCGACCTCCAACCCAAACTGCTCAATCCGACCGGTCACCCCGGCGCTGACCACTGTCTTGTCCAGTTCGGTCAGGGCCGCATCCAGCTGCGCGTTGGCACTGGCGAGCTGGGCAGGGATGAGTTCTTCGATCTGCTGCACCACGGCAGCCCGCTGCGATGTGGCCGCATTGAGCTTGGCCTCACGCTCGGCGACCAGGTTTTCAAGCCGATCGATCTCAGCCAGACGTACGGCGCTGGATCCTTCGTCGCGCAAAGTGGTGTTACGCTCGAGGTCCTCAAGCGCCTGATCAAGCGCCGCGCGCGCGCCTGCGATCCCGGCCTCGGCCTCGGCCAGATCGGTTTCCGCCACTTTCAACGAAGCCTGAACCTGCGCAATCTGCGCATGCGCGGCCTCAACCTGAGCGGTTTGAGTGAAATCCTCGATCCGAAAAATCGGTTGGCCAGCGGTCACGTGTTCATTGTTCTGCACATATACCTCGGACACGCGCCCCCCCAACTGCGGCAGGATCGTGACGGTTCTAAAATATGACGCGGCTGTTTTGCTGGACGGGTGAAAGTAGAACAGCGTGGTGATGACCGTCAGCGCCAGAATGGCACAGGTCGTGAGCCCCCACCGCAGCTCATACCACATCGTGAACAAGGTGATCTCATGCCCAAGCCGTTTGCCCTGAACGAAGCGGCGGAACAGATAGTCGGGTAGCACTGTGATCAGCGCGCACATCAAAGTCTCTAGCATGGTTCAGTGCCCCTGCGCTGCTGCTTCATCGGGTTCAGGTGCTGAATCCGGTTCTGGTGCCGGATCGCCCCCCTGCCCCGGAGCCAGCGACCGGATCGCATCGGCAATCGCCCGCAGAGGTGCCGCAAAATCGGGGAACTGGAAGCCTGCAACCAGAACTGCGGCGATCCAGAAAATTCCGTTATGGGTAAACAGAGCCAGAAGCGCCAGAATGCCAACCAGTTGAAACTGCGGGTGGTTGCTCTCATGCGCCATTTTTTCCGGGATTGAGTGTAGCGTGAAATAGGCAACCCCGATCAGCACGACCACACCAACCGTAAAAACCAGCATGAAGGTGAACAGAAAATCGCTGCCGTCAGCCTGCGTGATGTAAGACGGGATATGGCCCGTTGCCATTGGGTGAAGGTCTGCCGAGTCCACGTCTGTCTCCAAATCCGCTGTTCTATGCACTAAAACCAGTCTGATGGCGTGCGATCAAGCTTCAATACCCTGCTTTTATGTCTTTTCGCGTACCGATGCCCGTGCAATGGTCCGCCCACGCGACTTATTCCAGTTGCGCAGTTCCAGGATTCACAAACCGGAGGGCAGGCATGATCGACTTTCTCGTGATCGGCGGTGGCATAGCGGGCCTCAGCACTGGTGCGCGCCTGTCCGAACATGGCACGGTGACAGTGCTGGAGGCTGAGGATGCTCTGGGCTATCACAGTTCGGGCCGGTCCGCCGCGTTGTTCGAACAAAGTTATGGCCCCGCCTCCGTCGTCGCACTTAGCAGGGCGAGCGCTGCGTTCTATGAGGACAATCCGTATCTGACACCCCGCGGGTTGATGCTGATCGGTGCCAAAGATCAACAGGATCAGTTTTGCGAAGACTTATCTGACCTTGGCTTGGTGCAGATATCCCCTGAAGAGGCCAAGCAGCAAATACCGATTCTAAATCTCGACACGGTTGGATTTGCGGCGCTCGGCAACAACGCCCGTGATATCGACACCGACCGTGTGTTGCAGGATTTTTCCCGCACGATCCGCACCAACGGTGGTCAGGTCCTGACCCGGCAAAAGGTGCAGGGCCTTCGCAAATCCGGGCATTGGGTCGTAGAGGCCTCAGACACGTTTGAGGCACGTTACATCGTCAACGCCGCCGGTGCATGGGTAGATGAGATCGCGCGCATGGCCGGGATCGCCCCGATCGGGATTACGCCTTGCCGCAGGTCCATGGCGCGGATACCCGCCCCCGGCGGTCATGACTTGCGAAACTGGCCCATGATGCTGGGCGTGGGTGAAAGCTGGTATGCCAAACCGGACGCTGGCAAGCTGCTGGTTTCACCAGCCGAGGCCGATCCGACCACGCCGCACGACGCCTATGCTGACGACATGGTTTTGGCCGAAGGTCTGGCCCGCTATGAGGAAATGGTGACCGAGGCCGTTACACGTGTTGAAAGCAACTGGGCCGGATTGCGCAACTTTGCCCCCGACGGCACACTGGTACTGGGGCCGGATCCCAAAAATGAGTCCTTTGTCTGGGCTGCCGCACAAGGCGGATACGGTTTCCAAACCGCACCAGCAGCGTCGCAACTGATCGCCGACCTCGTGACGGGTGCGTCAGCGCAGATTGATCCGGCGGTGGTTGCGGCCCTAACACCGGAAAGGCTGGGCCGGTGACAAAACGCAACCTGCCCGCATCCGCCAGTGTCGCCACCGAAGGGGAAGGTCAGAAACTGATTGCCCCTGCCGCCATCCGGAATTCTGCCGCGTTGTGCGATCTTCTTGACCGCGTTGCGCCCAAATCGGGCCGGGCGCTGGAACTGGCCAGTGGAACGGGGCAACACGTACTGGCGTTTGCACAGCGGCTTCAAGGTCTCGACTGGCAGCCAAGTGAAATCACGGCCGAGCGTCGTGCCAGCATTCTGGCCTACACCCAAGACCTCCCGAATGTCGCCCCGCCGATTCACCTGAACGCCACAGCACAGGGGTGGCGGGACGTAGTTGATCCGCAAGATCTGATCATTCTGATCAATCTGCTGCACCTGATCAGCCGGGAAGAAGCAGCAACCTTGATCACCGAAGCTTCACAGGTGCTGAAGCCGGGTGGTCGGCTTGTTCTTTATGGGCCATTCATGCGCTCCGGACGCCTGACTAGCGAAGGCGATCAACGGTTTCACGACGCGCTGATCCTTCAGGATCCAGAGATCGGGTACAAGGATGACACGCAGATAGCGGCCCTTCTAAGCGACGCTGGGTTGGAGATTGTTGAGGTTGCTGAACTGCCGGCAAATAATCTGGCATTCGTCGCAAAAAAGCCCACGACCTGATCAAGATCAAGGTCTCGATCGCCGACCTCGATCATATGCGAATTGCGATATGTATTGAGAAAGGCTTCACCATGAAATGGCAAGACGCATTGGCTGGGACACGCACAGGCCTGCGCAATCTGAACGGCGCCATCCCCGACACCGCCCGTGCTTTTGGCGCCCTGGGGAAATCCGTCAAGGAAGGCGGCACGCTGGATTACAAGACCAAGGAATTCATAGCGTTGGGCATGTCCATCGCTATCCGGTGCGAGCCGTGCATCACCTTACATACCGAAGCGCTGATCAAAGCGGGTGCAACGCGGGAAGAGGTATCGGATGTGCTGGCCATGGCCATTCAGATGGGCGGTGGGCCGTCCATGATGTACGCGGCCAAAGCATTGGAATGTTTTGACGAGCTCAGTAGCTGACCGTTTCGAAAGGAAAAGACCCCGAGCTTGCCCGGGGCCTTTGTCTGATCAACCGTCCTTGCGGATGGTTTCATTCTTTGGATCGTATGGGCTGTCGCAGGTGACGACCGCATCCCACAGCTTGTCCTGCATCTTGACCTGCAGCTTGGTGCCTTCGACCGCCAGCTCTGGCTTCACGTAGCCCATACCGATGGATTTTTCGAAGGCAACCGAATAACCGCCCGAGGTCAGACGACCCACGCGCTCACCTTCCGGTGTGTACAGCGCTTCACGGCCCCACGGATCGGCATCGTCCGGGCCATCAATCAGCAGAGTGCAGCATTTCACACGCACGCCGGTCTCTTCCAGCTTGGCCTTGCCGTGGAAGTCCTTCGACAGATCAACAAACCGCGGCAAATCGGCTTCCAGCGGAGTCGCGTCGCGGCCCAGCTCGGTGCCGAAGGCGCGATAGGATTTCTCCTGACGCAGCCAGTTCTGAGCGCGCGCACCGACCAGCTTCATACCGTGCTTATCACCGGCTTTCTCCAGCAGGTCGAACAGGTAGTTCTGCATTTCGATCGGGTGGTGCAGTTCCCAGCCCAGCTCGCCGGTATAGGCCACACGGATCGCGTTGACCGGGCACATGCCCAGTTCGATCTGGCGGGCCGACAGCCACGGGAAGCGCTTGTTGGACAGCGCGGTTTCCGGATCGGCGTCCTTAATGACCTCTTTCAGAACGTCACGCGACTTGGGCCCGGCGATGGCGAAAACGCCCCACTGAGTGGTCACGTCCTGGATCTCGATGTAACCGAACTCCTCCATCTTGTCCTCGGCCGCCTTGCGCAGGTAGTCGGCGTCATACTCGGTCCAGGCACCGGCGGAGACGATGTAGTAGTTGTTCTCGCCATTGCGGACGATGGTGTATTCGGTGCGGGTGGTGCCGTGCGAAGTCAGCGCGTAGGTCAGGTTGATACGTCCGACCTTGGGCAACTTGTTGCAGGTGAACCAATCCAGGAACTGGGTTGCGCCGGGGCCTTTGACGACATGCTTGGTGAAGGCCGAGGCGTCGATCAGGCCTACGCCTTCGCGAACCGCTTTGGCTTCTTCGACAGCATATTGCCACCAGCCGCCACGACGGAAGGAGCGGGCGTCATGGTCGAAGTTCTCAGGTGCATCGACCGGGCCGAAGTAGTTTGGGCGTTCCCAACCGTTGACCCAGCCAAACTGTGCGCCACGCGCTTTCTGGCGGTCATAGGCCGGAACGGTGCGCAGCGGACGACAGGCGGCGCGCTCTTCGTCGGGGTGGTGCAGGATGTAGACGTGCTCATAGCACTCTTCGTTCTTGCGGGCTGCGAATTCGGTGGTCATCCAGTTGCTGCTGTAGCGTTTGGGGTCCAGCGAGGCCATGTCGATCTCGGCTTCACCGTCGACCATCATCTGCGCCAGATAGTAGCCAGTGCCGCCTGCGGCGGTGATCCCGAAGCTGAAGCCCTCGGCCAGCCACATGTTGCGCAGGCCCGGAGCCGGACCGACAAGCGGGTTGCCGTCAGGTGTATAGCAGATCGGGCCGTTGAAATCGTCTTTCAGGCCGGATTCGGCGCAGGACGGGACGCGTTCGGCCATTGCCATGTACTGATCGGCGATCCGGTCCAGATCCAGCGGGAACAGGTCGGCGCGGAAGCTGTCCGGCACGCCATGTTCGAACCGCGCGGGGGCGCCATGTTCGTAGATACCCAGAATCCAGCCGCCGCGCTCTTCGCGCGCGTAGGATTCGTTGTCGGCGTCACGCACAACGGGATGCTCCGGGTTGCCCGCTTCACGCCATTTGACCAGTTCGGGGTCCTTGTCCATGACGATGAAAGTGTGCTCGACCGGAATCGCGGGCATCTTGATGCCCAGCATCTTGGCGGTGCGTTGCGCGTGGTTACCCGAGGCGGTCACGACATGCTCGGCGGTGATCACCACCTGCTCGTCGCTCTCGACAAGGTTGCCGCCCTTTTCCACCATCTTGGTGCACGTGACTTCCCAATGGGTACCGTTCCAGTGGAACGCATCGGCCTGCATTTTGCGGACGATCTCGACGCCACGCTGACGCGCGCCTTTGGCCATCGCCTGAGTTACGTCGGCGGGGTTAATATAGCCGTCCTCAGTGTGATAGATCGCGCCCTTCAGGTCTGAGGTCTCGATCAGCGGCCAGCGCTCCTTGATCTGCTCGGGCGTCAGCCACTCATACGCGACATCACAGGTTTCGGCGGTGGACGCATAGAGCATGTATTCATCCATACGCTCTTGTGTCTGCGCCATGCGCAGGTTGCCGACCACGGCAAAACCCGCGTTCAGACCGGTTTCTTCCTCAAGCGTCTTGTAGAAGTCGACCGAGTACTTGTGGATGTGAGTTGTCGCGTAGGACATGTTGAACAGCGGTAACAGACCAGCTGCGTGCCATGTGGACCCGGAGGTCAGCTCGTCCCGCTCGATCAGCATCACATCGTCCCAGCCTGCCTTGGCCAGATGATAGGCAATCGAGGTCCCGACGGCGCCGCCGCCAACTACCAGTGCTTTGACTTGGGTTTTCATAGCCGGGTGTCTCCCCTTGAATTAAGTTGACACCATATGGCGCATTTGCGGGCGCCGACGCGTGATTCATCCGACCAGTGATATAGGAAAAACGACCCGACAGATGCGCCGGGTCGCTTTTGCACTCTTCCAAAGATCGCTATCCCCCGCCAAGAGTGCAGCGTTTGAACGCGCCTTTGGTCAGGCAATCACCGCTTGACCCCGATCCGCCCTTGTTCACGCGCACAACGGTTCCCTCATTCGAACCGGATTTCCCAAATGCTGACAGCAATCCACTGAGGAACCCGCCTTTGGCGCTTTTTGGTTCTGTCTCCGCCGACGCAGGTTCGCCTTGGAAACTGGCAAAGAGTCGCCCAAAAACACCACCGGTATCCGTTTCGGCCTTTTGAGTTTCACCCTCCAGCAGATCCGATAGACCTTTGCGATATCCGACCTGAACGAGATCGTCAGGTGATTTGATTCTGTTGGCGGTCAGATCAAACGTATCCGCAGGCAATCCATATTGAGCAGCCAGCGTGTTTGCGACCAAAGACAGCCCATCGATATTGTCGAGCCGCAGCCGTGCCAGTTCGCTGCGCAGTTTGACAAACTCGCCCCGCAACGCCGCCATTTGTGCTGCCAGTTCACCCTCGCCGTCCGGATCTGAGAGTACGTCATTTCCGACGCCGGGAACCGGGCTGCTGAGCAGGGCATTCAAACCGTCATAGTCCAACTGCGCCAGAAAGGCGCGCAACTCAGTCGAAGGTGCATCAGAATAGACCTGCAAACGGATTTCCTGCCCCAGACCAATAGTCGCCTTGTAGATGTCAAATCCGGGATCAGTGCCTAAATCCGTAATTCCGGCCGTGATCATCGACCAGAAAGACCGGTCATTCACGGTGATTCCGCTGTATTTGTTCTGAACGAACTGGAAGTAGGCAACACCCCCGATAACCCCGAAAGGAGCATAATCACTTGGATTCACGCTCAGCCCTTCGACGGTCTGGGCGATGTTGCCAGCCAACGTGTTGGATCTTGCATCTTCCCTCAGCCGCGCCTGCAACCAGATTGTGTGTTCACCATTTTCATAGACCCAGCTGGTCCGGTCTAGTTTAGCGGCCAGTTGCTGTACCTTCTGCACAGCTACTTTTTTGGCCAGAGGACGGGCGGCCTCGCTGATGTTGTCCTGCAGTACACCTTCTCGGGCATCGCGAGTATAATCTGCGTCCACGATTGCGCGACGCACCCAAACTTTGCCTGTTGCGGGCAGATAGGGCTTGGCCCCTCCGCGCCAGAGCTTCTTCCGCTCACGCTCGACGTCTTCGGCGGCAAGCTCTGCCTGATACAAATTGAACCGCTGGTTTATTGTCTCCACATATGCACCGAAGGACAGCGTACCTTCGTGTTTTTTGTCCTGCTGGTAATAGTCGAGACCGGCTACAACCAATGCGGCAATCAACAAAAAACCTATAAAACGCAACGCGCCCATGAATGACCTCGGATTCAAATACTGCTCTTTTTGAGGTCATTCTCACAAAATTGCGGCGCGGTTATGACGGAGTCTGCAATGGCGGTTAAAGGATCTTGCCCGGATTCATAATGTTGTCGGGATCCAATGCGGCCTTGATCGCGGACATATAACTTGTCGCCGCACCAAGCTCCCTGACCAGATAAGGCCGCTTCCCCTGCCCGATGCCATGCTCGCCGGTGCAGGTGCCCTCCATCGAGATGGCCAGATCGTTCAGCCAGCCAACGAAACCATCCGCCGCAGCAACCTCATTGGCGTTGTCCATATCGATCAGCAGCAGGGTGTGGAAATTCCCATCTCCGACATGGCCGACAATCGGGGCCAGCAGGCCTAGTTCGCGCGCCTGGTCCTGTGCCGCGGTCACACATTCAGCCAGCCGCGAGATAGGCACGCAAACATCCGTAGAGATTCCACGCGCACCGGGGCGCAACTGCAGGCTGGCCCAATACATATCGTGCCGGGCCTGCCATAGCTTGTTACGCTCCTCCGTGGTTGAGGTCGCGGCAAAATCAGTCCCACCGAATTCATCCGCGATTTGACCGAAAGTTTCAGCCTGTTCGGCGGCACCAGTGTCTGAGCCGTGGAATTCCAGCAGCAACAGGGGCGTTTCCGGTAAATTCAGTCCGGAATATGCGTTGGCTGCCTTTACAGACATCTCGTCCAGCAACTCGATGCGGGCGACCGGAATGCCGTACTGGATCGTCATCATCACTGCCTGACAGGCCGCATCCACAGTCGGAAAGGAACATCGGGCCGAGCTGATCGCCTCGGGGATGCCCTGCAGGCGCAGCGTCATCTCGGTAATGATCCCCAGCGTGCCCTCTGCCCCGATCAGCAGGCGCGTCAGGTCATAGCCGGCCGAAGATTTGCGCGCCCTGTGGCCGGTTCGGATGATCTGACCATCCGGCATCACCGCCTCAAGGCTGAGTACGTTGTCCTTCATCGTACCATAGCGCACGGCGTTGGTGCCCGAGGCACGGGTTGCGGCCATCCCGCCCAGCGAGGCATTCGCCCCCGGATCAATCGGAAAAAACAGGCCCTGATCGCGCAGATGCGTGTTCAGATCGTCGCGGGTCACACCCGGTTGCACGACGCAATCCAAATCTCCTGCGTTGACGGCCAAAATGCGATTCATCTGGCTGAGGTCAACCGACAGCCCACCAGCCGGAGCATTCACATGCCCCTCTAGCGAAGTGCCCGTCCCAAACGGGATGATCGGTACGTGATGCGCGGCGCAGGTCCGGACGATCTCAGCCACCTCTTCGGTTGAATGTGGAAAGACCACTGCGTCGGGGCTCTGGTTCTCGATCCAGGTCGTGGTATGGCCATGCTGCTCGCGGATCGCGGCACTTGTTTGTAGCCGGTCACCGAACCGTTGCTTCAATATGCCGATTGCCGTTTCGATCCCGGCCTCATTTCGCGGCAAAGTGGATACCTGCGCCATCGTGTTCCCCTTGTCGGATCGGTGCCTATAACATCGAGGGCACAACCTGATCTGGCGGGCGGTGGCCATCTTCGAATGTCTTGATGTTGATAATGACCTTTTCACCCATCTCGATCCGGCCTTCCAGCGTGGCCGAGCCCATATGCGGCAACAGAACCACATTGGGTAGCTGCCGCAGGCGCGGATTCACATCCGTGCCATGTTCATAAACATCCAGCCCGGCCCCCGCGATCTCGCCCGTTCGTATCATGCGCGTGAGAGCGTTTTCATCGATCACCTCCCCGCGTGAGGTGTTCACGATTACAGCCGATGGCTTCATCAACTTAAGCCGCCGCGCATTCATCAGGTGGAAAGTCGAAGGTGTCGACGGGCAATTGATCGAGATGACATCCATCCGCGCCACCATCTGGTCCAGACTTTCCCAATAGGTCGCCTCAAGCTCCTCCTCGATCTCGGGGCGTAGACGGCGGCGATTGTGGTAATGCACCTGCATCCCGAATGCGCTGGCCCGCCGAGCGACGGCCTGTCCAATTCGCCCCATCCCCAGGATCCCCAGGCGGCGCCCGCCGACCCGGCCACCCAACAGTGCGGTCGGAGCCCAACCGGCCCAGTCGCCCTTCTGCATCAGGCCAAGCCCCTCGGGGATACGGCGCGTCACCGCGAGTATCAGCGCCATCGTCATGTCCGCCGTGTCATCTGTCAGAACACCCGGCGTGTTTGACACCAGAATGCCTCGCTGTCGTGCCGTCGCCACATCGATATTGTCGACACCGGCACCGTAATTGGCAATCAGACGCAGCCGATCACCCGCCTGCCCGAGTATGCCGGCATCAATCGTATCCGTAATTGTCGGCACCAGTACGTCGGCTTCTTTCACAGCGGCGGCGAGTTCCTCACGCGACATGGGCGTGTCATCGTCGCGCAGACGCACGTCGAAAAGCTCGCTCAACCGGGTTTCGACTGCCTCGGGCAACCGTCGCGTAACGACAACACTCAGACGTTCTCTTGGCACTTTGGTCCTCCTACCGCTTTGCAAACCGTCGCACGCCATGGCATCGTGGCGCAGGATCACACGGGGCACAAGAACCCCAAGGGCATAGGCTCAACCTTTTTTCGAAACACGATCAACAGGCATAAGAGCAGACAGGCAGTGAGTGCGAGTTTTCTAGCGAAACGTCGGTTTGTGGCGTTTGTTTCCGTGTTTCTTCTGACGCTCGGCGCGGCGGCCGCCTCAGCACAGGACAAGCGCGGCCCGGTGACGAATCTACCTCTGCCCCGCTATGTCTCGATGAAGGCAGCCGAAGGCAATGTGCGCCGCGGCCCGTCCCTGACCCACCGAATCGATTGGGTGTTCAAACGGCGCGGAATGCCACTGCAGATCACGGCGGAATACGGCAACTGGCGAAAGGTGCAGGACCGCGACGGTGCGGGAGGCTGGATTCACTACGCCTTGTTGTCGGGCGTGCGAACGGTGCTGATCGAAACCGACATGCTACCGGTTTATGCCACGCCGGATCCCAAATCCCAGATCAACGCACATTTCGAAACCGGCGTGGTGGCCCGGCTGGGAACCTGCGGCCCCGACTGGTGCCGTATCTCCGCCGGTGGGTATCGAGGCTGGACCCTCAAAACCAATCTTTGGGGTGTCGACGCATCCGAGATCAGAGAATAGCAATGGCGGTTGGCTAACCTTCCTGCTCGCTCCCGCGCTTGGCCAGTTCCTGATCCAGCAGCAACAGATTCCAGCGATCCCCACTGGCGGCTTTGGCTTTGTCCAGGATCGACGAAAACAAGTCCTCTTCCTCAATCTGTTCGTCCAGAAACCAGCTCAGCATGTTTTGTGTGCTGTATTCTTTCTCATCATTCGCCAGTTCAAACAACGCGTTGATCTGCGCGGTCACGGTCTGCTCCTGCGCGAGCGCCTGCTCAAGCACATCGACCGCAGAATCATAATCCGTTTGCGGTTTCGCGATCCCATCCAGATGAATCCGCCCACCCCGCTTTGCGATAAAATCAAAGATCCGCATCGCGTGTGTTTCTTCCTCGGCCGAATGGCCCCGGAACCAACTGGCAAATCCCGGCAAGTCCTCCGCTTCGAAATACGCTGACATCGCCAGATAGGTGTACGAGGCGTGCAATTCGTTGTTGATCTGCTTGTTCAACGCTTCTGCAACATTCGGATTCAGTTTCATCGCTTGCTCCTTCAGGCTGGATAGCGTCTGGCCTGAACGTAGGATCTTTAGTGACGCCACTCAATACCTCAATAAAATTTTTTATTTGCAAAACATAAGTTTATCAGACTTTTTGTGTGATTGAATATCACTCGCAACTGAGTGCACAAGAATAATCTGGAACGGGCCAGCTGTGTTCGTCACCTGTATCGATGCCAGCCCAGGAATGCTCTATGTATCTAATACTACCTTGCCGCAAATCCGGTTTTGATCGCTTCCTAAAGGCAGGCCAACTCAGGGTGGCATCGTATGCAAATATAATTGCAGATTGATGTCACTTTTGTCCAAAAAAGTCCTTGAACCCCGAAACCAACAGTCGTAGATAGCCGCTCATCGTTGGGGTGTAGCCAAGTGGTAAGGCAGCGGTTTTTGGTACCGTGTATCGTAGGTTCGAATCCTACCACCCCAGCCATTTTCCAAGTAACTTATAGATTTTATTGAATAACTCTCAGATATTACCGCAAGATAAGATGATCGGAATACGAAGAGTACGCAGAGCGGCAGTCTCAGGATTGTCGGTACCGGGATTACATTAGGCTCCAGACTCATTAATTTACAGCCAGAATAGGATTGTAGTAGCGAGAGCGATGGCCGAGAGGAAAACCTTTGGGCATCTGTCATATCGGGTGGCGACGCACCGCCAATCCTTCAGGCGTCCGAACATGATTTCAATGCGGTTGCGTTGTTTGTAGCGGCGCTTGTCGTATCTGACAGGCTTGTCGCGTGACTTTCGACCTGGGATACAGGGCTTTATTCCCCTGTCATTAAGGGCTTCGCGGAACCAATCTGCGTCATAACCTCGATCTCCCAGCAGCCAGTCAGCCGGTGGCTGACTGTTCACCAGAGCCCTGGCGCCCGTGTAATCGCTCACCTGCCCAGCGGATATGAAGAAGCGGATGGGGCGTCCCAGACTGTCGGTAACGGCGTACAGTTTCGTATTCATGCCACCCTTGGTGCGCCCGATCAGCCTCCCACGCCCCCTTTTTCAACCGCAGGCTGGAAGCCGTGCGGTGCGCTTTGAGGAATGTTGCGTCAATCATGATGGTGTTATGAGCGGTTCCCTCCGCAGCCAGCCCGCTCAAGATCCGAGCGAACACACCCATATCGCTCTATCGTTTCCAGCGATTATACAGCGTTTTTGGCGGTCCATATTCACGCGGCGCATCGGACCAACGCAACCCATTGCGGTTGATGAAGATAATCCCACTCGGCACGCGTCGATCATCAACCCTCGGCTTACCATGGCTCTTGGGAAAGTAAGGCTGAAGCCGCGCCATCTGCTCATCGGTCAGCCAGAATAGATTGCTCATGTTAGACCCCTGAAACTCACGGGCATGAATCACGCAGGCGGGATGGTGGCAACCAAATTAATAGGTCCAGAACCTAGTTCTATTCCTTCGGGCGTTTTTGCACAGCGCCTTTGTCTGCTATGCGGGACAAAGCGCTCATTGGCTTGCAACCAATATCCGCTTGAGCCAATCCAAAAAAATCTGAACTGTTCCTGCCAATTCCCCTTCGCGATGAATTGCAAAATAGGCGCTTTCCATTTCAGGTGGTGCGGCCAAACTAATCAGACTGCCGTCGGCCAGATGGTTGCGCACTGTCACTTCTGGTCCGACCAGCACACCGAGTCCCCTCAGAGCGGCTTCTATCTCAAATCTTCCGCTCGCTGGATCAACGACTTTGATTTGCTTCGGATCACAACCGGCCAATCGAACCATGTCCTGAAAAACGCTTCCGCCAAGAGTCCTGTCCAATATCCACGGCAATTGCGACAGGTCGGTTTTCCCGTCTCCGACAAGCGCTGGCGAGGCATACACAATCATCTGCGTATCAAGTAACTTTGTTTGCCTAACACCGTCAAAGATATGGTTTTTCCCCGCTCCGCGGATCACGATATCGAAACGCTCCAGATCAAAAGGTGAAGAATTGCCCTCGGGTGAAAAAGAAACTTGAAGGCCAGGGTATTGCTGCCAGAGGTCACCAAGTGAGGGCAGGATCAAAGTGTCAACGAAGAAGTCGGTCGTGGATACCCGCACGCCTCGCGTCGCTCTTTGTAACTTCATGTCGTCGATCCCACGAGCAATCAGAGCAAAACCTTCGGTAAGTGGCGCGGCCAACTGCAGGCCCTCATTTGTAATTTCAAGTCCCCGACCCTTGCGGCGCACCAGCGTTGCGCCGACCTCCGCCTCCAGATTTCGGACATGCTGCGCGATGGCCGCCGGGGTAACGTTGAGAGCTCTTGCCGCAGCCGAATACCCATTCAGCCGAGCGGTGGCCTCAAAAGCTCGCAGCATGCTAAGTGACGGAAGTTCACGCCAGTCGAACGTCATAAAATCTATTACCTCAACTTAAAGAAAGAACAAAATTCATGACTCACGTCTCGCCATTTTTAATTGCAAAATGGACGTATCTAACCCTGAGGGTCAAGAAATTATTTAGTCCAGATACGTTCTCGGGAGACCCCATTAACAAAGGAGAGAATCAAATGTCCCTTGCGAAAATCAACGCGGTCGCTCTCGCTGTCATCTGCAATACAACTCTCGCACTTGCAGAGACGCCTGCCGACACTGCAAGCAAAGCCCATGATGCCTACCTCGCGGCAATCAATTCAAACGACCTTGCGAAGGTGCTGGCGACCGTAACCGACGATGTCGTCTTACTCGCCCCCAATTCCCCGGCAATCGAAGGAAAGGACGCCGTTAGACCGTGGATCGCTGGTTACTTCGAGCATTTCGAGACCCGGTGGCACAAGACACCATTGGAGTTCGTTGTGGCCGGGGGTTGGGCGTTTGAGCGTTATTCATACCGTTTCGTCGACACTCCGCGCAACGGTGGAACAAGCCTCGTCGATACAGGCAACGGCATAAACATCTATCGTCTTGAACAAGATGGTGTCTGGAGAGTGGCCCGCGACACCTGGGCTTCGGATCAAGCCTTGCCTGTGACCTATAACGGCATGGGACCGTTCTGAAACTTGGGTTAGCCAATTGGCAGTCAATAAGTATGAACCGGGTGTTCGCTGCACGCAAGCCGCAATCTCTACTGAGTACCCGGTTCAGACCTTCCAGAATATAGTAGCCTGATTTTTCTGCTTTGGGCTCAAAGCCGCTATTCGAGATATCGTCTTGGGCCGTGGTTTCTCCCTACCCGGGGTATACCCGGCCCCGCGTATACCCCGGGTAGGGAAAAAATCCCGATGAGTACTTCTACGGGCAAGG
>JAUHYC010000005.1 GCA_030426685.1 Alphaproteobacteria bacterium
CCGCAGACGACATCCCCACAACGCTGCATGATCTGCTGGCACAGCAGGTCGATGCGGCAGGCGACATGCGCCGCGCCGCGGTTGAGGCAGCAGTGATTGGCGGTGCCTTTGACGCGACCATGCTGTCACATATCAGCGATCTGACAGAGCTCGACGCAGAAAACGCGATCTCGCGCCTTGCGGCCGACGGAATGCTGCAGCCAATGCCCAAGCGAGGCTCTCGTGACAGGCAAAGCTGGCGGTTCCGTCACGAGTTGGTTCGAGAGGCGGCCTATCAAAGCCTTGTTCGTGATCGCCGCACATATCTGCACCAACGCGCGGCCGAGGCGCTGGCCGCCCAGCCGGAAACAGCACGGCAGTTCGAACAGATCGCAAGACACTGGGAACTGGCGGGCTCGGCACCCCGTGCGGTAGAGGCGTGGATCGAGGCCGCGCGCCAGAACCTGCGACGTCATGCCAACAGCGAAGGGGTGCAGCAAGCCCGGAACGGTCTGCGATTGCTGGACGCGCTGCCCCCTGAGCGTCGCGACCAGGCGGAACTGAACCTGCAATTCCTGTTGGCCGCTGCTGAACGTGTACGGATTGGATATGGCGCAGAGCCCGCAATTGATGCCTTCAGCCGCAGCTTTGAACTGGCCCGGAAACTGGATGATCGCCGCACTCTTGTCAGGGCCGGGCGCGGGTTGTTCACGGCGGCGATGGTCAAAGGGGATTACCGCAGCGCCGAGCGCTGGGGTGCGGCAATGGTGGATGCCTATGATGATCACCATACCAGAATGGTCGGCAACTATATTTGCGGCGCGGCCCTGTCTCCACGCGGTCAGTTTGCAGAAGCCGCTGCCGCGTTGGAGCGAGCGGCGAACCATGCGAAGGCGCACGGGGATGAGGCCGGAAATGCCCCAGATGTTGCTGCGATGGTGCAGATTGAGGCGATGACTGCGCTGGTTCAATGTTTCCAGGGACAGACCGAAGCGGCACTGGCCGGGGCAAAGGCGGCTGTCGATGCTGCCGGGGCGCTCGGCCAGCCCCTGATGCTGGCCAATGCGTTGCACTGGATGACTGAAATCCATATGCAGCTTGATCACCCCGATTACCCAAGCGTGGCCAAGAGATTAGATGAAGCGGTTCGCGATAACGGTGGCCCTTACTACCGCGCCGTCGCCGTTGCGCATCTTGCCGGTGCGGCAATCCGCACCGGTAACACGGAACATGGCGTCGAACTGCTCGGAGCGGCGTGGCAAAAAATGCGCGAAACAGGTGCTGAGGCAGCCGGTGTATTGGTAAACACCGAACTGGCACGGGGATATATGGCATTGGGTCAGATCGACGCCGGATTATCCGCCGTAGAAGCCGGGCTTTCCTGCCTGGCATCGACTGACGAGCGCAATTATGAGGCTGAATTGCGCCGGATACAGGCTGCGCTGTTACTGGAACGAGGCGGATCAGTCGATAAGGTCGAAGCCGCTTTGCGTCAGGCGATTTCCGTCGCTCAGAAGCAGGGCGCACGCCTGTACGAACTGCGCGCGCTGAATGATCTTGCCTGTATCTACCCCCAAAACGCGGAGCTTGCGAACCGCGTTGTGGAACTGCAATCGGGTGATCTGAAGGCGTATGGCCGCGCCTAATCCCTGCGCCCCAGCACACATTCCTCAGGCTCAAGCCCGACATACGCAGCCACCTGCGCAAATGTTGAAGTGCGCTGCAGCAACTCGTAGCCTCGCTCGGAGAACGTCTCTTCCGAATAGAGGTTCTTGGACACCATGGGATTGTTCATCAACTGAGTGATCGCGTCGTACCCCACCATGGATGTCATCAGATCACCCATGATAACGGTCCCTTTGTGTTGCTCGGCAAACAGGCCCGGAAACAGCTCGACCCGGTCGACACTGCAGTACAGACGGCTGAGATCCGCGACCAATTCGTCGGCGAAAGGCTGATCGCCGACAAGCTCGGCAAAGCTGGCATGGGGCTTGCGCCGGAAATGTCGCCGGTAGGCATTCAGCGAGGGCAGCCGCGCCTTGCGGGTCAGCGCGATGGTCGCTTCGACAGGCGCCGGGTGGTCGGGTGAAGGCTTTTCAAACATGAAGTCTGGTGTATTGCGTAGCGACATTCGGGCTGCTGGCTGGCGCGAGAGTGACTCGATCATTTTTTCCAACCCCGTCTGCTCGACCAGTCTTGGATTGAAACGGAACCCTAAGGGATCGATTTGCGTACCGTCGATCAGGAACCGGTCGGGGATCATCGAATGCCAACGATACAGCAGATTGAATTCAATCGCGATCTGGTTCGACTGGTGCCAGCGCTTCCGACGATTGACGCCCACGGGCAGCTTGAATGGCATGTTGGCGATGTGGCCAATATAATCCTCCATCACCACCTTGATCAGCAATGCAATCAGCGTACATCGCGTGGTCTGAAACACTCTTTCCTCGTCCCAGTCAGGCAGGTCGCGCTTTTCGTTCCAGATCTTGTCGGCCAACTCGTTATGGGCCCGCAACATCAACGTATTGACGACCACGTAGCCTATGGTTCCATTGCCGTTGTCGAGCCCAGTGGCATGAAAATCGAGCAAGCGCTCGTTGATCCCGGCACCGTCCAGATCGGGATGCACCCGCTTCAGGACGTTTCGCAGTTTTGTCGGATCGTGCAACGGTCGCCCGGCATTCTTTCCGTTGGCAAGGCTGCCGTCAAAGGGTGGTGCCAGTTTTACGCCTCCAAACTCTGCGCGGCGGAACAGTTTTGGCGACCACATCTCACCCTTGTCGTCCATTCGGAACGCCAGCCGGTGGGTCAGATCCCCTGTTTCTGGGTCACGTTCGCGCAGCATGTCGGTCTGGTAGTCATTCAGCCCGTATATCTGGCACAGGTCGACCTCGTGGTTCGAATCCGTCTGCCCGACCGGCCCGCCAGCCCCAAACGTGCGCAGAAAGCTGTCGGTGAACCATTGCGCCGCCGATATGAACAGCAAGGTTGAGCCTTGCGGGCACAGCAGCGTCAGCGGGCTGCCATCCAACTGCTTCCTCCGGCGGAACAGATCGGCCACTTCGTCTTCAGGCGGCAGGATTGTCGGCGGGTCCTCGGGTGGCAGATGGCGTCCAATCCACTTATGGGCCTGCACACCGGACCATGTCGAATAGTCAGTCCCCATGGTCAGAGGCCGAGGTCGATGGACACGAGCCGCCCCTGCCAGCCGCTGCGCCACGACCCGGCTCGCCAGCCCGCGGTTGATCTGGAACAGAAGGTCGGTCAATTTATCAAGATCAAACATCTGTGCCCCTCCGCTGATTTATCGGTTCGGAAACCGGGCTTTGGCCAGGCTCAGATATGTTCCGAGCCGGATGGCATTGATGGGCCCAAGTGGCTTATGTTCAGCGGTCACGCGCCAGGGGGAAAAACTGAGTGCGTCGCCATCATGGGGATCAAACGTGGCTTCGTGGGCAATGGTAATGTCAGCCACTGGGGTCACCGTTGGGTGGTGCGGGTTCAACGGAGCATCATTGTGCGGATCACAGGCCCAGCGGATGCGATTGTCGAGCAGGTCAAAACCATCGTCTGTCCGAGGCGGTTCGATTACGCAGAACTCAAATCGGTTTTCCCCAACGGCGACGTCGCGCCGCAGGTGCTGCGAGATGCCATCAGGTTCATCAACGGGGCGTGTCGGAATGTCTGGCCGGACGCTACGTGCAAGGTAGCGCACGGTCAGCTCTGGCCCCAACCGATAAGGTGTTGTTGACCAGAAATGTACTGCAAACGGTGAATGCATGTAGTTTGATGCGAACTCAAACGCCATACGACGATGCCGTTTTCCCTCTTTGGTCAACAAAACGCGCAGAGCCGCGCGCAGGCCTTCCTTTATCACGCGCAAGCTCCACCCGCGGCGTTTGTTCCGTGCGTGATGCAGAGCCTGTCCTGCCGCAACAAGCCGGTTCAGACGCTCATATTCATTCGGTTCGTAACTGGGGAATGTATCCTGATCGGTAAGGACAAAATCGAAGTCGTCACTAGACTGGGCAATCCCCAAATGCGTCAGCGCCTCTTTGTCGATCAACTTAGGCCCGGGAACATCGAACAGCTTGACCGCCATTCCGTGAACATCGGGGTCCCGATCATCATAATGCGCCCCATTCGAAAAGCGGAGCGCGGCGTCAAAGATCCCCGGTTGCGCAAAAAGTCCATAGCGCATCCGTTTGGGCAGATTCTCCCTCACCTGGAATGTTGCAGCAACGCATCCAAGGCTGCGCCCATGCTGCGCCCGCAACCGGCGCCCGTTCCAGCGCGGAACCGCTTCGAGGTTCTGATCGATGACATCCTTTACAAGTTCGGGGGGCACTGAAACTAACGACATTCTTGCTAACCAACTTACTTCGACAACCAATCCTGACAACGTCAGGCCCAAATGCTGCGATCGAAAGACATTTCTAAATCACGGCAGCTTACACCAGTTTGACAGTTCCGCAAAATCGCCGGGCTTAACCGTCAGATCCCATTGCTCAAGCGCACGATACGGTTTGAGGAAACCTATCCCGCTTGGTTTCGTGCTTCGCTCAGCACCCAATCGCGAAAAGCCTCAGCGTCGGAGCTCAATGGAACGCCTGACATCGACAGGACATGATATTCCTCAACACCTGCGACCCCCGCGTCTGGTAAACAGCACTGCAATCTGAATTTTCTGATCAGATCGTCGCTTGCCGGTGGTCGCGCCAATGCAATACCTCCGCCGGCCCCGGCCAGTGCCAGCGCCGCCAGCGTGGTATCGACATAGCTTACTCTGGCGCGTTCAGGCAGCACATCCGCCCCCAGAACCTGCGCCCAGTTGGTGCGGTGATCGGAAACCTCGATCAGCATGTGATCCAGCAGGTCCTCTACCGAGTCTATCGCCGCAGCAATGCGCGGTTGCGCGACCGGAATCAGTGTTTCCCCAAAAAGCCGCAAGGCCTGCGTGCCCGGAGGGGGCTGACCAAACGCAATCCAGATCGCAGCGTTCCGGGGTGGTGTTTCGGGGCGGCCGATTAAAGAGTGAAGCTCGAGGGGCACCTCGGGATAGGCGTCAAGAAACTTTGGCAATCGCGGCGCAAGCCAGCCGGTCGACAACAGCAGCGAGGCTCCGATCACCAGCGGCTTGGAACGGGGCGAGGAAAGCGCCGCAGCGGCACCCTCCATCCGGCCCAGCGACTCACCCACCACCACGAGCAGGCTGCGTCCGGCTTCGGTCAGAGACACTCCCGCGGCTTTGCGCTCGAACAAGGAACGTCCCAGATGGTCTTCCAGCGCCCGGATTTGCTGGCTGACCGCCGGGGGTGACATCGCCAAACGTTCTGCGGCCCGCGCAAAACTGCCGGTGCGCGCCGCGGCCTCAAACACCCGCAGCCAGTTCAGCGATGGAATGCGTCTGCTCATGGCTCAGGTTAAGCTCAGCTTATGCTGTGGGGCAAGAGACACGTCTTCTCCGATCGGCTGAGCAGTTTAGATTTGCCTCAGCGTCAACGGGGGGAACGATGCGAGATTCGATGTCTGACTATGTCGAGAGCTACCGCGAAAACGGATTCGTTTCCGGACTGCCCGTATTTACCGGCAGCGAGGTCGCCGCGCTGCGCCAACAGATTGAAACGCTTGAGGCACAGCACGCGGCCGGTGCGGGTGGGCATGGCCTGACCCAATTCTTTCGCGTCAACGGCCATGTCGTGATCCCCTTGTTGGCCGAGCTTTCCAGAACACCGGCAATCCTGGATGTAGTCGAAGGCATACTGGGTCCCGATCTTCTTGTCTGGTCGGTCGAGCTGTTCATCAAGGAGGCCAACAGCCCGCATACCGTTTCGTGGCATCAGGACATCACCTATTGGGGTATGGGCGAAACCGACGACGAAGTGACCGCCTGGGTGGCGCTGTCGGATGTTTCCGTGAAAGCGGGCTGTATGCGGTTTATCCCCGGCAGTCACAAAAGTGGCATTGCCGAGCATGAAGACACTTTTGCCGAGGATAACCTGCTGTCGCGCGGGCAATCCATCGCGGGGATTGACGAGTCGATGGCGCGGCACGGGCCATTGGAACCCGGTCAGATGTCGCTTCATCACGGGCGGTGCTTTCACGCCTCGGGCGCGAACGGCAGCGATGATCGACGCATTGGTCTGGCGATCCGCTACGTAACCCCCGCTGTGCGCGATCACGCGCCAGGGTGCGACTGGGCGATGCCGGTTCGCGGCGAAGTGCCAGCAGGCGGCTGGAGTTGCATCGCAGGTCCGCGCGGCTTGTTTCATCCCGCTGATCTGGCACTCTATGAGCGGATTCTGGTAGGTCAGGCCGCAACGCTGGCAGCCGGTGCAGATCAAACCGTCGACCTTTATGCAATGGGAGGAGCCACATGAGCACCACGGTCAGTTTCACAGCCATGAAAGATGGGACCAGAGAAGACTACGAACTGTTGGAACGGCTGGAGAAACCCTTTCTGGCCCTAACTGCCGACAGGGTTCTGGACGAGCTGCGTCGCGCGGGTGAGGTCACGCTCGAGGGTTACCCGATCACTCGGCTGCAACACGGTCTGCAATCGGGCACGCGCGCCCTGCGCGACGGTGTGGATATTGACTGGGTCGTGGGTGCTCTGCTGCACGATATCGGAGATGGATTGGCGCCTCAGAACCATGATCGCATGTCTGCCGAAGTGATCCGTCCTTTCGTGCGGTGGGAGGTCTCGTGGACCGTCGAACACCATGGAATATTCCAGACGCTGTATTACGGACATCACTATGGCTGGGATCGCAACGCGCGTGACCGTTATCGGAATCATCCCCTGTTCGACACCTGCGCTGCCTTTTGCGAGCACTGGGATCAATCCAGCTTTGATCCAGACTATCCCATGGAGCCAATGGAAACCTTCGAACCCATGGTTCGTGAGGTGTTTGGGCGCACCGCCTATGACCCCACCGTGATCCGCGAAGGAGAGATTACAGGGCTGCCCGATCATCTTGCCAAATGTTGAATGCCATTACCTGCACCGCCCGCTGAACTGACCTCTTAGCGGCGCGGTGCTTTGACTTTGAGCCTGCATCCGCCACTCCAACAGCGTCAGAAGCTATTCATGATTACAATACCCGGGTGAATGGTGGAGCTTTGCGATGATGCGGGCCTCTTTTTCGATATTGCCGCCTTTGCGGGTACATATGCACCGCAGCTGCTGAAGTCGATGCCATCCTGTTGGCAGAAAACGGTGTGAGAGCTGTTTGGAGAGCTCACGATACCATTGCTGATGGTGATCCCCGATACGCGTTGGAAGAGGTATCAGCAATTCAGCCTCGCCGATAAAGACCGCAATGGTGCAGATGCCGAGGATATTCATGTTGAACAGGGCACTGTCGTCAGATGCGAGCGTATCCGGAAGTGAGTAGACAGATCCTGTAGCTTTGTCGCCAATCTGTTCGAGATCAGCTTTGGGATCTTCACATTTGAGGCTGCTGGCGATGGTCACCCTGCGGGGGATGGCGCTGAGATTTTCATCCGGCACGCCATCATCTTTGGAGTGCGCGGAATCAACACTACAGGCCGACCCACCTGCGTCAGCTACGGGTTATCGCCGTCGTCAAACAGTTCCGAATTGACAAACTACAGCATATCGCGCTCTTCGAGCACCTTGCGCGCGACGCGAAAACACTCGAGCGACTGAGGTACACCGCAATAGATGCCGATCACGTGGATGATCGAGCGGATTTCCTCTTTGGTGACGCCGTTGTTCAGTGCACCATTGCAGTGCACTTCCCACTCATGCATTTTGCCGAGCGCGCCGATCATGGCCAGGTTCATCATCGATCGGGTCTTATGGTCGATTGTGTCGTCGCCCCAGCCAAAACCCCAGCACCAGGTGGTCATCGCCTCCTGAAACGGGCGGGTGAAGTCATCCGCAGCGGCCAGGTTCTTCTCGACATATTCTGCGCCCAGCGTCGACTTGCGCTGTTTCAGCCCGTGTTCGAACAGGTTGTCGTCCATTGTTTTCTCCATTGGTAAACGGGTCGACCCGCTTTGGTTTGACTTGTTTTCCGGGTCACCTTGGCGTGGTTGTCATCGAAGGTCGGCAGGCCCGGCATTTCTCGTTTCAGTCGACTGCCTTGCGCATCCATTGCTGCAGCTTGGCCACGGAATGCTCGCTCATCACGCCACACGCAGGGTCCAGCACCAATGGGCCGGGCACATAGCCTTTGGATTTCAGGCCGCGATGAACGGATTCTACCAACCGGATATCCTCGGCCACCGTGGTGTCGCGGTCCTGCGCAGCCAAACCACGGATCACATCGCTTTCATGACCACCTTCGGTGTACCATCCGCGCCAGACGGTGCAGGTATCCACGGTATGGGCGCGCCAGTGATAGGTGTTCAGCACATTACCCGGATAGCATTGGAACGAGAAGGTGGGCCACAGAAACCAGCTCTGGTAATCGCCAGCATGCTCATTGCTGTCCAGATCAACCGGATAGGTCATCTTTTCCAGGCTCTGACACTCGGTCGTGTGACGCAGCACGTAGCCACCATCTGCGTCAGGTTGAATGTCATAGGTTTCGGGCTTGATGACTCCTTCGGCAAAGGTCGGGTGGTTGGACGGGCAATGGTAGCATTCCGAGTAGTTCTCGATCGAAACCTTCCAGTTGCAGTTTTCGGGGATTTCGACCCATTCCAGCGGTGCGAGTTGGTTGATGTTCGGAACGAACTCGGCCAGTTCTTTGCGCACGCCGGGATACCAGTCGTCCATCGGGATCGCGTCATTATCGAGATTCACGAAGATGAAGCCCAAAAAGTCTTCGGTCCGCACTTCGGTCAGGCAGATTTTCGAGCGATCGAAACCCGGCACTTTCTTGATGTTCGGCCCCGCCCGCAAACCGCCGGTCAGCTCATAGGTCCACTGGTGGTAGGGGCAGACCACGACACGGGTGTTGCCGGTTCCGGTGACCATCTCATGCGCGCGGTGCTGGCACACATTGTAGAAGGTGCGGATCACGTTGTCGTGGCCCCGGATCGCGAACAGGTTCTGCCCGGCAATCTGAAACGCGAAATAGTCGCCCGGATTTGGAATATCCGCCGCATGACCTGCAAATTGCCACGTGCGCGACAGTAAACCGCTTATCTCATTTTCGAAGATGACGGGATCCGTGTAATAGCTGGCGTCCAGCGTACGGGTGAGGGGGGCGTTCATGATGGGTCCTTCGGGTACTGGCAGAGCTGATGGCGACGCTTGTGCAAATTATCGACGCGGCCTGCGTCTTGGTCCAACGATAATGCGAGAATCCACGCCGTTCCTGTCAGGGAGCGACAGGGAAAGCGTCGGACTGTGGCGGTGTGCGCTCCTGTGCCGGGGGTAAGTCTAAGAGACTTCGGCAGAGCCTGTTTGTCGAGCTTCGATGGATTTGCGTGAAGCATGTTGGGGCAGGGCGTACATTTGTTCCATTATGTGTTGACTTCGGTACAACTGAACCAATACTGAGTCCACTAAAATTTTCGACTCTCGAACAGGAAAGCTTGCAATGTCCAAAAAGGAACTGCCTGCACGCGCAAAAGTCGTCATCGTTGGTGGAGGTGTCATGGGCTGTGGCCTGGCCTATCACCTGAGCCACGAAGGCTGGGGCGAAGAAACCGTGTTGCTGGAGAAGGCTGAACTGACCAGCGGGTCCACCTGGCATGCGGCGGGTCAGATCACCCATTCGACCAGTTCCTACGGGTTGGGCAAGATGGTCGATTACAATATTGGCCTCTATTCCAAGACGCTCGAAGAAGAGACCGGCCAGGCCGTCACGTGGCATGGCTGCGGCTCGATTCGGCTTGCCTATACCGAAGATGAGATGGACTGGCTGCGCCATACGCTTTCGGTCGGGCGCGCGCTGGGGTTCAATATCGAACTGGTCGATCCGGCATTCATCGCCGAAAAACACCCGTTCTATAACCTGGATGGCGTTCTGGGTGCACTCTACACCCCGGATGACGGTCATGTAGACCCATCAAACGTGACGATGGCCCTCGCCGCTGGTGCGCGCCAGAAGGGTGTGAAGATCTTCCGCCATTGCCGGGCCACAAATATCGCGCAGAATGATGCCGGTGATTGGGTGGTCGAGACCGAACAGGGCACGATCGTCTGTGAGCACGTCGTCAACGCCGGTGGCACCTATGCCCGCCAGATGGGTGAATGGTCCGATTTGCAACTGCCCATGACCTCGATGACGCACCACTATTTCGTCACCGAGAATGTGCCCGAGTTCAAGGATCTGGACAAAGAACTGCCGGTGATCCGCGACGACAAGAAGGTCTCGGGCTATATTCGCATGGAGCAGAAGAAGGGCCTGATCGGGATTTACGAGAAAGAGAACTCGAATTCCGTCTGGCATGATGAATGCCCGTGGGAATATGAGAACTGGTTGTTCGAGGCTGATTATGACCGCGTTATGCCTTGGCTGGAAAACGCGCTAGAGCGGATGCCAATCTTTGCCGAACTGGGCATCACCCGCGAGGTGCATGGCGCGATCTCGCATCCGCCCGATGGCAACCCGATGGTCGGCCCTGCGCCGGGGGTCAAGAACTACTGGTGCTGTTGCGGTACCCAGATTGGTATCGGCTGGGGACCAGGCCTGACCCGCGAGCTTGCCAAGTGGATGGTGCACGGAGCTGCCGATATCAACATGCGCGACTATGATCCGCGCCGCTTTGGCAGCTATGCCAGGAAAGACTGGCAGGTCATCAAGGCGCATGAGGATTACAAGCTGCGGCACGAGATCCCTTTTCCGCATTTCAACCGCCTTGCAGGACGTCCGATCAAACCCTCGCCTCTTTATGAAATCCTCAGGGAAAAGGGCGCGGTGTACGAAGAGGTCTTTGGCCATGAACGCCCTCGCTGGTTCGCCCGCGATGGCGTGGCGCAGCGCGACCACTACTCGTTCCGCCGCAACGAGGTGTTCGACATGGTGGCGCGTGAGTGTAAGGCCGTGCGCCAAGGTGTCGGCATCATGGACGTGACAGCCTTTACCAAGGTCGAGGTTTCGGGTCCGGACGCGCATGCGCTGCTGGACCGGCTGACGGCCAACAGGATGCCGCAAAAGAACGGCTCGATCACTCTGACCCACATGCTGAACCGCCGGGGTCGGATCGAACTGGAGACAACCATCGTGCGGATGGCCGAGGATCGCTTCTATCTGGTCTGTGCGGCCTTCTTCGAACAGCGCCTGCTGGACCACCTGAACCACAACCGCGCGGATGAAAACGCCGGCATCACCTCGCTGTCCGAGGACTGGTCGGCCTTGTCGCTCAACGGTCCGAAATCGCGGGACGTGCTGGCGCAATGCACCGATGCCGACCTGTCGAATGCCGGGTTCCGCTGGCTGTCGGCGCAGGAGATCACCGTGGCGGGCCACAAGGTCTGGGCCTTACGCATGTCCTACGCGGGCGAATTGGGCTGGGAGCTCCACATGCCCGACGCTGCCTGCGTGGACGTCTATAACGCGCTCTGGACTGCAGGTCAGGCGCATGGGATCGAGAACTACGGCTCGTTCGCGATGAACAGCCTGCGGATGGAGAAAGCCTTCCCCGGTGCGGGTGAGTTGACCAACGAAGTCACCCTGCCGGAGGCGAATGTCAGCCGGTTCTTTAAGCTGGACAAAGAATATCTGGGCGTCGAAGCCACCCGCGCCAGCGCAGCACAGGCGGTAAGCGGCAATATGCCGTGGATCTGTGCCTATCTGGAAATCGAACCGGACGGGGTGGAAGACGGCCATGGCGGCGAGGCCATTTGCATCAATGGCGAGGTTGTAGGCGCAACCGCATCGGTCGCCTATGGTCACAGCGTCGGCAAGATCCTCGCCTTTGCCTTCGTCAAGCCGCATGTGAACGTGCCGGGAACTGAGGTCGAAGTCGTCATCGCAGGAAAGCCCCGCGCAGGGCGCGTCCTTGGCGAAGCGGCCTACGATCCCAAGTCCGAACGCCCACGTGCCGACGCCACGCTGGTCGCGGCAGAATGACCACAAGCGGGGGGGAGCCTTCCTCGCCAATCCAACAACGATGGGTGTGAGATGAAGATCATACGTATCACGGCATGGGAGGTTCCACTGACCTCTCATGACACTTATTACATGGCCGAGGGCAAGACCTGCGGCAGGACGATCTCGGTGGTCGTCCGTCTGGATACTGATACCGGCGCATCGGGATGGGGTGAGGTCTGCCCGATCCCGCATTACCTGCCCGCCTATGCAAAGGGTGTGATCCCGGCGCTGGAAGAGATGGCACCGGTTCTGATCGGCACCGACCCTGTGGGCCCTGAGGCTTTGATGGAGCGCCTCAACAAACATCTGATCGGACATGACTACGCCAAATCGGCCATCGATACCGCCCTTTGGGACCTCACGGCGCAGGCCGCAAACCTGCCACTCTATGCCCTGCTTGGAGGCCGGGCGGTCAAGGACATGCCGCTTTATCACTCGATCACCTGTATTGCCCCGGAAGAGATGGCGCGTATGGCCCACGAAGCCTGCAATCAGGGCATACGGCAGTTTCAGGTGAAGCTTGGTGCCGACAAGAACTGGGAAGCGGATGTTGCCCGCCTGACTCAGGTACGAGAGGCCGTGGGCGATGGTCCGCTGGTCTATGGTGACTGGAATTGCGGCTCGGATACGCTGACCGCCACCCGGGTTGGCCGGGCGGTTTCCCATCTGGACATCATGCTGGAGCAGCCCTGCGCCACCATCGAAGAATGCGCCCATGTGCGCGCGGCTACGGGCCTTCCGATGAAGTTGGACGAAAGCGCGCGGGACATTCCCTCAATCCTCGCCGGTCACCGGGCCGGGTGTATGGACGCCGCGGCGTTGAAGCTGTCGAAGATGGGCGGGTTGTCGGCCATGCGTCGGATCCGTGATCTGTGTCTGTCGCTGGGCACGCAGATGTGCATCGAGGATACTTGGGGCAGCGACGTCACGACGGCAGCGCTGCTGCACCTTGCGGCCTCGACCCCTGAGCGTGGCATCATGAACACGTGCGACCTGTCACATTACGTCGGTCCGCGCCTCGACCCGAACGCACCCTGTCGTCAGAACGGGCGCATCTCACCACCCGAGGGGCCGGGTCTGGGTATCACCCCGGACTCAGATGTTCTGGGACAGGCCATAGCCATACTCGATTAACGCGCGACACAAACGCGGACAAACCTATGGATGACTTCTCCAACGCCTTTCATTGGCACAATCCCGCCCGGTGCAGGCGGTTCACGCCAACCACGATCCCCAAAGCTGGTCAATACAGAGCGGCAAGCTGCGCGTTATCACGGGTGGCGAAGTCGGCTGGGTCTGCACCACCGATGGCGGGCGTGGTTGTGATGCCTCTGTCCCTTAAGGGGACCGTCCTGACCAACGAGCGGATCAAACCATCAGATCCCGGAATCAGACTCCTGATCGACCAGGTGAACGGTCTCACCGGTTTCTATTGCCTGTTGCGCCGCCTGGCCTATCCTGACGGCCCAAAGGCCGTCGTTCAAACTGACATCCGGGTGCGCCTGTTCATCGCGCAACAAAGCTAAAAACCGCTTGTGCTGGTAGTAGGTTGATCCATTGTGATCGCCGGCCTTCAACAGACTTGGATCGACGGGGGCGTCCAGTGAAACAGGTCCCTTGGGGCTTCTCGGGCTGATGATCACCTGAGGCACGGGCGGGTCGCCCAGGTGAGCGGGCCAGAAGCGTCCGGGTCCCGGAACCAGCGCTTCGAGTCTGGCGTCAGGCCCGACGGCCACGATTTCCTCTTGATAACGCGCGCCTTCGGCGAACATGCAAAGTTCCAGCATCGCCCGTGCACCCGACGCAAAATCGACGATAACATATCCGTGGTCCAGGATATCGGGCGTTTCGCCGCCGTAGGCCTCGTCCAGATGATTGATGGCCTGTCCGCCACTTGCAGTCACTCGCACCGGGTCGGACTTCAAAATGAGGCGCATCAGGTCAAAGAAGTGACAGCATTTTTCGACAAAGGTGCCGCCGGTATTGCGGTTGAATCGGTTCCAGTTCCCAACTTTCTCAAGAAAGGGAAAGCGATGTTCGCGGATCGACAGCATTTTCACACCACCCGTGGCGTCGAGCTTGTCGATCAACGTGGCGATGGGCGGCATGTAACGGTATTCCATCGCAACCCAGATCGGGCAGGGGTAGTCGCGTTGCAGCTGAGCCAGCCGGGCCGCATCCTCCGGGTTGGTAAACAGTGGCTTTTCCACCAGCAGCGGCAGCGGGCGTGTATTTGCCACTTCGAAGATCTGATCCACATGCAGGTGGTTCGGGCTGGCGATCACGAGGCAATCCAGATTCTCAACGGCCAGCAAATCTTGCACAGAGCCCACCATTTTGGCCCCCGGCGCGATGGCCTTGGCCGCCACCGCCATATCCGGGTCAGGCTCGTAGATCGCGGATACACGGGTACCCGCCAGTAACGCGATATTGTGCAGATGTTCCTGCCCCATCATGCCACATCCGATCAGCCCGTAGTTGATGGTCCGGGTCATGCGCGTTTCCTCTTATTTCAGACGTTGGACATAAGTGGCCCGATCTGGATCGAACCATGTTTTTGAGAACTCGACCGGTTCGGATTTCTCCGACCAGCTGAACCGCTCGATATACCCGGCGGTTTGACCGGCCAGTTTCGTGAAGCCGGGCGGTGTCCAGCCGGGCAGGGCGGCAACCGAAACGCGGTCTTCCGCGCGGGTAATCCAGAACCCCAACTGTTGCTGGTAATAGCGATAGAGCGAGTCCGACAGCAGATTCCGATCGATGCGCCCCGCCGATTCGTCCAACCAGATTTCTTCGACTGCGATGATTGTGTCATTCAGGTAGCGCATCCGCCGCACCCGTGATCCGTGATCCGATTGGCCGAATTGCGGCAGGTCGGCGGGCTTCTTAAGATGATCAACCGACAGGATATCGGCGCGCGGTAACCCGCCGCCTTCGGGCAGTTCCAGCCGAAACATCGCATAGACGCTGTTCTGTGTTCCGGTCTCGCGGATGTAATTACCCGAGCCCTGAATGCGTTCCAACATGCCTTTTTTCTCAAGCTCGGCGAGGGATTTTCGCAAGGTCCCGACCGAGACATTCAGCTGCGAGGCCATGTCCCGCTCAGGCGGAAGACGCTCACCGTCGATTAGACGGCCCGCTGCGATGTCACGGATCAACAGCTCGGAGATCTGAACGTAGATTGGCAGGGCGTTGGGGTTTCGGCTGTTGGATGTCACTTAAGGCGCTTTACTCGGTCGCAGGAAAAATTGATACACTATTGATCTACATCAATACGATTGCTACGCAAGAAAAAAGTAAAAGATGTACGGAGCGCGAATCAAATGACCATCGTCCCCATCACATCCCCCGATCTGGATGCGGCCGAGGTATCGTGGTTTGCCGCGCTTTGCTCGGATGACTATCAGTTTCTGGGTGTGCCCGACGGCGATTTGCGGTCCAGCTGGGATCACTGCTCTGGCATCGTGAAAGAGGCAGAGGCGCAGGGATTCCGCAACATCCTTTGCCCGTCCTCCTATCAGGTCGGTCAGGACACGCTGAGCTTTGTCGCGGGCTGCGCGCCGATCACGGAACAGATCAACCTGTTGGCGGCTGTGCGCTGCGGCGAGATGCAGCCGATCATGTTGGCCCGCACGATTGCGACGCTGGATCACATGCTGAAGGGGCGGTTGACCGTCAACATCATCTCGTCCGATTTCCCTGGTGAGAAAGCCGATAGCGCTTATCGCTACCAGCGCTCGCGCGAGGTTGTCGAAATACTGAAACAGGCCTGGACGCAGGATGAGATCAATCATGCAGGTGAGGTTTACAATTTCTCGGGTTTGACCACCGATCCGGCAAAACCATATCAGACCGGCGGGCCGTTGCTGTATTTCGGGGGGTACTCGCCATCGGCGCTGGAACTGTGCGGAGAGCATTGCGACGTCTACCTGATGTGGCCTGAGACCAAGGAGCAGTTGGCAGAACGAATGAAAGCTGTTCATTCGGTCGCGGAAAACTACAACCGCACACTGGATTACGGTTTGCGCGTTCACATGATCGTCCGCGATACCGAGGCTGAGGCGCAGGAATATGCGGACTACATCGTCTCGAAGCTGGATGACGAATATGGCCGGGCCATCCGGGAACGCGCATTGGACGCAACCTCGCTGGGTGTGGCGCACCAATCCAAGAACCGGGATTTGGCGGATGAATATGGCTATGTCGAACCCGGACTGTGGACAGGCGTTGGGCGTGCCCGTTCGGGCTGCGGTGCCGCCTTGGTGGGTTCAACCGATCAGGTCATGACCAAGATCGAAGACTATCAGAAGATGGGCATCCGTGCCTTTATCTTTTCGGGCTATCCGCACATCGACGAGGCCAGGCACTTTGGAACCCGCGTGATGCCTCATCTCAAAACCTGTTCCCTTCCAGAGGCTTACGGAAGGGTGCCCGCCACGACCCCGGCCACACCGCTGGGCAACGGAGTTCGTCGTTGATGCAACGTGTGAAACTAAATGACTCGCTGGAACTCAGCCGTCTTGTCTATGGCATGTGGCGGTTGGGCGATGACAGTGACACCTCGGCGGCTCATGTCGAAGCCAAGATTCAGGCCTGTCTGGATCAGGGGATTACCACCTTCGATCAGGCCGACATATATGGCGGATACGCGGCCGAGGCTGTTCTGGGCAACGCATTGCGTGCCAATCCCGGCCTGCGCGCGAAGATGGAGATCGTCACCAAATGCGACATCGTCGCGCCGGTTGGCCGTTATGCAGAGGCGAAGGTCAAATACTACGACACGTCGCGCGCGCATATCCTGAAATCGGTCGAAACCTCACTACAGGAAATGTCCATCGATCATATCGATCTATTGTTGATCCATCGCCCCGACCCGATGATGGATCACCATGAGACCGGTGCGGCACTGGATGAGGTCGTGGCCAGCGGCAAGGTCCGCGCCGTGGGTGTGTCGAACTTTCGCCCTTGGGACTGGAACCTGCTGCAATCGGCGATGAAGACCCAACTGGTGACCAACCAGATCGAGATTTCACTGGGCGAAATAAGCCCGTTCACCAATGGTGATCTGGCGTTCCACCAGCAACACGGGCATTCGCTCATGGCGTGGTCTCCACTTGGGGGTGGTCTGCTGATGGCCGGAAACCCTCCGGTCGGGGTGGTTGCCGACGAAGTCGGAGCTGAGTTCGATGTCGACCGCGCCGCAGTGGCAGTAGCGTTCCTGTTGGCGCATCCCGCGGGTATCCTTCCCGTTCTGGGCACCAACAATCTGGAGCGCATAAAACACATATCGGATGCCCTGAAAGTCAAAATGGATCGCGAAACCTGGTTCCGCCTTTATGAGGCGGCACTGGGGCATGAGGTGCCATGATGAACGCAATTTCCCGGGACATGATCCACACATTCGTACCGCATAAGAACGATACCCGCACGCTGCGGGACGCATTTGGCCGCTTTGCTACAGGTGTGACGATCGTGACCTGCGACAGCGAAGACGGGCCGATCTGCATCACGGCGAACAGCTTTTCATCGCTGTCGCTCGACCCACCGCTGGTGATGTGGGCGGGCGACCGAAACTCGCGCCGCTTCGCCTATTTCCACAAAGCACGCCATTTCAGTGTGCATGTGTTGTCCGCGAAGCAGGCCGAGCTGTGTTTTGGCTGCTCAAAGGACGCGCATGCGTTGCGGGATATCGACCATGATCGATGCGAGAATGGCACCCCTTTACTGCCGGACAGCCTCGCCCGGTTCGAATGTGAGCAGTATGCCTATCACGATGCAGGCGATCACGTCATCGTCGTGGGCAAAGTTCTGAAGGTCAGCATGGCGGATGGAGACGCGCTGACCTTTTACGCCGGAAAACTCGGCCAATTCGCGCAACAATAAGCGCGATGTGACGACCGCGGGTTAAACTCGCGGCTGACAGTGGGAGGATCCGCATGGGCGGACTGGCATCGGTGCTGGCACCGATTGCATTTGTGAACGAAACCGTGCTGCGATTGGGCCGCGCGGTTGGTGTCGTTGCGATTGCAGTCATGGTTGTGGCGATCCTGATCCAGGTGTTTTTTCGATACGTTCTTGGCAACGCCCTGCCATGGCCGGACGAGGCCGCCCGATTCTGCATGCTCTGGATGACCGGCCTGATGGCCCCCACCGCCTTCCGGCGCGGCGGGTTCGTCGCCATCGACATGCTTGAGCGCTTCTTGCCACGTGTGTTGGGCCTGTCGCTCAATCTATTCCTGCTGCTGATATCGCTGGCCGTGCTGCTGGTTGCGGTCAATATTGGCTGGTCCGAGGTCACGGGTTTTGGTGGCAAGTTCGCCACCGCGGCCCTGTATCTGCCCACGTCTTTCGGGTTCGATGAATGGTACCGCATCCCACGTAGTTGGATGATGGCTTCGCTACTGGTGGGGATCATCCTTCTGATCTCGGTGAATATCGAGCTGATCTTGCGATCTGTGGTTACCATGCTTGGCGGAGCACACCTTCTGCCCGAAATTCCCGATGCTGCGGTGGGGGCCGAATAGATGCTGATCTGGTTCCTGCCCACCTTCCTGATTTTCCTGCTGATCGGCCTGCCGGTCTTTTTCGCGCTGCTGGCAGCCCCCGGTATCCTGCTGTGGCTTAGCGGTCAGACCAACGACATCACGCTGCTTTACCGCAATGTTTATAACGGCATGGACAGCTTTCCACTGATGGCGATCCCCTTCTTCATGCTGGCAGGAGAGCTGATGAACCGGGGCGGTATCACCATCCGACTGGTCGAGTTCAGCCAGGCTCTGATGGGTCATCTTCGCGGGGGGCTGGCGCATGTGAACGTGCTGAGCTCAATTCTGTTTGCGGGCCTGTCCGGCTCTGCCGTTGCAGACACATCGGCGCTTGGGTCGATGCTGATCCCGGCGATGGAGAAACAGGGTTATACCCGCAAATTCGCCGCAGCGATCACGGCAGCCAGTTCCGTCATTGGCCCGATCATTCCACCCTCGGGTATCATGATCATCTATGCCTATGTCATGGGCGAAAGCGTTGCAGCCTTGTTTCTCGCCGGTATCGTGCCCGGGATCATGGTTGGCGTCGGTCTGATGCTGATGATCAAGGTCATGGCCGACCGCTATGACTTCCCCGTTGCCAGCCGCAAATACACTTGGGGCGAGCGCAGGCAGGCCAGTCTAAAAGCCTTTTTCCCGCTGATGACGCCCGTGATCATTCTTGGCGGTATTCTGGGCGGCATTTTCACCCCGACCGAGGCCGCTGCTGTGGCTGTGGGCTATGCTTTCATCATCGGTTTCTTTGTCCTGCGCACGCTGACCCTGAAGGAAGTGCCCGAGATCCTCAGCAATGCGGGCATGACCTCTGCTGTTGTGCTGCTGTTGGTTGGCGCGGCGATGGCGTTCAAGACCGTGGTCAGCCTCAGCCATGCGCCGGAGCAATTGGCCTCACTCATCCTCAGCCTGTCCGAGAACCCGCTGATCCTGTTGTTCCTGATCAACTTGCTGCTGTTCATCGTCGGCATGTTTCTGGATGCAGGCCCCGCTATTATCATCCTTGGCCCAATCCTTGGTCCGATCTTCACCAGCCTCGGAGTAGACCCGATCCATTTCGCAATCATCATGAGCGTCAACCTGACCGTTGGTCTGGCCACACCGCCGATGGGGCTCGTGCTGTTCGTGGCCGCCGCCGTATCACGCGAACGGGTCGAAACCATCGCCAAAGCGATCCTGCCGTTTCTGGCGGTTGAAATCATCGTGATCTTTTTGATCACCTATATCCCCGCACTATCCATGACAGTCCCGAGAATAACGGGGTTTGCCAACTAACTGAGTTCCACAGGGAGGAAACGCATGCTCAGAGACTTCATCAAAACCGCTGCGGTGGCCACATCGCTGGTGGCCGCGTCCGCCATCGCTGCAACGGCTGCAGATTACACACTGCGCGCCACCGCAAATTCTAATGAAAATGACGAGGATTATGACGGCCTCATCGTGTTCAAGAACTACGTCGAAGCGGCCTCGAACGGCGCCATCGAAGTGGAACTGTTTATCGGTACACAGCTGTGCTCCAACGGTGCCGAATGCCTTCAGGGCGTAGCTGACGGCACAATCGACATCTACATCTCAACCTCTGGAGGGGCCTCGGGCATCTTCCCTTACGTGCAGGTTCTGGACCTGCCTTACCTGATGGCCGATGACCGGATTGCAGAGCATGTGTTGTCGGGTGATTTCACCCGTAAGATGCGCGACATGGCGCTGGAGGATTCCGGTGGCGCGATCCGTCTGATGACCATCGGCAACACCGGCGGCTGGCGCAACTTTGCCAACACGCAGCGCCGTGTGGCCGAGCCTGCCGACATGGAAGGTCTGAAGATCCGCACCGTGGTGGCCGACCTGCCGCAGGAACTGGTCAAAGCACTGGGCGCATCGCCGACCCCAATCCCTTGGCCGGAACTGTTCACCAGCTTCCAGACTGGCGTTGTCGAAGGCTCGAAAAACGGCATCACCGACATTATGGGCATGAAATTCCCCGATGCGGGACTGCAATACGTCACGCTTGATGGTCACGCTTATATGGGCGCGCTGTGGTGGATGAACAACGCCAAGTTCCAGGAGATGCCCGAGGACATGCGTCGTGTGGTAGTCGATGGTTTCTATGCGCTGCAGCAGGCCACCTTTGCCTCGCCCAAGCGCAAATCGATCCAAGCATACGAAGATTTCGTCGCCGGCGGTGGTGATCTTTATGTACCTACACCTGAGCAGAAGGCCGCGTTCAAAGAGGCTGCTACGCCGGTCTATGCTTGGTTCCAGTCCAATGTGGCGCGCGGAGATGAAGTGTTCAACGCATTGACCGAGGCCGTTGCCGCGGCTGAGGCGGATGTAAACGCCTCGCGTGATGCGGATCTGAACTAAGCTGTTGGGTCGGGCCGAATGGCCCGGCCCTCACCGAAACGGGTACATCCACCCTTTGTAGTCGTTGACCAGAACATGCGCCCTTTCGATCTGCTCCGGCGACATTTTCTTGACCACCTCCTCAAGGCTGATCGCCGCATCGGGATCGCCGCCAATGGCGCTGAGCGTGTACCACATGTAAGCCCGCACCAGATCAGGGGCGGGCATGCCCAAACCCAGCTCATAATACCAGCCGATGCCGGATTGCGCCCCCGGATGCCCCTTCATCGAGGCGCGCAGGTACCATTCGAACGCTCGCTCGTAATCTTGCTCGACCCCAAGTCCCAGCCCGTACATCACTCCGATCAATTCCTCGGCCTCGGCATTGCCGGACCGCGCTGCGGGCAGCAGTTCCTCGCGGGCGGCCTCGAACGCGCCGGCCTCCATCAGATCGCGCGCCTGTTCCAGTTCGGCCAGCGCCGGGGATGCAAACAGGCAAAGGGCAAATACAAACTGGCGCATGGGGTGGTTGCACTCCTATGGGTTGGGGTCGCCGCGGCGCAGGAGATGCCGCGCCCGCTAACCGATGACGACTTCATCGCCTTTGATATGGAACAGGCCGCCATCGGTCATCAACTGTTTTACGATCCGATCCTATCGGGGAACCGGAACATCGCCTGCGCTCATTGCCATCATCCGGATTTCGGCACATCAGACGGGCTGTCTCTGGGCATCGGCGAGGGTGGACAGGGTCTGGGACCCGACCGCACCCCGGGCACCGGAGCCGATAGAATCCGCAAGCGCATTCCCCGCAATTCACCGGGGTTGTGGAACCTCGGTGCAAAAGACATTCACACGGTTTTCTATGACGGGCGGCTCAGCATTTCCGACATCTATGGCAATGGTTTCAACTCACCGGCGCAGGAATGGCTGCCGGAGGGGTTGAACTCTTTGCTGGCTGCGCAGGCGCTGTTTCCCTTGACCTCACAGTTTGAAATGGCTGGGAACGTGGCTGAGAACCAGGTCACCGGAGCGGTGCATGACCGCATCGACAAGGGCTGGCCGATCTTGGCCAAACGCGTACGCACCGATCCAAGCTATGGCCCCGCACTGGTCGAAGCCTTCGATGAGATCGAAACGACCGACGAGATTACGATTACCCAGATCGCCAATGCGTTGGCGGCTTTCATGGCGATCGAATGGCGCAGCACCGACAGCCCGTTTGATCAATATCTAGCCGGGGACAGCAATGCTCTCACATCGGTTCAGCAGGAGGGGATGAACCTGTTCTACGGCAAGGCGCGGTGCTCTGGCTGCCATTCCGGGCCGCTGATGTCAGATCAGAAATTCCATGCGCTGGCGCTGCCGCCTTTCGGGCCTGGCCGCACGCGGCAATGGGACCCTTACGTGCGCGATGTTGGCCGGATGGGTGAAAGCAACCGTCTGGAGGATGCTTACCGATTTCGCACTCCGATGCTGCGAAATGTAGCGCTGACCGCACCTTATGGGCACAACGGAGCCTTCCCCGATCTGGAAAGCATAATCCGCCATCATTTGAACCCACGGAATAGCCTTGCGAACTGGACGCCCGACATGGCGGATTTGCCAAGGGTTCCGTGGCTGCAAAATGCAGATTTCCTGGTTTGGGATGACCGTTTTGAACTCGAACGCCAGCGCAACAAAGTTGATATAAATCCGATCAGGCTTTCGGATCTGGAAATCCAGAACCTCGTTGCTTTTCTGAATTCGCTGACGGGTACGAGCGTGGACACACCGATATTCGGTGTGCCCGAAGGATTTGTTCCCTGAAATAAGATGGGTATTCGTTTTACACGCAGCTGCCAATTTGGATGATGCAGCCCTGCCAGTTGGCAAGCGAGGTGACCAGATCCGTCGAGACCTTTTAACGCGATTTGCGTCCGAGCAGGATCGAACGTGAATTGTACTTTAGACTTTCCGCTTCCTCGCCCGATAGTGTGGCCGCCTGCAATCGCAGCAAAATCTCATCCGGGATCGGTACGGCATGGGGGCTTGGTTTTTGCCGGACGTGAAGCTCCATGAATTCGCCAACAGCTACCAGATCATCACCGTTCAGCATCTGCATGTGCAGATGGAAACGCTTTTCATCACAACTCAGAATACGCGTCTCAATTCGAAGATTGTCAGCTTCCTTGACTTCCCGCAGATAAAACTTGTGGTCCTCAAGTAAGTAGATCGTGCACCCGGTGCGCGCGCGATACTCAGCATCGAACCCGACCTCATCTTGCATTGCATCGACGGCGTAGCTGAACACCAGCCCGTAATAGGCATCTTGCATGTGGCCATTGTAGTCGATCCATTCAGGTTTCACGGTTGTTTCAAAAGTGAACATCAATCCCGGGGCACCTCAAGGTCATAGAAACGCGCTGCGGTCTGACTGAACACCGCCGAATGCGCCTCTGCTGGCACCAGATCGTGGTAAGCCTGCGTCAGAGAGGCGTAATCGCCGTAGAGCTTGTCGACCGGGAAGTTCGAACCAAACATGACCCTCTCAGGCCCGAATTGTTCAAGACAGGTCTCGACGATCGGGCGAATCGTGTCAGGCGTCCAACCGTGATCGAACATGCCGAGCCCGGAAAGCTTGCACGAGACTTGCGGCAGATCGGACAGCGCGCGCAGCCTCTGAGCCCAGTCGTTCAGGCCTGCGGGACTGCGGTCATGCGGTGAGCCTGCGTGACACAGGGCAACGCGGGTGTCCGGGGCCTGAGCGAGAATTCGGGCAGTTTTCTCCATCAACTCAGGAATAAGTTGCAGGTCAAAGCTCAGACAGCGCCGCCCGACCTCCTGCACCCCGTCCAGAAATCGCGGATCGTCCAGCAGAGAATTGGTGCCTGTGCGCGCGTCCTCTCCGGGTGCGCGGCCAACGATCTGGCGGACGCCGCGCACGGTCGGAAGGGTCTGAAACGTGTCCAACTGTTTGGACAGGTCGGTCGAGGTCAGGTCACAGAACACAACCTGCGCCATCGGCCAGTCTGGATTGGCATCGGCGACGGTTTGGATCCATCGGGCTTCGTCCAGACCGTTTTCAGCCCCCACCTGGATATGGACCGACGCGCGTATGCCGCAGGGTTGGGCTTCGGACCGGAGCTCGCGCAGCAGGTAATCTCTTTGAATCGGCGTCGGGTCACCAAAGAACCGTTCCACTCCGCGTGCCATCAGCCACGGATAGTGCACCGCCGCAAGTTCCCAAAGGTGGTGATGCGCGTCGATCCGGCCGGTCATGTCCGCGGCACCTTCGCCATGCGCCCCAGAATATCGACACCTTGTTGCTTCCAGAAATGCAGAAGGTCGATGAAAATCCAGTTCTCGGCCAGCTTGTCGTCCTCGCGTCGATAGATGTCGATCACCCGGAATTCACCGGCCTTGTCACTAGCGGGCATACCCATGAACCCACCAGCGGGTCGCGCCGTGAAATTGGGCCAGCCGAAAAAACCGCCATAGTGACCCTCTGCCATACGGCATATGTGGTTGGTCTTGGAACGGTCCGTGAAGGCTGCGCGGAATGGGCCCGAGTGCTGTTTAGCGTAGCGTTCGATCGTATAAGTTGCACCGATCCCGGCAGGTCCCCACCAGATCATGTTTTCGCACCATGTTTGGCGCAATTCGTCCTCAAGGCTCAGGCCGCTGTTCCATTGGCCGAGATCGGAAATCATGGCATTAATCGTGCCCAGCGTTTTCTCACCCACTTCGGCGGGCTGCGGGCTGAACATTAGCCCGTCATGCGTCATCGGCCCGGGTTGAACCAGATGGGCCGCGGTCTGGGGCGGGAAGGGCTGCAGCCCGGTCTGCATCATGAGGTGCGGGATGTCGAAATACATCGCCGTCTCGGTGATTTTCCCGTTCTCGATCTTGTTGAATTCGCAATAACGCAGAAACGCCATCTTGCCTGTAGGGGCGATGCCCAGCCATGCATTGTCGAACAGTCCCATGAGGTGCCCCATCGAAACAACCCAGACCGTGGTGAACCCGTCCATCTCGTTTTGACCGGCCATGAACACGTCCATCCGACGCTGCAGGTGCTTTAGGCTATGCTTCAGAGGGCACCAGAATTTCTGTGCCACATCTTCGGTTCCATGCAGTTCGTCAAACGGGTGGAATCCGCGCCACAGATAGTCTTCTGCGCAGAACTTGGACATCGTGCCAGCGATGGCCGATTCTTCAGCCTTGCCTAGCGCCTCATAGTAATCAAGAACGATAGATTTTTCGGCTTCATAAGGCATTATGAATTTCTTTCAGTGGTTTAGACTCTGCAGTGGGCCACTTTGCAGCGTGGCCATGTCCCATTTTGCATGCGCATGCAAAAAAAGCTTGTCAGATGTTTCTTTTGTTGTCTATGCTTTTTGCAAACGTATGCATGACGACCCATCAGGGAGGGACTCAATGGCCGAGATTCAACTTCGTAACGTCGGAAAGCGATGGGGTTCGTTTGTCGGCGTTGACAATTTCGACCTGACGATTTCCGACAAAGAGTTTCTTGTACTTCTTGGCCCTTCAGGCTGCGGCAAAACGACGACCATGCGCATGATCGCCGGTCTGGAAGATGCCAGCGAAGGTGACATTCTGATCGACGGCACCCGCGTTAATGATATGGAGCCCAAGGATCGTGACGTCGCGATGGTGTTCCAGTCTTACGCTCTGTATCCGAACATGAACGTTTACGAAAACATTCGGTTCCCGTTGAAGGTCCGCGGCATCGACCCAGCCACTCACGACGAAAAAGTACGCCGCGCATCCGCTATGGTCGAACTGGACGACTTCCTGCACCGCAAGCCCGCAGAATTGTCGGGCGGTCAGCGTCAGCGTGTTGCGTTGGCCCGCGCCATTGTGCGGGAACCGAATGTCTTTCTGATGGATGAGCCGCTGTCGAATCTCGACGCCAAACTGCGCGTGTCCACCCGTGCGCAGATCAAGAACCTCAGCCATGAACTGGCAGTGACAACGATCTATGTGACCCATGACCAGATCGAAGCGATGACGCTGGCTGATCGTGTGGTCGTCATGAAGCAGGGTGTCGTGCAGCAGGTTGGCAGCCCGACCGACATTTACGACACCCCAGCCAACACCTTTGTGGCCAGCTTCATTGGTAACCCGGCGATGAACCTCATGGAAGGTGAGGTTCGGGGCGGCACCTTCACGGCTAAGAACGTCGAAATCTCGGGGCTGAATGCTCCGGACGGCCCGATGACATTGGGCTTCCGGGCCGAAGATGCCGGCCTTGCTGCCGAAGGGCAGGGGCAGATCAACGCGCCTATCTACACGCAGGAATTGCTTGGTGACGCCACCATGATTTCGGTTCGCGTTGGTGGTGCTCTGGTCTCGGTGAAAGCTGACAAGAATTTCCGGGCAGAGATCGACGACATGGTTTCGATCTCGGTTCCAGCTGAAATTTGCCATCTGTTCGATGGCAAGACCGGCGCCCGAATCTGAACACGGCCCCGCTCAATGATCGGGGGCAAACCCCGGCGCTAAATCTTCACGCGTGAACGGGCCACGCACTCAAAAAACTCAGAAAAACAGGGAGACAGAAATGTTCCTGAGAAAAATCGCTACTGCAACCGCCTTTGTGGGCCTGATGGGTTCGGCAGCCTACGCCGCCGACTGTGGGCCGGAAGGTCAATCCATTCGAATCCTCGCCAGCGACTTTCCGGCAATCCACGCAGTTGCGGGAGCCGCCGAAGCCAATTGTGGTGGGGCCGCAGCCGAATTCAGCACCAACCACACCACCGAAGCGCGCTCGATCATGAACGCCGCTCTGACGCCGAACCCGTCGGAATATACATCGGTGATCCTGGCCAACTCGACGCTGACCCAGCTGATGAACGACGGTCTGGTGCGTCCGCTGAACGATCTGGTTGAGAAATACAAGGACAGCATTCCTCCGAACCTGCTGATCACCATTGATGGCAATGTCATGGCCGTGGCCTTCATGGCCAACTCGCAGCACCTGTTCTCGCGCAAGGATATTCTGGAACAGGCCGGCTTTGAGGGCATTCCGGCAACCTATGAAGAGGTTCTGGAAGCCGCTGAGAAAATTCGTGCTGCTGGTATCATGGAACATCCGATCGCAATGAACCTTCAAACCGGATGGAACCTGGCCGAGGTGTTCAACATGATCTATCTCGGTCATGGCGGTGAGTTCTTTGTACCCGGTTCCGCCGAGCCATCGATCAACAACGAAAAAGGCGTGGCCGCGCTGGAAGTTATGAAGGCTCTGGCGGAATACGCCCATCCCGATCATCTGACCCACGCGTCGAACGAGACGCAGGGCCTGTGGGAGTCCGGTCAGGCAGCTCTTGCGGTCATGTGGGGTTCGCGTGGCGCGCCAATTCTGGATGATGAAGGGTCCACCGAAGAGGTGACTTCGAATACAGTTTTGTCTGCTGCACCGACCGTTGGCGGCGGATCGATCCCTTCGGCCACGCTGTGGTGGGACGGTATTACCATCGCATCTAACGTATCGGACGAAGAGGCCGAAGCAACCTTTGCTGCGCTGATCAGCGCCCTGACACCGGAAATGGTGGCTGCGAACAACGATGATGCCGTCTGGCTGCTTGAAGGGTTCCAGCCCGGACCGGCTGCGGCAGGTGTTGCAGAAACCGTTAAAGGTGGTGCGAAGCCTTATCCGATGATCCCGCAAATTGGCCTGTTGCATGCCGCACTTGGTGCGGAACTCGCGGATTTTCTGAAGGGTGACGAGAGCGCTGAACAGGCGTTGGCGGATGTCGAAGCCGCTTACCGGACTTCAGCCAAAGAAGCTGGCTTTCTTAAGTAACTCTCCCCGACTTGAGGGGGCGCAATCTGCCCCCCTCTTCTTTTTCCGGACTAAAGACTGGGACGTACGCCATGAAGCACCGCACCTTTTTCTGGTTCATACTACCGACATTATCCGCGATGATCCTGTTCATTGCGCTGCCGATCGTATCGGTCTTTATCCAGTCGCTCTTTGTTGAGCACGAGCAGGTTCTTCTGGTTTCCGAAAGCTGTGGCCCGTTTGGGTGCACCCCGACAACCACGGTTGATACAGAGGCAACGGCAAAGCTGCAGGAAGAACAGCCGCTGGGCCGGTTCAACGGTCTGGGCACATATATCAACCGTTCGCACCTGGCTTTTGCCGAGATCGGAGAGGCGTGGGCGAATTCTGACAGCTTTGGTGATTTCTGGGCTCAGGTGTACAACCTGCCATTCTACAGTGCCCTGACATTCACATTGGCGTACACCTTTATTGTCACGCCGCTGGTTTTGGCCCTTGGGTTGGCAATTGCCGTGGGTGTCAACAACCTGCCGCGTGCGCTCAAAGGGGTTGCGATCTTCATCTCGCTTCTGCCGTTTCTTGTTACTCCGCTGGTTGGTTCGTTGATCCTGTTCTGGATGGTCGATGGCGACGGCGTTATCGGCGCCACCATTCAGCGGGTATTCAACGACCCGTCACTGAGCCTGAAGGCCTCGACGGCGCTGACATGGACCATGCTGATGGTCTACGGCGTGTGGCATACCCTGCCGTTCAGTTTCATCACCTTCTACGCGGGCCTGCAAACCGTCCCCGATGATACGATGGAAGCGGCACAGATCGATGGCGCGACGAAGTGGCAGCGCTTGATCCACGTGATCGTGCCACACCTGATGCCGCTGGTTTCGTTTGTGACGCTCATGCTGATCATGGATAATTTCCGGGTTTTTGAACCGATCGTCAGCTTCAAGGCCGAGGCCCACGCACAGTCGCTCAGCTGGATCATCTACAACGACCTGCGCGAAAGCGGCAATCCGCTCTACGCGTCGGCTGGTGCGACTTCGCTGATAACCATCATCCTTGCGGTCATCCTGATGTCACCGGTGCTTGTTCGCACCTGGCGCGACTTCACCCGTAAATCTCACTGAGGACACGACATGGCGACCAAAGCACAATCCCGCATGACTCCGCTAAAGCTGTTCTCTTACGGCTTCGTGGCCCTCTGGCTGATAATTGCCGCTTTCCCATTCTTTTGGACCTTCTGGGGCAGCTTCAAGGTACAGGCCGACTTCTTGTCCAAGGCCGACTGGATGAACGCCCTGACTGGTGCCAACACGATCGAGCAAACCGGCAGTGCCTTTACCGGTGCCGGCTACCACGGGGCATGGGTTCTGGAAGATTTCTGGTTCAACTTCAAGAACACCGGCATCGTGGTTTTCTTCACCGTGCTGATCTCGCTGACTTTCGGAACGCTCGGGGGTTACGGGTTGGCACGGTCCGGTTTCCGCTATGCCTTCTGGATCCTGATGGCCGCACTTGTGTTCCGTGCGATGCCGCATATGACGCTGGTCTCGGGCTATCTGCTGTGGTTCTTCGAATGGAATGTCTGGGGCATCCTGCCGACAACCATTATTGTGCTTGTGGCGATCAACCAGCCCTTCACCTTGTGGATGCTGCACTCGTTCTTCAAGAACATCCCCAAGGACATGGACGAAAGTGCCATGGTCGATGGTTGCACCCGGTTCCAGGCCTTCCGGCATGTGATTGTCCCGGTCATGTGGCCCGGCGTGATCACCACCGGCCTGTTCAGTTTCCTGCTGGCCTATAACGACTTTACCGTGGCCGTGATGCTCTTGAGTGAAGAGAACGAGACCATCATTCCCGCCATCAATAGCTTCATGGGCACCACCCAGATCGAAGGCAAGGTCATGTACGCGGTTGCCGCCGTGGTTTCTGCCACCGCTCCGCTGTTTGTCCTGATCCTGTTCTTCCAGCGCCAGATCGTCAGCGGTCTGACCGCCGGAGCGGTCAAGGGCTGATGAGCTGCTCGGCCAGACATAACGCCGTTGCGCGCCATCCGGCGCTCAACCGGATGCCAAGGGACTTTCTGACAGCTGGCTAACTCTCCCCGTCAGCTTTGAACTTCTATTGGCACCCAAATAAGGAAGAGACACATGAAGGGCTCCCGCCCCGAACAAGCCGTGCTGACCAAAGACACGGACATGAGCAAGACAGACGAAACCCGCGCCGTGATCGAGGCGATGGTCGACGGGCTGAACGACCACCGCATTGACGACATAGGCGAGTTTTTTGCCGAAGGGTTTCGCTGGCTGGGCAACCAGGGCTGCGGCACCAAGACCGGGCTCAAGGAATTTCAGGAAAACTGGCAGCGCCCATTCCAGGCTGCGTTTTCCGACAAGACCTGCATCGATGAGGCCCGGCTTTACATGGGCGAATGGGCTGCAGCTTTTGGCCGTCAGGAAGCGACCCATTCCGGTGAATTCCTGGGCATCGCGCCCACCGGCAAGCGGGTCGAAATCCGCTATATGGATTTCTGGAAAGTCGTCGACGGCAAGATTGTCGACAACTGGGTGAATGTCGATTTCGCCCATGTCGCCATCCAACTGGGCGTGGATCTGTTCAACGGCGAAGGCTGGGAAACATTCGACCGGGGGGAAAAGACTCCGCCCCGGCCCGACAATTGAGGACTAGGACAATGGCTATCGAATACCTGAAACGCGGCAAGCCCGAGGCCGACCGGGCCGAGGACGACGCCAAGACTCGCGCCGTCGTTGAAGCGACGCTGAAAGACATCGAAACCCGCGGTGACGCGGCTGTGCGCGAATTATCGGAGAAATTCGACAATTACTCGCCGGAAAGTTTCCGCCTGAGCCAGCAGCAGATCGACGACCTGATCGCGTCGCTGACCGAACGCGAGCTTGCCGACATCAAGTTCGCCCAGAAACAGGTGATGAACTTCGCGCAGGCGCAGCGCGACTCGATGCTGGATATCGAGGTTGAAACCCTGCCAGGCGTTATTCTGGGTCACAAGAACATTCCGGTGCAGTCGGTTGGCTGCTACGTGCCGGGCGGCAAATTCCCGATGGTGGCTTCGGCGCATATGTCGGTCGCAACCGCAAAGGTCGCTGGCGTGCCGCGTATCATCGCCTGCACCCCGCCGTTTCAGGGCAAACCGAACGCGGCCGTGATCGCGGCGATGCATCTGGGGGGGGCGCATGAGATCTATGTCATGGGCGGCATTCAGGCCATCGGCGCCATGGCCATCGGGACCGAGACCATCGATCCGGTTCACATGCTGGTCGGCCCCGGCAACGCATTCGTCGCCGAAGCCAAGCGCCAACTGTTCGGTCGCGTTGGCATCGACCTCTTCGCCGGCCCGACCGAGACCATGGTGATCGCTGACGAGACCGCCGCCGATGCCGAGCTTTGCGCCACCGACCTGCTGGGTCAGGCGGAACATGGTTATAACAGCCCCTGCGTTCTGGTCACCAACTCGCGCAAACTGGCCGAAGAGACACTGAGCGAGATCGACCGTATCCTGGGTATTCTCCCCACCGCTGGTACCGCCAAGGTCAGCTGGGAGGAATATGGCGAGATCATCGTCTGCGATACCTATGACGAGATGCTGAAAGTGGCCGATGACATCGCGTCCGAGCACGTTCAGGTCATGACCGACCGCGACGACTGGTTCCTGGAAAACATGACCTGCTACGGCGCGCTGTTCCTGGGGCCGCGCACCAACGTGGCCAACGGCGACAAGGTAATCGGCACCAACCACACGCTGCCGACCAAGAAGGCTGGCCGCTACACAGGCGGGCTCTGGGTGGGCAAGTTCATGAAAACCCACAGCTATCAGAAGGTCGTCACCGACGAGGCGGCGGCGATGATCGGCGAATACGGCTCGCGCCTGTGCATGCTGGAAGGTTTTGTTGGCCATGCCGAGCAATGCAACATCCGCGTTCGGCGTTATGGGGGCATCAACGTTCCTTACGGCGAAGGCGCGGCTTATCGCGATGTCGCAGACGCCTCCTCGTTGGCGTGAGGACTTTGCTACAGCATCTGCGCTCGGTTTAGCCCGAGCGTTACGGATTATGAATGAGAAGCAGATAACACAATGCGAGATTTCGCAATGGACACACACTCTACCCACAAGGCCCTGATCACGCCCTTGCGCGAGGCCATGTACAACTTTGACGAGGCCGGCGTCCGCGCCGCGCTAAAGGCGGTGATTGCGCCTGACGCCGTCATCCACATGCCGCATCCGTTCGGCGATCTGACCGGCCCGCAGGAGCTCTTCGACACCTGCTATGCGCCGCTGCTGACATCCATGCCGGATCTGGAACGCCGGGATTGGATCGTGATGGGCGGGCCGACCGAGCACGGCAACGACTGGGTCGGCTGCGGTGGCCATTACTATGGTACCTTCGTCGCCCCCTGGCTGGACATCCCGCCGACGGGGCATCTGACCCATATGCGGTTCCACGAGTTTTACCGCTTCGAAAATGGCAAGGTTGTCGAGATCCAAACGCTCTGGGACATCCCCGAAGTGATGATGCAAGCAAAGGCCTGGCCTATGGCCCCGTCGCTGGGGCTGGAATTCTGCATTCCCGGCCCGGCGACTCTGGATGGCATCGTGCCCGGACCGTGGGATGAGGCAAAATCTCAGACCTCGTGCAACCATATCGTCGACATGCTGGACCATCTGAAGAAGCATCCCAGCCAGGGTGGACCCGAAGTGATGGAGATGGAGCGGTTCTGGCATCCGCGCATGAACTGGTACGGCCCCGCCGGTATCGGCACCGGGCGCGGCATCGCGGGTTTCCGCAACTGGCATCAGATTCCGTTCCTGAATGGCATGCCTGACCGCGGTAAATACGTCGAAGATATCACCTACCATTTCTTTGGCGACGCCGAATATGCCGCCGTCACCGGCTGGCCGAACATGATCCAGACCGTCACCCATGACGGCTGGATGGGCATTGCACCCTCGGGCAAGAAGATCACCATGAGATCGTTGGACTACTGGCGGCTGGAAAATGGCCTGATCCGGGAAAACTGGGTCATGGTCGACCTGCTGGACGCCTACCGGCAATTGGGCGTAGATGTCTTTGCCCGCCTGCGCGAATTCAACAAGGCACGCGTACCGGGCACCATTCCATTCCCGGTTGGCGAGATCTGATATGCCCCAATTCCCCAGCACCCCCAGCTTCAACCTGAGCGGCAAGCGCGCGCTGGTCGCCGGAGCTTCGTCCGGCATTGGCATGGCCTGCGCCGTGGCGCTGGCGGAACATGGTGCTGAGGTCACCTTAGCGGCGCGCCGTACTGGCGCGCTGCAGGATATTGCACAGGATATGTCGGCACAGGGGTGGTCTGCCGAGGTTCTGGAACTGGATGTTTCCGACGTGGCGGCAACCGCTGAAGCCGTGGCGCAGAACGGGCCGTTCGATATCCTGCTGAATTCGGCCGGGCTTGCCCGTCACGGTAAGGCCGTCGACACGCAGCCGGATGATTTCGATGCGGTGATGGGCGTCAATGTCAAAGGGGCCTATTTCCTGACCCAGGCCGTAGCCAAGGGCCTGCTGGACGCCGGTCGCCCCGGTTCGCTGATCAATATCTCTAGCCAGATGGGTCATGTCGGTGGTCGCGAGCGCGCTGTCTATTGTGCGTCGAAATTCGCGGTCGAAGGCTTTACCAAGGCGATGGCGCTGGAATTCGGACCGGCCAAGATCCGGGTCAACACGATTTGCCCGACCTTCATCCTGACCGAGCTGACCAAGTCCACTTTCGACGATCCGGACAAACGCGCCTGGATTCTCGAAAAGATCAAACTGGGCCGCCCCGGTGAGATCGAGGACATCATGGGTGCAGTGGTCTATCTGGCCTCAGATGCCTCGGCGCTGGTGACAGGCACGGCGATGATGGTGGACGGAGGTTGGACGGCAGACTGATGGGTGCGCATAAGGTCACATCGGCAGAAGTTGCCCGCCTTGCTGGTGTCAGCCAGTCGGCGGTCAGCCGGGTCTTTACCCCCGGTGCTTCGGCCTCTGCCAAAACGATCGAAAAAGTGCGCAAAGCGGCCAAAGAGCTGGGGTATCGCCCGAATGTTCTGGCGCGTGCCATGGTGTCGGGCAAAAGCGGTATCATTGGGCTGGTGGTCGCCTATCTGAACAACCAGTTTTATCCCGAGGCGTTGGAAAAGCTCTCGAACGCCTTGCAAGAGCGTGGCTATCATGTGCTGGTCTTTATGGCGTCTCAACAGGCCGGCAACATCGACAAGGTGGTTGATGAGATCCTCGATTTTCAGGTCGATGGCATCATCGCTGCCTCGGTGGCCTTGTCATCGGATTTGTCAGATCGCTGCCGGGCGGCGGGCGTGCCAATGGTGCTGTTCAACCGGGCCCAGGACGATGTGGACATGTCTGCGGTAACCTCAGACAATATTTCTGGCGGGCGCAAGGCGGCTGAATTTCTGGTGGCTGGTGGACACCGGAAAATCGGCTATATCGCCGGGTGGGAAGGGGCCTCGACCCAACGCGACCGTGAGGCTGGTTTCCTGGCGGGTCTGCGCGATAAAGGTGTCGAACTGCATGCCCGCGAAGTTGGAAATTTCGTGACCGAACAGGCGCAGGAGGCAACCCGTCGTATGTTCGCCTCGGACCCGCCCGACGCTGTTTTTGTTGCAAACGACCACATGGCCATCGCCGTGATGGACACGCTTCGGTTCGAACTGGGTCTGAATGTGCCCGGTGATGTATCCGTTGTCGGGTACGATGACGTGGCCGTCTCCTCCTGGCCCACCTATGACCTGACAACCGTAAGGCAGCCTGCCAATCGCATGGTCGCTGATACCGTCGATATTCTGCTCAGCAAGATCGAAAACTCCGACGTTGGCCCGCGCCGCGTTGAAATTGACGGCCCTCTAATTGTTCGCGGCTCTGCCCGCATACCTGAAGGATGGAAGACATGAAGGGATTTGATCCCAAGTTCAAAGATTTTCCCGACTATATCATCGGGATCACCAAGGAAATTTGGGAAGACCGTGGTATTGCCACGCTGCATCACTATTACTCCCCGAATATCGTCGTGCGCTCACCCGCGTCTGTGGTCGTCGGCAACCAGGACGTGATCGCTGCAACCATGGCGACCTTGGCCGAATTCCCCGACCGCACCCTTCTGGGTGAGGATGTGATCTGGTCGGGAACGCCTGAGGAGGGCATGCTGTCCTCGCACCGCCTGCTATCCACCGCGACCCATCTGGGTGACGGGGTCTATGGCAAGGCGACCGGCAAGAAGCTCGTCTACCGCATTCTGGCCGACTGCCATGCTATCAACAACCAGATCAATGACGAGTGGCTGATCCGCGACCAGAGCGCAATCGTGCAGCAGATGGGCTGGGACCCCAAGGAATATGCCCGCGATCTGATCGCGCGCGAGGGTGGGCCTGACGCCTGCGTACAACCCCTCACGCCTGCGAACGATCAGCCCGGCCCTTACAAAGGCCGTGGCAATGACAATGAATGGGGCCAAAAATACGCCGACATCCTGAACCGGATCATGAATGCCGATATGGGCGTGATCGAGGCAGAGTATGACCGCGCCGTCCTGTCTGAATATCCCGGTGGCACCACAGGTCATAGCTGGGGGCCAGTGGATCGGTTCTGGATGGGCCTTCGCGCCGCGTTCCCGAATGCAGAATTCAAGATCGAGCACCAGATTGGTCGTGACGATCCGATGATGCCACCGCGCGCCGCAATCCGCTGGACGCTACACGGCAAGCACGACGGTTGGGGCGTCTTCGGTGTGCCGACCGGGGCCGAGGTCTTTGTGCTGGGCATCAGCCAGGCCGAGTTTGGCCCCTGGGGTCTGCGTAAGGAATACACCTTGTTTGACGAAACCTCGATCTGGAAACAGATTTTGCTGAAAACCGGCGATCTCTAGAATGTCGCACCGTATCTCAAATCTCGATGCCGGGCAGGCGTTGCGGCGGTTCCACGCCCATCGCGCCAGCCTGCGCGCCCGGCGGCTGAACAATCGCCCGCCGGGAGGTTTGGTTTGATCCGATCAAACCCAAATCAAGAGGAGAAAAGATATGAGTACCATCGAAAGCCGCATCGTGCGTTATGGCGAACTGAAGCCTTGTAAAACCGCGTTCATCGACGCCCACACGCCGGGCTCGGACCAGAAAGAGAATTTTACCATCATCGGCGGCGGCGTTTCCGAAAGCCCCGATCAGCACGTCCACATCACCGACAAGATCGGGTTCAACATCGGCGCGGCGGGGCAACCGCCGAAATGCCGCAACTCGCTGCACAGCCACACCACCGCCGAGGTTTTCTTTGTCGCGAAAGGCCGGTGGCGGTTCTTCTGGGGCCGCTATGGCACTGCAGGCGAATTCATCGCCGAAGAAGGTGACATCTTCAACATACCGACGGGCATCTTCCGTGGGTTCGAAAACGTGGGCCAGGATTACGGCATGATCATGTCGATGCTGGGTGGCGATGACGCCGGTGGCGGTGTGACCTGGGCTCCGCAAGTCATTCAGGACGCGCAGGCCCATGGTCTGGTGCTGGGCAATAATGGCGTCCTGTACGATAGCAAGAAGGGCGAGGAACTGCCGCACAATGTGCAGCCCATGCCGCTGCTGACCGAGGAACAGCTGAAAGCGTATCCCGAGGTTCCCGTGGATGCGGTGATCGGCAAATATGTCGCCCGCTACTGGGACCTGATGGCGCTGGCAGCGGACAAGCCTGCGGTTGTGATCGGTGAAAATGGCCTGATCAAGGACAAGCCCGGTTTCGAGGTGGATTTCCTGACACGCGGTTCGGCCGTGTCCGAACCGGTCAAGGCGGACAAGCCCGTGGTTCTGATGCCGGCCAGCGGCCACTGGCGCATCAAGATCAATGAGGTTGAGGTTACCCTGTCCAACGGCGACACCGCGCTGGTTCTGCCCGGTGAAAGCTACAGCGCCGAGCCGTCAATGACCGGTGAAGCGGGTCTGTACCGTATCACCGCAACTGACGATCCGGCCGGGGCGACCTGGACGGGCGCATAACGCCAAAATTGCGTGTCCCGATTTCAATCGGGGCATGCTGAGCGCATCCTGCACCAGGTTTCCAGCCCGGCGCAGGAACAAGATTTGAATGGAGATGAAGACATGACCCCTATTTCAACCACCCATGTTGGAAGCCTGCCGCGCAGTCAGGAGGTCGTGGACTTCATCTTCGCGCGCGAGCGGGAGGAGCCGTTCGATCAGGCCGCATTCGATGCCTGCATGACCGCTGCGGTTTCCGAAACCGTGCGCAAACAGGCCGAGGCCGGGATTGATATCGTCTCGGACGGTGAGACCTCAAAAATCTCTTATGCCACTTATGTGAAGGACCGCTATACCGGCTTTGCTGGTGACAGCCCGCGCAAAGCACCGGCGGACCTCAAGATGTTTCCGGGCTTTCTGCAACGTTTGGCCGATGACGGTGGAACGCCGCAATATGCGCGGCCCATGTGCGTGGGTGAGGTGCGCTCGAAAGGGCAGGGTGAGCTGCTGAAGGATATCGACAATCTCAAGGCCGCGATGGCCGAACACGGGGTCGAGCGCGGCTTTATGAACGCCGCCAGCCCCGGGGTGATTTCGCTGTTTTTGCAGAATGATTTCTACCCAACGCGTGAGGCTTATCTGGCCGCGCTGGCCGATGCGATGAAAGAAGAATATGAGACCATCGTTGGTGCGGGTTTGGATTTGCAGCTGGATTGCCCGGATCTGGCCCTGTCGCGCCATATGCTGTTCACTGATCTGTCCGACGATGAGTTCGTGAAAATCGCCGATATGCATGTTGAGGCGCTGAACCACGCATTGCGGGATGTGCCGGCGGACAAGGTGCGCGTTCATATCTGCTGGGGCAATTACGAGGGTCCGCATTGCTGCGACATCGGCATGGACAAGGTGTTTCCGACGCTGATGTCCACCAAATCTCGCTATGTGCTGTTTGAAACGTCGAACCCGCGACACGCGCATGAATGGACGGTGTTCCGCGACCGCAAAGGTGAGATTCCCGATGACAAGGTTCTGGTGCCCGGCGTGGTCGACACCACAACCAACTTTGTTGAACACCCGGAATTGATCGCGCAGCGTGTTGAGCGGTTTGCCAACATCGTAGGCGCCGAACGCGTGATTGCCGGATCGGATTGCGGCTTTGGCACCTTTGCAGGCTTTGGCGCGGTCGACCCGGATATCGCCTATGCCAAATTGGGCGCGCTGGTCGAAGGGGCTGCCCTGGTCAAATGACGCCGCTTATCCTCCTGCCCGGCATGATGTGCGATGCGCGGTTGTTCACCCCGCAGATTGACGCTCTGTCAGGAAAATACCCGATCCTTTCTGCACCGATCGGCGGACGGGACACAATGCAGGCGCTGGCCGCCGATGTGTTGACCTATGCGCCTGAACGTTTTGCGATGGCGGGGCTCTCCATGGGTGGCATCGTGGCGATGGAAATCCTGCGGCAGGCTCCGGATCGTGTGGCCGGTCTGGCCTTGATGGATACCAATCCTCTGGCAGAGTTGGACGAGGTGCAGGCCAGGCGCGGCCCTCAGATCGACGCCGTCGAACGCGGCAACCTGCGAAAGGTGATGGCCGAAGAGATGAAGCCGAACTATCTGACGGATGGCCCGCGCCGCGCTTCCATTCTGGATTTGTGCATGGATATGGCCATGGATCTCGGGCCGGAGGTTTTCATCAATCAATCCAAAGCACTGCGTGATCGCCCAGATCAGAGCAACACCCTACGCGAGTTCACCGGCGCAGCTCTGGTTCTCTGTGGGCGCGACGATGCCTTGTGCCCCGTCTCAAGGCATGAACTGATGCACGATTTGATACCGCAGAGCCGGTTGGAGATCATCGAAAACGCCGGGCATCTGCCGACTCTGGAGCAACCGCAACAAACCACGGCGGCCCTGACCCGCTGGCTGGAGACAATATGAACCAATCTCTGCTGGACCTGCTGAAAAAGGTCGACACGCCAACAGTTTGCAACGCCATCGAAGTGGCGCAGGGCAAGCGCGGTTTCGATGATTTTACCCGGGGCACAATGGTGTGCTCTGATCCCGAAGCGGGCGCGATGGTGGGATATGCCCGTACCGCGAAGATTGCCGCCGTGAACCCGCCGACCGAGGCACCTGATGTGATCCGCGCGCGCCGCATGGATTACTACCGGCACATGGCCTCGGGCAGCGGCCCATCTGTGACAGTGGTGGAAGATTTGGATTATCCCGACTGCATCGGTGCCTATTGGGGTGAGATCAATACGACCGTCCACAAGGGTTTTGGCATCAGCGGTGCATTGACCAATGGCGTGATGCGGGACCTCGGCGACCTGCCGGATGGCTTCCCGGTGGTTGCCGGGTCTGTCGGACCAAGCCACGGGTTCGTGCACGTGAAAGAGGTTGGAACACCAGTGACAATCTTCGGCCTGTCGATCAAAGACGGCGACCTTGTGCATGCCGACCGACATGGTGCTCTGGTGATCCCGCCCGAGGTGGTGGACGAACTTGAACGGGCGATCATCAAGCTGCTTGAAACCGAAAGACTGATCCTGGATCCCGCCCGCGCTAAAGGGTTCGATTTTGACGCCTTCGAAAAAGCATGGGCGGCGTTTGAAGCCTCTCGGACTTAGGGGCAAAGGCGCATCCAGTTCGAAATCAGCGATGTAGCCGGATTTGCTGATTTTCGCCTTAGGTTTTCAGTCCTGCTAGGCGCTTTCGCGAATGATCAACTGGCCTGTGAAGCGGTCCAGGCCAGCGGGGGGTGACTCACCTTTCAGAATCTGAACAAGGTCTTCTGCCATCGCGGATATCGGTTGGCGGTAGGTTGTCAGCCGATAATGTGGGCTTGCCGCTTGGGGTGTGTCGTCAAATCCGGTGAGAGCGATATCGTCGGGGATGCGCAAACCATGGGCGTAGCGAAGTGCATCATAGGCCCCCATGGCGATGGAGTCGTTTTCGCAAACCAGAATGTCTGGTCGATCATCCGGGGCGATGTGGTTGAAGTGTTCCTTGACCAGTGTGAAGGCCCGGTCGGGATCGTAGCTGTTTGGTGTAATGAAGCTGGGTTTCGAACCTTTAACTTCTTGCCATCGCTTCAGGAAAGTCTCTTTGCGCATCAGGTGCGCCGATTGGGTTTGGGGGCCTGCCACGAAAAGCGGGCGTTGATACCCTCTGGCGATCACGTGATCGGTCAACTCGGTCATGGCCAGGTGGTCGTCGCAGCAGATCGAGACCGTGTTTGCATTTTCAGATGTCCGGGCAAAGACGATCAGTTTTTTCAGGCGGCGGGCGCCATGTGCGGTTTCGAGCGCCTTGTCGTCAAACCCGCTACCGATCAGAACGGCGGCATCCACACGTCTTTGGCTCGCATTCAGCAGCGCGGCTGATGCGTCTTCGGTATCCAGCGTATTCACCAGCAGCGTATCCCAACCATTCTTACGCAGGATGCGCGTCAAGCGCTCCAGCATTACCAATTTGTGGGGATTGGAAAAATCGTCGACCAGCAGGGCGACCAAGTTCGACCTGTCCGAGGCCAGGCTGGCCGCCAGAAGGTCGGGGGCGTATCCCAGTGCTGCTGCGGCCTCCAGCACCCTTTTGCGGGCCTTGGCCGAGATTGAGGCCTCTTTTTTGAAGGCACGATTGACCGTCCAGCGCGACACACCCGCCAACGCGGCCACGTCATCGGCCGTAACAGTGTCCAAAGCCTTGTCTGTAGCCATTTTAACGCCTCCTTCCGGCAAACTAGCGGGTGATTGTTCGGTTTTCCAGCCACTTGCACGCGTGAGCAAAAAAGACTTGCACGCGCGTGCAAAACTACCGATGCTGTGGCCGACGCAAAGATTTGAGGGAAAAATGCTGAATATCGGACTCCTTGGCGCGGGGCGCATCGGAATCGTGCATGCGCGGGCCATAACCGCGCACCCGGCCAGTCGCCTTGTGGCGGTATCAGACATAGTTGAGGAAAATGCGGCCAAGCTGGCAACGGAGCATGGTGCCGAAGCGCGCAGTTCTCAAGCCATTATCTCGGACCCAGCGATTGACGCAGTTCTCGTGGCCACTTCGACCGACACCCATTCGGACCTGATCGAGGCCGCGACTGCCGCTGGCAAGGCGGTTCTGTGCGAAAAGCCGGTTGATCTGAGTCTTGAAAGGGCGCGGTCTTGCCAGGCTGTTGCAGGCGCAACCGGGCAGCCGGTCATGATCGGATTCAACCGGCGTTTCGATCCTAATTTCAGCGCATTGAAGGCGGCTGTGGATACTGGTGAAATCGGCAAGCCCGAGCTGCTGTCGATCACTTCTTTTGATCCGGCGCCACCGCCGGTGGAATACATCAAGGTCTCGGGCGGGTTGTTTCGCGATATGATGATTCATGACTTCGACATGGCGAATTTCATCATGGGTGAGGCTCCGGTTTCGGTGTTCGCTATCGGGTCATCCATAGTAGATCCCGAGATTGGCAAGGCGGGCGACGTCGATACGGCAGCCGTCACGCTTACCTATTCGGACGGTCGGATTGCAGTGATCAAAAATTCGCGGCGAGCGGCCTATGGCTATGACCAGCGGGTTGAGATTCTGGGCTCTGAAGGGCTGCTTCAAGCGCAGAACATGCTGGAGAACACGGTGGTGAAATCGACCGCCGCGGGCGTGATCGGGGCGAAACCGACGTATTTTTTCCTGGAACGTTACATGGCGGCTTATGAGGCCGAATGGGCGTCTTTTGTCGATGCGATTACGCATGAAACGGCACCACCGGTGACATTGGATGACGGAGTTGCTGCACTGGCAATTGCGGAAGCCGCTGATCTGTCAGCGAAAAAACGACGATTGGTTGCGATAACAGAATTATTTTGAAACCGGTTGCAAAATGAGTAGAATTCCGGAAACTGAGGCATGCTCCGCCAATTGTCGGGGCGCCAGAGATTCGGCGATGCCGAATGAGCGGGGCCAGAACCTCGTATAAGAATTCAAATTCTACTGGGAGGAATGTAATGAAAATGTTCGTAAAAGGGATCCTGATGGCCAGCGCCGTTTCGCTGGGTGCCGTGACCGGAGCTGCCGCAGAAGGCGAAAAGTACATACTGGTCAGCCATGCCCCGGACAGCGATAGCTGGTGGAACACCATCAAAAACGGCATTGCACTTGCGGGTGAGCAAATGGGTGTTGAGGTCGAGTATCGCAACCCGCCAACAGGGGACCTGGCCGATATGGCACGTATCATCGATCAGGCGGCGGCGTCCGGCCCGAACGGCATCATCACGACGCTGGCAGATCCCGATATTCTGGAAGGACCGATCAAAGCAGCGGTGGATTCAGGTATCGACGTGATCATCATGAACACCGGAACACCTGAAAAAGCGCGCGAAGTGGGTGCCCTGATGTACGTTGGTCAACCTGAGTATGATGCGGGTTTCGCCGCCGGTCAGCGGGCCAAAGGTGACGGCATCGGATCTTTCCTGTGCGTTAACCACTATATCGTCCAGCCATCCAGCCAGGAACGCTGCCAGGGTTTCGCGGATGGTCTGGGCATCGAATTGGGTGATCAGATGATCGACGCTGGACAGGACCCGGCGGAGATCAAGAACCGCGTTTTGGCCTATCTGTCGGCCAACCCCGATACGGATGCCGTATTGACGCTTGGCCCAACTTCGGCAGACCCGACCATTCTGGCGCTGCAGGAAAACGGCATGGCCGGTGATATCTATTTTGGCACCTTCGATCTGGGTGGTGAAATCGTGAAAGGTATCAAGGACGGGACCATTCAGTGGGGTATCGATCAGCAACCTTTCCTGCAGGCTTATCTGCCGGTTGTTGTTCTGGCCAACTATCACCGATATGGCGTTTTGCCCGGCAACAACATCAACTCGGGCCCGGGATTCGTGACTGCGGATGGCCTGACAAAAATCGAAGAGTTTGCTGGCGAATACCGCTGATCTTCACAATACAGGGGGTGCCAGTGCAGTGCGCCCCCTGCACAGTCCTACACTCAAAAGCCCGCGCGAGGGAGAACAAAAAATGGCTGAGTCAGCACAAACCACGGCTGCCAGTGACGAACGAATCAAAGAAATTTCACCGCTGCGAAGGGCCCTGATCCGCCCCGAACTGGGCGGCATAGTCGGCACAGTCGCCGTTTTCACTTTCTTCATTCTATTCGCCTTTGACAGCGGAATGTTCACCGCTCAGGGGGTCATGAACTGGTCAGTCGTTTCTGCCCAGTTTATGATCATCGCGGTGGGAGCCTGCTTGCTGATGATCGCAGGCGAATTTGACCTGTCCGTCGGATCGATGATTGGGTTCGCAGGCATGATGATTGCCATTTTCTCGGTCACGATGAGCTGGCCGGTCTGGATGGCGATCCTGATCACATTTGTCCTATGCGTAGCGATTGGGGCTCTGAACGGGTATATCGTGGTGCGAACTGGACTGCCGAGTTTCATTGTTACGCTGGCATTCCTGTTCATCCTGCGCGGTTTCACAATCTATCTGCCGCAGACAATTGAGCGCAAAACCATCATCGGCGGATTAAAGGACGTGGCTGAGGGTGACTGGTTGGCGTCGGTTTTTGGCGGCAAAGTGTTTCAAGGATTGTTCGTCTGGCTCGGCGACAACGGAATAATCGAAACTTTCGAACGCGGAACCCGTCAGGGTCAACCTGTCGTTGACGGTGTTCCGATGCTAATTATCTGGGCCATCGTTATTATTATCTTTGGCCATGTGCTGTTGACCAAGACAAAATTTGGCAACTGGATCTTTGCCGCAGGCGGAGATGCCGAAGCAGCAAGAAACTCGGGTGTTCCGGTGAACAAGGTAAAGATACTGATGTTCATGTTCACGGCGTTCTGCGCCACAGTTTTTGCCACTTGTCAGGTGATGGAGTTCGGTTCAGCCGGTGCGGATCGCGGGTTGCTCAAGGAGTTTGAGGCCATCATTGCCGTTGTGATCGGCGGTGCATTGCTGACGGGCGGGTACGGTTCGGTACTGGGGGCTGCATTGGGTGCACTTATCTTTGGCGTGGTGCAGCAGGGGCTGTTCTTCGCCGGGGTCGAAAGCTCGCTGTTCCGGGTGTTCCTGGGTGTGATCCTTCTGGGTGCCGTGATCTTGAATACCTACATCCGTCGCATCATCACAGGAGAACGCTGAGATGACCGAAGATACCAAATTTCATCACGGAGATGCGCAGGCCCGCGAACCGATCATCCGCATGGTTGACATCCAAAAGCATTTTGGCTCAGTCATCGCCCTGGCAGGGGTCAGTTTTGACCTGAAACCCGGAGAGTGCCATTGCCTGCTTGGCGACAATGGTGCAGGTAAATCGACCTTCATCAAGACCATGTCAGGCGTGCACAAGCCGACATCGGGTGAAATCTTTTTCGAAGGCAAGCCAATGCACTTTGAGGACCCGCGCGACGCGATTTCGGCGGGGATCGCAACGGTGCACCAGCACCTGGCCATGATCCCTTTGATGAGTGTCAGCCGTAATTTCTTTATGGGGAACGAGCCAACGCGCAAGGTGGCTGGAATCAATTTCTTCGACAAGAAGCTGGCTGACGAAATCACCATGGAAGAGATGCGTAAAATGGGCATCAACCTGCGAGGGCCCGATCAGGCGGTTGGTACTCTGTCGGGTGGCGAACGCCAGACTGTTGCGATTGCCCGCGCAGTGCATTTCGGTGCCAAGATCCTGATCCTGGACGAACCGACCTCGGCGCTTGGCGTACGTCAGACCTCGAACGTGCTTGCAACCATCGACAAGGTGCGCAGCCAGGGAATTGGTGTGGTCTTCATCAGCCACAACGTGCGCCATGCTCTTGCGGTGGGTGACAGGTTCACGGTGCTGAATCGGGGCAAGACATTGGGTACGGCCAAGAGGGGAGAAATCACTCCCGAGGAACTGCAGGACCTGATGGCAGGCGGTCAGGAACTAGCCCAGCTGGAAGGTTCGTTGGGCGGAACCGTCTAGAGCTACCCGAAACAACGTCCACACGGCCCCGGTGTTCTCCCGGGGCTGTGTGGGGCAGTTGGCCGGGATGGTGGCCAGATCGGCGGCCTGTCGGAAGACATGGGTGCCTTCGACGATTATATCGGTGGCAGCCCCGCCAACATCATCTGTGGGACCGCGTGGCTGGGATTGAAGTCGGCAGTGATCACCGGGGTTGGGGACGAATATAGGGGCCGTTTCATCCGCAAACAGCTGGTGCGCGCAATGATGAAAACATGCGTGGTATCGTGTTGCCCGGTCTAAATGCACCTGATGGGGCGTCGCCGTACGCAAGGAGTCGACCCGCAGGGAACTAACCGAAATTGGTGCCGCTTGTAGGGGCGCGATCAAGGAAAGATACGAAAGATGAGCGTAAAGATCGGCATCTCACCGATTGCCTGGCAGAATGATGACTTGCCTGACCTGACTGCGGCGTTCACCATGGAGCAGGCTTTGCGCGAAGCGCGTGAGATTGGCTATTCCGGCGTCGAACGTGGCCGACGCATGCCGCAGGACACCGAGGGGTTGCGCACCTATCTGGCGGCCAATGACATCGCACTTTGCGGAGGCTGGTGTTCGGGCAATCTGATGGTGTCCAGCGTGGACGAAGAGATTGAGGCGATCCGCAATCAGGTCGAACAGTTTGTGGCCCTAGATGCACCGTGTCTGGTTTATGCAGAATGCTCGAACACGGTGCAGGGCGACATCGCCACACCGGTGAACAATCGCCCCAAGCTGTCGCGGTCCGGGGTAATGGACTATGCCGAAAAGTTGTCCGAGGTGGCCAAATGGATGGCGGATCAGGGCATGGTGCTGGCCTATCACCATCACATGGGCAGCATGATCGAGGATCAGGACGATATCGACTGGTTGATGGAAGGTACCACTGACGAGGTGAGTCTGCTGTTCGACACCGGGCATCTGCAGTTTGGCAGGGCCGATGTGTTGACCACGCTCGACAAATGGGGCCATCGCGTACGTCATGTGCATTTCAAGGATGTACGCCCAGACGTGGCGGCAATGATCCGCACTGAGAACAAGAGCTTTCTGGACGGCGTCATCGCCGGAGCCTTTACCGTGCCGGGCGATCCCGAGGGCTGCATCGACTTTCAGTCGGTGACCGACAAGCTGGCCGCGATGGGCTATGACGGCTGGATCGTGGTTGAGGCCGAACAGGACCCGGCCAAAGCCGCACCTTACGCCTATTCCAAACTCGGATACGAATACATTCGTGAACTCTGTGGCCGTTCCGGCCTGATCATCGACGGATAAGGAAAAGGCCATGGCTGACTTGCTCAAGAAACCTTTTGGCACCCATGGCAAGGTGCATGATATCACTCCCGCCAGCGCTGGCTGGCGCTATGTCGGCTTTGTCCTGCACCGGCTGCGCGCGGGCGATACAGTGGCCGAGGCAACCGGTGACACCGAAGTGATCCTCGTCATGGTCGAAGGCAAAGCAGCCATTTCCGGGGCAGGGCAGGATTGGGGCATTTTGGGTGATCGAATGGACGTTTTTGAAAAGACCCCGCCGCATTGCCTCTATCTGCCCAATGGCAACGACTGGTCGGCTACGGCTGAAACCGACTGCACCATCGCCGTGTGCGCGGCACCCGGTAAAGGTGGGCATGAACCCCGCCGGATTGGCCCGGACGGGATCACCCTGACCGAGCGCGGAAAAGGCACCAATACACGTTACATCAACAATATCGCGATGGAGGCCGAAGATTATTGTGACAGCTTGCTGGTGACCGAGGTGTTCACCCCGGCGGGCCATTGGTCGTCATTCCCTTCGCACCGCCATGACGAAGATGACTACCCGCGCATCACCTATCTGGAAGAGACCTATTATCACCGCCTGAACCCGGCCAACGGGTTCGGCATCCAGCGGGTTTATACCGATGACGGCGATCTGGATGAGACGATGGCGGTCAGCGATGGCGACGTGGTCTGCGTACCCCGTGGTCACCACCCCTGCGGTGCGCCCTACGGGTTTGAGATGTATTATCTGAATGTCATGGCCGGGCCACTGCGCAAATGGCGTTTCGTTCCCGCGCCCGAGGTCGAATGGATCATGGAGCGTGACGCCTGAATCCGGACTGGCGTGGTTCCATCGTCACCAGCGGCGTCAACACAAATCTGATCTGACCGGATAAGGACATTCCGTTCCAACTGGCGGCCTGCGCCGAAATGTTCTGGACCGATAAGCCAATTCACTGGCGCGCGGCGCGGCTGACCGAGATGGGCTTTGGTGTCGGGCTCTGGAACTATCCCGATTGGGATTTGGCCAAGCTGGAGACCGTGGGCGCCAAATATACGATCATGAATGGCTATCTGCGTGGCCGACTTGCGGATCAAGACGGGGCGAATAAGCTGCTGGAATCGGCGCGCGATACGGCGCAGGCGGGCAAGCGTCTTGGCGTGGATCGGTTGAACCTGCACGGCACCGGACTTGGCGATGGCGGCATTCCGACCCGGCAGCACGAGCGGGTCACTGGGCCGATGTGGCTCAAGGCGCGCGACACGCTCAACCGTATCTGTGATCTGGCCGAAGAAGAAGGTGTAGTGTTCACGTTGGAGAACCTGAATCTTCTGGAACATCCCGGTTGTCCTTTTGGGGCCACCGAGGATGTGCTGGCCCTGGTATCTTCGGTCAACCGCCCTCAGTTACGCATCAATCTGGACCTTTATCATACGCAAATCGGCGAAGGGGACCTGATCCGCTGGTGTAAAAAATGCCTGCCCTGGATCGGTGAGGTGCAGGTTGCCGACAATCCCGGCCGATGCGAGCCGGGTTCGGGTGAGATTAACTATTCAGCTGTCGCGCGCGCACTTCAGACGATGGGGTATCAGGGGCCGAGCGGTATGGAAGCCTATGCCTCAGGCGACCCCGAACGGGCGCTCGAGGCCTTCAGAGCCGCTTTCACCTCACACATCCGTCAATACCGCCATAGGTTTTGATCAAGCACCGCCAGATCGATCTGTAATAACGGCGGTTGCCTCGATTTCCACCAGAGCCTCATCTTCGATCAAACCGGCAACAACAACCATTGTCATGGCAGGAAAGTGGCGGCCTAAAACCCGCCTGTAGGCCTGCCCAACCTCGCGCTGACGGGCCAGATATTCCTGTTTATCGGTCACGTACCAGGTCAGCCGCGTAATGTCACTGATCTGACCCCCGGCCTTTTCCACGACGGCAACGATGTTGCGCAGGGCCTGTTCCATCTGGCCGATGAAGTCGTGCGTTTCGAACACCTGTTGTTCGGTCCAACCGATCTGACCGCCGACAAACAGTTGGCCGTCTCGGGTCAGGACGCCATTGGCATAGCCTTTGGCCGGTGCCCAGCCATCGGGAAAAATCTCAGTATGGGCCATTCAATCCTCGTCTTTCAAATAAGGGGACAAAGCGCTGCGCATCTGTGCAGACCATGGGCTGGGTTTGCCGCGGCTGTCGACATGAACCAGCGTTGCGGTGAAACCCATGCGGAGTTCGTCTGCGCAACGCGCGTCGATATTCAGCGCCAGGCTTGTCGTGCCAAGCCGGGTGATCTGCAACAGCAGCGTCAGGTCATCGCCGTGCCGGCTGGGCTTTGGAAAGCGGGCGTCTATGTTGACGGTCGGCACGGCACCCGCGCGGTGGATCTGTTCGAACGGATGGCCAATCTCGGCAAAAAAAGCCTCGACGCAATCGTTCATCATCTCGAAATAGCGCGGATAGAAGACGATCCCCGCCGGGTCGCAATGTTTGAACAGGACTTTCTGCGGATGGATAAACATCTGGTCCGCTACCTCAATTTTCTGGTCGCAAGCGGAAGCGCTGAATCTTGCCAGTTGCCGTTTTGGGCAACTGGTCGATGAACACAATCGAACGTGGGTATTTGTAAGGTGCGATCACCGACTTGACGTGATCCTGAAGAAGCTTGGTCAACGCGTCGCTTGGTGCGTGCCCTTCCGACAAAACGACATGCGCTTCGACGACCGAGCCACGCAGCTCGTCCGGGGCCCCGATCACGCCGCACTCGGCCACGGCAGGATGCGCCAGCAGCGCGGCCTCGACCTCGGGTCCGGCGATGTTGTACCCGGATGAAACGATCATGTCGTCATTGCGCGCAGCGAAATGCAGATAACCCTGGTCATCCTGTACGAAAGTATCCCCGGTAATATTCCAGCCATCCTGAACATACGAGGCTTGCCGGTCATCATCGAGGTAACGGCAACCGGTCGGTCCGCGCACGGCCATACGCCCGGGTTGTCCCGGAGGGCACTCAGCGCCGGTTTCATCAAGTATGCGGACTTCATACCCTGCTACGGGTTTGCCAGTGCAGGCCGGTTTGTGGTCATCGAAGCGGTTTGAAACGAAGATATGCAGCATCTCGGTTGCACCAATGCCATCCAGCATCGGTTTACCAGTCTTCTCGATCCACTCTTCATAGACTGGTGCAGGCAGTGTTTCCCCCGCCGAGACAGCCGCCCGCAGGCTTGACAGGTCTGCCCCGTCCTCCATCGCGCGCATCATCACCCGATATGCGGTGGGGGCGGTGAAACAGACCGTCGCTTTGTATTTCTCGATGATCTCGATCATGTTTGGGGGTGTTGCGGTCTCGAGCAATGTGGCAGCAGCGCCGAACCGCAGTGGAAAAATCGCCAGTCCGCCAAGCCCGAAGGTAAATGCCAAAGGCGGAGAGCCGACAAAGACATCGTCGGGAGTGACCCCCAGAACCTCTTTGGCATAGCCATCCGCGATGATCAGCAGATCACGGTGGTAATGCATCGTGGCCTTGGGGTCCCCGGTTGTGCCCGAGGTGAAACCCAGCAGGGCCACGTCATCCTGCGCAGTCTCGGCGGCGTCGAACCGCACCGGTTTCTCAAGCGCGAGGCGATCCAGCTCGGCATCGTGGTTGGAAGTGCCGTCAAAACCGACCACGGATTTCAGATGGTCGGAGGTTTTGGCGCATCTCGTCAGCTCATCCATCAATCGTGTGTCGCACAGTGCATGGGTGATCTGAGCCTTGTCGACGATCTGCGTCAACTCGCCAGTGCGCAGCATCGGCATCGTATTGATTACAACCGCGCCAGCCTTTGTGGCCGCCAGCCAACAGGCCACCATCGCCGGGTTGTTGGCGGACCGGATCAACACGCGGTTGCCGGGCTTCACGCCCAGATCCTCAACCAGCACATGTGCCAGCCGGTTGGTCCAGTCGCTGAGTTCTTTGTAGGTGCGTTGCCGCCCGTTGCCGATCAACGCGGTATGATCTCCAAACCCGCGTTCAACCATCCGATCCGTCAGTTCGACGGCCGCGTTCAGCTTGGCGGGGTAGTCAAAACCGTCCAGCAGGAAATCAGGCTGCGCCGAAGCAGGGGGCAGATTGTCCCTTGCGAATGTGTCCACGTGACCGGTGTACTGCGCCATCATTCCCCTCCCTGAAATTGTCCCAGCGTTTGCCGCGCAATGACAACGCGTTGCACATCAGACGCGCCCTCGTAGATGCGCAGGGCACGAATATCGCGATACAACTCTTCCACCTTGCTGCCGGTACGGACCCCGTCACCGCCATGCAACTGAACCGCCCGGTCGATCACCTGTTGCGCCTGATCGGTCGAAAACAGCTTGGCCATCGCGGCCTCGCGGGTCACCCGGGGGGCGCCGCTGTCCTTGGTCCAAGCTGCGCGATAGACCAAGAGCGCGCTGGCATCGACATCCAGCGCCATATCGGCGACATGCCCCTGCACCATCTGCAGATCGAACAATGGGGCGTTCTGGATATGCCGGGTCGAGACACGGGCGAGTGTTTCATCAAGTGCCCGCCGGGCGAACCCAAGCGCGGCTGCAGCAACCGTCGACCGGAACACATCCAGCACCGACATGGCTATGCGAAAGCCCTGACCGGGTTCTCCGATCATAGCAGATTTGGGTACACGCATGTCGTTGAACCGCAGTGTTGCCAGTGGATGAGGCGCGATTGTGTCCAACCGCTCGACCACTTCGAAACCAGGGGTGTCGGGTGTGACGACAAAGGCGCTGAGACCGCGTGCGCCCGGTGCCTCCCCGGTTCGGGCGAAAAGCGTATAGAGATCGGCAATCCCGCCATTCGAGATCCACGTTTTTTCACCGTTCAGCACATAAGAGGTGCCATCCGCGGTGGCGGTCATCGTGGAACTGGCAACGTCCGAACCCGACTGGGGTTCAGTCAGCGCGAAGGCAGACAGGGCTTTGCCGCTGCGGGTCAAAGGCAGCCATTCCTGTTGTTGACGGACCGTTCCGAACAAGGACAGGGCACCGGTGCCCAGCCCCTGCATGGCAAAAGCGAAATCAGCAAGACCGTCGTGGCGAGCAAGAATTTCGCGGCTCAGGCACAGGGTCCGGACGTCCAACTGTTCTTCCCCGATTGCGGCGGTGGGGGTCAGCCATCCGTCTTCGCCCAGCCGCCTCACGAGCGCGCGGCAGGCTGCGTCGGTATCGCTGTGGTCGATATCGGTCAGCGTCGTATTCGCCCAACGTTCCAGCGCCGCTGCATGGGCGCGGTGGCGATCCTCGAAGAAGGGCCATGTCAGAAAATTCTGGTCTGCCATCAATCGCCCTCGAATTCCGGTTTTTCCTTGGCGACAAATGCGTCATAGGCGCGTTTGAAATCGCCGGTTTGCATGCAGATCGCCTGAGCCTGTGCCTCGGCCTCGATGGCTTGCTCAATAGACATCGACCATTCCTGAGCCAGCATCGTCTTGGTCATCATGTGGGCGAAATTCGGCCCCGCGGCGATGCGTAGGGCCATGTCCTGCGCTGTCTTTTCAAGATCAGAGGCCGGTGCGACGCGGTTGTAGAACCCCCAGGCGACGCCCTCATCGGCCGACATTGACCGGCCGGTGTAAAGCAGTTCGGCTGCGCGGCCCTGTCCGATGATCCGGGGAAGGATGGCACAGGCCCCCATATCGCAACCGGCCAGACCAACGCGGGTAAACAGAAACGCGGTTTTTGCCTCGGGTGTTGCGATGCGTAGATCAGCGCACATGGCAATGATCGCACCCGCACCGACGCAGATACCGTCAATGGCCGCGATTACGGGTTTGCCGCAATTGACAATGGCCTTGACCAGATCGCCGGTCATGCGGGTAAAGGCCAAAAGCTCTTTCATATTCATCCGGGTCAGTGGCCCGATGATATCGTGCACATCGCCTCCAGAGCTGAAATTGCCGCCATTTGAACCAAAGATCACAACATCGATATCATCGCGATAGGGCAGTGCACGGAACCAATCGCGCAGTTCGGCATAGCTGTCGAAGGTCAGCGGGTTTTTCCGGTCAGGCCGATCCAGGCGTACGGTCGCAATCCGGTCTTCACAACGCAGCTGGAAATGTTCTGGAGTCTCAGTCATCACCCGATCTTTCCTTCATCTCTGGCAGCGCCCCGGTCAGCAAATGGCCAATTCGGACGCTGGTTTCTGCATCCAGCCCCCCCAGCAATTCGCTTACCCATCCTTCGTGCGCCGCAGCTTGTTTCAGGAATTCTTCCATACCCCGCGAGGTCAGGCGAACCCTGTGGGCGCGCCGGTCTCCAGGAACGGTTTCGCGCAGGATGAGCCCGTCGTCGCTCAGACGGTCGACGATGCCGGTGACATTGCCGTTCGAGACCATGAGCATCCGCGAAAGCTCGGACATCTTCAGTCCGGACTGATTGCGATAGAGCGCGGACATCACGTCAAAGCGCGGCAATGTGGTGTCGAAATTCACCCGCAACCTTTCGCGCAGCTCGGCCTCGATCCGGCGGCTGGTCTTGAGCAGCCGCAACCACAGGCGAAGGCGTTCCTTGGAGGTCGTGTCGACAATGTCTTTAACCGTTTGCGTCATATCTCCCCCCCCGACAGGGTCATGGCGTGCCCGTTCATCGACGCCGCCGCATCAGAGCACAGCCAGAGCGCAGCACCCGCAACCTCCTGCGTTGTGACGAACCGTTTCTGCGGATTGCCCGCCAGCAGAGATCGGGCGGCATCATCGGTGGATTTCCCTGTCTTTGCAGCAATCTCGGAAAGCGAGCGTTGGAGCAAAGGTGTGTCGATAAAGCCAGGGCAGATCGCGTTGGTGGTGACCCCGGAAGCCCCAAGCTCCTGTGCCAGAGCGCGTGTCATGCCAACGACCCCATGTTTAGCGGCGCAATAGGGACTGACATAGGCGTATCCTTTGAGACCTGCGGTTGAGGCGACGGCGATCAGACGCCCCCAGTCAGCGGCTTTCATGTCTGGCAATGTGGCCTGCCACAGGTGAAACACTCCGCCCAGATTGACGGCGAGTGTAGCCTGAAACTCGCTTTCCGTGATCCTGTGAAACGGGGCAGAAGGTGCCGCACCAGCATTGGCAATGGCCACCGCGACGGGGCCGTGAATGTCGCGTGCCTTGTCAATGGCGGCTCCGACCGCCGCGCCGTCGGTCACGTCACATCGCAGCGGCGTGGCACCTGTTTTGTCGGCAACCTCCTGCAGCGCCGTGAGGCGCCGGCCAAGGATTGTCACCCGGCCACCCGCTGCCGCGAACTGGGTGGCCAGTTCTGCGCCGACCCCGCTGCCACCGCCGCTGATGACGATATGCTTGCCTTGGATGCTCATGCGCGCAAGGCTTCAGCTTCGCGGTCCGCGTTCCGCCACAACTGATCCCGACCGGCCTCATAGGGCAGGGGCCAGTGGGCGTGACGGTCCCCGATCTGGGTGCCTGCGTGCAGCGTCCAATACGGATCGGCCAGATGGGGGCGGGCAAGGCATACCAGATCAGCACGCCCGGCCATCAGGATCGAGTTCACATGATCCGGCTCATAGATATTACCGACCGCCATGGTCGCGATGTTGGCCTCATTGCGGATGCGGTCCGAGAACGGGGTCTGGAACATCCGGCCATAGACGGGTTGCGCCAGCGTTGACGTCTGACCCGCAGAGACGTCGATAATGTCGGCCCCGGCGTCCGAAAATGCCTGCGCGATCAACACCGCCTCTTCCGGGGTCACGCCTTCTTCGCCCACCCAATCATTCGCCGAGATGCGTACGGCCATAGGCTTGGATGCGGGCCAGACCGCGCGCATGGCGCTGAATACTTCAAGCGGATAGCGCAGCCGGTTTTCGAGGGTGCCGCCATATTCGTCCGTGCGAATGTTCGACAGGGGGGAAATGAAGGATGAGATCAGATATCCATGCGCGGCGTGAAGTTCGATCATGTCGAACCCGGCGCTGTCGGCCATCTGCGCGGCGGTGACGAACTGATCGCGTATCTCTTCCATCTCATCCCGCGTGATCTCGCGCGGGGTGGCGTTGCGGTTGGACCACGGGATTGCCGAGGCCGACACGACATCCCAGTTGCCATCGACCAGCGGCGCATCCATTTCTTCCCATCCCAGCTGGGTCGAGCCCTTGCGCCCGGAATGGCCGATCTGGCAGCAGATCTTGGCCTGTGTTTCGCTATGAACAAAATTCGTGAGCCGCGCCCACGCCGCCTGATGTTCCGGTGCATAAAGCCCCGGGCAACCCGGTGTGATACGCCCTTCGGGCGAGACGCAGGTCATCTCTGTATAGACCAGCCCGGCCCCGCCTTTGGCGCGTTCTGCGTAATGTACGAAATGCCAGTCGGTCGGACAGCCGTCCACCGCTTTGTATTGCGCCATGGGTGAGACCACTATGCGGTTCATCAGCTTCAAATCCCGCAGCCGGTAGGGGGCGAACATCGGGGCGCGCACCGGGTCCTGCGGACCCCCTGCGCGGGTCTGGAACCAGCGTTCGGCCCCTTTCAGCCAGTCAGGATCGCGCAGGCGCAGGTTTTCATGGCTGATCCTCTGCGATCGGGTCAGCAGGGAATAGTTGAACTGGACCGGGTCGAGGTGCAGATAGCGGCCCACATCCTCGAACCATTCCAGCGAGTTGCGCGCGGCGGATTGCAGGCGCAGAACTTCCAGTCGCCGATCTTCCTGATAGTGGACAAGGGCATCTTTCAGCGGCAGGGTATCGACATATTCGGCCAGCGCGATCGCGCTTTCCAGCGCCAGTTTGCTGCCTGACCCGATGGAAAAATGCGCCGAGGCCGAGGCGTCGCCCATCAGGACGATACTTTCATAGCTCCAGTTTTCGCAAAGTACGCGGGGAAAATTCAGCCAGGCCGAGCCGCGAATGTGGTTGGCGTTGGTCATCAGGCTGTGGCCGTCCAGATATTCGGCAAATATCTCTTCGCAAACGGCGATGCTTTCCTGCTGACTCATCTCGCCAAAGCCATAGGCATCCCATGTGGCCTGGTCGGTTTCCACGATGAAAGTCGCGGTATCATCGTCGAACTGATAGGCATGCACCCAAAGCCAGCCTTTTTCGGTTTCCTTGAAGATGAAGGTGAACGCGTCATCGAATTTCTGATGTGTTCCAAGCCAGACAAATTTGCACGTTCGCATGTCGATATCGGGCTTGAAATGTTCTGCCAGCTCCGTGCGAGTTTTCGAGTTCAGCCCGTCTGACGCGACAACGATATCATAGTCTTTGGCATATTCCGTCGCGCTGGCGGCTTCGGTCTCAAATCGAAGGTCAACGCCCAATTCACGCGCCCGTTGCTGCAGCAACAGCAGCAACTGCTTGCGTCCAATGCCGCAGAACCCATGCCCGGTTGAGACGATTTTCTGACCCCGGTAATGAACGGCGATGTCATCCCAATAGGCGAAATGCCGTCGAATGGCTTCAGCGCTGGTGGGGTCGTTGTCGGCCAGATTGTCCAGGGTCTCGTCCGACAGGACGACGCCCCAACCAAATGTGTCATCGGGTTTGTTACGCTCGATCACCACAACTTCGGCGTCGGGCTGGCGAAGCTTCAGCGAAATGGCAAAGTAGAGCCCTGCAGGACCTCCTCCCAGACAAGCGACGCGCATTGTGCTCTCCTGTATTCGCTGGCGATTGGTGAAAGAGTACGTCCGGATCTCAATTGCTTCAAGTATAAAGTTTTAGGCTTGAAGGATTGGAAGTGCTGACCGGTAAGGGGTGACCGGCAACAGTGGGGGCCGTTGCCGGAGCCGGAGTTACTCGTTGGCTTCGGGGGGCAGAAAATCCACCTCGTGTTCGGCCGAAATCTTCACGACCTGTTCAACATCCGTCAGCTCGTGCAGCTCTTCGAACAGGTCTTTCAGCTTGCCCATGGGCGAAACCCAGAACAGCGCGCGGGCGGGTTTGTCGGACTTGTTGAAATACCCGTGCGGGATTCCGCGGGGCATACGCACCAGATCCCCGGCATAGGCTTTGGTCCAGACCCCATCCAGCTTGAGATCCAGTTCCCCTTCCTGAACCAGGATGAACTCATCCTGAGTGGGGTGAATGTGTACGGGTACAAAATCGCCGGGGTTCGAGTTGGTTTCGAAGGCAAAGGTCGTTTCGCAGACAGCCTTCGGATAATAGACTTGGCCGAGAATATTCCAGGTCGTCTCTTTGTATCCGACACCATTCTTGGTGATGCCTTTTTCAAGATCTTTCATGGGGTTGTCCTCCTCAGTTTGAGATTTTGCACTGTCGGGTGCCGTTTTTAGTTGGCTTCATATTGCGGGGCCGAGGCCAGAAATTCGCCATAAGCCGCAGCATTGGGATAGCGAAACTGCTCGGCCAGCGGATTGCTGCGTTTGGTTTTCTTCGCGCCCATGTCGGTCAGCAATTCGTCAAAATGCTTGAAGTGAAACGGCGCCGAACACAGCCCGCCATAGATTTGCGCGGCAGGGCGTTCGTTGCGCCGCCAGTTGAGCATCATGTCAATGTTCGCATTCATCTCGGCCTCGGTTGGCTGGTTGGCCAGTTGTCCATCCGCAAAGCGCACCAGCCAGTTGGCGATCATTTCTGCCGACAGGATCGTGCAGAAGCTAGAGTTGAAACCGACAAAGCCCATATCCGGCAGATCTGGATTCACCGACAGACGATAGACCCGGTACTGACCATCCCGTTCAATCAGCTTGTCCTGAAAGTCCTGCGGCAGATAAGGGACGCCCAGTTTCCAGCCAACGGCGAGCACTGCGACGTCGCAGGGCACGACCTCGCCCGTGGTCAGCTTCAACCCGTCTTCGGTATAGCTGTCAAATGAACCGATGGTCGTTTGAAGCTGCCCGGCATTCAGCGCTTCGAAAAAACCGGGCGTGACAATTGGGACGGAACAGGACACGTCCTTTTCGATGGGAATGTTCGGCACCATATTGTGTTTTTTCAGACCGAGCTGCAGCTTGAGCATCGTCTCAAGCCCTCGGAAGTTCGCCCAGACAAGCGGTTTGAACAACGCCGCCACGGCACGCTGGACCGGGGATTTGCCCCATTGATTAAACTGTTGTTCCTGCGCGCGCATATAGAGCAGGTGTTTGAAGTTGATGCCGCCCACGAAGTAGGGAATCCGCCAGACGTTTTCGCGATAGACCAGCCGCACGGATTTGGCGCCATTCCGGGTCGCGTTCACCGCTATGTCCGTCGCGGATTTCGAGCCGCCCAGCACCACCACATGCTTACCCCGAACGACGTCCGGGTCGATGTATTCGGACGAATGCATCACCAGTCCGCCACGCTGCACAAACCCATCCTGACCGGGATGTGAAATGATGTTCTTTTCCGAAAACTGCCCGGTGCAGACCGCGACAAAGTCAAAATCTTCTTGCCGTTCCACGCCGTCCGCTTCAATGGTCAAAGTCCAACCTGGCTGCCCGTCGCTGCGCCGTTCCATGGCCTTGATGTTGGAGTTCAGTCGGAATAGCGGCACCAGATCGTGCTTTTGCGCGTATGACAGCAAATAGTCATGAACCTGCGGCCCTTTGGGCCATTCGGGATAGTCCCGGGGCATCGGCAGATCGGTATAGCAATACAAATCCTTGGGCGATTGGGTCTGCACATCCGGATAGGAGCGGGACAATTCCCAGACACCGCCAAAGTCGTGGCTCCTTTCGAACCCGGTGACCTGATGGCCTTTTTCAGCAAAGGCCTTTGCCGCTGCCAGCCCGCTGACACCACCGCCGATCACCGCCACAGACTTACGATTTACTGCGCCTGCCGACATCCGCTCTCTCCCTGCACTTGCTGCGTTTGCCCGAGTGTGCAGGAGGTTTGCGTATCCGCTTATCCAAAAAACGAACCAATCTTAAGGTTAAATGGTTCATGCTTGAAATAAATCGGCTGCCTGCTAGCGTGATGGCAGGAGTTCTTACATTTGACGCGCGCATCCCAACTTAGGCCCGATGGCTTTCTGAACCGATTCCCTTTGCTTCGGACGGGTGATCTGGACGAGGCGCGAAGCTGTGTGGCGCAGAAATTCTGCGATCATCGGCTGGAGCGGACGGGCCGCAGCCGCGCTCTGGCGATGACCCATAATCATGTGGCGGGGCGGGATGTTTCGCTGAACTATCTTCACTATGGTGCGGATGTCAGGATTGATCCGGGTATGCTGCGGTCGTTTTATCTGTTGCAAATTCCGATCTTGGGCCGTTCCAGCGTGACCCATCGTGGAGAAGAGGTTTTGGCAGATGCGTCGGCAGCGACGCTTCTGAACCCGGATCGTAAAACCCGCATGATGTGGCAGGCCGATTGCCGGAAGCTGATCCTGCAGATCAGTAAAACGCACTTGCAATCGGTGGCCGAAAGCCTGAGCGGCGCGCCCTTGCCAGGACCGGTGCGCTTTGATGCACGGGTTGATCTGAAGTCACAGAACGGTGCCCGCCTGAAACGCATCGTTTTGGCCTGCACTCACGCGATTGATCGGAGATCGCTGCGTCTTGGGGCCGGTCAGAGCAGCGATCTGAGGGTTGAGATGGATCTTGCCCACGCTTTGCTGACCCTGCAGCGCAGTAACGTTTCGCATATCCTTGAGCGGGCCGATGCAGGGCCAACACCCAGTGCCTTACGACTTGCCGTGGACTATATTCATGCAAATTTGAGCGAGCCGATTACCCTTGCGGATATTGCGGCACAGGCTGGTGTGAATATCAGAACCCTGCAAAAGGGCTTTCGCCGCCGCTACAACCTGACGCCGATGCAATATCTCAGGAACGTGCGTCTGGATGCGGCACATTACCAACTGTCGGTTCGGCGGGACGGGCCGAGCATCACTCAAGCCGCATTTGGCAGCGGGTTTTCACATCTTGGGCGGTTTTCGCGGGATTATAAGAAGCGGTTCGGTGTCCTGCCCAGCCAGGTCGCACCATAGATTCCCACTAGGCGCACAGGTTTACGCAATACGCCGTGATGCCGTCATCTGGGCGATGGTTTCGCGGCAAAGTGACCGGTCCTGATCCGCAAGGTCGACGACAACGTCGAAATGGTTGCGCCCGGCTGTCTCGGTTGCTGACACGGTAACGCCCTGCGCTTCCAGCGAGCGGGCAAAGGTGATGCTTTGCCGCTTGAACTCGTTGGTTTCGTATTCGCCCCAGGACACAATGATTTGTACACCCTCGTGTAGCATCTTGCCCAACGGGCTGTTGCGTTTAGCGGCATCTGAGTCAAGGTTCAACCAGGTGTTGGGAAGACACAGGCGTACCGGCTCAAGATCAAAAAGACCGCTGACCAGAACAGCACCTTTGATGAGGTTCGCGGGCAGGGTGAACTGACCAGGCCAGTCGGTCAGCAAAGCCATTGCCCCCAGTTGCGCACCCGCTGATGAGCCGCAAACCCAAAGCCTGTCGGGATCGACACCATGCGCACCTGCCTGCCGGTAGATGCCTGCTATGGCGCGGCGGATTTGATCGACGATCTGGTCAAGCGTCGCAGCAGGAGCCAACGTGTACTCGACCACTGCAACCGCAATGCCGTTTTCCACCATTGTTTGAGCCATGAACGCACTGTCCTGCCGGCCCAGAAACCGCCAATATCCGCCGTGGATAAAGACGAGAACAGGGGCGCCGCTTTCGGCAGGAAAAAGGTCAAAACGCTCGTCCGGGTGATCCCCATAGGCAAGATCCCGGATCACAGCGCAGTTGACATAGCTTTGAGTGCTGAGGTCGCGATAGCGCTTCATTTCGGCGTCGAAATCATCGACCGTGGCGCGCGCATTATACTCGCGCTCCAGCGTCTCCTGATCCATGCCACGATAGATCTGCATCCGGTTCAGACCCCCAGGTAAGTCTCTGCAAAATCGGGCGTGGCACGCATTGCCTCGACATCACCTTGCCAGGCGATCCGCCCTTTAAGGACGACATAGGCATAATCGGCCACGACCGCCATTTCATCGAGGTTTTTGTCGATCACCAGAATGGTCTGACCTTCGGCTTTCAACCCGGCCAGAACCTCCCAGATCTCGTGCCGGATCAGGGGGGCAAGGCCCTCGGTCGCCTCGTCGAGGATCAACAGACGTGGATTCGTCAACAGGGCGCGGCCAATCGCCAGCATCTGCTGTTCGCCTCCAGACAGGGAATCCCCCATCTGGCTGGCACGTTCGCGCAGGCGCGGGAACAGGTCAAACACGCGTTCCAGCGTCCACTGCTGCGTTGTTTCGCGGCGATGACGTTCTGTTGCGATAAGGTTTTCGCGCACGGTCAGCGTCGGGAATATTTGACGACCTTCCGGAACCAAGGCGACACCTGCCTGGCCGATCTGATGAGGTTTCAGACGCGTGACATCCCGGCCATCCAACGTGATCGTCCCAGAAGAAGGTGGAGTGAGCCCAGTAATCGCACGAACTGTTGTGGTCTTGCCCATGCCGTTGCGGCCCATCATGGCCACCAACTGCCCCTCTCGCAGTTCCAGATCAACGCCGAAAAGTACCTGAGATGAGCCATATGCGGCGTGTATATTCTCGGCTTTCAACATCAGGCGGACCTATCGTGAAATTCATGGCCACCCAGATAGGCCCGCTGCACCTCGGGATCCAACCGGATATTCCGGGGCGTGTCGCTGGCGATGACCTTGCCATAGACAAGAACCGACACTTTGTCGGCCAGTCCGAAAACCACATCCATATCGTGCTCGACCAGAAGCATGGTGATACTACCGCGCAGCCCGTCCAGCAGCGTTGTGATCTGGCGGCTTTCTTCGGCACCCATTCCTGCCATGGGTTCGTCCAGCAGCAACAGTTTGGGCCGGGCAGCAAGCGCCATGGCGATTTCGACCTGTCGCTTTTGGCCGTGGGCCAGATTTCGAGTGGTGGTTTCGGCCTCGTTTTCCAGCGCTACGCGCTCAAGAATTTCCATCGCTTCGGCGCGCTCTGCCTTGTCGGCTACAGCTGGACGGAACAAGCTAAATACCTGGTGGTTCATGGATTGCAGTACCAGACAGACATTCTCGATCACGCTGAGATCGGGAAAGACCGATGTGACCTGAAAACTGCGCACCAGCCCGGCATGAGGCCGCAAATGTGCGGGCATCGCCAACAGATCCTGCCCGTCGAATTTGATGGACCCCGATGTCGGCGTCAAGTAGCCGGAAATCTGGGAAATCAGCGTGGTCTTGCCTGCGCCATTGGGACCGATCAGGGCATGGATCGTGCCCTCATCGACATTCAGCGTCACATCATTGGTTGCTGCCAAAGCGCCAAAATTCTTGCACAGGTTTCGGATTTGCAACATCGCCCTACTCCCTTGACCTGAACAGCAGGCCATAGATTCCGGATTTGGCAAACAATACGATCAGGATCAGGATCGGCCCCAGCACGAAACGCCAGTGTTCGCTCAGCAGATCCAGCCCGACCGAGTGCAGGATCAGCGGCAGGAATTCTTCCAGCAGCAGAAAAACGATAGTGCCCAGAACCGGACCCAACAGCGTGCCGATCCCACCCAGGATGACCACAATCATCAGATCGCCTGACCGCGTCCAGTGGGTGAGCGCGGGGCTGACAAACTCTGTGTGATTGGCGGACAGTGCTCCGGCCAGGCCGGCGCCGGCCCCGGCGATGACAAAGATCAGCAACTTGGCGGTATAGGAGCGAATTCCGATGGAGGATAGACGCGCCTCATTCTGGCGGATGGCTTGCAGGGTGCGCCCGAATTTCGAGGCCACCAACCGGCGGCAGAACCAGAAGAAGGCGATCAGGCAGGCCAGACAGAAATAATAGAAAGACATCCGGTCGTTCAGGTCGAGCCCCGGCAATGTAATGCGCCCGTCGAACATCATCATGCCGTCATCGCCGCCATATTTTTCGAGCGACACAAACAGAAAGAACAGCATCTGCCCAAAGCTGAGCGTGATCATGATGAAATAAACGCCTTTGGTGCGCAGAGACAAAGCGCCGATCGCGAGAGCAACAAGAGCAGACAAAGCAACTGCCAGCGGCAGCACAATCAGCCCCGAAAGCGTGCCGGGCAGGCCAAAGAACGTGTCCCCCTCATAGGCATGAAAGGACAAAATACCGACCGTATAGGCCCCAACCCCCAAAAAGGCGGCGTGCCCGAATGAGACCAACCCGGTATAACCGATGAGCAGATCCAGGCTGACCGCCGCTATGGCAAAGATCACCAGCCGGGTTGCGGTGGAAATCAGATAAGACGAGCCAGATGCGTTCAGCATCAGGGGCAGCAGCAACAGCACAAGCACGCCGAGTGCCATGAGCTTGGGCAAATGACGCTCGCTGATCATGAGATTCGCCCTGCAACCGGGAACAGGCCCGTGGGTTTCAGCACCAGGACGATCACCATCAACAGGTAGATCGACATTGATGATAGGCCGGCCGCAATCCCACTGGCCGAAGCCGGGTCAAGAAACGCCCCAAGGATCGACGGCAGAAACGACCGCCCCATAGTGTCGACGATCCCCACTGTCAGCGCTCCGAACAGAGCGCCGCGGATCGAACCGATCCCGCCGATGACGATGCAGACGAAGCACAGGATCAAAAGGTTTTCACCCATTCCAACCTCGACCGAGGTCAGCGGCCCTGCCATGGCCCCCGCAAGCCCTGCGAACATTGCCCCGACGAGAAAGATTGCAGTGTTCAGACCGTCGATATTGACTCCCAGTTGCTGAACAATCTCTCGGTTCGTTGTGCCCGCCCGAATCTGCATGCCAACCCGGGTCTTGGTGATGATGAACCACAGGATCGCGGCGACGATGATTCCTGAGGCGATGATTGCAAGCCGGTAGAGCGGATAAGAGAACACTCCGAATAGAGTGACACTGCCGGACAGGGCCTCGGGCATGTCGACGAATTGCGGCGTCCGCCCCATCAGCATGGTTGTACCCTCGTTGATGAACAGAATAAGCCCGAAAGTCGCCAGCACCTGATCCAGATGATCGCGCGTATACAGAGGGCGGATGATCAGAACCTCGATGATGAATGCCGCCAGCGCAGTGACCGGCAGACACAGGATCAACCCGATCCAGAACGATCCTGTCGCGCCCGAGATCAGCGCAATCGAATATGCGCCGATCATGAACAGTGAACCATGGGCCAGATTGATGATGTTCATGAAGCCGAACACCAGTGTCAAACCGGCTGAGACCAGAAACAGGAACATGCCGAGCTGGATGCCGTTCAGAAACTGCTCGAAGACAAGCTGAGACACGTCTTTGGATACCTGTTGGGAAGGAAGCGGTTTTGTTCAGACCGGCATATCACCGACATGCCGGTCCAGATTGTCAGGCAGCGATTACAGATTGCAATCGCCGACATAGGCATCGGCATGATCCTCAGCGACGATGCCCGTGGTCTTGTTGCGGAATTCGCCATCTTCCTCGACAACGATACGGCTATACCAGTTCTGAACCGGGTGATTGTTCGAGTTGAACCGGAACGGGCCGCGGACCGAGTCAAAATCAGCGGCACGTAGAGCTTCCCGGAAACCATCCATATCTTCGGTCACCTTGCCCCCGGTCGCCTTCAGCGCGCTGGCGATCAGGCGTGCGGTGTCATAGCCTTGGCTGGCGTAGACTGTTGGCAGACGGTCATATTTCTCGGCAAAGCTTGCGACAAACGCCTTGTTCGCTTCGTTATCCAAATCGTGGTTCCAGTGTGAAGTATTGGCGACGCCCACCATCGCCTCGCCCACCGCCCGCAGGATATTGATATCCGCAGAAGGTGCAGCCAGAACCAGCGGAACCTCATCGCGCAGACCAGCCTGATCATATTGCTTCATGAAGTTGATGCCCATGCCACCGGGCAGGAACTGGAACACCATTTCGGGATCAGCGGCACGGATCTTGGCGATCTCGGCGGCATAATCTGTCTGACCCAGCTGGGTGTAGGTTTCGCCGACGATCTCGCCATTGAAATAGCGTTTGAACCCGGCAAGAGCATCTTTGCCCGCCTGATAGTTCGGCGCAAGGATGTAAGCGTTTTTGAAGCCGAGGTTGTTGGCGTTTATCCCTGCGGATTCGTGCAGCGAGTCATTCTGCCAGGAGGCCACGAAATAGTTCTCATGGCATTTGCTGCCGGCAAACTGAGAGGGGCCTGAATTGGGCGAGATATAGAACCGATCGGCCCGCAATGTCAGCGGGGCAACAACAGGCGCGATATTGGAGAAGATGATGCCGGTCATGATCTCCACCTGATCACGCTCCAGAAAGCGCTCGGCGATTGCGCGTCCGTTTTCGGGTTTCAACCCGTCATCTTCGACCAACACATCGACCGGGACACCGCCCAATGTTCCCCCCTCTTCGTCGATGGCCAGCATGAAGCCGTCGCGAACATCCGCACCGAGATAACCTGCCGGTCCCGAGAGCGTGGTGATCATGCCAATCTTTAGGTCCTCTGCAACAGCCGCAGTTGCCGACAACATGAGTCCGGCCAAAAGCCCAAGTTTCGTGGTCCTCATTTCAGTCTCCCTATTGTTGTGTGCAGCGGTTTGCTCCGCTTTTATTTGAACTCTATGCGCTCTGAGAATTACTTCAAGCCTAAATCTTCAAGCTTAAAGATTCACCCATCCTTCGGGTGGCTTGCCTTTTCCGGGATGCAACGTGCCGCACTGGGGGCAAGTGCGCGCCTCGATGCTATTGTGAAAAGCCTCGTAAATCTTGGGCAGAGCGGTGACGATCCCCTCGGGCCCGTCAAGTGCCACTTCTTCGCGGTGGACCAGCCCCTCGCAACTGAAGCAGAACCACTCGAACCCCTCTTTCATGCCTGGTTGGCGGGGTGCTTCGACCACGATGCCGACCGAACCCTCTTGCGGGCGCTGGGGGGCGTGGCGGACATGCGGGGGTAGTAAAAAAACCTCGCCCTCGCGGATTGGGACATCATAGATTTTACCACCATCCGCGATCTTCAGCATCATGTCGCCCTTTTGCTGAAAGAACCACTCCTCGACCGGGTCATCATGGAAATCGACACGCGTATTGGGCCCGCCCACGACCATGACGATCATGTCCCCTTCCTTGTGCAGCAACTGATTGCCCACCGGGGGGCGCAGCTTGTCAGCGTTGTCTTCGACCCATTTCCCGAAATTGAAAGGTTTCAGCGTCGGATGCGGTGCCATGGTCTCCTCCGAATTGCTCAGTGTCGTAGCAGGACCGTCGGTCCTGATATGAAAGCGTAGCGGAGGCTCGTGCAAGGAAACATTTGTTTCGGGGAAACTGGATATCACCTTTCCTGATAGCTGACGCTGCTCGGGCCAGAGGCTAAGATCGCAGACCGCAGGTTGCGAATGCGGAGACGGTTGCGGCCTTTTCGGCCTCGGTCAGCTCCAACATTGGATGTCTGACTCGCCCGCCCGTCTGACCCAGAAGTTCTTGCCAGAATTTGCTGTGAGCGGTGGGTTTTCCACCCGGTTTGGTGCGCCGGATCGCATCGCGGACGGGGTTGAGGCTATCCCGCACACGCCGCGCCGCTTCGAGTTTTCCGGCAAACGCCAGCTCGGTATATTCATGCATCCGGCGGTCGTTCCTGGTCTGTAGCAGGTAGGGAGGCGAGGAACAGAGATAGAGCTGCCAGCCAAGGTCAGCGATATTGTCCAGCCAGTCATCTTCCGCTGAGGTCGACACAAGGATCTTGTCCCCGACCATCTGCGTCAATCGGGCGTACATCTCGCGCGGGACCGAATATTTGATCGCCATGATATTGGGCAATTCGGCGATCCGGGCACAGGTTTCAGGCTCCATCAGATAGCCGCTGTCAGGGTGGCTCCACATGGCGATGCCAATATCCAGCCGGTCGCAAAGGTATTTGTAGTACCGGTACAGCACCTCATCCCTTTCATGGCAAAAGCTCAGCATAGGGGCGTGGACCACCACATAATCAGCGCCGCATTCCTGCGCATGGCGGCCCAGCTCCAGCACAGTGTCGACCGACTGATCCGAGATGGACATGATGGTCCCGGCTTTGCCCGCGCATTCCTGTACGGCGACGGTCATGTTGCGCTTGCGCTCGTCCAGAGACATCGACCAAAACTCGCCCTGTTTGCCTGCTATGAAAAGCCCTTGAATGCCAAGGTCGTCAATCCAGTGACGAATATTGCTGCGCAGCCCGGTCTCGTCAAAATCGAGATTGGCGTCGAACGGGTTCAAGGCTGCGGCCCAGATGCCGCGCATGGTCTCGCGCGCGTGCGCTTTGGCTTCGTGTTTGGCATATTCCATCGCGCGGACTCCCACTCTTCACTTTGGCATAAAGGCGTTGCGCCGCGCCGGAATGCCAATCCATTGCAATAATATGGCTATCCAAAAATTTTATACCCACGCCCCTCGGATTTCCTATATCTGGATTCCAAACAGGAGGGGCCATGAAAATCGGAATTATCGGAGAAGGCGCAATCGGGCGCTATGTCTGCAAGCATCTGGGTCCCCCTCATGTCCTACTTGTTCAGCCGGGCAAGCTAAACGCGACCGCAGAAGACGGGGCACAGCGGGTATCGAACGTGGCGTCAGTGCCCGCAGATACCGATCTGATGGTGGATTGCGCCGGGCACTCGGCGCTGATTGAACATGGCCCGGCAATACTTGAGCGCGGCGTCGATCTTGTGACCGTGTCGGTTGGAGCGCTTGCGGATGAGGATGTTCACGACCGATTGCTCAAGGCGGCTAAGCGCGGTGGAGCCCGCCTGCTGCTGGCCAATGGAGCAATCGGGGCATTGGATTGCCTAACGGCAGCCCGCGTGGGTGGTCTGTCTGAGGTCATCTATACCGGGCGAAAGCCCCCCGCCGGATGGAAAGGCTCTGCCGCCGAAGACAAGTTAAACCTTGATGCATTGACCGAGCCCGCGATCCATTTCGAAGGGGGCGCTCGGCAGGCCTCACTCAGATACCCGAAAAACGCCAATGTCGCCGCAGCTGTTGCTCTGGCGGGCGCCGGGTTTGACGCTACGCAGGTGCGTCTGGTCGCTGATCCGGGCATTGCCGAGAATATCCACGAAATTCAGGCGGCAGGTACATTTGGCTCGTTTTCCTTTCGCATTGAAGGGCGCGCCTTGCCTGACAATCCCCGCAGTTCTGCGCTGGCTGCGATGAGCGTCGTGGCTGCGATCGCGCGGGAACGATCTGACATCGTAATCTGAGGTCTAGTACATGGTCACTCGTCACAATCGTATTGTGGACCGGGCGCTGACCCGACTGAAGCTGCGGCAGCTTCGACTGCTTGTAGCGGTCGGGCAGCGCGGCAGCATTCAGAATGCAGCGCGCGATCTGGGCATATCTCAGCCCGCGGCGACGAAGATGATTCAGGATCTCGAACTTGACTTTGAGGTCAAGTTGTTTGAGCGCACCAATCGCGGTGTAGTGCCCACGGTATTCGGTGAAACGCTGATCCGGCACGGCAAACTGATCTTTGCGCAGGTGTCGACCGCTGCGCAGGAGTTGGATGATCTGAACGAAGGCAACAGTGGTCGTGTCGTGGTTGGGACACTTCTGGCGGCGTCCCCAACGCTGCTACCTTTGGCGGTCGAGCAAATTCTTCGGGATCGCCCGAAGGTTGCGATCAAGATTGCCGAAGGTACAAACGAGGTGCTGATGCCGGGCCTGCTGACCGGTGAGATCGACATCGTTGTGGGGCGGCTGCCCAGCCGCCGCCACCGTGCCAAGATCGTACAGGAAAAGTTCTTTGACGAACGGGTTATCGCCGTTGCCGGGTCAGAGCATCCACTGGCAGAGGCGCAGGCCGTGACTTTCGATCAACTCAAGCGTTACAGTTGGATTCTGCCTCCGGCCGAGACCACGTTGCGCCGTCAGATCGATCAGTATTTCGTCAAGCAGAACCAATTTACACCGGATATCGCCATCGAGTCGGTGTCGTATCTTGCCAACCGGTCCTTGTTACGCAGCCATACGTTTGTTGGGCTGATGCCAGCGCACGTCGCCGCCCCGGATATTGACCGCGGCGTGCTGAGCCAGATCGATTGGGAGGTGCCCTTTGGGACTGGTCCGGTTGGAGCCTCGCATCGGGGAGAGCAGTCGCTTTCCCCTGCAGGTGCCGCTTTTCTTCAGGCTTTGCGCAGCGCCGCGCTCAGGTTGAAGGAAATGCAGGGTTCGGTCTGATATCAGTCAAACGGATACCGGTATTTGCTCAATTCAATTGAAGCAGGGTGCAGAAGCATGGGACTCTGCCCCATCAGGCGATTATGAGGGCCCTATGAGCATCTACCCGGACCTGCATCTCTATATCAACGGCGCGTGGCGAAAGACTCCTGAAACGATGCCTGTCGTCAACCCGGCCACCGAGGAAGAGATTGGTCGCCTGCCGCATGCACGGCAAGGCGATTTGGATGATGCCCTGGAGGCTGCCGAGGCCGGTTTCCGAATCTGGCGTAGAACTCCCCCGCGGGAGCGCGCCGATATTTTGGTGAAAGCTGCGGCGCTGATGCGTGAAAGACAAGAAGAGATCGCGCAATCAATTACTGCCGAGCATGGAAAACCCTTGGCCCAGGCCCGGCTTGAGGTCATCCGGGGGTGCGAGTTTTTCGAGTGGGATGCGGGTGAGGCGGTACGTACCTACGGCCGCGTGATCCCGTCCGCATCGGGTGTGCGTTATGTCGTACATCACCAGCCCATCGGAGTAACATTGGGCCTGTCACCCTGGAATTTCCCCATGAGCCAGCCCGCGCGAAAGATCGCGGGTGCGCTGGCGTCCGGATGCTCGATCATACTGAAAGCCGCCGAGGAAACACCCGCGGGCGCGTTGCATATCGTGCAGGCGTTTCACGATGCCGGACTACCCAAAGGTGTCCTGAACCTTGTGTTCGGCACCCCGTCCGATATCTCGACCCATCTGATCCGCCAGAACTCGGTGCGTCTGGTTGCCTTTACCGGATCAACTGTTGTTGGTCGCCAATTGTCTGGCCTTGCTGCGCAGCATGACACGCGGGTTCTGATGGAGTTGGGCGGGCATGCCCCGGTCATCGTTTGTGAAGATGCCGATGTGGAGCTGGCAGCGCTCAGCGGTGCTTTGCGCAAGTACCGTAATGCCGGGCAGGTCTGCACTTCACCAACCCGGTTCTTCGTGCACGAAAGCATTTTCGACAGGTTTCTGACCACTTTCGTCGAACGTGCGGCGGCAACGGTTGTGGGCAATGGCATCGAACCCGGTGTTGAAATGGGGCCCTTGGCCAACGAGCGCCGGGTGCCCGCACTTCTCGATCTGATCGAAGACGCCAAATCGAAAGGCTCACGCGTCTGCACCGGGGGTGAGGCCATTGAGGGCAAAGGATACTTCCTGCAACCCACAGTTCTGGCAAATGTTCCGGATACCGCCCGGGTCATGCAGGAAGAGCCGTTCGGACCGCTGGCGGTGATCAACCCCGTTTCGTCGCTGGACGAGGCGATCCATCAGGCCAACGCAGTCCTTTACGGGCTTGCCGCCTACGGGTTCACCAACCGGGCTGATTACATCGACCAAATGACGGACGAAATCGAGGCGGGGAACATCTCGTTCAATACGCTTGAGGCTTCGTTGCCGGAGACACCGTTTGGAGGGGTGAAATCCAGCGGGTCAGGACGCGAGGGCGGAACTGAGGGGTTGGCCAATTACCAGATCGTCAAGAACATCTCGCATAGCATGAAGATCGTGTAGCCTCCTGCAGATCAGCCAAGATGCGCCGGAGCCTCGGTCTTCGGATGGATCACCGAGACGCAGAGAATGTGATGCGGCAGGTGTATCAAATAACCGGTGATGGTAGGCGCGCCTTCGGTCCGGGCAGTGAAATGCGTGATTTGTGAGTTGAAAGTGACGCGCATGTCGGCGAATTCGATGACGTTTTTCGTCAGCGGGTAAATGGCTTTGTACGCACTTTCTTTGGCACAGAAAATCTGCTTGCCAATTTGACCGTGTTCAGTTGATGCGTGGGTTTCCAGCCATTTGCGTTCCCCAGTTGTGCAGATGATTTCGATCATGTCGGCGGGCAGAGGAGTGCTGGGTTCGATGTCGATTCCGATGCATTGCAGCGCGTGCCGGTTGCCGACGACTGCAATGCAAAGGTCTCTGCAATGAGTGATGGACCCGACGATACCAGCGGGCCAGACCGGGCTTCGGTCGGGAGCGCTCGGGATGGCTGCGGCGGGATGACCGATCTGGGCCAGCGCCGCCCGGGCTGCGATCCGGCCGGCGGTGAACTCGGATCTGCGGGCCGGGACAGCGCGCGCGACTGCGGGCTCTTCTTCCGGCAAGAGCGGTCCGCCTGGATTGGACGGGTCGGTGACGGCGACACCGACACCCGCACCAAGTATCCGGTGCAAGGGAGCGATGATCGCCGCCGGGTCGGTCATACGGATTGTTGGCGTCTGGATCGCATCTGGCGGCGCCGGGCCATGGCATCACTGCGCTCGGCGGCGCGTTCGGCTTTGGCGGCGGCAACTTCTTCCGCGCTCTCGGCAGGTGCAGAACCTCCCGTCTTTTGATCGATAACCTCGGCCAGTGCAGACAGGGTCGGGCAGCGGAAAATGTCGGTAATGCTGAGCGATGGCACGTCCAGCTCTGTCCGGATCTCGCGATGGGCCTGAACCGCCAGTAGCGAATGCCCGCCCAGATCAAAGAAACTGTCGCGACCGGTGACGCCGGTGACACCCAAAATTCGCTCCCAAATTGCAGCTATCTTTTGCTGATTGCTGCCGCTGGCAATGGTTTTCGCCGCAGCCACCGAAGTGCTCACGCGGCGAGGAGCCGGAGCGGGTAGCGCTTTTCTGTCGATCTTTTTGTTCGGCGTCAGCGGGAATTTCTCGAGTGTCACGAAATGCGCCGGGATCATGAAGTCGGGCAACTGCGCTGACAACGCTTCCTTCAGCACAGTATCAGCAACCGGTGCATCAGTGATCATGTAAGCCACCAGTTGAATCACCGAAGGCGTATCTTCGCGTGCTATAACAACTGATTGGCGGATGCCAGGGCAAGCATCCAGAAGGCTCTCGATCTCACCCAGTTCGATGCGATAACCGCGCAGCTTGACCTGATGATCGGCACGGCCCAGGAAGTCGAGCTTGCCATCGGTCCGCCAACGCACCAGATCACCGGTGCGATAAAGCCGCGCGCCAGGCAGATCCGAGAACGGGTCGGGCACGAACTGTTCAGCCGTCAGGTCCTCGCGCTGCCAATAGCCGCGCGCGACGCCCGCACCGCCAACATAAAGCTCACCGGCTGATCCGATGGGAACAGGCGACATCGCTTCATCCAGAACGTAGACTTGCGTGTTGGCGATCGGGGTGCCGACATTGACCACCCCAGCGACCGGTTCGGCCATTTCCGTGGTAGACCAGATCGTGGTTTCAGTCGGTCCGTACATATTCTGAATTTGTGCCTGAGTGATCTTGTTCAGCTCGGACACCAGCGCGCCGGGAAGGGCTTCGCCGCCAATCATCATGTGCTGCAGATGACCCAGCGCATATCGCGCCTCGTCATTCATCACCAGCATCTGAGCCATGGATGGGGTGCACTGCAAATGCGTGACCTTGTGGCGGATAATCTGGGCCGCGATGGAATGGTCATTGTCGTCCAGCGCGGTTTCCAGATTGGACTGCCGCAGAACCTCGGCCAGCGGGCGCAGACCATCCAGCACCTGTGGCACTGGGATCCCATAGTCGATCAGGCAGGTGATTTCATCGACGCCAATGCGTTTGAGTTCTTCGACCCGTTGCAGACAATCCTCGACCGTCCCAAACAGGCCGGAATCCTCGAAATAACGCTGGAAAGCGAAGTCCAGAATTCCTTCGAGTTCATCTTCGGTCAGACCCCCGAGATCCAGTTCGAACGGGTTGGTAACGCCTTTGGGCTTCTTGAACGCCGGGAAGGCCCAGGCGTACTGCTTGATCAGGCCAGCAGCGGCGCGCAGATAATCCTTCATCGGCTCGCGGGCGATCTCGCGCACAGCCTCGCGCTCTTCGCCTACAAACGTGTGCAGCATCAGCGTCACTTTGAAGTCTTTGGGGTCATAACCGGCTTCGCGCAGGGCCTCATGATAGATACCAATCTTTCCGGCCACCTCATCGATGCTTTGGCCCAGAAGGTGAGTCAGGACGTTCGCACCAATCGCGCCTGCCTCGCGCCACGTATCCGGGTTGCCTGCCGTGGTCACCCAGATCGGAAGCGTTTTCGAGACCGGGCGCGGTTGCGTGACGACACCGTGCATGTCACCGGATTTGGTTGGGAATTCGACTGTTTCTCCGGCCCAAAGCTGGCGTAACGTGGCGATGGATTCCAGCATGGCGGGTTTGTTATTTGGCGGCGTGTTCTCGGGCCGCAAGACGAAATCATCCGGCTGCCAGCCTGAGGCGATGGCAAGTCCGGCCCGCCCGTTGGTCAGGTTGTCGATTACTGCCCATTCCTCGGCTATTCGGGCGGTATGGTGCAGGGGCGCGACACAGCTACCAGCCCGCACGCTGATATTCTGCGTGACGGCGGCAACGGCGGCACCGGTAACTGACGGGTTAGGGTAGGGGCCACCAAAGGCATGAAAATGACGTTCGGGCGTCCAGACCGCGCAGAACCCGTTCTGATCGGCGAATTGCGCACCTTCCAGCAGCAGCTTGTATTTGTCGCGCCCAACGCCGTCGTCATTACCCCAGTAGAACAGGCTGAACTCCATCCCGCGGCCTGTGATGGCCTTGGAGTAATCTGCGTCTCCCGCGACAAGCGTGCGATTTTCATCATCGCTGAGCACAATCTTGAAGCCGCGCGCCAGTGTCCAGAACAGCTCCAGCACCGAGATGTCAAAGGACAGGCTGGTGACGGCCAGCCAAACGCCCGGAGGGTCATGGCGAATGCGCCCGTCCATGCCGGTAAAGAAGTTCGACACATTGCGGTGTTCGATCATCACGCCTTTGGGACGTCCGGTCGAGCCGGACGTATAGATCAAATAGGCGAGATCATCGGCACTGACGCCGCTGTTGATATTGTCCGCAGCGGCAGCGGCAATGCGGGGATCGCTATCCAGTTCCAAAACCTGCGCCTTATGTGGCGGCAGGTCTGCAGCAAGGCTGGCATCGGTTACCACGACAGCGGCTCCGCTGTCTTCGAGATAGAGCGCGATCCGATCCGCCGGATAGGTTGGATCTATGGGCACGTAAGCGCCACCGGCCTTGAGGACGGCCAATGCGCCGATCAGTAGAGCGGGCGAGCGACGGGTGTGCACGCCGACCAGCACGCCGGGGCCTACGCCCATGTCACGTAGAACATGTGCCACGCGATTGGCGGCGGCATTCAACTCGGCATAGCTGTAGGTGGTGTTCTCAAACACAAGCGCCTCAGCCTGTGGCGTGCGGGCAGCCTGTTCTTCGAATAGCTGATGAACGCATGAGGTCTGATCGTATTCTGCTGCGGTGGTGTTCCAGTCCAGTACGATTTGCTGCCGCTCGGGCTCAGGCAGGATTGGCAGGTCAGCGACGGGGCGCTCGGCCATTCCGGGTTCGTTCAGTGCCGCCATCAGGCTTTCCAGACGCGCCGACAACAGCCGTTGCGCGGTTTCTTCGACATGGCCGCTATCGGCGATCAGGATGACCTGATCCCCATTTTGTGCCAGCGTCAGGCTGGTGCCCGGCACCAGACCCGATGCGACCGAATTGGTGAGGCCGATCTGAGGTGTCTGAACCGGTGCTGGAATCCTGGCAGGCAGATCACAGGCGAACGGTCCGCGTATCTGCGCATTGGCGCGTTCGGCATCGAACTTGGCACTGGATGCGGCAAAACTTGAGCCCGTATTGAAGCGGACGGGAACCCAAGGTGATAAATGCGTGCCGCCACTGTTGTCCTGCTGGGCCAGGTCCAAGCTATTGGCATCGGCCAGACGGCAGAATAACGCGGCAAGTGTTGCTGTAACATGCGCCTCGGACACTCCGGCAGGGACGTGCAGCGTCTGCATGCGTGGTGCGCCAGACGCTGCGGTGCTGTCGATCAACGGAATATCGGGATGTGTGAGGCTTTCCAGATCCTTGCGCCAGCCGGGTTCCGAAGCCAGCGTACCAGCCAGTTCCTTTGTCAGCGCTTCGCTCTCGGCCGCCGTGGGAGAGGTCAGAACAGAGCTGCCATTTGTAACGGTACCGGGGTCAACTGCCGTCCCGAAACAGTCGCGAAACTCACTCAGCGTGATGGCTCCATCCGCTGTGGCGATGGTCAGGCTGTCATCGGCACGTGACAGGATCGTACCTGGAGCTTCGGAGGTCTCGAAGGCGGTGACTTCCGCCTTGCCCACCAGCCAGATACGACCGCCACGTTCCACTTTGGCACAGATCAGGGGGTTCCAGTATTCACCATGATCCAGCGCCCGTACCAGCGTGACCAGCTCTTGTGCCGGTTTGGTGAAATCCAGACGCGCGGCCGCCGGGGGGCGCATATCTTTGCCAAAATAGCTGCGCTGGGACAAGTCCTGCCTGGTCAGTGTGGGCTGTTCACTATCCAGCTCGGAAATAACCTGATGAAAGCTTTCAATGGCAGCAGCATAGCATTTGGTGTTCAGTGTCAGCGCGGTCTCACCTGCGTCGATATCGAACATCCTCTGCGCAACGATGTCACCTTCATCCACCCCGCCCGAGATCGTGTGCCATGTGATACCATGCCGGGTTTCGCCGTTCAGAATTGCCCAGACCGGCGCATTCAAACCCGCATAACGCGGCAACGGCCCGTCGTGGAAATTGACTGCCCCTCTCCCTGCCAGGTCCAGCAGGGATTGCGGCAGAAGGTCCAGATTGGCGATGCTAAGCAGCCAATCGAATGAGGTATCGCCCAGCCGGGCTTCGAGATCCTCGCCGGGCGCGTGAACAGGCAATCCCTCGGCCTCGGCCCAAGCACGCACGTCGTCGTTTCGCGTCACCACCCCCTGAACACCATGACCCGCCTCGCGCAGCATGGTCCCACATTGAATCACAAGGGATTCGTGGCCGATCAAAAGCGTGGTAAACGACATCATTACTCTCCAACAACAGGTTCTGGGGTGCTGACATGCTTGTTACGGCCCAGCACCGCGCGAAATAGCGCACGGGTATCATGCCAGAGCAGGGTCAGCAGAAAATAGGGTGAAACGCCGCGTTCCTTACGCGTGATCAGGCACCGTAGCCAATGCAGGAAGCCACCCGTCAGGTGGGTCAGCGTGGCACCGGCGGCATAAAGGCCGCCATGATTTTTGACGAAATAGTGCAGACGGGAATCGTACCAATAGCCAGGCACGCGCTTCCACGTCTTCATACCCGTCGAGGCCGAACCGATATGCATGACCTCGCTGCTGCGCACGTAGTCAGTGCGAAACCCGGCAAGAGCGGCGCGACGGCAGAGGTCGGTTTCCTCGAAATAAAGGAAAAAGGTTTTGTCAAACAGTCCGATTTCGGACAACACACTGTCGCGCATCATCAGGCTGGCCCCGGCCAGCCAATCTACCGGCTGTGTTTGGGCAGGGATCGGGATGGGAACAGCCTTGTGACCCAGCAACTTTGTAACCGGGCCGAAATTGATCGACCCTTCGAACTCGCTGGCAATAGAGGGGAAGCGGAAGCTGGTCAGGTGCGGCTCACCGTCGTCGCCAAAGATATAGCTGCCTGCGAACCCGGCCTCGGGCGTTGTCTCCAGATGGTTCAACAACACGCAGATTGCATCCGGTGCAGGGAAGGCGTCGGAATTGACGATATAGCAGTAGTCCGGGCGCGTCCCATCACTGAGACCAGCGCGGATGCCCACATTGTTGCCTGCACCAAAGCCGCCATTACGGCCCGACTGGATCACCCGGACACGTCCATCGTTGTCCCAGCCCTGTTGGGTCACGTGGGCCGAGATCGCCTCATAGGATCCATCCCGGGAATCGTTGTCGACTATGATGATCTCACCCTTGATCCCATCCATCGCTGTCCGCACGGCTTCGGCCGAACGCAATGTCATGTCGGCGGTCTTGTAGTTCAGAAGAATGGTCAGGACGCTGGGGTCAGACATTTTTTCTCGGCCTCATCCAGGCATCGTTTCATACGGGACGCGAGCACGCGTACATTTGGTTCCAGAACCATCGAGTCATGATCGCCGGGCACCTCGGACACCTCGACCCTGGGCGCCCATGGCGTCCAGTCGTTGTCGTGAGTGATGTAATCACGCTCGTGGTTGATCAGTCGATCCGGGGCCACCTTCCATTTCGCCACCAGCGGCGGACGGAACAGGGTTAGCGGGCCGGACCAGGGTTTTAGCGGGTAGGAACCAACGCTTTCCAAAAACGCCTCTTCGATGGCAGCGTTGTGGAACTGCTGACCGTCCGATTCGGGCTCATCACCGGATCTGCGTTTTTCCATTTCCCAAGAGATACGATTTTTGGCCCATTCGACGGGATAGCTGGGACCACGCTCGCGCAGTTCCAGAAGCTGGATCATGATCCGGTCGCGTTTGCTGATCGCGGGGCGGACGGGCAGGGGGGTGTCGAGCATGACCAAAGCGCTGACCTCTTCACCGGCAGCGGTCAGTTGCTGGGCAATCTCATAAGCAGTGATACCGCCACCCGAGAAGCCCCCCAACATGTAGGGCCCGTGCGGCTGCACTTGTCGCATCTCGGCAATATAGTCGCGTGCCGCTTCGCAGAGATCGCGGTGAGGGTCTTCATCACCGAACAAACCACGCGCCTGAAGCCCGTAGAAGGGCCGGTCGGTTCCGATCAGATGCGCAAGGTGGCGCAGGTTCAGGACGTTTCCGAACATGCCTGCCACCAGGAAAAACGGCGTTTTGGGGCCGCCTTCGCCGGTGTGCATCGGAACCAGGTGAGTGAACCGGCGTTCCGGAGCCGCGGGGGCAGCCGAAGGTGCGTCGCTGCCGCCGCCACCCTCGGTTGGAACACCGCGTGCAGCGATCAGCTCGGCGCATTTGCGGATCGTCGGAGCTTCGAACAGAACCGATATCGGGAAGTCCACGTTATAGGTTTTGCGGATTTGCGCGAAGAGGCGCACAGCGATCAGGGAATGGCCGCCGAGATCAAAGAAACTGTCCTCGACCCCTATCTGATCCACGCCCAGCAACTCCTGCCAGAACCCGGCGAGACGGATTTCGATATCGTTTTCAGGCGCGACGTAGTCCGAGTCCAGCTCGGGCCGCTCAAATTTCTGATCTGACCCGGCGGCATTCGCATTGGTCTCGCCCGCCTGCGCCACAAGGCTGTTGAGATCAAGCGAGGACAGAATGACCTGAGATTGCTTCGAAGCCAGTGCGCGGAAGAACAGATCGGCGCCCTCACTGGCCAGAATACCTTGGGACAGGTTGTGGCGCAGCCGTTCCTCGGCCGGTGAAAGCGGGGCCGGAGTGTCCAACTCACCCGATTGCGAAGTCGGAGCCTCAGTTGCAGCGAACCCGGCGGCTTCTTCCATGCGGCGGATCGAGAAACCTTCGATCTCGACGCAGACAGTGCCATCGGGGGCCGCAATCGTGACGTCGAAACTTGCTGTCTCTCCATCGGCGCGGTTGTTACCGGCGTTACGGACCCAACTGACGATTTTGGCGGGCAGCGATTGGTGAACGCGAACCGACCGGTATGAGACCGGCACCCACAAATGGGTCGGCTCATAGCCTTCGATCAGGGGCATGGCCCAACCGGTTGCCAGGTCCATCAGACCCGGGTGCAGGTGGTAACCGGCATCAATGTCACCGCGCAGGTCTTCCGTCAGGGCCAGATGCGCAAGGCCCTCACCTTGACCAAGCGCAGTCGAGGTCAGAACGCGCCAGCGTGGGCCAAAGGCCAGATGCGCCTCCTGGCTGGACCGCAGGCGCCCACCTTCGGGGGCTTGCCGCGGATCGGAACAGCGCGCGGCAATCGAAGCGATATCGATGGGGTCGGGCGCAGGCAGCGGCAGCAGAGACAGGCTGGCCTGTGCATTCATCTCAAACGGTTCGCCGTCGGCGGCGCTTTCGACGACCAGATCGTAGCCTACATCGTTGCGTGGCAGGCGGAGTTTGACCTGCTGGTCCTTGCTGTCCGACACCGCTAGCGGGCGCAGGAAATACAGATCCCTGATTTCGAACGGCGTGCTTTCTCCTTGAGCCGCCATCGCTTCGGAGGCCAGTTCCAGATATCCGGTACCAGGGATCAGTGCGTCGCCCGCCTTGGTGCGGTGATCGTTGAGGAACCAGCGGTCCTGTGCGTCGTAGGCCGCGGTGAACAGGCGATTGCCGGATGGATCGAACGTCGCCTCATCCAACATCGGAACGGAGGCGGGTTGCGTTGGGGGTGGGGTACCTCCCGTGCGGGCCTCCATCGCGTCAGCGGCCATGCCGACATCGGACCAGATGCCCCAGTTGATCGCCAGCACCTGCGTGTTGTCTGTTGCCCGTGCCCGGGCATAGGCGTTCAAGTATTCGTTTGCGGCCACATAGTCGACCTGACCAATCGGAGCCGTTGCGGTCGAGGTCGACGAGAACAGGACGAGCCAGTCCAGAGCGCCATCTGGGAACAGCTGATCGATGACCTGTGTGCCGTGGAGTTTCGGGGTGAACACGTCTTCGATTTCCATCATCGACTTGGTCATGATGGGGGCATCGTCGATCAGACCGGCGGCGTGGATGACGCCGTTGATCTGCCCAAGCTCTGCCGTCACCTGATCAATGGCGGCGCGCATGTCTTCGACATTCGAGACATCGGCACTGATCGACAGAACCTTACCGCCGGCAGCCTCCAATGCTTCAATCGCGCGGATGCGGCGGGCTGTGCTGTCTTGCGGCGCGCTGTTCTGCAGAATTCGGGGCCACTGGTCGCGAGGTGGCAGAGCACCGCGTGAGACCAGAACGATATTCGCCTTGCAACGGTTAATGAGCGACTCGGCCAGTGTCAGGCCAATGCCGCCAAAACCGCCGGTGATCAGATAAACGCCACCATCGCGCAAAGGCAGGTCCTGAGGCATCGGGTCAGGCAGCGTTTGCGCGCGGTATTGTTGCTCCATCCGCTTGCCGCCGCGCAGGGCAGCCGTCCAGTTGCCGGGGGTGGCCAGCAAGTCTTCAAGCACCTGATCGGCCAGCTCGGGCGACGGTGCCGGGGCTTTGCGTTTACCGTTTTGCTGGGGCAGATCGATATCCAACACACCGCAAGTGATACCCGGGTATTCGCGCGGGATCACACGGGCGGGGCCGGTTAGCGTGGCCTTTTCGGGATGGGGCAGCCCTTCATCCCTTACCTGAAACGCGCCGGAACTGAGAACACTGATGTGCATGTGACCCGAGAGGTCTTCCTCTCCAATTGCCTGCGCCAGGAAGAACAGGCTGAAAAATCCCTGCTCCAGATTGCGGTGGAAGAAGCTGCTTCCAGGGCGGAAGCTTTCGTCCTGGGTCAGCAGCCAGCCATGGACAATTCGGTTGGGAATGCGGTCGTTGGCTGCCAGATCGGCAAGCAATGCCTGATACCCTTCGCGTCCGCGTTCTGGAGCGAGCCGATAGGTATCGGCGTCAATACGCGCGAATGCATCACCAGTGGTGACGACGGTCACCGTATGCCCGGCCTTGCGCAGGCGTTCGGCAAGCCCTCCGCACAGCCCGGCCTCATCCGCGAAGATCAGCCAGTTTTCCGCCGTGCTGTCCGACAGATCGCCCGAGACATCCACATCGCATTCGGCATACCGAGGCGACCACGCCACGCGATAGCCCCAGTCTTCGGGATCGTCTGTCCGCATCAGCCATTGTTGCGCGGTATCGCTCTGCACTTTTCCCGGCTCAATGAAATAGGGCGAGCGCTGGAACCGATAGGTTGGCAGAGGCACCCGATTGCGCCGCGCCTCACCCCAGATCTGTGCCCAATCGAACTCACCACCAAGGGCCCAGACACGACCCAGCATCGCCATGAAATAGGCGTCATCGGCCACGGTATCATCCGGGTGGCGCAAGCTGCCGATCACCTGATTGGCATCGACCTTGTCATGCTGCCCCGTTAGCGAGGCCAGCGCCTTGCCGGGGCCAACTTCGATAAAGATACGTTCAGGGTTTTCGGCCAGAGTGCCGATGCAGTCGGCAAAGTGTACGGTGCCGCGCAGGTGGCCGACCCAATATTCCGGATCGGTCGCTTCAGCCTCGGTGATCCATGTACCACTGCGGTTTGACGGGAAGGGGATTTGCGGTGCGTTGAGTTCGATCGACCGTAGGTAATCGCCGAAATCCCGAAGGATCGGTTCCAACATCCGCGAATGGGCGGCGATATCGATCGGAATGCGCTGACAGTCGACATCCTGTTTCGCCAACCTCGCCTGCAGATCATCCAGCGCCGCTTGTGGCCCGGTGGCCACAGTCAGACCGGGTGCATTCACCGCGCCCAGATCAAGATCATCACCCAGAAGCGGACGCAGTTCGTCAGCGGGTAGCGGTACGCTGAGCATACCGCCAGCGGGCACCGTATCGAAGAGTTTGCCGCGCAGGTGGACCAGCCCGATGCAATCTTCGAACGACATCACTCCGGCGACACACGCCGCGGTGTTCTCGCCCATTGAGTGGCCGACCAGGGCGGCCGGTTCCACGCCCCACGACATCCAAAGCTGCGCCAGCGCGTATTCGGTGATCATGATCAGCGGCAGTTGCACCGAGGGTGTCTTTAACCGCTCATCTGCCTCGGCCATCTGATCCGCCTCGGGCAGCCAGATCGCGCGGATGTCGTAATCGAGTTTGGGTTGCAGGATATCCAGACCCTTGTCCATCCAGTCGGCAAAGACCGGCTCGGTCTCATAAAGATCGCGCGCCATGCCCGCGTATTGTGCCCCGCCGCCGGGGAACATAAAGACATGATCCGGATTGTCTGAGATCACTGTATGGGTGAACACGCGGCGCGGGTCGTTTTCTTCCAACATCGCGGCTGCCTGTTCGTGGGTCTCAGCCACCACAACCCGACGTTTTTCAAACGCGCGCCTCCCAGATTTCAGCGTCCAGGCCACATCTGCAAGATTCTGGTCCGGATTTGTGCGCAGATGCGCAGCCAGCGCATCGGCACCTTGATCCAGCGCCTTCTTGCTGCGCGCCGACACGGTCAGCAACTGAAACGGCCAGTCTGAGGGATCAGATTCCGGCCGTGCAGGTGCTTCCTGCAGGATCGCATGTGCATTGGTGCCGCCAACACCCAGCGAGTTCACTCCGGCGCGGCGCGGACCGTTCTGCGGAACCCAGTCAGTCAACGTGTCATTAACGCGGAAGGGGCTGGTTTCAAAATCAATGGCCGGGTTTGGCTTCTCAAAGCCCAAGCTTGGTGGCAACTCTCTGTGATGCAGCGACAAGGACGCCTTGATCAGGCTCGCCACACCTGCGGCGGTATCTAGATGGCCGATATTGGTTTTGACCGACCCCAAGCGGCAGAACCCGGTTTTCTGAGTGGTTTCGGAAAACGCCTTGCTCAAAGCTGCCACTTCGATCGGATCACCCAGGTAGGTGCCTGTGCCGTGGCATTCGACATAGTCGATGGTGTCGGCTGTAACATCCGCCATCATATGCGCTTCGGATATCGCGGCGGATTGGCCATCAACCGACGGTGCGAGATAGCCAGCCTTGGCGGCACCGTCATTGTTGATCGCCGTGCCGCGGATGACGGCCCAGATGTGGTCTCGGTCAGCCAGAGCATCTGCCAGCCTTCGCAGCACAACAACACCGGCGCCTGAGCCAAATACGGTTCCCTGCGCGCGGTGATCAAAGGCGTGGCACTGACCGTCGGGTGACAGCACCTCACCCTCTTTGAAGATATAGCCCCGGTTCTGCGGCAACTCGATCGTGACGCCACCTGCCAATGCCATGTCACATTCGCCGGTCATCAGAGCCTGAACGGCGTAGTGGGCCGCGACCAGCGAGGTTGAGCAGGCGGTCTGCACATTGACGCTGGGCCCTTTGAGGTCCAACACATGGCTGACGCGGGTGGACAGGAAATCCTTGTCATTCCCGGTGTGACGCAACAGAAACATGCCCACATCGTCGACCAGATCGGGGTTCGAGCAGACGTTGAAATAGAAATAGCTGCCCATGCCGCAGCCTGCGAAGACACCGATTGGTCCGGGGAAGCTCTCGGGTGGATGACCCGCGTTCTCCAGGGCTTCCCAGGCGCATTCCAGCAATTGCCGGTGCTGCGGGTCCATGATGGCGGCTTCTTTGGGAGACAGGCCGAAGAATTCCGCATCGAACCTGTCGAACCCGTCCAGAGGGGCAGCGAAGGGTACATAATCCGGGCGTTTTAACAGATGCGGAGCTTCGCCTGAGGCCAGCAGCTCTTCTTCGCTGATGCGGCGGATGGATTCCACACCTCCGCGCAGGTTTGACCAAAATGTCTCAATCGAATCGGCGCCAGGCAAATGCGCCGCCATGCCAACGATCGCGATGTCGCCATCTCTGGCTGAGTTATTCACTTTTGAACCGTCCATCACCTTAACCGAGTAACCTTTGAACGTATGTCGTAACCTGCCGCACTAAACAATTAATACTTTGATATCAGTGAACTGAATCACGGAGCTTGCGGCTGTTTCCGATCAACAAGTCTATCTGATTGTGAATCTGAACCAATAATCCCAGTTTAGACAAAAAGGTGCCAGAAATATGGCCAGGCGTGCAGTTTTTGCCAACTCGAATGTTCAGATGTTCAATCCTTGCCAATATAGGAAACAGTTTTTCCTTTGGCCACGGATTGTAGAGAATTTGACGCAGCTTGTTCGGCCTCCCAGCCGGCTTTCATAGAAGCCATTGAATCTCTCATTTGCCAAAACAACTGCAATTAAAGTACTTGTAGGGTTCTCTTTGTTTGCCGGGTCTCCCGTAGTTCTTTGTATAAGTGTGTTTGAGTTCAGGTTTGGTTCAAGATGGTCTCTACCAACTATATTCCCTCTTTGGATGGCATTCGCGCAGTTTCCATCGCCCTGGTATTCCTGAGCCATGCGGGTGTTTCGGACAAGATACCCGGCGGGTTTGGTGTGACCGTCTTTTTCTTCTTATCAGGTTATCTGATCACAACGCTGTTGACAAAGGAGTGGGATAAATTTGGGTCGATTGCGATGCGCGCTTTCTATGTGCGCAGGGTTCTGCGGCTGGGACCGCCATTAATAATCACTCTGGCCCTCAGTCTGACGCTTGTGGCCTTGGGGTGGGCGCAGGGGCAATGGGATACCGGCACAATTTTGAGTCAGGTGCTTTTCTATTTCAATTATTACTCGCTTTACGGAGATGCGCACACCGTCGATGGGCTGGGCATTTTGTGGTCTCTGGCGGTTGAGGAGCATTTCTATCTGGTCTGGCCAACAATATTTGTGCTGCTTGCCCGTAACTATCTGAATTCCGGCCACTTGATCGCCCTACTGGTGGTGGTTCTTCTTTGGCGGTTTGTTCGCTATTTCGTGTTCGCGGACCCGGAGTGGACGATCTATATCTCCACGGATACCCGAATTGATAGCATCTTGTTTGGTTGTCTGCTTGCATTGTTGAAGTGGAGACACATGGCTGATGCATTGTTTCCAGGCGGGCGCGTGGGAAGATACGCTGTTTTGTTCTGTGCAATAGGGCTAATTCTGGCCAGTTTTCTTATCCGGGATGAAGCGTTCCGGTCCACGTTTCGATACAGTCTGCAGGGGCTGGCCTTGATGCCATTGTTCTACTATGCGGTTGCGCGACCGGAGGATCCGTTTTTTAGACCGCTCAACTGGACGCCAGTTCGCTGGATTGGGATCTGGTCCTACAACATCTACCTCATTCATTATGTGATTATCGAAGCGCTGGCCTATAATCGGATAGGCACGTTTGGAAGCCCGCTCTTTCTTCTACTCGCCGCCTCGTTGTCGATCGGGATTTCTGCCCTGATTTTTTCGACGGTCGAAAAGCCATTCAGGGCCTTGCGCAAAAAAGAACATCGCGAGCCCAGCCCGACGCACTAGCTGATCAGAGAAGTAGCTTTATCGCATCTGCATTCAGCCATATGGCACAGAGGCCCAACCCAAGCCCGAGAATGGCGAAGGTCGAGTCATGCAGAGGATCCCAGGCTTTGTGCCGTCGCGCCAGCAGGATCAGCATCGGAGTTATGGCAACATTTGCCAGAAACTGTCCGGCGAGCGCGCCAACAAGCCCGAACTGACTGACGCCGATCAGGAAAAATGAGATCTGAGTTGTCGATCTGGCAACGACATACAGGCAAAAATTGCGAGAATCTCCGGCCGCCAACGCAACCCGGTCATATGTCTGCAGTATGACCTGCGGGATCATGGTGATTGAGATCAGCGTTGCAATGCCTCCGGCAGCCGAATAGCGCGGGTCGTAGAGAAATGACACAATGATCGGAGCCAGCATGGCGATGATGACGGTCATGCCAAGCAAACCGCTTGTTGCCGCAAAACGCATCTGCCGAAGTTGGCGAAAATTCTCAGCCGATTCGGATGGGGGCTTCTCGCGATACAATGGGATAAGAATGCGCCCCAGAACGGCATCTCCCAGCAAAAATGGAAAGCTGGCGATAAAGAAACCGATACTGTATATGCCGAGCAGTTCGATGGTCAGAAACTTGCCCAGGATGATGCGGTCGCCCTGAGTGGCGATGAAACCGGCAATCGTGCTGATGTAGATCCATTTGCCAAAATGAAACAGCTCATTGACCGATTGGCTTTCCCACCGGAAATGATTGCGTTCTCCGGTGAGGAACAGCATGTAAAGCGTGACCTTGGCTGCGCTGGAGATAACCACGCCAGCGACCAGAACCCAGATTGATTTGAACACCAGCGCCAGAGCAACCATGGCGATCACTCCGATTGTCTGCCCGATGAAGTCCAGCAGCATGACGCGGCCGATCATCAGGTGACGTCCGGCGGTTTCCACTCGCGTCGGCTTAAACCCCTCAATCAACAGTGAAACCCCCGCGACGGGTAGCATCATCAGCAGGGCGGGTTCATTGTAAAAGCTTGCCAGGGGATAGGCGAGTGCGCAACTGGCCAGCCAGAGTATCGTGCCGCGCGCCACCTGCATGGTCCAGGCCGTGTTCAGGAAGTCCGGATCATCGCCCCGCTTGTTTTGCTGAATCGAAGGGCTGATCCCCGCATCCGAGACCATCGACAAGCCGATCATCACGGCAACGATCAAAGCCATCAGCCCGAAAGCTTCAGGAAACAGCAGACGCGTCAGAATGAGGTTCGAGGCAAGTCGAACCGCCTGGGTTCCTCCGAAGGAAAAGAATGTCCACAGAGAACTGCGCATGGCGCGCGCCTTAAGGCCCTGATCAGAGAACCCTTGCTTGTATCGCTTTAACATTATGAACCTGATACCATCAAAACAAGAAAACACGATCGTTCGAATATCTGTCGACCGGATTAACAAGTTTCCTGGCCAAACCCACGCCTAAAACATCAATCTGGCATTTTTTTGATATGGGTGCCATCCACAGCAAATGTTGTGTGTGTTGCGCGGCTTCGTTCTTCCCGTTATGAGTGAGTGCGACGACGCGCAAGTGTGCGCCATCATGTTTTTTTGTATCGAGTAGCTTTGGGTGATCAGATATGACTATGATGAGAATCGGGGCTGCTCTGCCTCAGAGGGCCAATTCGGCCAAGAATGACTTTTTTGCTAAAGATTACTCAACAGAACAGCTCATTCGGAGGGGTGGCTGTGCCTTAGTGCTGCGGAAATCGTGATATTAACCCGATTCCGAACAAGATGCCTCAAACTCGCCTCTTTTTAATGTAGTATGATACACGCGGTGGTGTATTTTGTGTGTGCGCCGCGAGTACAAGAGTAAACACGTTGAACATTCGTACTGGCCATACGTCCGGCAACCAAACGACCGGTAGCTCATTGGATATATATACGGACCACTTCGGGTTGACCGAACGGCCCTTTTCGCTTGTGCCTGATCCGGGCTTCTTGTTCTGGTCAGAGTCGCATCAGCGCGCCTTCACCATGCTGGAATATGGTATTCTGACACGGGCACCAATCACATTGATCACGGGTGAAGTCGGATCGGGTAAGACGACCCTGGTACACCATCTGCTGAAATCTGTGGGCAGCGACGTCAAGATCGGGTTGATCTCAAACGCGCATGGTGACCGAGGTGAGCTGTTGCGCTGGGTGCTGATGGCGCTGGATCAGCCCGCACCCGCCGGCGGGACCTATGTTGATCTGTTCGCAGCCTTTCAGGCCTATCTGATTGAGCAATATGCAACCGGGCGCCGCGTGATCCTTATCTTTGACGAGGCGCAGAACCTGAGCACGGAATCCCTTGAAGAGCTCAGAATGTTCACCAATATCAATTCCAATAAGGATGAGTTGCTGCAGCTGGTTCTGGTTGGTCAGCCCGAGCTTTTGGATATGATCCGGCGACCAGAGATGCGGCAGTTTGCACAACGTGTCGCGTCAAGTTTTCATCTGACTGCGATGGATGCGCGAACCGTTCGCAAATATGTGGGGCATCGGTTGGCCGTGGCAGGGGCGAAGCGTAATCTGTTCAGCCGGGCTGCGACCGATCTGGTCCACGAAGCAACCGGGGGCGTACCCCGCCTTGTCAATCAGTTGTGTGACCTGTCGATGGTCTACGCCTTCACACGCGGCAACAAAAGTATCATTGGGCATACTGTACAAAAGGTTCTGGATGATGGTGCCTTTTTTGCGGCGCACCAACCCGAGCAAGGAAGCGAATTTAAGCTATGATGAGTGAATTTCGGTTTTATCTTTCGCTGTTCTTTCGGCGCTTTCACTATCTGGCTTTGATCGTGATCAGCTGCACCGTGGCCGGGCTGGTGCTGGCATTTGCCCTGCCGCCGGTTTATCGGGCGCAGGCCCGCCTTGTCGTTGAATCGCCACAGATCCCGGGTGAACTCGCGTCTTCGACCGTTCAGGCAAGTGGCTTGGAAATTCTTGAGGTCATTCAGCAGCGTCTTTTAACCCGTTCGAAACTACTGGAATTGTCTGACATGTTCGGTGTTCATGCCGATCAGCCAAACCTGCCGGACGATGCGATCGTTGCTGACATGAACGAGCGCATCACGATTGATTTGCCGTTGTACGATTTCAATAACAGGGCTTCGTTTGTCCGCGTTTCCTTCGCCGCACCAACGGGTGAACTCTCGGCCCTGGTGACCAATGAGCTGGTTGAGCAAATTCTGGACCAGAATATCGAGATGCGTACCAGTGTGACCAGTCAAACACTGGAATTCTTCGTCGGTGAGGTCGCCCGACTGGATAAGGAACTGGGCAAACAGGGCGCACTTATTCTGGAATATCAGGAAGCGCATAAAGACGCTCTGCCAGACAATCTTGAATACCGGCGAAACCGCCAGTCGACGCTGCAAGAACGTGTACTGCAACTTGATCGGGAGCTGTCGGGGCTCCGAGATCGACGGTCACGATTGGTCGAAGTTTATGAGCGCACCGGACGCCCGGATATTCTGGGTGAGAGCCTGACTCCAGAACAGCGCCAGTTGCGGCAGCTTCAGGATCAGCGCGCCTCGGCGCGGACCATCTACTCGGACGACCACCCCAGGATCAAATCTCTTGATGCCCAGATTGCGGCATTGGAGGCGGCCAATATCCGGCTGGGCCTTGGAACCGAAACGGCGCCGAATATTACATCGTTTGAATTGCAACTGGCGGATATCGATGGTCAGATTTCGTTCATCGAAGAAGAACGCGCGATAATCGAGGGTGAACTGGAAAAGCTGGCCGCGTCGATTGAAGCGACGCCGAGCAACGCGATAACGCTAGGCACGCTGGAGCGAGACTATGACAATCTCCGGATGCAATACGCTCAGGCCACTGCCAGTCTGGCCGAAGCCAGGACCGGTGACCAGATCGAAGCACAATCGCGGGGGCAGCGCGTCACCGTAACCGAGATGGCCGCCATTCCGTTGCACCCAGCAGATCCGAACCGTAAACTGATTGCCTTTTTCGGATTGATGGCAGGGCTTGGTCTGGCGGCGGCTTTGTTCTTGCTGCTTGAGGTTCTGAATAACAAGATCCGCAGGCCAAAAGAACTTGAGGCACAATTTGGCACGCCGGTGTTCGGGTCGATCCCATATATCAAAACCAATGAACAGATCGCTTTTCGGAAAGGCATGATTGCGATGTCAGTTCTGGTGCCAGTGGCCGGAATTTGCCTGATAATCTACCTGATCCAGATAAACTACGAACCGATTGATCAGCTTATTTCGATCATGACCGAAAAACTGGGCATCGGTGAAGCGGCCGACCCGTCCGGTAACGGCTGAGAAGGAAACTCTTATGGAACGCATCCAGTCCGCTATTCAGAAAGCCAGGGCCGCACGCGAGAAAAACCTGACAGATGTCGCGGCGGCAACGCCTGTTGCAGCGGCGGCACTTGTCAAAGACGTTGCCGGACCGAGACCAGCCACGGATATCGACAAAGCCTGGGCAGAACTGCCTCAACAGGAGTTCAGCGCCAAAATCCTAAGTCGCGCGCGTATTGTGACGGATCAGGCGGGTGACAATTCCGGGGCGTTCGATGGCATGCGAACCCGGTTGCTGCATGAGATGCGCAAAAACGGTTGGCGCCGCGTTGCAATTACATCCCCCGGCAGCGCATGCGGAAAGTCGACATTATGCCTTAACCTCGCTTTCGGTCTGGCTCGTCAGCGCGATATCCGAACCATGCTTATTGATCTGGACATGCGCAGACCGTCCATCGAGAAGATGCTCAATGTGTCTGAACGACACGCCTTTGCCACGGCTCTGGCGGGTGAGTCGATGCCTGAAGAGCATATGTTCTGCTACAAACAGAAACTGGCATTTGCCACCAATCGCCGCCCTGCACATGACCCGTCAGAGTTGCTGCAGGGCAAGGATGCAGCGCGTGTGATCGACGGGCTGGAGGAGCGCTATGACCCGGATGTCATGATTTTTGATACACCGCCCCTGCTGACCTGCGATGACACATCGGCCTTTCTGGACCAGATCGATTGCGTACTTCTCGTCGCCGCGTCCGAGGCGTCGACGGTCGAGGAAATGAAGAAATGCGAACAAGAAATTCGCGAGAGAAGCAATCTTCTGGGTGTTGTGCTGAACAAGTGCCGCTATCTGGAAAAGCCCTATACTTATGGGTACTAAGCGCGATGCCAAAACCAATCCGATGGGACCCTGGCATGGTCGGGTATAGTGCTGCCGAGCGGGTGAAACCGGAGGCGGTCCATGTGGTCTGAAGCTCAGCGACACCATATCAGGAACCAGCTGTTGGGAGAGGGCTCTGATAACCTGATCCGGCTCATGCTGCACAAAAGTCTTGGGACTGAACCGGAACCAAACCTGTCGGACGCCGCAAGGATCGCCGCGGAACTGGGCTGGATTGAGAACCCCTCAGGCCGTTTGACAGATGAAGGTCGGCTGGCCTCAGATTCCTGCCGCGAGTATTCGTTTTGGTTGGATCGCCAAAAGGCGTTGCCGTTTGAGGGTGCGGCGCCACATCTGACGGCAGACTATTTTATCAACCGAAATGTGGTCGAAATCGGTTCGGGCATGGGTGCGAACCTTTTGTCGCTGTCAGCTGCAGGCGCGGAAGTTTGCGGAATTGAACCAGTCGCAGATTATCGCGAGATGGGTGAATTATTTGCGGAACGCGAGGGATTGCCCACCATGGATGTACGCGACGGCAAGGGTGAAAATCTGCCATTCGCGGACGACCAGGTGGACACTGTTTTGTGCGTCTCGACGCACCAGTATTTTGACATCCACGCCGCTTTGCATGAGATCGCGCGCATCCTGCGCCCCGGCGGTGAGTTGATCATCGTGGGAGGCACCCTGGGGGTATACGGCCCGGAGGCCGCGATCGAGCTTCTTGGAGGGCTCAGCCGGGCCAAGGCCTATGTCATCACCATGGTGAATACGGTCAGCTACATGGTTGCAGGCAAACGCATCCTTGCGTCGCGTAACGAATTTTCCACCTCGCGGCCCATTTATCCCAGCAAACGGGCGATGCAGCGCTGGTTATCAGCCGCCGGAATGGGAGAGATCACGCCACCATGCCGTGTCGAGGGTGAGACCTGTTTCCACTACTGTGCTGAGTTGGAGGTTCGGCAACAATAGTGACATTCACGCGGTAATGTTGCGAAATATTGTTCAGTTTTTATGCGGCCTGCAAATTTCTTGAGGCTGTTATGTGTTAATCTTAGAGTAGAGTTGTTTTAGCGAGTAGTCACAGTCATGCAGGTACTTAGCCATAGGGGTTATTGGAAAACACCGGAAGAAAAAAACCTGCCGGTTGCTTTCAGACGTTCATTTGAACTTGGTTTCGGGACTGAAACGGATTTGCGAGATCTCGCAGGGTCTTTGGTTGTCTCACATGATCCGCCGCCTGGTGAGTGCCTGATTGCCTCGGACATGGCCGACATCCACCGCAAACTTGGTCCGGATCTGACACTGGCCCTGAACGTCAAGTCGGACGGTTTGACCGACTTGACCCGCGATCTGCTGGAGGAGTTTTCCATCCGCGATGCCTTTGTCTTCGATATGTCCGTACCCGACGCCCTGCGCTGGTTGAATTCTGGGATTCCCGTGTTCACGCGGCACAGTGACGAAGAATTGGACCCGAGCTTTTATGACCGCGCTGCGGGCGTGTGGCTGGATGCGTTTCACTCGGATTGGTGGGATGCGCATGTGATTGCACAGCATCTTGATGCGGGCAAACGGGTCTGCGTCGTGTCGCCTGAATTACATGGCCGCGATCATCGTTCCGTGTGGGAAATGCTGCGCGGCTCTGAAGTAACAGGTCATGAAAATGCCCTTATTTGCACCGATTATCCTGAACAAGCCAGAGAGTTTTTCAATGACAATTAAAGCCGTAGTATTCGACATGGACGGCGTGCTTATTGACGCCAAAGAGTGGCACTTCCACGCCCTGAACCGGGCGCTGGAACATTTCGGGTATGAGATTTCACGCGCCGATCACCTATCAACCTTCGATGGGCTGCCGACGCGCGTGAAACTCGAAATGCTGTCGAAGGAACGCGGATTACCGCGCGAATTGCACGGGTTCCTGAACACGCTGAAACAGAAATTCACCATCGATCAGGTGCATCTGAACTGTAATCCGATCTTCGTACATGAATATGCACTGTCGAACCTCAAGGCGCGGGGCTACAAGCTGGGTCTGGCCTCGAACGCGGTGCGCAGCAGTGTCGAGCTGATGATGGATCAGGCAGCGCTATCCAAATATCTCGATGTTATGCTCAGCAACGAGGATGTGAAAAAGGCCAAGCCGCACCCCGAGATTTATCTGACCGCGGCCGAAAAGCTGGGTTTGAAACCGGAGCAGTGTCTAGTCGTCGAGGACAACCCAAATGGGATCAAAGCCGCGGAAGATGCAGGGTGCCCATTGCTGGTTGTTCAAACAGTCTTTGATGTGCAACTTGACCGTATCCTTGATGCCATCGCTCAGGAAGAGGAGCGCGCCGCATGAAAATCGTGATCCCGATGGCAGGCGGAGATGATCTGTTCCGCAAACATGGTTTTCCCTTTGCCAAGCCGATCATCGAAATCGACGGACGGCCGTTGATCGACCATGCGACCGAACCCCTGACCGGCATCGATGGGGCCGAGTTTGTCTTTATCGTCCGCAAGGAAGACGATCTTCGATTCCATCTGGGAGATGTATTGCGTTTGTTGATCCCCGGTTGTTCGGTCGTACGGGCCGATGGCAAGACTGCCGGTGCGGCATGCACGGCGCTGTTGGCGGTGGCGCATATGGACAATGACGAAGAGTTGCTGATTACCAATTCCGATCAGGTTCTGGCCTTCGAAGTCGGCTCGGTGATCGATGGGTTCCGCGCGCGAGATCTGGATGCCGGAACGGTCGTCTTCGACAGCGTCCATCCGCGCTGGTCCTTTGTTAAAACCGACAGCGACGGTCTTGTGATCGAAGCCGCCGAGAAACGCCCGATCAGCCGCAACGCGACTGCGGGGATCTATTACTTCCGCAAAGGTGCAGATTTTGTCGAAGCAGCAAAAACCATGATCCTGAAAGGGGCCGATGTGAATGGCGGTTTCTTCGTCTGCCCGTCCTTCAATGAGATGATCCTGTCGCAGAAAAAGATCGGGGTTCATCGGATTGAGCGCGACCAGTATATCTCATTGGCGACGCCACAGGCGGTTGAGGAATATGAACAAGAGCTGGTAGCACGCAAGAAGGCGGCGCGGCTATGAAAACCTTTCGCCTTAATGACATGACCAAAGGGTGGTTCGTCGGTGATTTCGACCCTGCGGTTCTGCGGACCGATGCCGCCGAGGTTGCGGTCAAATCCTATGACGCAGGCAGCTTTGAACCGCGCCACATGCACAAGATCGCACCCGAGGTGACGCTGATTGTTTCGGGTCGTGTACGCATGAACGCTCAGGAGTATTCGGATGGCGATATCATCCTGATCGAGCCAGGCGAGGCCACGGATTTCGAAGCTTTGACCGACACCACGACAGTGGTGGTAAAACTGCCGAGCGTAGCTGGGGACAAGTATCTATGTTGAACATTGTTGTGCCGATGGCGGGCCGTGGCAGCCGGTTTGCAACGGCTGGCTATGAATTGCCCAAACCTTTGATCCCGGTGCACGGGTATCCGATGATACAGGTTGTCATAGCCAACCTAACCCCAAGTGTTCCGCATCGGTTCACCTTTCTGATCCTGCGGGATCACGACACGGAATATGGGCTGGCGGATAAACTCCGCAAATGGGCCCCGGGCTGCGGTATCATCTATGTCGATGAGGTGACCGAGGGCGCGGCATGTACCGTGTTGCTGGCGCGCGATGTGATCGACAACGACGAGCCGTTGATGATTGCGAATTGCGATCAGTATATCGATGCCAGCATTGATGACTATCTGGCAGATATCGCCGAAGCAGACGGGCTGATCATGACAATGTGGGCAGATGACGACAAATGGTCCTTTGTCCGTCGCGACGAAAGCGGGCGTGTGGTTGAAGTGATCGAAAAGGTTGTTGTCTCGGACGAGGCAACTGTTGGTATCTACAACTTTGCAAAAGGGTCCGCGTTTGTTGCTGCCGCAGACAGCATGATTGCAGCAGATATTCGGGTGAATGGAGAGTTCTACGTGGCCCCGGTCTACACCGCGATGGCCGAACAGGGTGCGCAAATCGTTTGCCATTCGATCGGTAAAGTGGGGGCAGGCATGCACGGGATTGGCGTGCCCGTTGATCTGGATGCTTTCCTTGCGTCTCCGGTTTCGCAATCGGCCATCGAGGGGTTGGCCGATGAATAACGACCCCGAAAGTGACAGCGGCATACTGTTCAAGGTCGGTCGTCGGATACTGATGTGGACGATGCGTCAGATGAACAGGCGCGGGCAGGCCTTTCTGACCTATACAAGCCGGCCCAAGTACAGCTCTCAGATCGCGCCTATGGCCGAGCCAGAGAAAGACCTCGGCCCGATGGCAATTGTCATGCAGGGACCGATCGCAGAAGAGGACAATGTCACCCTTGAGACTATGCGCATCTATGCGCGCACCATGCCCAACGCCCGGCGCTATCTGTCGACATGGGAGGACACGCCCGAGCATCTTCTTGCCCCATTGCGCAAGGAGGGAGTTGAAATTGTTCTGTCTGCCAAGCCCGATGTGCCGGGCTTCTCCAATGTTAATATGCAACTGGTCAGCGCCGGCGCCGGAGTGCGCAAAGCCCATGGGGACGGGGCGGAATGGATTCTGAAAACGCGCACTGACCAGCGCCTGTACCGTCACAATGTCATGGGGTTTCTGGCCAGTATGGCGCTGACCTATCCACCCGAAGGGGGCTTCGATCAGAAGTACCGCATCATTGGTGTCGGACATGGAACGCTGAAATTTGCTCCGTATCACATGGGGGATCAAACCGTTTTTGGACATGCTAATGACATGCTGAACTATTGGACCCCGGATCTGATCTCTGCCCCGCCGCCGGATTATTTCCCCGAAACGGTTCCTGAAATGTACGATACGATGCCGATCGGTGAAATGTGCAAACACGCGGTCGCGGAAAGCTATATAGCCTCAAGCTATCTGAAAAAGATCGGGCGCCCACTGGATTGGAGCGTCGAGGATAGCTGGGCAGCTTACCGCGATTGTTTCGCTGTTGTCGACTATGGCACAACCGATTTCTTCTGGGCCAAGGTTCAGACCGGCACCTTACGGGAATTCATCAATCGCTATGACCTGCTGTGGATTCGGAACGAGCTGACATTTGCAGATTGGATGATGCTTTATGCTGGCACAGTGACGGTGGCGGATGCACGAAAATACGAAAAGGCGTTGGACCTGAAGTTTATGGACGTCATTGACGCAGATACATAGGGCAGGCCGGATGGGCGACTATCCCAGTTTGCGAAACAATGATCCAAATTTAATATGTCATGGCGCAGAGCGAGGTTGAATGCGCTGAATTAGGTTCATTTTGTATCGAATTTCGATCAGGATAAGGCCGCTTGGATTTGACCAGGATTTGATTTGTATATGAGTAAGACCCTTCTTTCGATCGCAATTGTTGCCGCATTTGTTTTTGGTGTCCTCTATCGCCTGTTTCCGCTTGTGGCGGGAGAAGACGCCATTGCCCAGTTCTTTATCACGGAAGACGGGTATCTGATGCTGACGATCGCGCGGAACATGGCAATCGGGCTGGGCATGACCGTGTCCGAAGGAACGATTGTCACCAACGGCGTCCAGCCATTGGCGACGTTCATCTTCACGGTGCCTTATCTTCTGACGGATGGAGACAAGCTGCAAAGCCTGGTGGGAATTATCCTGATCTCGACGGCAATATCCGTGGCGGCCTATTTCACGTTGCAACGGTTTGCACAGTTGGTCCTGTCGCCGTTCACGGATGACCGGATCTGGAGCTGGCTGGTCGCAACCCTGTGGTTCATTGGCCCGTTGCTGTTGTTTCATTCCATGAATGCGCTTGAGACGGGACTTTATACCTGGATGGTTCTGCTGACGCTGTTGCAGTTTGGACGCGTACTCGACAAGGGTGCAGACAGCACGTCGGGTGACCGCTTGCTTCTGGGCGCGATCTGCGGAGTGACGTTTCTTGCGCGGATCGATGGTGCGCTGTTGGTCGTCGCCGTTTTCCTGGTCTGGGGTATCTATGAGCTGTTTGCCCTGCGGATCAAATTTCTGGCGGTGATTACACGGTTGGTGCCGCCGGGCGTTCTGTCGTTGATCTTTGCCGCACCATGGCTGGTCTACAACAAGTTGCTCTTCGGGTCACTCACACCAATCAGCGGTCTCTCGCAGTCGCACGGGGCCGGTTTCGCCAGCAATCTGCCATTGTTGCCGTCACGAATATTTGAGTATCTGTTTCCGATGCTACCGGTTCCATCCGGCATTGAGACCACACAGGTGGCAATCGGAGCATTCACTCTGATCGCCTCGGTGATGCTGACGGTCTTTTTGCTGTCGGCACTTCGGGCGGGTGGCAAGGTACCCCTGCTGGTGGTGACCAATCTGCTGTTTGCGGCTTTCCTTGCAAGCTATTACAGCCTCTATTTCGGTGCACCGCATTTTCTGAGCCGCTATCTGGCACCTTTGGCACCGCTGTTTATCCTGGCAACCGTGATAACCGGGTTGAAGCTGGCTGACTGGTTGCAGGGTTGGATCACCATGCCCAGGTTACAAATTCTGGGGGTTGTTGCGATTGTTCTGTCGCTAGGATTGTTGGGCCGTCTGCTGGTTCCCGGCATCAAGGAACAAGGGCACTTTCAGGTGGTGGACTGGGTGCAGGAGAACGTGCCCGAAGATATTTGGGTCGGGGCGGTTCAGACCGGGACGCTCGGTTATTGGCGCGATCGGACGATCAATCTGGATGGCAAAGTGAACCCAAGCGCCCTGCGCGCGCTGAAAGAAGAGGGCGACGTGTTCAACTACGTCCTGATCAGCGACATCCAGTATATCGCAGATTGGAGCGGTATAGCCGACTGGCCCGTGACCGAGGATAATCGGGATAAACCCTTTGCAAGTGTCTTTGAGGTTCTGGTCAAAGATGACGCGGCTAATCTGGGTGTGCTGAAACGCAAAGCGGACCCATCTTCCTGACACTCCCTATTGCCCGATGAACCGCAGTCGCAATCGGGCAAGGCTGTCATAGCGGCCAACCAGCACGCGTGGGATTGCATATGGGTTGGTTCGCAGCGGATCGCACAATTTTGACCCCAGCACGGTCGCTGAAGCGAAGCCGGCCTGTTTGACAGCGTCATGCAGGTCAGGATTGTGGTTGCCATTCGGATAGGCAAAATGGTTGATGGGTTGGTTTGTCCAGTCCTGCAGCAATCGGCGTGAAGTGCGGATGCTGTATGCAGCTTCTTCCAGAGGAATCTGATCCAGCAGGTTGTGGCAGTGGCTGTGGGCGCCGATTGTGATGTGCGGGCTTTGGGCCAAAGTGCGCAACTGATCCGCAGAGAGGGGAGCCAGTGGGGTAAATCTAGACTGAACCGGTCCGGCCTGTTGCAGGATTTCAAGCGTCAGGGCCACACGCAGCGCAGGGGGTACGCGTTTCAGCGTTTCAAGAATGTCAGAGATCACCATCCACCGCGCGACTCCGGTCTCTGGTCCGACATGCCAGGTCTTTGGTCCCCCGGTATCGATACTGATCGTGGAGCGGATGGGGTTTTGCAGGGCATTCATGATCCGGTCGAACCAGTAGGGCTGCCCGCTCTCGATCTGTGCGGTCGCAATATAGAGCGTTACAGGCAGTGCTTCAGCTTCGACAATCGGCATGAGATGGGTGAACAGGCCGATATCTCCATCGTCAAACGTGATCACCGCGCGTGGTCGTGAAGCAGGATCTGCAGGGTCAAGCGCCTGATCAAGGCTTACGATATCGAAATGCTTCCGCAAGAACGCAACCTGTTGCCGGAAGTCGCTGGCGCGCACGACTGTCCAGGCATCCATCACGTCAGTGTCAGGACCCAACGTATGATAGCAGAGAACCAGCGTCGGGTTGTGGCGTAATGCCTTTGAACGGAGCGCGGAATAGACCGGTCCGGAGCTCAGGACAGACAAAGCGGTTTGTTTCAACATACCCATGGATCAGGATTGACCCTGATACAGTGAACGCAAAATCTCAACCTCGCGGGCGATACTGTGACGCGCCGCGACGCGCTCCAGGGCGCATCTGCCCATCTTCTCGCGATCCTTCGCCGGGACAGACAAGGCGGTTTGCATTGCGTCGACCAAGGCATCCGCATCTCCAGCCGGAACCAGCCAGCCGGTTTTTCCGGGCTGAACCAGTTCTGGAATGCCCCCGACATAGGTTGAGATGACCGGGCGGGCCTGCGCCATTGCCTCCATGATAACAACGGGAAGGCCCTCGATCAGGCTGGGTTGTACCAGCGTGTGGCAGTTCAGAATCTCTGCCCGGACTTGCTCCGAGGAAATCCACCCGGTGATGCGGACCGCATCGCAGATACCCAGCTCCGCCATCTTGCGCTCAATCGGTGCGCGAAGCTCGCCATCTCCGGCCAGAACCAGGCGGGCGTCGGGATGCGATTTCAGAACCCCGGCGAAGGCGTCCAGTAAAATCAGATGGCCTTTCTCGGGGCTCAGGCGGCCGATGCACAGAAGTTGCGGATCGCCAACAACGCGGATCAAGTCTGGGTCTGCGAACGCGTCTTTTTCCAATCCGCAATGCACGACCTTGAGTTTCGACCAATCAGCAGGCGCGACATAGCGCATCAGCTGGCTGCGGCTGAAGGCACTGATCGCAACAGCAAATCGCGCGCTGCCCACTTTGCGATCAAAGGCAAGTTTGGGCGCGTTGTCGGCCTCGTCCATGCCGTGGATGGTGAAGCTGTAATCAGGGCCACCCAGTTCGCGGATCAACAAGGCGACCTCGGCCGGATTGGTTCCGAAGTGCGCGTGCAGATGCGACACCGGGTTTTGGTCAAGCCACAGTTTGATCTGGCAGGCATGTGCCAGATAGATCAGATGATAGGGCCAGGGACGCATGGAATTGCGCGACAGTGACAAGGCCGATTTCATCGCCTTCCAGAATGGACCCGGGTTGCGCAAGGCAAATTTCGCTGCCGTCAGCAGCAGTGAACCTGCGCCATTTTGCAGGGTATAGCGTGTATTGTGGCGCTCGGTCTCGTCCTGAGGATCGGCGACCTTGGCATCCCAGCCACGAAAGGCAAAGCGTTCAACCACGACCCCTTGCCGCTCAAGCTCGTTGATCTCACGCCGGATGAAGGTGTGACTTACTTTTGGGTACTGATTTGTCAGATAGGCCACGCGCATCGCAATTACCTTAACTATTACTCGTCAAAATCGCTGTTGGGTATCTGAAGAGGGCGATTGTCTTCAAATCACCATCCTGTGGCGGCAAGAGGGCAGAAAGCTGACAATCGGACGGGCGTCCAGATTGTAGAGACGATGATGTGCTATTTATATTCAATGATCCCCGCCGGTTTTCCCCGCCATTGCCGCAGGTGGTATTCCAGAACGCCAAGGGCCTCGGGGAAATTGCCCAATACCAGAAAGAACGCATATTCATATGCGGTCCTGTCGCGGGGCTTTTGGCGCGACGCGATGCGCAGGACCTGAAGCGGGTAGATGAGAAACCCGATCAGTGCCAAGGGTGAAATTAGAGCTGCCGCAAGCAGCAAAACGACCGGCAGAACCGCGCCCCACGCCAGAATACGTTTGACCGCACCGACGCTGTGGCGTTCCGGGCGAGAGCCGTGCAGGGCGGCGCCTTCGGCAAAGGCGTGCCCGCTGCGTCGAGCGCGTTTCCACCATTGGCGCAGACGTGTCATGTCGGCATCATGCAGTGTCATTTCCTCATCAAGCCGCCAGACTTGCCAGCCTTCGGCGCGCAGGCGCACGCAAAGCTCGGGCTCTTCACCGGCGATCATGGTGTCACGATACCCACCGACCTGTATCAGAGCATCAACACGCATCATCGCGTCTCCTCCGCAAGCATCCGCCTGACCGGGCGGAGTGTTCCATTCAACGTCACACAGCCGGTTGAACACAGTGTTGTCGGGAAATCGTTCACGCCGCCGACCACAAACAACAGCAGTTTTTGGATTCTCGGTCAAAAAACGTGCAGCGGCCTGGATCCATCCCGGCTGAACCTCACAATCGCCATCGATGAACTGCACAAAGCGAATGTCCTTATCAGCCACCAATTTTCGAAACCCGGTGTTTCTGGCGCGTGCGGCGGTGAATGGCTGGTCCAAGTTCAGCTCAACCACCTTAGCACCGGCTTTGCGGGCCTGTATCAGGCTGTCGTCGGTTGATCCAGAATCGACATATACGACCTGTGCGATGTCGCAGGGAATCGATTCCAGACAGGCGACCAGCCTGCTGCCTTCATTTCGCCCTATTATGACGACGCCAATGCCCAAACCTTCTTCCATACCGTCTCCGGACGTAGGGGAAACCAACTAAAATCGGCGTATTTGCGCCCATAGGTCAAAAAATTGCGCTGCAAATTGCTTGTCGTCAATGTTGTGCCGATCCTTAACTTGCACTGTCAAGCAAATTGAAACAGTTCATGGTCAAGGGTTGCGGTAGAGACGCAATGTGATGGGCGAGCAGTAAGTATGTGGAATCATTGGGGCAATAGCGCCATGCGACGGCTTGAGTGCGTGCGTGGTCAAATGTGCCTGAAAGATCGTCCGGAGGTCACGAAAACGGGCCTCAAACACAGTACTCAAGTTGTTTCTAGTTTTTGGGCGAAGACCGCGGCAGCTGTCGCCCGACATAGTTTTGCCGCACTTGAGCCTCGCTGAGGCCAGCAAGTGGAAACAATCATCCCGTTACATCGGGATTTGAGCAAACGGACGTGGCTATGAGTCTGAACGCAGAATATTTTACCCTGAACTCGGGTTATACCGGGCTTGCAGATGTCGACTTTGACTCTGAGCCTACGGACACTTCAACCGTCGACGCGCTCGATATCAAGCGGATGCGTGGCGAATTTTGGGAAGGCGGCGCTAAGAACTACTTTGCCGCGCGCTACTTTGGCGATCTCAATATAACGACGGCTGGTCTGTACACATTCTTCCTGAAATCCGACAGCAACGCGATGCTCTACATCAATGGTGAGTTGGTCGCGGAAAACGCTGGCGGTCGGGGCGGTCGCAAGAGCGAGATTACATTGGACCTCGAGGCGGGTGCCAATGAGATCGAGATCCGGTACTTCGATGGTCGCGGTCGATCGACTCTTCAGTTGGAGTGGCAAGGCCCTGATAGTGACGGCCAGCGAGAGGTTATCACCGGGGATTCGTTTTCTCTCGGTGATCAGACCGACAGTGATAAGGAAGACACTGATACCGGCACTGGCGACGATACTGGTGGTGATGCTGGTACGGGTGACGATACCGGCGGTGATACCGGTACGGGTGACGAAACTGGCGGTGATACCGGTACAGGTGACGAAACTGGTGACGAGACCAGTGGAGGTGACAGCGGTGACACCGGGACCGGAGATGGGACCGGTGACAATGACGGCGGCGATACCGGTACCGGCGACGAGACCGGTGGAGACACTGGAGGGAGCGACAGTGGCGATACCGACACTGGCGGCGAGACTGGTGGCAGTGACGGCGGCGATGCCGGAAGCGACGACGAGACCGGTGGTGACACTGGTGGCACTGACGGCGGCGAAACTGGTACGGGCGATGAGACTGGTGAAGACACCGGTGGCGACGACGGCGGTGATACCGACACAGGTGACGAGACCAGTGGTGGTTCGGATGACACCAATACCGACGACACCGGAACCGGTGGCGATGCGCCCGCTGGCCGCCAAGGGTTGCATGGTTCTTACTTCATTCTGCCGTGGACTTTCAGCAGCATCAATGAGATCGATTTTGACGCGACCCCACACGGCACCGGTACGGTCGAAAATCTGAGCTTCATGAACGGAGAAGAGCCCTTCTGGGAAGGTGGCCCAAATGATCTGTTCGCCGTACGCTATTCGGGGAACCTGAATGTTGCCGAGGCGGGGACATATACGCTTTATCTGACCTCAGATGATGGTTCTGCGCTATATATCGACGGTGAGCCGGTTATTGATAATGACGGCTTGCATGGAACCCGGGAACAGCGTGTGGTGCTGGACTTGTCAGCGGGTGCACATGACATCGAAATCCGCTATTTCGAAGCATTTGGCAAAGCCACTTTGCAACTGGAATGGGCTGGTCCGGATAGTGACGGCCGTCGCGAAGTGATCAGCGGCGACGCGTTGAGCTATTCAGATGGCACAGATGCTGGCGGTGACTACGGCTCAGGCGATCAGGACCATACCGATGGTAGTGATCAGACCGATGGCGGCGACCACACCGATGGCGGCGACCACACCGATGGTAGTGATCAGACCGATGGCGGCGACCACACCGATGGCGGCGACCACACCGATGGCGGCGACCACACCGATGGCGGTGATCACACTGATGGTGGTGACCAAACCAATGGTGGTGACCATACCGATGGCGGCGACCATACCGATGGCGGTGACCACACTGATGGTGGTGACCATACCGATGGCGGCGATCATACCGATGGCGGTGACCACACTGATGGTGGTGACCATACCGATGGCGGCGACCATACCGATGGCGGCGATCACACCGATGGTGGTGATCACACCGATGGTGGCGACCACACCGATGGCAGTGACCAAACCGATGGTGGCGATCATGGGTCTCATGGTGGACATGACAGCCATAGCGATGGCCATGTTCCTCCGCCGACCAGCCCGGATCAGTATGATGATTATGTAGCCGCAGTCATGGCGCAGCCGGACTCCCATGCCCATAGCGGTGACTCGGGAATGTCGGAAGAGCACGCTCAGGTTCTGAATCTCGTGCCTCGCGCCGAAGCAACGCATGTGGCGGTCAGCGACGGTGACTGGTTCGATCCCAACACCTGGCATGAAGGTCGAATACCGGACGCTGGTGCTCAGGTCCTGATTCCTGAAAGTATTTCGGTACGTTACGACGGTGAAAGCGAAGAATCTTTGTTTACCGTGCGTGTGGATGGTGAGCTGTCGTTTGCGCACGATGTGAACTCGAAGATTCTCGTCGATACGATGATCGTTTCGCCAACAGGCCGTCTGGAGATTGGGACAGAAGAGAACCCGATCAATGAAGATGTCGATGTCGAGATTGTCATCGCCAATAATGGTGATATCGATGTCGGCTGGGATCCGATGCTCTTGTCTCGCGGTGTAATCTCGCACGGCTCGGTCGAGATTCACGGTGCGGAAAAGACCAGCTTCCTAACTGTCGACGAAGCTCCGATGGCGGGTGATACTCAGATCACGTTGAGCGAGATTCCGGAAGGTTGGCAGGTTGGCGATACCATCGTCTTGACGGGTACGCATAAGGAAGGCTGGTACTGGGATCAGGCGGCAGGCGCAGTCATCCATCACGAAAGTCAGGATGAAGAAGTTGTCATCACCGCTATTGATGGTAACACGATTACGCTGGATCGTGCGCTTGAACATGATCACGATACGCCACGAGAAGATTTGTCGGCCTATGTGGCCAACACGACGCGCAATATCACTTTCTACAGTGAAGATGGTGAGGACACCGCCACCCATCACCGCGGGCATACGATGTTCATGCACTCGGATGATGTGGATGTGCGCTATGCCGCATTCGATGACCTTGGCCGGACCGACAAGTCCGAAGCCGCATTTGATGTTACGGCATTGGACAATGTCCAGGCGGATTCGAACATCAAAACCCGTTATCCGTTCCACTTCCACCGGACCGGAACCGAAGATCAGGAAAACCCGGCGATTGCCATCGGAAACTCGGTCAGCGGGTCTCCGGGCTGGGGCTATGCCCATCACGACAGCCATGCGATTTTCACCGATAACGTAGCCTGGGATATCTTTGGTGCCGCTTTTGTTGCCGAGGATGGGAACGAAACAGGCGTCTGGTCGCGCAACATTGCGATCAGGACCGAAGGCGTGTCCTACGGTGAATCCGAGGTGAAGCTGCAGAGTGACGTGGATCGGCATGATAACGGGCGTACCGGCGAAGGGTTTTTCTTCGCGGGCCGTCTGGTCGAAGCCTCTGACAACGTGGCGGCCAATACAACCCACGGCTTTGTCTGGATGACCCGCGGTCATCCCCGCGATCCGCTGAGTGAAAATCTCGATCAGTCGGAAATCGCGTATGGCAATGAATATATGCGCCTCGATCAGCCGCCAATTCAGGGGTTCTCGAACAACGAAGCCTTTGGCACCGAGGTTGGTCTGATCGTGATCAAGAACGGCCCGGATCAGAATCACGATGTGCGATCGGTCATGGATGGGTTTACGAATTGGGAAACCTCTCGTGGTGTGGATTTGTCCTACAGCGCGCACTACACGCTGATTGATTTCGATCTTCTGGCAACACAAAGCGGTTATCCGCAATATCCCGAGATTGGCTTCCAATTGAATGGTAATGCGTTCGACATTGTGGCCAATGGCATGACGATCGAAGGCTTTGTAACTGGTGCGAACCTGGATCAGGTGTTCCACTTCGGTGAGAATGGCGCAGATTATGACGACGTGTTCATTGATCTGGTGATGCGGGACAACGGCACTGATTTTGTCGGGTTCAACCCGGATCGTCACACGATCATGAATTCCGAAGATCTGGTCGAGGGTCGTCTGGGCTTTGTCCTCGATACCGACACCGTGATATCTGAGGGTGAGGACTTCCACTTCAGCGGTACAAAAACCGACTCGATCGGCAGCCGCGAACGTGATTTTCGTGGTGACCAGCAGACTTTGTGGTGGCACGAAGATATCGCCCAGTTCATCGCCAATGAGGGCTACTACAAAACCGAAACTGGCGAAAACATCCTGCTGATCGAAGATTTCGTGGCGGATCGCGCAACGGGCGAGTTGCATAAGATGAGCCATGTCATCACGCTCGATATGACCGATGAGCAGATCGAAAGATCCTGGTCGATCAATCAATGGGGCGGTGCGCAGTACAACGGCGTGATCACGTTCGATAATGTGAACCCCGATGCGCAGGATGACTCGGCCACCACCAGTTCTGGAATGGGAGTGTTGATCGACGTGCTCGCCAATGACTCTCACGCAGGTGGGGATGAACTGCGGGTTGATGGCTTGTCGACGACGCCAAATGGCAATGTCTATGTTCAGGACGATGGGCAGTTGCTGTACGTCGCGAACCCGGATTTTGTCGGGATTGATACCTTCAGTTACTGGGCAGGTGATGAGGATGGGGACTTTACCCAGGCAACCGTCACCGTCGAAGTATTCGATGTGTAAAGTCAAAACCCGGTGCTGGACAGGCACCGGGTTTTGAGGCTGGGTTCAAATTCAGCAAATACGGACTCCGGATTTCCGGGGTCCGTTTCTTTGTAGGGCTTCTCGATTTGTCAGGATCAGCGCTTGTATTGCGGCTCGTCTGATCTGGGTATGGTGGCGCCCGGGCGCGAGATGCTGAGCTTGGGGCGCATGAGCCGAAGCAAAATCACGGCAAGCACAACAACTATTCCGGTAGTAGAATAAACGGCCAGTGCAGCCCAGATGCCATAACCCGCCACCAAAAAGGTGGTGCCTGCCAATAGGCCCAGACAAATGGCTACTCCAATCGCTCCGACCATGAGAATTTCTGCGTCCTGCCCTTTGAATCATGCATAGTACAAGTAGATTCACCTACCGTCGCAGAGGACAGAGTCAAATTGCAGCCCACCGCAATAGCGCGGCCTCTTGCCGGTACAAGGCGAATCTTTGCCGATGCCGTACCATACTTGGATATGCCGCACTGCTGCGGAGCGATCTGAAGTAAATCAACTCAGGATAGAGTATCTGGTTGATACAGAATTGACCAGCCCGGTTAGTTTCCCGGCACCCGTCACTATCAAGATGAGGACTAAAGATCAGAATTCCCTTCGGCTTAATCAGCAGGATTCTTGCCCATTGCCGGAGAAAGTGTTCACACCAGTAAATGTTGCCGTCATATGAAAGACATTTTTGTGTTAAATATCCTCTGAATTGTTTGTAAAATCAGCGGTATCGCAAAAAAGAGTGTTTTGTATTTGTTTGTCTCATCGAAGAAATTTTCCGGCACCTGCAGCGCCGGCATCGGATCGCTGAGGGAGGGTTGAATAATGCAGGTGGAATTGACGCCTCTGGCCGGGCTAATGATTCTGACGCCAGATCGATTTGCCGATGACCGTGGATTTTTCAGCGAAAGCTGGAATCAGGCCCGCCTGCGCGAACACGGAATCGATGTCGAATTTGTACAGGACAATCACTCACTTTCGCGCCAGACCGGGACAGTACGCGGGTTGCACTTTCAGGCGCCGCCGCATGCGCAGGATAAGCTGGTTCGATGCGGACGCGGTCGGTTGTATGATATTGCCGTCGACATTCGCAGAGGAAGCCCGACATACGGCAGCTGGTTTGGTACGGAACTGAGCGCTGAGAATGGGCGCCAGATGCTGGTTCCCAAAGGGTTCCTGCACGGGTTTGCCACCTGCGAACCGGACACTGAAATCTGCTATAAATGCAGCGACTACTATGCGCCCGAATGTGACGGTGCCGTTCGTTTCGACGATCCGGATATCGGGATTGATTGGGCTCTGAACGGCCCGGCAATTCTGTCTGCCAAGGACGAGCACGCGCAGAGATTTGCAGATTTCGATACCCCTTTCGTGTGGGAAGGATAGAAGATGAAGTTACTGATAACCGGCGGGGCAGGGTTTATCGGATCTGCAGTAGTGCGGTTGGCTGTAGCGCGCGGGCACGACGTTGTGAATGTCGACGCTCTGACCTATGCGGCATGTTCTGACAATGTCGCGGCTGTTGCGGACAATCCCCGGTACACCTTCATTCACGCAGATATCAGGGATCGTGGTGCCATGGATGCAGCATTGGCGGTTCATCAACCCGATACAATCCTGCATTTGGCAGCAGAGAGCCATGTGGACCGCTCCATCGACGGACCGGGCACGTTTGTCGACACCAACATTACAGGCACCTACACGTTGCTGGAGGCCGCGCGAAAATACTGGATTGCGCGTGGCAAACCAGACCGGTTCCGTTTTCATCATATTTCGACAGACGAGGTGTTTGGCAGTCTCGGTCCCAAGGGTCTGTTCACCGAGGATACGCCCTATGATCCCCGCAGTCCCTATTCAGCCTCCAAGGCGGCATCGGACCATTTGGTGCGTGCGTGGCATGAGACCTATAGCTTGCCTGTGGTTTTGACGAATTGCAGCAACAATTACGGCCCCTACCATTTCCCTGAGAAGCTCATCCCGGTAGTGATCCTGAACGCATTGGCGGGCAAACCGCTGCCGATCTATGGCACGGGCTCCAATGTGCGCGACTGGCTGTACGTCGAAGATCATGCCGACGCGCTGTTGCTTGTGGCAAATAAGGGGCAGATCGGGCGATCCTATAACATCGGCGGAAACAACGAGCGCTCCAATCTCGAACTTGTGCGTAGCCTGTGTTCCATATTGGATGAGCTGCGCCCAAGGTCGCAAGGCAGTTATGCCGAGCAGATTACATTTGTCCCCGACCGGCCCGGCCATGATGCGCGGTACGCGATCGACGCATCGCGTATCCGTGACGAGCTGGGTTGGAGCCCGTCCGTGACACTCGAAGAAGGGTTGCGCCGAACTGTCGAGTGGTACCTAGAAAACGAAGACTGGTGGCAGGCTCTGTTGGACCGGCACAATGTCAGCGACCGGTTGGGGGTTGCTAGGTGATCCTGGTCTTTGGCTCCTCTGGCCAAGTGGCACGTGAGCTGGCCCCGCTGCCCGAGGTCGCTTGTGTTCCGCGTTCCCAAGCGGATCTGACCGATCCCGAAGGCTGTGCGGCGTTGATTGCCGAACAGATGCCGTCGGCAGTGATCAACGCCGCGGCTTACACGGCCGTGGACCGGGCCGAAGAAGAAGAGGAACTGGCCACGACGATCAACGCCTCCGCACCGGCCGCCATGGCGCAGGCTTGCGCTGAGCTGAACATACCTTTTGTCACAATTTCAACCGACTACGTATTCGATGGCGGCGGGCTGCGTCCGTGGTGCCCGTCTGATCCGACCAGTCCGTTGGGGGCCTACGGACGATCAAAGCTGGCGGGGGAACAGAAGGTGGTGAACACCGGGGCGCAAGCGGTCATTCTGCGCACGTCCTGGGTGGTCTCAGAGCATGGCAATAACTTTGTCAAAACTATGCTGCGGCTTGGAGCCTCGCGGGACAGCCTGACCGTTGTTACCGATCAGGTCGGTGGTCCTACCCCCGCGCGTGACCTCGCACGGGCGTGCCATCAGATTGCATGCCAGATGTGTGACAACGCAGACCTACGCGGTATCTTCCATTATGCCGGACATCCGTTTGTCAGTTGGGCCGATTTCGCGCGCACAATTTTTCGGCAGGCCGATCTCAGTTGCGACGTAGTCGGTATTCCAAGCTCGGACTACCCCACTCCAGCGCGCCGTCCCTTGAATTCGCGTTTGGACTGTGCGGATACTGAGCGGGTTTTTTCCATGGGCCAGCCGGATTGGCGGCGAGGCCTGGCCGATATTTTGAGTGACCTGAAGGGACGGGACCAGTGACACAACGTAAAGGGATCATCTTGGCCGGTGGATCGGGTACGCGGCTCTATCCGATTACCGAAGGCGTGTCGAAACAGCTATTGCCGATCTATGACAAACCGATGGTCTACTATCCGCTCAGCGTACTGATGCTGGCCAATATTCGCGATATTTGCATCATTACAACGCCCCAGGATCAGGAGCAATTTCAGCGTGCATTGGGGGATGGCAGCCAGTGGGGTATCTCGCTCAGCTATGTGGTGCAGCCCAGCCCGGACGGCCTGGCTCAGGCCTATATTTTGACCGAAGGGTTTTTGAACGGCGCCCCGAGCGCGATGGTGCTAGGCGATAATATTTTCTTCGGGCACGGTCTGCCTGAGCTTTTGGCACGGGCGGATCAATCGCCGTTGGGGGCGACGGTGTTTGGCTATCACGTCAACGATCCTCAACGCTATGGTGTGGTCGATTTTGATGATCAGGACCGTGTGCGGGCCATCATCGAAAAGCCCGATGTTGCCCCCTCAAACTACGCCGTCACCGGGCTTTACTTTCTGGACGGGTCGGCGCCTGCGCGCGCCTGCAACGTGACCCCCTCGGCGCGTGGCGAGTTGGAGATCACCAGCCTGCTGGAACAATATCTGGCCGAAGATCAGCTTGACCTTGTCCGGATGGGGCGCGGTTACGCATGGCTTGATACAGGAACCCATGGCAGCCTGCTGGATGCAGGAAACTTTGTGCGCACATTACAGGACCGACAGGGTTTGCAGACCGGGTGCCCTGAAGAGATCAGCTATCAGAAGTCCTGGATCACCCGCGAACATCTGGCCGAGCGGGCTGACTTGTTGGCCAAGAATGGCTATGGCAAATACTTGGCTAACCTGATTGACAGTTGAACGCCAGCGCGTGTTTACCCTTGCGGCACACCGGTCGGGGCATAGCTGGTCACCACATCCCAAACCACTTCCTGCATCAGGCGCGCCGCTTCCGGACCCGGATCATCGGCATCCGAGCCATCCGCACGTTTCAATTGATGAGGCAGGCCAACCGGTGATGTCTGATATAGCACTGCATAATGCGTCAGTGCCACCAGGTAGGCACCGAGGTCGTTGTAATGGATATTGTCCTGAGTGCCATCGTCATTCTTGATGAACAAATCCTCACGGCGCTGAATCGGGCCTACCCCGCCCCGGGCCTCGACTTCGCGGACGAAACGGGCAAAGACCTGTCCTGCCGGTATTACATAAATAGGGTGGGGCATGTCGTCATACGCCATGGCGCGGCGCAGAAGTTCGGTTTCCCAATACCGGTCAAGGTCAAGATCAAGGCGTTCCAGCCAGCCTTCTTTGTGGTCTAGCGGGTGCCAGGTTTCATAGAGGTAAACCCGTGTGTCAGGATTTGCTTTCCAACCGGCCTGCGCCCAACGATGCAGATAGTCGCCGCTATCCATGTATTTGATTGCATCGCGTATTTCGACCATCTCGGTCAGAACCAAAACGTCATATTCACCCGAGGTCACAGCCTCATGCGCGTCCCGGTACTTGGGGTGGTCATTCTCGACATCGAAGCCATTGATAACCACATCGGGCTCCCAGTGGGCTTTCAATGCCGTGCCCCATCCCAATTGGCTGTTATAGCTGTGCCCGTCACCGGCAAGCTGTTCGATCATGAAAGGCATGTTGCGGGCGACGAGGCTGTGCCCGATATGAAAGACGCTTTGCGGACTCGGTGATACCTGGGCGGGAATCCGATAGAGTTCATTGAATTCAGATTTTTCGATGGGCTTGGGGCCGCCGCATTTGGCAAGACTGCCACAAGCGGCAAGCATCAACAGAAGACCCGGAGAAACAAACCGTTTGAAACTCTTAAACATCACTCACCATATTATCCACGATGTAATTCTGGCGCATCGTAACTTCATCATTTTTCAGATATAGATTTGCCACGCGATCCTGGCAAAAATATTCTGGCACGGGCAGTTAGCAAAAGAAAGTTATAGGTCATTCTGTTTATGGTTAATGAGAAAAAGACGCTTTTGATCTATGCTCCGGTTCCGCTGTTTCAGGGGCCATCAGGTTTTCTGTTGGAGGATCAGGCCTGTAATGGTCTGCGCCTGTGGGCTGAGAATTTCGAGCAGGTGATTGCGATGTATCCGGTAGATCCTGGACAACCACCTGAAAGCTGGGTTCCGATCGATGCGGTGGGCCCCGCGTTGGATCGGGTTGAATTGGTGCCGCTGCCAACCGCATATCGTCCTGACCAGTTCCTAAAACACTGGCCGAGGATACGGAAAACTGTTCGCGCAAAGATCAGGCAGGCGGATTACCTGTCGTTTTCAATTGGCGGGCTGTTCGGGGATTGGGGCTCGGTATCATGCTTTGAGGCGCATCGTATGAAGCGACCCTATGCTGTCTGGACAGATAGGGTTGAATCCGAAGTCGTGCGCCGAACTGCCAATACCGGCCCCTGGCGCAAACGACTTTTGGCCAAACTGTATCATCGACCGATGGCTCATCTGGAGAAGTTCTTGATTCGTCGGGCTGAGCTTGGGCTTTTCCACGGGCGCGAAACATTCGAGACATATGCGCCATATTGTTCCAATCCCCAGGTGGTCCACGATATCCACATCAAAAAGTCGGAACATATCACGTCGGCACAGATCGAGGCGAAACAGAAGGCAGCCACAAGCGGGCCATTGAAGATCGCGTATGTCGGCCGCGCAGACCCGATGAAGGGGGGCTATGATTGGGTGAACACTCTGGCTGGCCTTGCAGAAGCGGGGGTGTCATTTCAGGCAACCTGGTTTGGCGAAGGCTCGGATTTGGCTGGTATGAAGGCCCAAGTGGCAGAGATGAACCTGACCGATACGGTTTCATTTCCCGGTTTTCTCAGAGACCGCGCAGGCGTTCTTGCGGCTCTGCGTGAGGCCCAGGTATTCCTGTTTTGCCATAAATCCCCAGAGTCGCCACGTTGCCTGATCGAAGCGTTGATTTCAGGCACGCCAATTGTGGGCTATGACGGCGCTTTCGCCCGTGACCTCATTTCTCAGCACGGTGGCGGGCGTCTGGTGGCGCTTAATGATGTGGCCGGTCTGGTGGAGGCTGTTTGCGCGCTGGACCAGGACCGACAAGCCCTGTCCGCTGCGTTCTCGTCGGCGGCACGTGACGGATCAGGTTTCGACGATGAGCACGTTTTTCAGCATCGCAGCGAACTGATCCGCAAGTTCTTGTAGTCTGATCGACCAAAACTGAAAACGGTTTCTGCCGTCAGGATGACTCGGCAGAAACCGCTGATGATGTGTTTGAAAGGATCAGTAGCCAGTCGCGCGTACCACAACACCTACGGTCGCGTAGAGGATGCCAAGGTCCGTTTTCAGCGTGAGATCCTCGGCGTAAGAGTTGTCGAACTCAGCACGGCTGGCGAAGGTGCTGGCATTACGCTCTGACACCTGCCACGAACCTGTCAGTCCCGGACGCAGCGAGAAATAAGCCTTACCCGGATACAGATCACGCTGTTCCGGCATCATTGGGCGCGGGCCAACGAGGCTCATTTCGCCAATCAGAACATTCCAGAGTTGCGGCAACTCATCCAGAGATGTCTTGCGCAGAATGTGCCCAAACGGCGTGATCCGGGGATCATCCTTCAGTTTTTGGGTCTGCTCCCATTCCAGTCGAGCCAATGTATTTCTCGCCAGATGATCCTCCAGCAGCGCGTGGGCGTTGGGAACCATGCTGCGCAGTTTCCACATGGTGAATATTTGTCCGTTCTTGCCAACGCGACGCTGCCCATAAAATGGATTAGTGCCGTCCATCGCGATCAACGCGGCGAGCACCAACACCACAGGCAATACAATTGGCAATGCAAGCACAACAAACACTACATCCAGAAGACGTTTGAAGATCTTTCTGTAGAGAAGTGCGGGGCTGGTCAAACTCTGACCTGTTGGGGTGATAACTTTCCGAAGCTTACGCTTGTCGGGTATACTCGTATCCTGAATCGTCATCTTACTAACTTTCAAACCAAAGCCGAAATATGGCTTCACCTACCTGACACAGACCGGATCGTACAAAAAACGGTGATCCGAAAACACTTATCTCACATCTGCGAACGCGCGAACCATTCAAGCCGGAATGCTCATCCACCATTCATGTTTACACTATCTTAACGAACTCTACAAACGGGCATTGCCACAAAAACGGTATATTCTTGTCTCAATTCATAGCAAGTACCGTACAATTTGCTGCATTGTTTCTACTTTTTAAGCCGCTATCTCGCTATAGTTGAGAGCCTTAGGCCCAAAACGCCCACGTGGATCTGTTCCTGCGGACTCAAAATCACCACAATTCGGCGAGCGGGTAGAGATTCGATTGCTCAGGATGATGTCCTTGCTGCCTCTCCGCCCGTACCTATCAGCCCCGCGGTATACGGATGTTCTTTGGGTGATCTGAGGGTGGAGAATAGGAGATGGCAGGTTCATCCTCAGGGCTTTCTGCAGCTTCCGTTTGCCGGTTTGTAATGTAACCGGCGAGAGACCCTGCAATCAGCCATGTGACGGGTGTAAGCGTCGCGTTCGGGATCAGGTCTATCAGGTTCGCCGCCAGCACCAGGCTTAGCCCCCCGGTCGCAAGAGGTATCGGGCGTGGCAACCCCTTTGCCATCCAGAAAAAGAGTGGGAATGTCAGTAGCCCAAAGCGTGCAATATAGCCGAGCCATCCGTAACTCCCAATGAACTCTACCCATTGGCCATCTAGAATTGCAATTTCACGCCCAGTTTGAAAATCAAATACACTGTTGCGGCCATAGCCCCCCCATCCGAAGAATGGTTTTTCTGTGGCCCGGTCCAGCAGCAGGTCTTCACTTTCGAGGCGCGTATTGAATGACGCTGCTCGCTGAGGATTTATACTTTCGGCGAAATTCGAAATTTGTTCAACCGGTATCCAATCCAATCCGCGCAGCATCGGGTAAAACAGAACGACGAAAGCTATTATGGTCGAAACCCGCATCATTGTACGGCTGCTGCCAAACAGAATGAACGGGACCAAAACCAACGTGATGATTAAGGCGCCAAGCGACTTAACTAAAACCAAAGTGATCAGCGTAAAGGTTAGCGCTAGAGACCACACCAATGAATTGGAAGCCGCGAATTTGCTTCGACGCAACATCGCTGAAACCGCCAGCGTGGTCATGGCAAAGAACATGCCGAGCCACAGCCCATGAGGCAGGAAAACGAGTGGCCGAAATCCGCTACCCCTCAGGTGTTGATCAAAACTGTGGGGAAAAAACCCATAGATCCATACGTTCAATTGCGGGCTCATTCGCACTTCGAACAGTGCCGGAAGGCTGTAGATCAGGCCCGCTGATGCCAAAAAAAGCAGAAGAATCCGATGATCCTTGCTGGTGGGCAGGTACCACCAACCCAAAAAGAACGGCAACAGTGCCACGAATGTCAGGAGCAGGATGGAAAACGAATCATAGAAACGCATTGGCGGTAAATAGCCCACTCCGAAGTATACACTCTCCTGGTTTGTTAGGACCATCCCGAAAAGCGCAACAATCAGCAATAAAAGAAGTGAAATCAATATTATAACGTGGACTGACCGGCGGTGTGAAGCCATTGATTTTCTGAGTAGGGGGTCCGCAGAAATCGATGTTTGGGCGTTGGTCTCCTTGAGGAGCAGGCACATGATCATCGCAGTGAGCGCCGGCAAGAGGGATTTGTCGATAACGGGTAGCAGCGGCAGATCCAATTCCACCTGAACCGGAAGAAAAAGATAGCCGCCAACGATCGAAACGATGATTGCTTTGTTTCTTTCCAGCGTCAGAAACAGAATCAGAACCACGACCGGGGAGGCGTACAGAACAAGATGTGCGAAGAGATTTGGCATCGGAATTCTGTCTTTCGCAGGCTGACCGTCAGGATTGCCAGCTGGGCCTCGGGGCTGCTGTCGTTTGTCTAGAGGGGCGGGTTCAGATGCGCATCTTTTTGAACAGGGGCTCGGGAATGTAGCGTATCACGGTCATGACGAGCGCCCAAATGGGCTTCACGTAGATCACATTCTTATGTTTGCGAGTTGCGCGAACGATGGCCTCCCCAACTTCGGACGGTTGTGCTGTCAGTTTATTGGGCAAATCCAGATTCTCAGTCATCTTGGTATCAACAAACCCTGGCAATACCGTCACCACATGCACACCCGTATTGGCCAGACGATTGCGCAAGCCTGACAGAAATGCGGTAAATCCGGCTTTAGCCGAACCGTAGATATAATTCGTCGCGCGACCGCGCTCGCCAGCAACGGAACTGATGCCCACCAACGTGCCTGATCCGCGTTGCTCAAACCTGTTGGCAAGCAGCGCAAGGATGCTGGCGGGACCTTCGTAATTGGCACGCATGACCTGGACGGCGGCCAGATGGTCCTGTTCGTCGCTGTCCTGATCGCCCAAAACGCCAACCGCGCAGACAGCAATCTCGGGCAGTTCAGGCAGGGCGTCTATGAACTCCGCCTGGTTCTCAAGATCGAGAACATCGAAGTCGTGCAGGGTCACCTGAACCTGATATCTGATCTCAAGATCTTCCTTGGCGGTCTGCAAGGTTTCCGATTTGCGGGCGGCAAGCTGTATGGGATGCCCCAATTCGGCATAGCTGTGCGCTGTGGCAAGCGCTATGTCCGAGCGCGCACCTAGGATCAGGACGGGGCCAATGCTCATAGTTTTAGCCTTTCTGATTGCACCGAGGCAAAGCGCTCGGCTGCCCCGCTGTTATGTCTGATACGTTCAAATTCGCTGACGCGAGTTGCATCGGTCGCACGCAGGGATTGCGCATCCATGATGCTGTCTTTTGCAAGATAAATACGTCCACCATGCGCTGCCGTCATCTGGCCCAGTTTCTGGATCAAGGAGACCGATCTATCGGACATGGGGAAATCCAGCGCCAGCGTATATCCCTCCATGGGAAACGAAAACCGGCTGTCTTGTTGTCCGAAGCGTTTGAGCACGGCCAGAAAAGATCCGCGCCCCGACTCCGATATTTCTTTCAGCATTTCATTCAGGCCAGCCCGGGCGCTGTCCAGCGGCAGAACGCATTGGAATTGCGCAAAACCTTTGCGCCCGTAAATCCGGTTCCAGTCTCTAATGGAATCCAAAGGATAGAAATAGCTGTTCCAATTCACATAGCTTGTCGTGTCGCCTCGTTGACCATTCCAGTAATAGAGCGCATTGAAGGCCCGGACGGAGTATTGGTTCAGACAGAACCCCGGCAGGTTAAAGGGGACCCCCAGTTTTTGCGCGGTTACTGAAGGAAAGCGGTTTGCGCGGCATGTGCCGGGCAACTCGTCCAGCGTTGCGTGCTCACCCAACATGACCAGTGACCGGCCAAGCGTTTCACCGGTGCTCAGGCAATCGATCCAGGCGACCGAATAGGTGGCATCCAGCGTGTCCTCGAACAGGTCAATGGCGTCGTCGAGATTTTGTGCCACATGGGTGGTTTGTCGTATCCAGCCGGTTTCAACAGATCGAAGCCGAAGCGCGACACGCAGGACGACGCCTGTCAAACCCATTCCGCCCATGGTCCATTCGAACAGCTCGGTATTCTCGGCGCGAGAGCATCGCATGATCTCGCCGTCGGGGGTCATCACATCCAGCCAGTCGACGCAATTGCCGAATGATCCATCGATATGGTGGTTCTTGCCATGCACGTCGGCGGCCACCATGCCACCCAGACTTACAAACCGGGTGCCCGGGGTCACTGCGGGAAACCACCCGCGCGGCAGAAAGGCTGCGATGATGTCAGAAAGCAAAACCCCAGCTTCGGCGACCAGCTGACCGGTTTCGGGGTCGAAGGACAGCATATGGTTGAACTTGCGCATGTCGATGGTGTTGGTCCGGCTCAATGCGCTGTCGCCATACGCCCGACCGTTGCCTCGGGCGATGGCACGTGACGCCATGACTGCGTTGGCAAGTTCTTCCTCGTTTCGAGGTCGGCTAAGCTGACAGTCGACCACCGGGAAGTTTCCCCATCCGGACAGTTTCATCTGGAGGCCCCGATCGAAAGCGAGGAGTCGGTAAAGACAAACCGACGATCCAGATTGAATTTCACAACATAGCCAATCGCCAGACCAAGCACGGCGCCAATCTCGCGCATGATATCGGTTTGCCAGATCAGCCAGAACATTGTTTCCATGCCCCAGAAAATAGCAGTCGTGACGATTCCCATGGCGGTATAGGCTGAAAACTTTTTGCTGTGATCGGAAACGCCCGCACCCAGGTCATAGAATATCCAGCGCTTGTCCAGAACGTATTTCAGAACCAAACCGACGGCGGTTCCGACCAGAATGGCGGGGATAAGGGCGTTGTCTCCGAGCAGAGCGAACACAACCCTTTGCGCACCAAGATTGGCAATGGTCGCCAGAATGGCAAATAAGGAATAGCGCAGTACCAGCGTCCGCAAACTCACAGTACGGCGCCTCCCAAAGCCAGCGCGGCGACCAGCAGGAAACACACCTGACTGTTTCGGTCGCGGGCTGCAAAAACGATAGGGTCGTCATGCATATGACCGCGATGGGTCATCATTATAACGCGGCTGATCCAATAAAGCAGGATCGGGCAGATGCCCCACAGTACAACTGGCCAAGCATAGAGTGAGACCACGGTGGGTGAGTTCAGATAAAGCGCCAGAACCAGAACCGACAGATATCCAGACGCAACCGCCATTTGGGTCATCACCGGCAGGTCGTCGACGTGATAGCCGCGGCCTGATGCGCTCAGTTTGCCGCGCTTTGCGCTGTCCACCAATTCGGCCTGCCGCTTGACGGCCGCCAGTGAAAAGAACAGAAAAATCGAGAAGGCCAGCAACCAGACGGACAAGACGATACCGGTGGCAACGCCACCCGTGATAATTCGGATGGTATAGAGCCCGGCCAGCGTACAGACATCAATGATAAGTTTGCGTTTGAGCGTGATGGAATACGCTGTGGTTATGCTGAAATAGATCAGCATCACGCCAAGAAACGCCAGATTGGTCCACGCGGCCAGAAAGAACCCACCGAACAACAGCCCGCACGCCATCCAAGGGCCATGCGAAACCGGAATCGCGCCCGAGGCAAAGGGCCGTTCCCGCTTTCGCGGATGCGCACGGTCAGCTTTGAGGTCCAGCAGATCGTTCACCACATAAACGCTCGAGGCGATCAGGCAGAAAGACACGAAGGCAAGCAAGCTGTTGGTCACAGTGCCAAGGGCGAAATTATGTGCTGCGATCATCGGCAGGAACACCAGAATGTTCTTGAGCCATTGATGGGGGCGCAATGCCTTGAGGTAGGCTTTGCGCGACACGCCATTCGTGGTCAGATGTTCGGCATCACATCCAAGCTTATCCACTTTACCGCGTATCGAGTCTGATGCGTTCACTGTGATCGCTTTGGCCGCTTTGCCCCAGACAGCCAGATCGGCGCCGCTGTCGCCCATATAGGCAAACCCATTCGCGCCGTATTTCTGCTCAAGGAAGTTGGCCTTGTTGCCGCCCTTCAGGTTCACATCCCCATCTGAACCGTAAATCGCATCAAACAATCCAATATGTGTGCCGATCTGATCAGCGATGCGCTGATCCGAGGCGGTGACAAGCACCACCTGGTTGCCGCGGTCGCGCCAGGATTTGATATAGTCGATGACCACCTGATTGTAGGGCAGGGCGTCGACCTGCACCTTTCCCTTGTCCTGCAGTGCCGATTTCAGAGCTGCCCGGCCCTTGGTCAGCGCAAGGGGGGCTGTGAACAAGGTGCTCCAATCCTGTGACAATGATGCCCAGAAGGTTTCGTGCAGCATGTCGGACGCAATCAGTGTGCCATCCAGATCAACGGCCAGAACAGGGCCTGCAATTTCGACGGCTTCGCTGCCAGAAAGGACGGTCTGATTTGTCATCTATTCTGCCTATTCAAAAAATGCCAGTTGCCGACACACATATCCTCAAGCCCAAGCTGTGCCTCAAAACCAAGGACTGCCTTGGCCTGACCTGTCGCAGCACACGATACCGCCGGATCACCCGCGCGCCGATCCGTGATATGATAAGGAATAGTGCGGCCAGAGACCCGTTCATAGGTTTTGACTACATCCATCACGCTGTAGCCCGTACCTGTCCCCAGATTGACACAGTGACTTCCGGTCTCTCCGAACAGGGCGTCGAGCGACAGCACGTGGCCGCGCGCAAGATCCAGAACATGGATATAATCGCGGATGCCGGTTCCATCCGGGGTTGGGTAATCGCCGCCGAAAATTCTGAGTTCGGCCATCTGGCCTGAGGCAACCCGGGCTATGACAGGAACCAGATTGGTGGGCGTCTGACTGGGATCTTCTCCAATCAGGCCGGAGGGGTGCGCACCGACCGGATTGAAGTAGCGCAGTATGCCAAGCCGTAGGTCAGGCGTGGCTTGGGCCAGGCTCGTCAGGAACTCTTCACCCACACGTTTCGTCTGAGCGTAAACGCTCTGAGGGCAGGCGGGGGTCTCTTCAGCGATCGGCATGGATTCGGGATTGCCGTAAATCGCCGCGCTGGAAGAGAAAACGATACGGCTCACCCCTGTCGCCTGCATCGCCGAAGCGATATTGTAAAGACCGATGCAATTGGTCTCAAAATATCCCATCGGGTTGCTCTGGCTCTCTGGCACGCTTTTGAGAGCGGCGAAATGCACCACAGCATCAAACTGTTCGGCTGCAAAGACACCTTGTACGGCTTCGGTGTTTCGGATGTCGCAGTCAAAGACCTGGGCAGGAGTTCCAACAATCTGTTCCAGCCTGTCAGGCACGTCCCTACGCGCGTTCTCGAAATTGTCGAGGATTGCGACGTCATAACCGGCCTCGATTAGCGCCACATAGGTATGTGACCCAATAAACCCTGCGCCTCCGGTCAACAGCACCCGTTTATTTGTATGTCGGTCCTGCGTCATCTGCCGCGCACCCAATCCGAATTTTCAGGTCCCATGCGGACAAAGATTTGCAATGTCGAATAGACCGCGAAACTTATCGGAGCCTCGCTGATTAATCGTATCAATCCGGTGGCCGTCATGGGTGGTTTTTCATCATTGCACAGGAGTTCGGGATAAAGCCTTCGAATTTCTGCGACCCCCGCATCCTGCCTGCGGCGCACGCGGATGAGGTTGCGAAACCCTTCGACCATTGGCCAATGATATCGCGCGGGAACCTCGATCCGTTCATCGGGGGCAAAATTTAGTCGCACAAATGTATCGTCCGAGATAATTGCAGGGAATAGTCCCCAACGCTTCCGGCCTGCGGCGTTCACCGAGAACAGCCCTGCACCTACAGCGCCACCGCGCACAAAGGGCAGCCGGACCCAGAAATCCGAATATCGACGGGTGACCCAGGTTTTGGGTGGCGTAACCTGCAACGTACCAGTGGCATAAACCGGTTGCGGCCGGTCTAGCGCCGTCCGTAATTGACCCAACAATTTGGGATCGCAGCGCACATCCGCATCCAAATAGATTGTCGAATTACCGGTCTTAACCAGATCACCCTGATTGAAAGCATTGGGTTTACCGGGCTCATCGATCTTCAACAAAATCAATCGCCAGTGGCGTTCCTCAAAATACGCTCCAAAGCCCGAGACGATTTCGGCCGTTCGATCCGTGCAGGCATTTGCAGCAACTATGACTTCCACGCGCCCGGCAGATTCATCTTGTTGCAAAAGCGCGTTCAGGCAATCGCCGATATAGCCCTCTTCGTTGTGGGCTGCGATATTGACGCTCAGGGTCGTTTGAGAGCCCGCTTCGTCCCAGTTCGTGCCGGATAATATGATCTGCTCGGACGGCATGGTTACTTGCCGCCAAAGGGGTCACGATAGATCCCGAGTTTTTGCTTGAGCAAGGCCCACAACACCGGGGGTTCGTGTACAACGTAACGATGCCAGCGCTGACGGGGTTCCTTGACCAGACGATAGAGCCATTCAAATCCCCATTCGGTGATCCAGGCGGGCGGGCGTTGGAAGGTGCCCGCTTCGTAGTCGATTGTACCGCCCAGTGGCAGAAAGAGCCGGATATTGGGCATCCGCTCACGGTATTTCATGATGAACTTTTCCTGGCGCCCGCCGCCAAGCCCGACCAGCAACACCGTCGCGCCCGAGGCATTGATCCGCTCGATCATGCGGTCGATCTCGGCCGGGTCGTTATCATAGTCGAAAGGTGGGGCATCAGTTCCGACGACAAACTGTCGTCCGGTTTTGGCGTTGATACGCTCTGCCGCAATATCGGCGATGCCGGGCTTGCCGCCACATAGGAACACGGTCACATCCGGGTTGTCTTTGTGATGCATATAGAATTTCGGGAAATAGTCCGATCCTGACACGCGTTCGCACACCGGAGTTCCCAGAAACTTGGTCGCGAAATATAGGATCTGGCTGTCGCACGTGATTACGTCGAACTTGTCGAAAATTTCAAGAAACGCACGGTCCTTCTGCAGCTTCATGATCATATCGACATGCAGCGTCAGCACTGCGCCTTCGGTGAAGTTCTCGACAAGGTCGTCCATCGAGATGTCGTGGACATAGACATTCAGCACGTCGACACGAGGATAGTTATGACCGGTGGTCCTTTCGGTCATGCCGATTGATGTTCCGTCAGCCATCACGCGGCCTCTCCCATGTAATGATCGACCAATTGTTTCGTGTGGCGGATGTTGCCCGCGCTTGATGCCCCAAAGACCAGCGCCTCGACCCCGGGCAAGCCCGCGATCCACTCAATCGCTTCTTCGGCTGGGATGGCACCTGACGCATAGACCGACATGGCGATCGCCCGAACGCGGCCTGATTTAAGCGCGTCGAGATACGCGTCATAGCCCCCCGACATGCGAAAGCCGATCTTGTTGATGTTCGAGCAGATGATAGGGCGTTTTATCCCCTCGGATTCCAATGCCTCAAGCAGCATTGGCATGTTCATCGTGATATAGGCGGGTTCTGCCCCGTGTTTTTCGCGGATATGGTCGTGGAAAATTCGCAGGGCACGGGTAAAGCCCATTCCCAGCAACAGGTCGGTGAACACGTTCTGTACGAAAATAACCGGAGTTTTCAGCCCGGCAAACATCTTCATCTCCATGTCGATCAGAAGCTTGGCCATTCCGTCGACGTCCTTTGTGGCCAGGGCTTTGCCTCCGGCCAGCGCCGTCGAAAACAATCCGTCCTCGGGCATGAACTGCCGCAGAGCCCCGATCATGCCATGCTCGGTGACGGCATTTGCGTATTTGTGCGCATAAGGCATGCACGGGTAGAAGGTGAAATCGGCATAGCGGTTCGGGTTGGCCCGGACACGATCCGCAATTTCCGATATCCGATCATGGGTGGTGCACATGAACGTGCGCACTCCCGTGTCATAGGCGATATCAAGCACATCCATGATCGCGTCGGTTTTCTGGAACCGCATAGCCTGTGCGCGGGCCTTTTCCTCGGACATATGGTTGATGCCAAAGAACTGATTGTCGCCGAACAGAAGTTTATCCATGATCACGCTCCTGCCCGACGAAACCAGCTGCGCTTGGCCGGTTCACTTGTGCGTGGTTTGGGTGGTTCACCCACTGACACACCGGTTTCGTTGTTGCGAATGATCATCGCCATGGTCCGGTCCGTTTCTGTCGCCGAATGAAAGTCATTCTCTGTAGCCTCGGGCGCGCCGTCGCGAATGGCGCTGATAAAGGCGTCGAGCTGCGCCGAATATTCTTCTCCACGCAGATAGAACCAGACCTCATCCGTCAGTTCAGTCGTATAGCGCACGGTCCAGCCGGCCTCATACTCGGGGAGTGCGTCAACCTGTTGTCGTAAGTAAAGCTGGCATTCCTGTCGATCGGCGTTCACGCGTCCGTTGGTGCCAATGACACTGATCTTGGTCGACATCTTGCGATGGCTCTCGTCGCACCAATTGACCGACAATTGCGCGGTCGGCCCATCGTTCCAGCGCAAGGTGCTGAACACCTCGTCATCCACATCCGTTGAAAAGACCGAGTTCATGGCTGACCCGCTAACAAGATCTGGCAGGCCAAAGCACCAGTTCAGCAGGTTAATCGGGTGGGCCGCATAGTCAAAAAGACATCCGCCGCCCTCGGACTTTCGTGTGCGCCATGTCTGCCGTTTGGGACGCAGGACCACGGGGCCGTATGCTTCGGCCAGAACATGAGTCACCGTGCCAAGCGCACCGCTGCTCAGAATGCGGTGCAATTCCTGAAACGCACCGACATAGCGGTAGTGATAGCCCACCTGGTTGATCAACCCTTTGGACTGCGCCAGTTCGGCCAGTTCCTGACCTTCCTCCCAATCCAAGCAAAACGGTTTCTCGCAAAAGACATGCAGACCTTTTTCAAGCGCCGCCCGCACCATCGGGCCGTGCGCACGGGAAGGTGTGGCAATTACAACCGCATCCAGTGTTTCATTCGATAGTAGTGTGTCATAGTCCGTATAAATCTTGGCAGACGTATTTTTGCTGAGGACATCCACCATGAAACTGCTGGCATCACATGCGATCGTCTCGGTGTCAGGATGTGCATTGACCAGCGCATAATGGGACAGGCCCATCTTTCCGAGGCCGACAACGGCAATTTTCAACTTTTTGTCCATGCAGACATGGCCTTTTCAATCGGGAACAAAATACGAGCTACTGGATCGGTGTCGCCAGTCAAAATACTGTGACGCTACGCACCGAAGAAACAAACACCTAAGAGGTGGGCCTTTGGGGTGATCTCCTCAATCAACAAACCTCAATCAAAATTTCCTCATCTATCATCCGTCTTTAAACAATTTCTGGGCGATATCTTCAAGAATGTTGGCACGCTGAAGGGTGAAAATATGTGCAATCCTTCTCCAAGGGCGCAATTGTTTCCCGTCTCGCGCCTCAAGGTCGAAGCTTTGGAAGCCCACTTCTCAAGCATTTTCGCATCGGTAGGATTCCCCACAAAGGGAGGATCAGCGATCCGGTTGAGCGATTGGTAAGGAATTTTCATGGATCGTTCTGGTCGCACCCCGGATGGCAACGATCATCGCGCCGGACAGTAAACACAAGGCACCGATGACGCTGTAAACGAGAAGTGCCGCCCAAACCGACAGCCCGCTGGCAAGACCAACAATTCCGGCGAAGGTGCCAATCAGAATTCCGGAGAAGATCAGTCCTGCAACCATCGAAGCTTGTACCTCCTGTCGGGCATAACGGATTGGTCATCCGACCGTTTCAGCCACTCAACACCGAAAAAAAGGCGAAATTATGCCTCAATCGGTGCATGAATGCGTGGGCCGGTGGAAGTGTTGCTTTTTGGAGGTTGTAGCGCGAGAAATTGGCCGCCTTTGCAATCGAATTGTAGCGCTCGGTGCGAATCATGTGCAAAGTGACCTTGCTAAGAGGTGCAGCCATTGAGGTTTGCAATTTTTAACGCATGGTGGGGAAACGTATACAGGAATGGCATTAGGGAGAGTTTGGCATATGAGGCCCGCATTTACGCTGCTTATTTCACTTATCGTTGGGGCGGTGGCTGCTGTTCCTGCGCTGGCGCAAAGCAGCTATCGTATTCAGCCCGGCGATGTCCTGAGCATCAATGTTCTTGAAGATTCCAGCCTTAGTGACGAATTGCTCGTGCTTCCGGACGGACGTATCAATATGCCGCTTGCTGGGCAGTTGGCCGTTGGTGGACGGAATGTCAGGCAGGTCGAAGAGGCGCTGGCAACCCAGCTCGAGCCTAACTTTGCCTCGCGCCCGACCGTAACGGTTTCGATTGCGACAATCGGCGAGCCGGAGGAGCCTGATCCGATTCTGGTTTACGCCGTGGGCGAGGCCGGTTCGCCGGGCCGCTATGAGGTGCCTCCGGGCACGACTTTGCTGCAGTTCTTTGCTGAGATGGGGGGCTTTTCACGATTTGCAGCGACGAAACGCGTCATGCTGCGGCGCACCGATAGTGCCGGCAATGAACGGGTATTCCGATTCAATTATGACGCAATTCTGGAAGGAACCGGACAAGGAGCAACGACCAGACTGGCGGATGGCGATGTGGTTGTCGTACCGCAGCGACGTCTGTTTGAATAAACACGAAAGTTGGGGCAGTGACAAAAGACGAGAGGTTTCGCCTGTCAGGTGTTGGCGCCGTATTTGCGGCGTCACTGACGGCTAGCGCAGTACAGGCTCAGGAAATTCCGGTAGAGCCTGGTGGACTAGAGATGCGTTTCGGTATCGCCGAACGCCTTGAATACGGTCGTAACCTGTCTCTGGATGTGCCGGACCCCGGCAATGGCTTTATCGCGTCCACTATCCTGTCTTTTGGACTGTCCAGTGAAACGCGCACTCAGACCCTCGAACTGGATGCAGTCACCGGGCTGCGGTTACAGGATCTTCCCGATAACGAGGACAGCTTTGATATCGGTGATGCCCGTCTGGATTTCGGCTACACGCGCGAAGCCGCGAATTCTGGACTGGAACTGGATGCAGAATTTCTGCGGTTCGATATCGGCTTTCTCCGGTCTCTGTCCGATTTCGAGGATGAAGACGGCTTTATCGTTCTGCCCGGAGATTTTGCAGATCTGACCGGGGACGGGACACGCAACGAGTATAGCTATGGCCTCGCTTTCGATGGTGGGCGGCAGAATCTGATTGGGTACCGCTTCAGCCTGGCGGGTTCTGGTCTGCGTTACACCGACACTACAGATCCCGGATTGTCAGACAACGACCGGATTGAGGGTGATGTCGGGCTGTCATTCGCCCTTTCGCCTGTTACGACCGCTACCGTGGATATTGGTGCCGAGCGTTTCGACGAGGATGACGATGAAGAGACAGAGCGCGACACCGATGTGATAGCCTTTGGTCTGCTTCATGAGTTTTCTTCGGTTACCCGTCTTGAGGCCGCGATAGGATATACCGACATTGATGAGAGACAGGTAATTTCAGGCGATTCCAGTGAATCGGGTCTGATTGGCAATGTCGGTGTTGTCCACGATGTATCCAATGGTTCAGTATCGGCGCTGTGGGATACCAGCCGGACAATTGCCGGTCGTCTGGATCGGTTTTTACTGGGTCGAAGCCTTGCCGTCCCCGATGGAAGCCTTGCCGCTACACTTGGCGCAGCGCGCCGTCCAGGCGGGTCGGTCGATGCAATCGGGTCTCTGGCTTACGATCAGGATTATGGCCCCAACACTCTGCGCGTACGCCTAAGCCGGGATATTCTGTCAGATGAGGATGATGACTATTTTGCCGCGACAGTGGTCGATGTCGGCTATATCTGGGGTCTGACGCCATTGTCTCAATTTGCCGTGCGTGCAGCCTATGCCGTTTCGGAAGAAACCAGTACGTCTTCGCGCGTGGAATTTACCTCGGTAAGTGCGGTTTTCAGTCATGATCTGGGTCAGGATTGGAACTTTAACGCAGGCGTCAACTACAGGATTCGTGACGAAGAGGATTTTGGACGCGCTACTAGCCCGTTGGTATTTGCTGGTATCGGGAAGAGTTTTCTCTGGCGACCTTGACCGTTCCCCGGCCCGTTTCAGCTTGTAGGATTCTTGTTTGCCGCGCGGCGAATCTCGATGTGTCATGATGACCGACACCGACCGGAGCATTTGTTCAGAAGTCGGGACAATTTGCCCGCAGCTCCGACATTGTCGCCTCAGATGATCCAGCCGCAATAAACAATTACACGTTGTGTTGTTCTTTTGATGGTTTTTAGTCGCTTCATGACGTCACCATGCTATCAAAGAATATGTTGAATTTGGCGCGTATGCGCAAACTCTATGCTCTGCGGTAGTTAGATTTAACAGGCGTAAGTGTGTGTGAGAATTGGAATAGTTAGTCTTCCAGATGCCAAAAGATGCCAAGATCTATATAAATCAAAACTTGGCTGACGAGGCGGCAATCAGATTCAATGTTCCAACACTAACCAGCAAAACGTTTACCTATCTTCATACTGTACTTGAACAAGGGCATCTTGCCGGAGGCGGACAATTCACGGTTGCGTGTGAATCGCGCCTGCGTGAACTGACGGGATCTCTCAAGGCGCAGCTGGTTCACTCCTGTACCGGCGCGTTGGAGATGGCTGCAATCTTGTGCGATCTGGGGCCGGGTGATGAAGTAATCATGCCCTCGTTTACCTTCGTCTCCACAGCCAATGCCGTGGTCTTGCGAGGGGCAGTACCCGTATTTGTCGACGTGGATCCGCAGACGCTCAACCTTGCTCCCCAGGCGGTTGCTGAGGCTGTTACGGAGCGGACCAAAGCCATTTTCGCGGTGCACTATGCCGGTGTCCCAGCTGAAATGGCCCCGCTTGCCGAGATTGCGCGCGCTCATGGGTTGATACTTGTCGAGGACGCGGCGCAAGCGTTGGGCTCGAAATATCACGGTCGACCCTGTGGTAGCCTGGGTGACATCGCAACGTTCAGTTTCCACGAGACAAAGAACGTCACCTCGGGCGAGGGGGGGGCTTTGACGATAAACCGGCCCGATCTTGTCGAACGCGCTGACATCATCCGCGACAAGGGGACAAACAGGGCGGGATATCTTGAAGGAGCAGTCGACAAATACACCTGGGTCGATATCGGATCCTCTTATTCCCCTTCTGAATTGACCGCCGCCATGCTGTTGGCTCAGCTTGAGCACATTGACGAAATCAATGCTGATCGGCTGAGCTCTCTGGAATTATACCGAAACGGTTTTTTTGATCTGGTCCAAGCTGGCCGGGTTGATTTGCTGACCAGTCCTGATCACTGCTGCGGCAACGGGCACCTTTTTTGTTTGCTGCTGCGGGATGCGCAAGATCAGAAGCGCTTTATCGCTCATATGCGTGGGCATGGGATCGAAACACCGTTCCATTACGTGCCGCTACATTCCGCGCCAGCGGGTCGGCTTTATGGCCGGTGTTCGGGTAGCCTCGCGGTGACGGACTCCACGTCGTCCAGACTCGTGCGTTTGCCGCTCTACTTCGGTATGGGGCTCGAGATTGACAGAGTAATCGGAACTGCCCGTGAATACTTGACGGATTATGTGTCCATTCAGTGCGGAGTTCGGAGTATCCATTGCGCGACCGAAAAACCAGCTTGAATGCACGACCCATTGGATCGCGTGTTGAAAGTTGGTTTCTGATGGATTTAACTGAGCGATAGCACTTATTTTTTACGCAGATTTGTAGTCGGATATCGCGATGATTTAATCCGACTGAAACATTGCATCAGATGTCGTGGATGGTAAAATATGTCCGCAGTGAATGAATTGATATTGTTTCCCAGTCTGAAGGCGCAGCGGACATCAGACGGGCGGTTGATCATGACCCAGAAATATCTGGAGGGAACGGAACGCTTGGCCCGTCACTGGCCAGGTCCAGTTAGTGTACTGGTCGATCTGGATGACAAGCCCACCGATGATATGGACCGTGTCACGGCAGAGCCCGGGAAAATGGGCTTCTCTCTTGAGGTCTGCCCCAAGGACCAAAGCGCGCTTGAGGCACGTTTGAAAATCGCGGCGGTAGCGTTGGGGTTTCTGTCGGGCCGAAATTGTTCATTCGCGGAAGCCTGTTCCGTGGCGGGTGTCCCATTTGTCTGCACCACAGAATACACCCCCAGAACGGAACGGCAGATCGCTGCAGCGGAACTGACCGGTGCCCCGCTTCGTCGTGCTCGTCGGTTGTTGTGGCTGAGGGGTGAAGAGCGGCGGCGTCAGCGCCTTCTACATCGGTTGTCTGGTCTGCATTGCAGCGGAGCGCCGACACATGATCTTTATGCACCCCATGTCCCCAATGCACTGTTGTTCTTTGACAACCGCGTGCTTTCGAAAGATGTGATTTCAGTAGAAGAGATCAATGCCCGCTCAGTCGAGTTGCTATCAGGCCGTCCACTCCGCCTAGCCTTTGGCGGGCGGCTGATCTCGATGAAGGGGGCGGACGGCCTGCCGACCGTTGCTGCTGAGTTACGGCGCCTGAAAGTGCCGTTTGAGATGACGATCGTCGGCAGCGGCCCTCAGCGAGCACAAATCGCACGCGACATTCAGCAGTTGGAACTGCAGGATAACGTCTCGCTGCTGCCACCGATGGATTTCCGTCATGGTTGGATTCCTTTCCTGCGCGAAAACGTGGATTTGTTTCTTTGCACTCACGTGCAGGGGGACCCGTCGAGCACCTACCCCGAGGTGATGTCCTGCGGCATTCCGATCGTTGGTTATGACAACGAGGCGTTTTCCGGCGTTCTTGCGCGATCTGACGGCGGATGGTCCGTTCCTGTGCGCAGGCCGCTCAAGATGGCCGAGGTTGTCGCCCGGTTGCACGAAGACCGCGAAGAAATTTTGAGTATGGCCCGCAATGCGGCTGCTTTTGCGGCCGAGCATTCGTTTGAAAAGACGTTCGCCCGCCGAGCCGAGCATCTTCGCGAGGTCAGCCGCCTACCGCGCCCATAGATTGGATTTCCGGCAGGCTTAGCTGCCGACACCCACGCCTACATAGCTGTCAAAACCCGCGCCTGTTACCATGGCCGGAGAGTAGATGTTGCGCAGATCCACCATCCGGGCGGATTTCATCGTCTCGGCCAGATCGTTGAGGTTGAGCGCCCGGAATTCATTCCACTCGGTCAGCAGGACAACGGCGTCTGCATCTTTGGCTGCTTCATACGGGTCGTCCATCCAGTTGACACCGGGCAAAAGGGCCTCACCTTCCGCGCGACCCTGAGGGTCAACAACGCGCACGCGCGCACCGCCGCCGATAAGTGCGGGAACGATGGTCAGCGACGGGGCGTCACGCATGTCATCGGTGTTGGGTTTGAACGTCACGCCGAGAACCGCGATGGTCTTGCCGTTGAAACTGTCGTCGCAGGCTTCGCGGATTTTGTTGATCATCCGCTTTTTCACCTCGTCATTCACGCGCATGACTGTCTCGGTGATCTGCATCGGATAAGCGTGCTCCTGACCGATCCGTGCGAGGGCGGCGGTGTCTTTTGGGAAACAGGACCCGCCATAACCTGGCCCTGCGTGCAAGAACTTGTTGCCGATACGTCCGTCCAGACCGATCCCGCGCGCGACCTCTTTGACATCACCGCCAGCGCGTTCGCACAGACCCGCAATTTCGTTGATGAAGGTGATCTTGGTCGCCAGAAAAGCGTTGGCCGCGTATTTGATCATCTCGGCGCTTTCCAGATCGGTTGTCAGGATCGGGAAATCACGCAGGTAGAGCGGGCGATAGATCTCGGCCATCACCTCGGCAGCGCGGTCGCTTTCGACGCCGACAACCACCCTGTCTGGGCGCATGAAATCGTCAATCGCAGCCCCTTCACGCAGGAATTCCGGGTTCGAGGCCACGTCGAAATTTGCATCGGGATTGGCTGCCGATACTGCGTTGTGGACCTTGCGGTTGGTACCGACCGGTACTGTCGATTTGGTGACCACAACAGTATAGTCCGTGATGGCCCGCGCAATCTCTTCGGCGGCGGCCATTACATAGGTCAGGTCCGCATGGCCGTCACCGCGCCGGGTCGGTGTACCCACGGCGATGAATACCGCGTCGGCCCCATCAACGGCGCTTGCCAGATCAGTGGTGAAACTCAGACGCCCGGCGGCCACGTTTTTGGCCATCAATACATCAAGGCCCGGTTCGTAGATCGGAACTTCGCCAGCCTGCAGCATCTCGATCTTCCGCTCAGATTTGTCGACGCAGATCACATCATGACCAAAGTCGGAAAAGCAGACACCCGAAACCAATCCGACATATCCGGTGCCAATCATTGCAATACGCATTCTTCAAATCCTTTTCATTGGCTCGCCTGAGTCGGCTGAATACCGAGTTTGCCGACTTTGACCAAATAACGCCTTCTGGCGCCGCGACCATGGCTTCTAACCGGGCGGTGCGTATCAGTCCGGAAAGACGACAAGCACATCCAGTACGACATCAGTGGAAGCGACGCGCGCCCGATGCCCAGTGTTTCTTGGTGACCGAATATGCGCTTAATATGATGGTGTTCAAGGTGAATTTTGGTCCATCACGGCGGCAAATGGCCAGACTGGCGTCTTAAAGCCAATAGTTGGATGCTGGCTGTGCCCAACTGAGCTGCAAATATCCAAAAAAAGGCATTCCGGACGGAATTATGCTTACCTTTCGGTTTGCTGACCAACTGCCCCATGTCGCTTCCTGCAAGCGGATTTCGTGAATCGTCAAGTGTGCCGGGATCAGAACTGAGAAGATCGTGGAAATTGCAGGAGAACACCGATGACCACACAAGCCGCAACCCAAACCCGTGCTGGCGGGCGGTCTGCCCGCCGCGCCACTCGTATGGCTCCGAATTTCGACATGCTTCCCGGTCTGTCGCGCGGCATTCCGTTGTGTGAGGTCATGGATCAGGCGCAGGTCGAACGGATCGACGCCGCTTCGATGCATATCCTTGAAAATGTTGGCGTCCAGTTTCGTGACCCGATCGCGTTGGAAGACTGGCAGAAAGCCGGAGCCAAGGTGGAAGGTGAACTGGTTTTCCTCGACCGTGGACTTGTGCGCGAGCTGATTGCCACGATCCCGTCAGACTTCACCTACCACGCCCGCGACCCAAACAAAAATGTACGGTTGGGGGGCAGGAATTCGATCTTTGTGCCGATGACCGGCGCGCCCTTCCTGCGCGATCTGGATGATGTGCGCCGCAACCCGACGCTGGAGGATCTGGCGATGTTTCACAAGCTGGCGCATATGATGCCCGCACTGCATTCCTCAGCCCACCACATTGTTGAGCCTTATGACCATCCGATCAGCCAGCGGCATCTGCGGATAACTTATTCGTCGATGAAACATTCGGACAAGACGTTCATGGGCATGACCACCTCGCCCAAGAACGCCGAGGACGTGATGGAGATGTGCGCCATCCTGTTTGGCGAGGCCTACCTTGAGGATCATCCGGTTACCACTGGTAACTGCAACGGTAACTCTCCGCTAGTGTGGGACGAAACCATGCTGGGTGCGATGCGGGCATTCTGCCGCCGCAATCAGCCCGTCCTGTGCTCGCCCTTTGTGCTAGGTGGGGCCAATACGCCCGCCAGCGTCCCGGCCACAGTGGCGCAGTTGAACGCCGAGGCGCTGAGCGCGCTGGCCTATACGCAGGTCATCCGCAAGGGTGCGCCCGCGATCTACGGCCATTACCTGTCGACTGTGTCGATGAAGTCGGGCGCGCCAATGGCGGGAACACCCGAGATTAGCCTGATGAATTTCATGATCGGCCAGATGGCGCGTTTCTATGGAGTACCCTGGCGCACATCGAACACATTGGGTGGGGCCAAGACCTTTGATGCGCAGGCCGGATACGAATCCGCCACAACGCTGAGTTCCGTGATCCATGCTGGGGCGAATTATATCTGGCACTCGGCAGGCTGGAATGAGGCCGGGATGCACTGCTCTGTCGCCAAATTCATCGTCGATGCTGAGCAATGCGCGATGGCTTACCGCATGGCGGAAGGCCCCAAATGGGGAGATTTTGATCAGGCGGTTGCGGCGGTGCCGGATGTGGGTCCGGGGGGGCACTATCTGGGGCATCCGCATACGCAGGAAAACTTTCAGCAGGCATTTTTCATGCCAGAGCTGTTCGACAACAACTCGATTGAGCAATGGCAGGCAGAAGGTAGTGTTGAGATTACTGAGAGGGCACTCAACCACGCACGTAAGCTGCTGGCTGAATACCAGGAACCCAAACTGGATCAGGACAAGAACGAGGCGTTACTGGACTATATCGCACGCCGCGAGCGCGAGATCCCGGCGGCGGATGAACTGAACCAGTCTTATTGAGCGGCGCGGACTCTCTCTGACGCGGCCGCCCGCATGTCGGGCGGGCCATTAAGGTGTGGTCAGAGGTTGGGTTCCTCGAACGCATAACGCCGCCCTTTTCGGGCGGCGTTGTTTTTGTTTAGAAGCAAGGCTTATTCAGCCGCTTGTCTCGCGGTGTCGCTGTGCTTGTCGCGCAACCCATCGCGGTAGAGCGCTTTACCCAGCGAGATGCACATCAGGCCCATCACCATGGTAAACGGCAATGCACCGATGATCATCGCATTGCGCAGCGCATCCATCGGGTTGTTCTCACCCGCTGCCAGGATCAGCGCGCCGATCACTGCCGTCAGGATCACACCCCAGATGATGCGGTGCTTGACGCCTGTTTCCTGGCTGCCACCGGACATGATGGTGTTCATCACCAGAATGCCCGAGTCAGCCGAGGTAACGAGGAAGGTCATGATCAGGATCACGCACATCACGTTCAGCATTGACAGCAGACCACCATCAATCATGTAGGACAGCGTCACGAACAGTTTGTTGGTGTTCGATGCCCCGATGATTGCACCTTCGGCAGCACCGGCAAGCTCAAGATCAATCGCGGTACCTCCCAGAACGGTCATCCAGGCAAAACACACCAGCGCAGGTGCGAAGACGCAGCCGAGGATGAACTCGCGCACGGTCCGGCCCTTCGAGATGCGCGCCAGGAACAGGCCCACAAACGGCGAAAACGCGATCCACCACGCCCAATAGAACGTGGTCCAACCAGCCTGCCAACCGAACTGGCGACCTTGCTCACCTGCTGCGTAGGCTGCAGTCAGAGTGGCCTCATCAAGTTCAGCGGCAGCACCTTCCAGACCGCTCTTGAAGCCCTCAAAGCTACCCCACGCATTTGTTGCTCCACCGATCAGGGCATCAGCGTGTGCCTGTGCTTCGGCAGGCAGCGCCGCCGCGAAGGTTTCAGCCGAGAGTGGGCCATAGGCGCCGAAGCTTAGCGAAATGAAGTGCAGGATATAGTCGACCATCGCAGTGCCGTAGGTGGTCATGGCAAAGACGAATGAGCCAAACACGACGAAAGTGCCCAGCAGGATGATCGACAGGACCAGATTCAGGTTCGACAGGTACTTCACGCCCCGGCCAACACCCGAGACGGCCGAGATGATCGACAGGCACATGATGACAACCAGACCCGCGATCAGGCCTACCTTGGATGGGGTCGGCACTTCGCCACCCATATCCATAACCCATTCCATGCCGGTGATGGCATATACGCCGTCGATGAACTGGCTGACGCCATACCCGATGGTGACTGACACGCCGAGGATGGTCGCAACCACACCCAGCACGTCCACCACATGGCCCAGAAAGCCGTTCATCAACTTACCGAACAGCGGAGTCAGCGCCGAGCGGATGGTCAGCGGCATGTCGCGGGTATAGGCGTAATAGGCCAATGACAGACCAGTCACCACATATATCGCCCAGGCGTGAAAGCCATAGTGCAGATAGGTGAAGCGATAGGCCGATTGCAGCGCTTCTGGCGTGTTGCCGGTGACATCACCCGATACAACCACCGGGTTTGAACCCCACAGGCCCAGAGGCTCGGCGGTAGCAAAGACCATCAGGCCCACACCCAGACCAGCACCGAACATCATCGAGAACCACGAAAAGTTCGAGAATTCGGGCTTCTCTCCCGGTGTGCCCATGATCCGTTTGCCGGTCCCCGGGATTATCGCCACAACAGCCAGGAAAAAGAAAAACAGCCCCACAATGATGACGTAGAAGCCGTTGAAGCTTTCCAGAAGTCTGCTGTTCAGGCTTCCCAGCGTACCGTTTGCGTTGGCCGGAAATACCAGTGCCCAGAGCACCAGCCCGACCATGATCGCCTTACTGATCAATGCAATGGGGACACTGTAGTTTTCATAAAATCCGGCATCCGCCGTTTTTATGTCTAGTTCTGTAAATGGCTCTTTAATCGACATCAAATTCCTCCCGTGTCGAGTTCGACCGCCATTGCCTGGCTGTTATTATTGGCATGATTGCACAGCAATTTATTCTTCAGATGCTTTCCATTCCTTCCATCGTAGTACCAGATTTGCTCCGATCTCTCGGATTGGTTGCGGAGGCAGCGGCTTCGGGGCGGCCTCGGATTCGAAGTATTGCGATATTTCGGATTGATGGCCGCAGGCCTGTTCGGCTGCGGCGATACCGGTTAGCGTACCGCGTGCGGTGCCCAGCCCATTCTGGACGCAACCAGCATAAACACCGGTGTCAATCTCGCGCGCGACGGAAACTCCATTGAGGCTGAGGCACAAATGTCCGGCCCATTGATACTCCATCCGCGTGCCTGCCAGTTGCGGAAAGCGACTGTCAAACTTTCGCTGCATGACCCGAGCGGCCCGGCGCAGATCATTCCTCGTCGTTTTCATCCCGGGCCGAAGCGCAGCACAGGTACGGGTGATAATGCGGTTGCCGCCCTGACCGGTGTCAATCCGGCGCATTGTGGTTCCCATTGGATCAGAAGGGGTCACACCCCAGCGCGCCTGCCCACCCAATTTTGTCAGGGTGTCACCGTCCAGTTCGGGTGTCATCGCTGCAAACAGAAAGAGTTGCATGAGCCGGTTACGCTCGAATCCGAAGCTTTCCAGATGGCCATTGACCGTCAGGATCACGCTGGCAGCTGAAACTGAGCCCTTCTCGCTTTGCACACACCAGGCACCGCCTTCGCGCGTGAACTGGGTGACCGGGCTATCCTCAAATATCTGCACGCCCTGCGTGACTAGCCCCATGGCCAACCCGCGAATATAACCGGCAGGCTGCAGCATGATTGTACCGGGCGTATAGAGCCCCGAAACATAGTGGCGCGAACCGGTAAGCTCGCGCATCTGCTGCGGATCCAGTGTTTCGCTGTCTTCACCCAATGAGGTCAGATGCTGTGCATAGCTCTGATTGTGGGCTTCGGCAGAAGCGCTGGCGGCACCGTTTACCTTGCCGACCGGATCGAAATAGTTGGGATCGATCCCATACTCTTCGACCGCCGATCGGGCAAATCGGATGGCCTGCCGGTTCAGGGCAATGATTTTCCGGTCATCGCCACCACCCGAGTAATTGTCTGAGGCCAGATCATGCGGCAGGTCAATCATGAAGCCCGAGTTCCGTCCGGCAGCGCCTTCCGCGACACGTCCGGCCTCAACCACTGCGATGCGGGCGTCGGGCTGTAACTGCAGGATACGTCTCGCCGCAGACAGACCGGCGAAACCGGCCCCCACTACGACAAAATCGGCGCAGTGGTTTTCATCAAGCACCTTAGCAGGGCTTTGAGGCTCCAGAATGGCATTCCAGGCTGCCGGTCCGCGGTGCACCGGCAGCGATTTTGCGGCATACCGCGTCAACTCACGGCCTCATCAGCGTCATCGGACAGATCAATCCAGATCGTTTTTAACTGGGTGTATTGATCATGCGCGTGAACCGAATTGTCCCGACCACCAAAACCCGACTGTTTATAGCCCCCAAACGGCGTCGAGATATCACCTTCGCCGAAACAGTTGACCGTAACGGTGCCCGCACGGATGGCGCGTGCACCTCGGACGGCGCGTTTTGCGTTGGCAGTGAAGATCGACGCACACAGGCCATATTCGGTATCGTTGGCGACCGAGATTGCCTCATCGAAGCTGGAAACCTCGATGACCGACAGGACCGGGCCAAAGATTTCCTCGCGGGCCAAAACCGCGTCGTTGTCGGCGACCTCAACCACAGTTGCCTCGACAAACCCGTTTTCGGCCTTGCCGCCGAACACGATGTTTTCAGCCTTGCTCAGATACCCACAGACCTTGTTGTAGTGACCTTCGGTCACCAACGCTCCCATACGGGTTTCAGGATTCAACGGATCGCCGATATTCCAGTGTTTGGCATGATGCTTGATCCGCGCCAGCAGATCCGCCTTGACGTCTTTGTGCACGATCAGTCGCGAACTGGCCGAACAGTTCTCACCCATGTTCCAGAAGGCACCGTTGACCAGATGCTGGGCCACCCGATCCAGGTTTTCGGCATCATCCATGACGATGGCAGGGTTCTTGCCGCCCATCTCAAGCACGACCTCTTTCGCATTCGATTCCGCCGAGTAGGTCAGGAAACGCTTGCCCGTTACCGTCGAACCGGTGAACGACACCATGTCGATATCCATGTGGCGTCCGATGGGTTCACCCACATCGGCTCCACCGCCGGGGACGATGTTCAGCACTCCGGCTGGAATACCAGCTTCCATCGCCAGTTCAGCCACGCGCAGGGCGGTCAATGTCGTTTCTGCTGCCGGTTTAATCACCAGCGAGCAGCCTGCGGCCAGGGCCGGACCGATTTTCCAGGCCAGCATCAGCAGGGGGAAGTTCCAGGGTAAAACAAGGCCCACCACACCGATTGGTTCGCGGACAACCATGGCGATGTGATCATCGCTGGCAGGGGCAACCTGATCATAAATCTTGTCGATCGCTTCCGCGTGCCATTTCAGGCAGTGGATGGTTTCCGGGACATCCACCGTTTCACAGTCAAAAATCGTCTTGCCGCTGTCGATACTCTCCATCACTGCCAGTTCGCGTGAGTTGCGTGTCAACAATTTGCTCAGCCGGATCAGAACATCCTTGCGCTCGGAGGGATGCAGTTTTGACCAGCGACCGTCCTCGAACGCCTCGCGCGCTTTCTCAACGGCTAGGTCAACGTCTGCCGCATCGCATGCTGCAATCTCGGCCAGCTTTTCACCGGTTGCCGGGTTATTGGTTGTGAAGGTCTTGGCAGAGATGGCGGGACGGAAGCTGCCATCGATGAAGGCGCCGGTTGGCAGGTCCAAGCCCGCGGCGATCGATTTGTATTCGTCCTGAGTCAGCAGATCCATGTCTCTTACCCTTCTGCCATGATGTCAGCGATTTTGCGTTTCAACACGCGCGTGACTTGTTCCAGCGCACGCTTGTCATCCTTGTTCAGGCCGCGCAGTGGAGGGCGCATGATCCCGGCGTCGATGCCGTTCATGGTGACCCCATGCTTGATGGTCTGGATAAACTTGCCGCCCTGTTCCAGCACATGCATCAGCGGCAGCATCGCCGACATGATGCGTCGGCCCTTGTCGAAGTTGCCCTCGACCACACAGGCGTTGTACAGCGCCACGTGTTCAGCGGGCAGGAAATTTGACCCACCGCAAACCCAAAACGGAGCACCCCAGGCAAAGAACTCAAGTGCCTGATCGTCCATACCGCAGCCCAACTGGATATGCGGGTAGTTGCGCGCCAGCAGATGCACCCGGTTGATATCGCCTGAGCTTTCCTTGATGCCGCAGAAATTGCGGCTGCGGCCCACGCGGTTCAGGAATTCCGCGCCCATCATGGTGCCGGTCCGGTGTGGATAGTTGTACAACATAACCGGCAGATCAGCCGCCTTGTCGATGGCCAGCGCATTCAGCGCGTTTTCCCGATCTGTGGGCACCGAATAGGCCGGGCTGGCCAGCAGGATCGCATCAGCGCCTATTTCGCGTGCACCGGCGGCCAGGGCGATCGAATCCGGCGTCATCATGGCGCCCGTGCCGACAACCAGCGGAAGGCGACCGTTCAGGCGCTTTTGGGTGAATTTGGCCAACTCCAGACGCTCGGCCACGCTCTGAGAGTAGTTCTCTCCGGTGGAACCGCCTGAAATCAGGCCGTGCACACCATTGTCGATCAGATATTCGATCATGTCCGAAAGGGCATCCCAATTGATGCTGCCATCCTCGTGATAAGGGGTCACCACGGGGGTGTAGATCCCTTCAAATTTGAACAGGGGAGTCATTTGCAACCTCATGCCGGAGTTTTGCGAGCCATCGACCCCAACGGCAGGTCAAGCCCGTCAGGCATGACAAACAGCTCGATCTGGTCGCGTGAGAGGTTCCAGTGGTCGATGGCCAGCTGCGAAGCAGCCGCCTCATCACCCGCCTCGATGGCGGTGATGATGGCGTCATGCTGGGCGCTGGCCTCAGAGAGATTTTCGACCATCGTCGCGTCCTGTGGGCGGTAGAACGTCATGCCGATGCGTGCATGATCGATCAACAACCGCCTGAATGAGGGCAACAGATAGACGTTGTCGGCCATTTCGCCGGTGACTTCGTGAAACTGGTTGTTGGCCATCGCCCGATCCGCGCCCGAACCCGAGCGTAGCGCGGCCTTGAAGACCTCCTGCGCCTGCTTCAACTGATCAATCTGAGCGGGTGTGGCGTTTTTGGCGGCCAGTTGCAGGATCGCGCCATAGATCATTGGAGCAGCGAGAAAGAAATCCCGCAGCGTCGTGTAGGACATGCCAGATACGCGCGCGCCCCGGTTTTCACGCAATTCTACATAGCCTTCACCCGCGAGTTGCCGAAAAACTTCGCGCAGCGGGGTGCGCGACAGTGCAAATTCTTCCGATAGTGACGCCTCATCCAGATCCGTGCCGGGCCCAAGCGCCAGCGTCAGGATCGAAGTCTTCAGGTGTTCGCAAAGCTCAGATTTCCTGAGCCGGGCTGCATCTTTCATCAGCAATCTCCACTTCGCCGCTGCAATCTGGGTGATCTTTGGCTTTGCCGTTCGTGAAGCCTTATAAGAAAATGCAAATTGTGTACAATAAAAAAATATGCAGTATGCAATGTTGTAATTGTGTGCTTTGGTGCGGCCCGGAAGCGTGGGCTTGATGCCTGTCGCATCCCGCGACAACCTAACCCGAGATGCGGCCCTGCCGAATTGTCCGCTTCTGCGGTCTGTCAGGATTCAGATAAGAAGGTCGCCATGTCCAAACCCCAGCATTTCACGTTCCTTCTGGTCGAGGAATTCTCGCATCTGGCATTTTCCTGCGCGGTCGAGCCATTGCGGATAGCCAACCTGGTCAATGGCGACGATCTGTATGAATGGTCGATCCTGTCCGAAAATGGTGAGCGGGTTACCTGTTCGAATGGCATCGTGACCGTCGTGGATGGCGGTATTTCGGATATCCCCAAATGTGACCGGCTGTTTGTGTTGTCAGGCATCAACATGCGCAATCACGTTACCCGTCCGCTGCTGGGTGCGCTGCGGCGGCAAAAGGCGCTTGGTACTCCGATCGGTGCGTTGTGTTCGGGTTCGTGGGTGCTGGCCGAAGCGGGCTTTCTGGACGGGTGCGAGGCCGCGATTCACTGGGAATATCACGACAGTTTCATGGAGGCTTTTCCCAAAGTGAAACTTGTCCGCAGTGTATTTGCGGCGGACGGCAAATATATCAGTGCTTCGGGTGGCACGGCGACCGCGGATCTGATGCTTCACCTGATCGAACAGGATCACGGCCACGACCTGGCGGTCTCGGTTTCAGACCAGATGGTGTATAATGCCGTGCGCAATGCCACTGCCGAGCAGCGTGTATCGCTACAATCCCGCAATGGGATGCGCAATGCGCATCTCGCAAAGGCGATCCGTATCATGGAGCAGAATATCGAGGCCCCCATCTCACCCTCAGAAATTGCGGCAGAGCTTGGTATTTCCACGCGCCAACTTGAGAGGTTGTTTGGGAAATTCCTCAACGCCTCACCCAAAAAGTACTTTATGGAGATGCGCCTTGAGCGTGCCCGCAAGCTGTTGTTGCAGACCGAGGCCTCGGTTACTGACATTGCCATCGCCTGCGGATTTGAAACTCCTGGTCATTTCTCGCGGGTTTATCGCGCCAATTTCGGCATCACTCCACAGATGCAGAAGAATAAACTCGATTGATGCAACTTCTAAGTCGGAAAAATGTTAGTCGGGGCTGGGTCCGCTGGAATGCGAAGAGCGCCAATTGTGACCGTTTGCCGGCGACAATTGGCGATCAAAGTGCCAATGTTGTGGAAAAGTGTGTCGTAAACCAACATAAATGTGGACTTTATTGGTCGTTTTGATACATACGTCCTTCAGGGATGGGATGAGAAGATGACAGACCAGATTTCGCTCTCTCCGCGTGAGATGCAATTGCTGGAGGCGCTGCGCAGCGTTGGCGGGCATGCACGCAACGCTGAACTGGCAGGCTTTCTGGACGTTTCCGAGGAAACCATTCGGCGGACGGTGAAATCCCTGTCCAAGCTGGGCCTGATCGCGCGTGCACATGGGGCGGCGCGCCTGTTGGGGTCGCAATATGATGCGAATTACTTCCAGCGACTGGGTGAGCATGTCAGCGAAAAGCGGCGGATCGCAGAGGCGGCAACCGCGTTGATTCCAGACGGTGCGTTCCTGTTTCTCGATGTCGGCAGTACCACTGCATTTGTTGCTGAGGAACTGCGAGACAAAAGCAATCTGAAGATCGTTACCAACTCGTCCAAGGTAGCGCATACACTTGTCGGTCATAAGGGCAATCGGGTGTTTCTGTTGGGCGGGGAGATGCAGCGCGACAATCTTGGGGCTTTCGGCTTCGTTGCGGAAAGTCAGGCCAAGAGGTACCTGTATGACTTTGCCATCCTCAGTGCTGACGCGCTGAGTGTAAAGGCAGGCTTCATGTATATGGAGCCTGCTGAGGCTGAGCTCGCTCAGGTCGTGGCAGAAAGGACCAAAACACCGATTGTTACAATGGTGCATCAGAAGTTCGGCACCGACGCCCCGCACCAGGGTTTTGATCCGACACTGGTTTCACGGCTTGTTACAGACGCAGATCCGGGAAAGAAGCTTGCGGCGAGACTCAAGCGTTGGCAGATCGGCGTTGAGGTGGCCATCTGATGTCTCGAAACTTTGAACATAATGACAGGGCACTCCTGTCAAATCAGAAGGCCCGGAAATCAAGCGGGCGGAAAGATCGCGCAGTATGGCAATTCTAGTTTTTCTAACGCAACTGGCCGGAGCGACTATGCTCTTGCTGTTTGCGGTCCGGATGGTTCGCACGGGCATCGAGCGGAGCTATGGCGCTTCATTCCAGCGAGTATTGACGCGCAACAACAGTATGATGGGCTCCAGCTTGACGGGTTTGGTGCTGGCTGTGGTGCTGCAAAGCTCGGCTGCGGTTGCGCTGCTGGCCTCGGGATTTGCTGCGGGCGGATATCTTGCCTTCTCCGCCGGTCTGGCGATTGTGTTGGGGGGTGATCTGGGTTCGGCGTTGGTGATTCAGATCCTCTCATTCCGACTGGACTGGCTGGTGCCATTGCTGCTGGCTGTGGGCGGGTGGCTGTTCGTCAAGACCGAGCGCAAGAAACCCCGCCAGATCGGGCGCATTCTGATGGGGGTGGCCTTTATCCTGATCTCGCTGCGTTTCCTGCGCGAAGCGATGGACCCGATCCGCGACAGTGCATTCCTGCCGGCGATCGCCGATTATCTGGTGCGCGACTATGTGACCGCCTTCCTTGTAGGCGGGGCGCTGGCCTTTGTCATGCATAGCTCGGTCGCCGCGATCCTGATGTGTGTCACGCTGGTCCAGATCGGAGCCTTGCCATTCTCCGCCGGCCTGTCGCTAGTTCTGGGGGCCAATCTGGGCAGTGCGTTGATACCGGTCTGGCTGACGCGTGGAATGGAAACGCGCGCCCGGCGTATTCCCTTCGCCAATCTGGCGCTGCGCGGGGTTTGGGCGGTGCTTTGTCTGTTCGCGGCAAATCTGAGTCTGCGCGCGGGTGTTCTAAGCGCTGATTATCAGGGTCAGATGCTGGTTAATGCGCATCTGGCTTTCAATGCTTCGCTGCTGATCCTGTCGCTGCCATTCTGCGGCATGTTGCAGGCACCATTCGAACGCTTACTGCCGGATGCAAAGCCCGTTGCCAAAGCTGACCCGCTGGCCCGTCCGGTCAGCGCGCTCGACCCGGCCATGGCGGAAACACCCGCACTGGCCGTCTCAGCGCTCAAGCGTGAGTTGTTGCGTATGGCGGATCTTGTGCAGATGATGTTCAGCCCCTTGTTGGACCTCTATCGATCAGGGGACGATAAGCAGATCAAGGCGGTTCAGGCCCTTGATCAGGATGTCAATCACTGCCTGAGCGGTATTCGCGCCTATGTTGCCGCGCTTCCACCCGAAAAGATGGATTCCAAGAGTGCTGACATCGCCCGTGACGTGTTGGAATACGCGGTCCGCCTAGAGACTGCGGGGGATGTTGTCGCCAAACGGCTGACAGTGCTTGCGGTTGAGCTGCGCGAAACCGGTAAGCAGTTTTCACCCGAAGGCTGGTCAGAGGTGCAGGAAATGCACGAAAAGATTCTGGCCAACCTGAAGCTGGCGACCAATGTGATCATCTCGGAGGATCTGGAAAGCGCACGGTTGTTGAACCTGGAAAAGACCGAGATCAAACGGGCCGAACGCGATAGCCGCAAACGTCATTTTCGCCGGTTGCAGAATGGTATGGTCGACAGCTTTGAGACCAGTGATGTTCATCTGGAGACCCTGCGGGCCCTGCGTGAATTCAACAGCCATATCGCAGCCATTTCCACGCCGATCCTCTACGCGAATGGTCAATTGCTGGAAACGCGCTTGATCGAGGATCTACCGCAGCGCGAGCGCGAGGCGGAGGCCTGATAACGTGCTGCGATTTGCCGAATTCAACACTCGGCGGATCGTTGCGTCCTTATGCGCGCCCCCCTTTGAGGCACAGCGCGAGACCGGTGGATCCGGTTTCCGGGCGACTGTTTGTGCCCAGGTATGTTTTGTAACGTGCAGCGGGTGCGGGTGGCACCGCGACGAAACGCGTCGCTCTATTAGGTGCAAAGGATTCATTTTGCGGAAACCACAATGTATAATTTTGGCTTATGATTTAGTAGATATTATCGATTTTTCTTGGCCCTGTAATCTGTCAAATTAACTTCACAAGAAAAGAATAATCGAAGCGTCGCGAAAGAATGACGCAATCGTCATAACTAGCCCAACAGAGGACAACATGAAAAAGACA
>JAUHYC010000046.1 GCA_030426685.1 Alphaproteobacteria bacterium
GCGTAGCAGCATGCGCGCTGGCAATCGCGTCCTCGATATCCTGCGCACCGGCGACCGGAGCGTGATCAACAACTGATCCGTCGTAGGGATTGTAGACCGACAGTTGCTCCCTGCCTTCGCGCCAATCTCCATCAATGAACATTTTCATGGTTAACTTTCTCAATTATGGGTTTCTAAAGGCGTCAGCTCACGCTGTAGCGTTCCAGAATTTCTTCGTTGATTTCCACGCCGATGCCCGGGCGGTCGGCGCGCGGAGCGTGAAGGAACCCGTTCTCAAGGACGTCGTAGGGCTCCTTCAAAAGATCGTGGCGCAACGGGTTGTGGTCCTGCTTGGACCAGTCCGACCGCATAACTTCGAAGGTCAGCAAGTTGGGCAGCGCAGTGGCAATGTGCAGCGAAACGGCTAGGCACAAGGCCGAGCAGCTGCCCGTATGCGGCGCATAGGGTAAATGGAAAGCTTGGGTCATGTGAGCAATCTTCGCAACCTCGGTCAATCCACCTACGCGGCAAGGATTGGGCTGAACGATATCGATCGCCCGCTCGGAGATCATATTGGCGAAATCGAAACGCGTGAACGAGCTTTCGCCCCAAGCGATGGCCATGTCGAGGTGATCTACGAGGTATTTATAACCGTACATGTTGTCTGGGCTAATTGGCTCCTCGAACCAGTAAGTCCCCAATTTTTCCAACTCTCGCCCAACTCGCAGGGCAAGTTTGTAATCTTCGTGATAGGCGCAATTGGCGTCGACTGTGAGGATTACATCATCGCCGACCTGCTTTCGGATCTCCTCGACCAACTTGATATCCTTGACGTAACCGTCAGGATTTTTCCCCAACTTGATCTTCATCGAGCGGAAACCATCGTCAAGAAACTGCTGAGCGGTGTCCAGCACGATGCTCTTCTCACGCATGCGCAAGCTGGAGGCGTAGCAGGGAATCAAATCACGCTGGTGGCCGCCCAAGAACATGTACAGCGGTAGGTTGAGGATCTTGCCGCGCAGATCCCAAAGGGCGATGTCGATGCCACTGATTGCCTCAATAAAGAAACCACGATTGTGGCCCCGGTTCATCATCGATGCATACATGATCTCCCAAGTGTATTCAGGCTGGAGAGGGTCTGTTCCGACAACAATTGGGGCTACCTCCTCAATGATCTTCTTGAGCGCAGCGGGCGCGAAGCGGGTCATGCATTCGCCGTAGCCAACTAACCCGTCATCCGTCGTCACGCGTACAATGGTGGCGCGATACCCGCCAAACACAATATCCTGCACCTTGTCGGCATGAGGAATACTGATTGGGGCGTCAATCGCCTCTGACAAGGGCACATACAGGGGGAAGACTTCTACTTTGCTAACTTTCATTTCGTTTTCTTTTCCGTTTTTAACCTAAAGGGAGAGGGGATTATTGGTTCACATATTGCACCAATATGACCGCTAGTCAACTGAAAGATACTGTCACCGACAGCATCCAAAAGCCATAAAAACATGGGGTACGCGGCACTGATGGAATTTCTGTGTGTGGAAATATGCTCTCGCCACAACCAAATTGGACCTGTTTTAGGTCCAATTTACTGCTTTCCATATTGAGTCGGGAAGACCCGTCGGGCGGGCGTGGCTCAGGAGTCGCTGTCGATCTCAAGTCGGCCCTTGGAATTTTCCAAATGGTTCCGGAACGCCCGGAAGATGAAATACTCATCAGCCGAATGCATCGCCTCGATAATCTTTTGGTGCTCGGCCAAACTGCTGCGCAGCACTTCGGCCCGGTAGATGTTCTGCTTGATAGCTTTCCACAGTGGCTGGCGCGCCGTCTCGATAACCGGTAGCAGTATCGAAATTAGCATGTCGTTTCCTGTCGCCATCGCCATGGCTTTGTGCAAGTCGTTGTCCCATTTGCGGTAGGCCTCGATATCGCCCTTGTTAACCGCCTGCTGCATTTCTACAATGCAGTCATCGAACTTGGCCCAGTCATCGGGCGTGGCAGCTTTGGCGGCTAGAATAGCGGCTCCAGGCTCAAGTGCGATGCGGACGTCAATTGCGGTCTGGGAATCCGTAAACCTGCCGAAATCAGCCTCTTTCAGCGACCGCTTGACGTCCTCCTCATCGGGCAGCGATGCCACGAAGGTCCCACTGCTGCGCCGCACCTCGAGCACGCCCGCCACTTGTAGCATTGCGATGGCCTCACGCAGTGTGTTGCGGCTGACGTCCATCGACTTGGCCATCTCGCGCTCGGGGGAAAGTTTGTCACCAACCTTCATGCGCGCACCGCGGATTTTCGAGACGATTTGCTCGGCAATGATCTGGCTGCGGAAGATTGGGGTAACGGGGGTAAACATTTGCACACGCCTAGAACTAGAACAGGGTAACTTTAGCACCTTAAAGGGGCACAACCTTTTGGTCTGTTAATTATACCGATGAAGGTGCGCCGTCAATGACGGCACCTCTTATGCTTACTTCTGAACAACATTTTTTAGAGATGCCTTTGACAATCTCCAAATGGTAATGCCGATAGAAGTTTCCGCTTGGCTCTATCCGCGTGAGGTGCTGGATGATCTCCACATTCTGGCAGCAATGTCCTGCTCTTCTTTGCCAATGGCGTTGGCATAGATCGTCGTTGTGGACAGCTGCGCATGCCTCATCCACTTTTGCAGCATGTGCAGCGGAATACCTTTTACAACAGCATTGACGCCGAACCCGTGCCGCAGTCCCTTCGGGCTTCTGTGGGCCAGCGGATATTCCGGAACGCGACGAGAACCTCCGGATCACGCTCGCCGGCGACAATGGCACGGATGATCCGCATGCCCGTTGCGCCAGTGATGTCGGAGACGACATGATGCAGTTGCAGGTTCATCTCCATCAGCGCCTTCTGCAAAGCGCCTACAAATCTAGGGGCACCTCACAGCGTTCCAAATGCGTCGAAACACACCGCCTCGATTCCATCGAAGATCGGCGGCAGATCAGTGACTGAGGCCGGGGTCACGGTCGATCTCCCTGTCGATCTCACGTTCGTTCTCAACCTCGCGGTCCTTTTCCTGGTCCCGCTCGTCCTCGATCTCCAGCTTTTCACGCGGCTTGTTCAGCATGTCCTTCAGCCGCTCGTTCACGGACGGCTTGCGCTCTTCGCGCCCGGTGTCCTCGCCAAGCTCTGGATCACTGTGACCGTCCAGCTTATGAACCGCCGCCTGGCCGTCCCGGCCCGCGTCCTTTTCCATGATCTCCTTCAGGCGCTCCCGCGCATAGTTGCGGCGTTCGGGCTTCGGCGCATCGTCCCGGTCCTCTGACCGGCCCACGACCCGCGCCAACCTCTCGCGCATGTCCTCCAACCCGGCCCGCGCGCCGCGCTCCTTCGCGGCTGCCGCCCTGAGCGCCGCCAGACCGGCCGAGACACGCCCCTGCCCCGCGTCACGCTCGGCTCCATAGGTCTCCCTTGCGATGTCCAGCCGCTCGCGCAATTCTCGGAACGCGGCGCGGGTCTGACGGGCGGCATGGACCACGGCCCCGCGCTCGGTGACGGGCACGTATTCCCGGCCCCGGCGCTCGGCCATGGCCTTCGCGCGCCGTTCCATGGAATTGGCCGCCGGTCCCAGCTTCAGCTCCGGGTCTCGGTCCAGCTCCTCAGCCGTCAGCGCGTCACCGCGCTCCAGCGCCGCCTCGCGCTGCGCTTCGAGCGACCGGTGATCGACACGTTCCACCTCCCCTGCCCGCTCCAGCGCGCGGTTCTGCAACTCGGCCCAGACACCGCGCATCTGCTCGATCTCCACGCCGCCGGTCTTCGCGGAGTCGAGCACACGGGTCTTGGCGGTGAACCCCTCCGGCTCCAGCTTGCGGGTGGAGGTCAGGACGTGGGCGTGGTGGTTCCGCTGATCGCCTTCCCGGTGCGGGGCATGGATCGCCACATCGACGGCCACACCGTAACGGCTGACCAGCTCCTGGGCGAAGTCGCGGGTGATCTGGGACCGGTCTTCGGCGCTGATCTCGGACGGCAGGGCCAGCTCCCATTCACGGGCTGTGACGGAGTTGCGGCGGGTCTCGCTGGCCTCCACCTCGTTCCAGAGCCGGGACCGGTCCAGCGCCCAGTCCGGCGCATCCTTCGGTGTCAGGATGAAGGTCTCCTCGATGCCCTGCTTGCGGGTGTAGTCGTGGATGCGGCCTTCGCGCTGGCACTCGATCCGCTCGCCGACACGGTAGGCGGCGGCGGCCGTGGCGGAGCGCCCGGCGCTGCGTTTGATCGTCTTCACGGAGAGGTGGTAGCTGGCCATGCGCCGTACCCTCTCCGATGAAGCGAACGCCGCCGCTGCGCCGCACCAGGCACACACGTGCCGACCGGCTCCTGGCCCGTGACAGGAGCCGGGGCGTTGGCGCAGAATGGGAGGTGAACTGATGCCGTCACCCTCGTGGACGGGACCGGCTTCAACCTCCCTGTTGGGCGCAAGCCGGGGGCCTCGGAACCTCGCGTTCCGGAACCGTCAGTGTGGCGCGCAACCGTCTTTTCCCCGGAGGGTGAAGCAGCTTCCCGGAAACGCTCCGGGGGAGCATTTCGCTGCTGAACGGGCGGAGCCCCGGACCCATAACGCCGGGGCCGGAGGGGAAAAGACAGCCCGAACGAGGGGGTGCATCGCACCTCCGAGGCGCGGGCTTGCCTGTGATCGGCACCGACAGGTCCGACGATCCGCGCAGCCCGCAAGCGCGGCACCCTTGGCATTCCAGCCCCGGCCAAGGGGCACTGGATGCCATCAGGGTGTCGTGATGCGGGACGCCATCCAACCGCGCAGGTTGGTTCTGGAGGGCTTGGGAGGGCGAAGGCACCTCCCATTCCGGCGCGCCTCGCGTCGGACGGAGTTCGCCATCGGCTGAGGACCCGCCTCAAGGAGATCGCACGCAAATCTCGGAACCGCAGGTGGAGAGTTTGCATAAGTGCGCCCTTGTCCTTTACAGGCCTACGGGTAAGCGCTTGCAGTTGATATGGCAACAGAATATTCAACCAAGAGTATTTGGCGACGCAGGAACAGGCAGATGGCGGAAACGGAACTGGAGAAAGCGGAAAAGCGCTATGCCCAGGCCAAGGCGCGGCTCCAGAGCCTCCGCAACCGGGAAGCCACGAAACAGCGCAAGCTGGATACACGGCGCAAGGTGATCCTGGGCGGCGCTCTCCTCGATCTGGCGGAACGGGATTCCGGTGCCGCCGCCATGCTGGATCGGCTCGTGCGCAACCTCGCACGGGAACAGGATCGCAAAGCCTTTGCGGACTGGACGGCTCCCACCGGGTTGCCCTCCCCTGCCCGCTCCAGCTCTGATCCGGACACGCCCACCTGATGCGGGGCTTGTTCCGCGCCTTTGACACTCTGTTCCGGTTCTTTGGTCGGTTGATCTTCACGCCTATCCTTCTGGGCTGGATGATCGGGGCCGTCCTGTTCGGCGCGATGATCGGATCAATCGTGGCCACGCCGGTCATCTTCGCATTCTTCGATCAACAGCCCGGCGAAAGCGCGTGGCAATGGCTGGTGTTCGGCCCGTTCATTTTCATCGGCGGCGTCTTCGGGTTCCGATACTGGCGCATGATCTCCGGGGCCGATGCCTACTTTGGGCTGACCGGAGACAGTCATGGGTCGGCCCGCTTCGCCAGCCGCAAGGAGCTGAAGAAGCTCCAGGGCAATGACGGTCTGCTGATCGGGCGCAATCCCGGCACCGGTCGGCTGCTGCGCTATGACGGCCCGGCCCATTTGATCACCCTCGCCCCGACACGGGCGGGCAAGGGTGTCGGCACGGTGATCCCGAACCTGTTGGCAGCGGAGCGCTCGGTCCTGGTCATCGACCCCAAGGGCGAGAATGCCCGGATCGCCGGGGCAGCGCGTCAGCGGTTCGGTACCGTGCATGTCCTCGATCCCTTTGAGGTCAGTGGTCAGCCCTCCGCCGCCTACAACCCGCTCGACCGGCTCACACCCGACAGCCTCGATCTGGGCGAGGATGCCGCCTCCCTGACAGAGGCGCTGGTGATGGACCCGCCGGGTCAGGTCTCGGAAGCGCATTGGAACGAGGAGGCGAAAGCCCTCCTCGGCGGGCTGATCATGTTCTGCGTCTGCCACGAGGACCGCGACCGCCGCTCGCTTGCCACCGTCCGGGAATACCTGACCCTGCCCCCAGATCGGCTCAAGTCTCTGCTGGAGCTGATGCAGGACAGCGATGCGGCGGGCGGGTTGATCGCCCGCGCCGCCAACCGCTTCCTTGGCAAGGCGGATCGCGAAGCCGCCTCGGTCCTGTCGAACGCGCAACGCCACACGCATTTTCTGGACAGCCCGCGCATTGCAAAAGTGCTGTCGCGCTCGGATTTTCACTTCTCCGATCTGCGCCACCGGATCACCTCCGTCTTCCTGGTGCTGCCGCCCAACCGGATGGACGCCTACAGCCGCTGGCTGCGCCTTCTGGTCTCTCAGGCCCTCCAGGACATCGCACGGGACGCTGAAGCCTCTGTAGGCTCTCAGGGGGCCTCTCAGCGCCTCAAGACGCCCGTGCTGTTCCTCCTGGACGAGTTTGCCGCCCTGGGCCGTCTGGAGGCCGTGGAACGCGCCATGGGGCTGATGGCGGGCTATGGTCTTCAGCTCTGGCCTATCTTGCAGGACATGAGCCAGCTCCGTGATCTCTACGGGGACCGGGCCAACACCTTCATCGCCAATGCCGGGGTGCAGCAGGTCTTCGGGGTGAATGACTTTGAAACCGCCAAATGGCTGAGCCAGATGATCGGCCAGGAAACCACCGGGTTCCAGACCGACAGCTACAAGCCCGGCGACAATCCCAGCTTCAGCAACAACCTCACCGGCCGCGACCTGCTCACCCCTGATGAAATCATGCAGATGCCGCCGGACCTCCAGCTTCTGCGGGTGCAGGGCCAGTCCTCTGCCCTGGCGCAAAAGCTGCGCTACTACGCCGACCGCGAATTTGCCGGGCTGTTTGTCCTGCAGACCCATTGATCCCGAGAAAGAGACACCATGGCCAGCCCCTCTTCCCCCGACGAACCCGAGTTCCCTGCCCTCTCCGACGAAGAGCTGCGCGAAACCCTCGATCTGCTGTCCACGGTCATGGCCAGCGTCTCGGATCGCGTCGATGCCCAGACGGAAGTTCTCGACCGGGTGAACAAGACCGCGACGGAAGCGCGCCAGGCGGCGTTCGCGGCCAAGGCCCAGACCGATCCGAAGGCCTATAGCGCGCTGGTGGGCGAAACCATCGACGGCAAGATCGGGGACACCCTGATCCGGTTGGCGCGGTTCGCGGTCGATCTGGGGCAGCAGACGATGACGACAGAGAGGGTTCTGAAACAGGCGGAGGAAGACAAGCTGGCCATTCTCAGGCAGGTCCGGGACCGTGAAAACAAAGCCGACCGTCTGAAACGCCACCTGCCCTGGTTCGGTCTGGGTGCCCTCCTCCTGGCTCTGGCGATGACCGTCGCTCTTCCCCGTTTCCTGGCCAGCTACCCGTCCACATGCGCTGTCATCGGCGGTATCTGGCGAACGACAACAACGGGGGTCGATGCCTGCGTGTTCTACCGGGAGTGATTGGCTGATTCTGTCTCATGCCGTGACTTGTCCATAGGCTCAACCGAAAGCTGCCAGTGTTATATATGTGTTAGATTCTGTGTTACGCCCTTCTAGAATGGTTCTTTACAACGTAAATTCAACAGCTTGTCCAAATCGCCGGTAACTGATAACACGAATATCGGTAACTGAAATCCTGCTTTCGGTAACTGATAACACGAATCTTGACGTCGGTAACTGAAAACACGAATGTAGGCACATGGTAACTGATAACACGAATGCCTTGGCCCCTCTTCTGCCGGATCGTCATCCTCAGCACGATCTGTTTATCTGTGATGTTGCGGATGCGATCCTCAAGGATGTGATGCAACACATGGAGCATCCCTTCTACTCGCTATCGAAGAAGCCCGAGACGTCAGTCAAGCGCTACCGGAACGGTGAAAACTGGCTGGAAATAACGCCGAGCGTCAAAGGTCTCGCGACGATCTACGACAAGGATATCCTGATCTACTGTATCAGCCAGATTATGGCGAAGCTGAAGCAGGGAGAGCAGGTTTCACCTCGGGTCCGGATCAACTCACGGGAACTCCTGATTTTCACCAACCGGGGAACAAGTGGCCGCGAGTATCAGTCCCTTCTCGATGCACTGGACCGTCTCGAAGGAACGAGGATCAGAACCAACATTGTCAGTGGCGACGAGGAACAGATTGATGGCTTCGGACTGATTGACGCCTCCTCTATCAGGCGGAAACACGGGATGGATGGTCGCCTTCTCTGGTGTGAAGTCAAGCTGTCGGATTGGGTGTTCAATGCGATACGGAAGGAAGAGGTTCTGACCCTGCACCGGGACTATTTCCGCCTTCGGAAACCCATTGAACGCCGCGTATACGAGATAGCGCGCAAACATTGCGGACAACAGAAAACCTGGCGGATCACCTTAGCTAAGCTGCTTCTGAAGACCGGCTCGCAAAGCCCCGAGAAACGCTTCCGTCAAATGATCAGGCAACTTGCTCAACATGACCATTTGCCTGATTACCATGTCACCTTCGATGATGAAGCAGACATGGTGATCTTCAAGAATCGCGGCACAATGTTCCCTGCTCAACTGGTTGAGGGCCGCGTTCCACCTTTACAGCCGGACACATATGAAGAAGCCCGTCAGGAAGCCCCCGGATGGGACATTCATTTTCTTGAGAGAGAGTGGCGCGACTGGACTGTGGAACCGCCTCGCAATGTGGACAGGGCATTTATTGGGTTCTGTCGGAAATGGTTCGAGAAGCGCGGCAGGCCTTGATTTGGATATAAAACCGGTAAGATAAACAAATCCGGTACTGGAAATAATTTGGGTTATTGGTATATTATGGGTATTGAAAATAAAACCGGTAACAGATATAATACCGGTAAAAATAACTAGAGGATTCGAGCAATGCCGGTTATCGTGATGGCAAGCCCCAAGGGCGGCGTCGGAAAATCTACATGTGCTGTCCTCCTTGCATCAGAGTTCGCTCGCATGGGTGCGCAAGTTACAGTTTTGGATTGCGACCCGAACAGGTCATTGACCCGTTGGGCTTCCCACGGCCTCCCAAAGGGTGTGACACTTTACAGTGATGTTGGCCGCTCTGAAATTGTCCCTACAATCCGGAGCGCGGACGGCGACGGTAAAATCGTGATTGTGGACCTCGAAGGCGTGGCATCACAGATGGTCAGCCGTGCAATCTCGCAGGCAGACCTGGTGATCGTCCCTATGCAGGCAACGGCGCTGGACGCGGAAATCGGTTCTGAAGCTCTGGCGCTTGTTAAGGAAGAGGAAGAAGCGCTTGGCAGGTCAATCCGCCACTCTGTAATTCTAACAAAGACAAGCGCCGCCATGAAAAGCCGCGTCCAGAAAGAACTTGAGGGCCAGCTGCGTGGGGCAGGAATCGACATGATCGAACCTTCGCTTGTTGCCCGTGCTGCGTTCTCGGAGATTTTCGCCTATGGCGGCGATCTGACCGCGATGATGAAAGACCCTGAAATGGTGACCGGCGGCAAAGTTGATAAGGCTGTCGCGAACGCTCAGGCATTCACGGAGGCTGTCTATGAGCGGCTCAAATAGACTGGCAGGGCTGAAGGCTCGCCCGAAGGACACAACCGTCGAAGAAGTCCGGCGTGTGGACGAGGTAGGGGAGGCGAGGGGGTTCGTGGACCGAACCCCGCGCAAAAAACCTGGGCGTAAACCAAGTCCGCGAACCCACCAACTCCATCCGAAGGTGTTTCCAAGGGTAGGGGAGGCCATTGCGGCTGAGGCTGAGAGACTTGGAATCACTCAGGGGCAACTGATCGAGTTGCTGTGGGAACATTACACATCGGAGTGAATAGAGCCGATCCTTCAAACGTCGCACGAAATCCATCCGCTCGTGCAGGATAGCGATGATGATCGGCCGATCATCGTCCAGCTAGACGATGTAGTGATGCTCGCAGCGATGGATGCGGGGTAGATTCCGGTAGACCATCTAGAATATCGGGCGACAAGCCCACACCCTGGCTCGTTCATGTGCCTCTAGAGCTGGTTGCGGCCGTGCCGCAGTCCTCTCGAAGCGCCAGCGTGGCTATTGGGTTGAACCCCAGTAGTTGGCAATGTTTGGGTGAGATTGTCACTCTGTTTACATCTGAGTGGAATATCTATATGTCCTAAGGACATATAGATATTCCACTCAGATCGAACCGCGTCACCGTATTGTTGTAATGGCCGCTCTTGACATAACGCCATCATTACCCATATGTCCTAAGGACATATGGGTAATGATGGCAGATGAATTTCACTGAAGGCCTCGAAAAAGCTATAATCGACAAAGACTTGCCGGTCATAACCCTCTACGATTTCTTCGTTCTGGGCTACCATCTGTTTCACAAGAAGGCGCTGAACAGCGAGCCCTTGAAGCGCCTCCCGCACGACTGGGACCAGACACGCGCCAAAAATGCGTTGCGCCGCCTTGAGGCGCGGAAGGCGCTTGTCATGGACTCTGACTTCCGCTCGGGCGTCTGGCGTGTCACACAATCAACGAGAGCTGGTTCGGCAGAAGAGGTCGCCTGCATCGCTGATCCCTTCGCCTACGTCTCTCATCTATCTGCCATGCAGCGCTATGGCCTTACTGATCGCAGCCCACAGGCGCTGCATCTGACGACCCCCAAACGACCGCTTTGGAACGCGCTCCGCGATGAGCGCCTTCATAAAGACCTGCCCGAGTTGGACCAGATCGAAAGGCCTGTTCAGAACAGGCCCGGCTTCAAGGACACGATACGTCGCCGCCCAATCGTGGTGCATGTGTCAAGCCATCCGTGGACACCGACCCCCCTCAGTGGTGAGGAGACGCGGATCACCTCGATTGGTCAAACCTTCGCAGACATGCTTGCTGAACCGCAGCTTTGTGGGGGCATGCGCCACGTTCTCGATGTCTGGGAGAACGGGGCGGATCAGTGGGTGCCCGAGATTATTGCTGCAATTAATCTACTGAACAGCAAGATCGCCAAAGTACGCGCAGGCTATATTCTTTCTGAAGTCATGGACATAGATGATCCGGCACTGCACAACTGGGAGCAATTCGCACAGAGGGGCGGATCGCGAAAACTCGACCCAGACGCCGAATATGCCCCTGAATTCTCAGAGCGCTGGATGATTTCGATAAATGTCTGACACCGACCCCCACGCGCAAGATAGCAAATTCGACGTCGTCGATGTCGATGTTCGTGCATGGGTCGAAACCGCGCGCGCAAACCCAACCCTTTATCGAGATCGACAGGTTACGGAGATTGTATTGGGGGCAATTGGTTTGGCCCCTTCATTATCGAAAACACTCGTCTTGAAGGGCGGGGCGGTCATGGCCTTGGCTTTCAAAAGCAATCGGGTCACCGGGGATGTGGACTTCACCTCGATGGCAGAGCCCGCCGACCTGACGGAAAAGATCACCACCGAACTGAATGAGATTTTACCTCGCACCGCGATCAAGCTCGGCTACCCCGATCTCATCTGCCGGGTGCAATCGGTGAAGAAGATGCCGCGCGCAGAGAATTTCGAGGATTATGAATTCCCCGCGCTCCGGGTCCGCATTGGCTCCGCCAAGCGCGGTACAGGTGAAGAGGCCCGGCTGGCGGACGGCAAGGCAAGCCGGGTTCTTGATGTCGAGATCAGCTTCCGTGATCAGGTCTATGCCTTCCAGGAGCTAAACCTGCACGGGGCCGGTGTGGCGGTACGCGCGTTCACCATCCATGAGCTCATCGCCGAAAAATTCCGCGCTCTGCTTCAACAAATCACACGCAAGCATAAGCGCAACCGGCGACAGGATGTCTACGACATCGCATTTCTGATTGGCGAGCATGATTTCAGCGGTGCTGACAAAGCAGCCATCCTGACCACATTGATCGAGAAGTGCCGCAGCCGAGGAATCGATGCTAAGCCAGAATCCATGGATGACCCGGAAATCAAACAACGCGCCCAAGCCGATTGGGAAACGCTCGCCCTCGAAATTGGTGTCCTTCCGCCCTTTGAAGAGCGCTTTGCTCTCATGCGCGATCTCTATGTTTCGCTGCCATGGGGCGGCATCAAGAAAGACCGTTAATTCATGAATTTGTTCAACCGTAAGACCCTGAAGCGCCACATCAAAGCCGATACGATCCCGTCAGAACATCTGGCTGCGCTGGAAGCCTGGGCGGAGTTGATCAGCTCGGGCCGGATTGAACGCCTGAAGGAAACGGCCCTACACGGGCAGTTCGCCTCCAAGATCGTTGAAGGTGTTCTCGGCTACCACGGCCCGGCTGGCGGGGCAGATTACAACGTCTCAACTGAACAAAATATTCTACGCGGCAGCGTCGATCTGGCGCTTGGCCGCTTTGGCGGCAAGACGCCTGACATCGTGGCACCATTCGAGCTGAAGGGCGCGGATGTCGCCAGATAGTTGCAATCGTCGCGGAGTCCGCCAGAGGGGCAGGGGGTCAGTTCAGCCTGACCGTCCATCCCGCCCCGGCTCACCGTGCGAGCTGATAGCCCCGTTTCTGCTTTGCCCGATAAAGAGCAACCATGGCGTCGGTCGCGCGGCCTGCGTCCTCGAAACAGTCGATCCTGTGCCGCCCCTGCGTGCCGATGCGGCCCCATTCGCGCAAGAGAGAGACGCCGCCGAACAGGTCAGGCATCAGCCGCAGCCGGTAGAACCGATACATATTGGCATCGTGGTCCACACGCTCAATGCGGATGTCCTCGGGGAACAACTCAAGCTGCTGCATCGGGTGACGCCTCCCGCATGACACGGCTGATCGTAGAGCGATGAACGCCGAACAGGCGCGCGACTTCCGCCTCTGTGCGCTTGCCGGATCGCACCAGGTCGCGGACTTCCTGGCGCTGATCGTGGGAAAGCTTTGGCTTGCGCCCTGGGTGGCGTCCTTTCTTGCGTGCGCGCTCCAGACCGGCGCGGGTGCGCTCACGGATCATCTCGCGCTCGAACTCTGCAAACACACCCACCATCTGCATCATCATGCGCCCTGCGGGCGTGGTCGTGTCGATGGCCTCCGTCAACGACCGGAATCCGGCCCCGGCCGCGTCGATCTTTTCCATGATCGACAGAAGGTCTTTGAGCGACCGAGATAGCCGATCGAGCTTCCAGACGATTACCACATCGCCTTGGCGGAGCTGGTCGAGCATGCGGTGCAGCTCCGGCCGATCCCAGCGGCCGCCAGAGGCGCGTTCCTCGAACACGCGCGCGCAACCCGCTGCGCTCAGCGCATCGAGCTGCGCGGCGGTGGCCTGGTCGTTCGTAGAAACTCTGGCGTAGCCCAACTGCATACTTGAATTGTTGCGCTTTCTTGTTGCTCAATCAACAGAATTCGCAACATATTTTCGCAACAATGCACCGTTGGGCAGGAGGCATGCGATCTTCGGCTCTCTCGGGCTAGTTTTTATTGACTTAGAAGGCGGCCGGTAGGGCGGCCGAGTTCAACGGGGCAGGGGAGTGCTGCGCAACTGACCGTTTGTGACACAGCAGATTGGACCTGTCACGCTTTAGTGCCCCCAAGTGCTCGTTTAGGCCACCTTTCGTTCGAAGGCGACAAGGCTATGTCAGCACCGAGCGCGAGGCCGCTTTCGCCGTCAAAAGTCGTCTCACCCAGATTGCCGCGCTATACGTCAACGGCGTCAGTCAGGTCAGCCAGTGCAAACCACTCAGGATGAAGATGGCGAGGAATATTGTTTCTGCAACAATGAGCACGATCGCCTTGCCGTCCAGGTTGAGCATGGAGCGCAGCTCCGTCTTCATGCCCACTGCGGCAATGGCCACGAGGAGCGCCCAGCGGGAGAGGTTGCTTAGAAATTCTGCCATCATGGCAGGCACGAATCCGATCGAGTTGAGTGTAGCGAGCGCAAGGAAGGCTAGGACGAAGCCTGGGATCAGCGGTGGGCGGGCGTCGCGATTCTCGCCCACGGCACCGTATGTGCGGATGAAAAGTGAGAAGCAGAGTATAACAGGTGCGAGCGTGGTGACGCGGATTAGCTTGACTAGCGTCGCGGTTTCGCCGGTCTCGTCGTTGACAGAAAAACCGGCACCGACGACTTGGGCCACGTCGTGAATCGTGCCACCAAGAAAGACTCCAGTTGCCACTGAATCGAAGTCAACCAACTTCGTTACGAGGGGATAGCAGACCATTGCTATCGTTGAGAGAGTGGTCACAGCGAGCACAGTAAAGATAAGGTTGCGCTCGGAATCCTCATTCTTCGGTAGAACTGCGGCGATCGCCATCGCGGCTGAAGCGCCGCAGATCGCAACCGAGCCGCCAGTTAGAATTGCGAAGCGCCAGTTCTGGCTGAGAAATTGTGCGGTAAGAAGGCCGAATAGGATGGTCAGAGCCACGCCTGCAATGCTGAGGCTAATGAGCGGTGCGCCGAGGTCGATCAGGAGAGCGACGCTGATACGTGCGCCGAGCAGCGCAACTCCAAAGCGCAGGACTGTGCGAGCGGTGAAGTTGACTCCGCTCACGCAGCGGCCCTCTTGGGCAAGGAAGCTGAAGGCGATGCCGAGGAGCAGCGCCATCAGCATCGCCGGGGCACCGTAATGGTCTGAGAGAAACTGCGCCGCAATTCCGATAACAATTGCGACTGAAAAGCCCGGCAGTAACAAGCCAAGGTTCTGTTCTATGCTGAATTTTCTTTCGGAAATGGCGGCGGATAACCTTGCCATGGTGACCTCTCATGATGTTATGCAAGACATTTCACTCACTAGAAGCGCCTAGTGTCTCGATCCGGCTAAAAAGAAGTGTGATTATGGGGCGTTAAAAGATCATACCTTCCGGTATGGGCGCACGGAGCAAGTATGAGAATATCAGATACACCCCCAGCAGAAAGACGCCTGTTGCCATAGCGGTCTTTGCCAAGGACCGCGCGTTGAAGGGCTGAGTTTCCGTGATTACGCTCAAGAACAGCACGCAGATAAAGCTGCTCACGTAGAACCCGACCGTTTGGATCATCACGACGTAGATTAGCGCTGTTGCGATCACAATGAATGATCTGAGTGATGGAAGGAACGATGCGCGCTTTGTCGAAAGGGCACTCGGAAAGACGATAGCCCGTAGGGCAATTAGAGTGCACAGTGTAACTATGGAGAGTGAGACCACCAAAGGAAAGACCTTAGAAGGATAGCTCATACCATAGGCTTCATAGGACAGGCCCAAACCAATAAGCATGCCAATTGTTCCAACGGCGATATCTCTGATGCGGTTGGACGACTCCATCAAATGGCCCTCGCTTTTTGATTGCGAGAGAAGGTTTGAAAGAATGGCAAGGCGAGCGCTAAAATTGTTAGCAATATCAACACTAAGCACATTGGTCGAGCGATAAATACCTCGAAATAGGAGCCCCTAGCTTGAGCCAATGTCAGGCTAACGTTCAGAGCGTTCTCCGTAATCACTCCCAACACCAAACCTAGCGCTAAGGGCCCACTGTCGATACCGCATCGACCGAGAAAGAAAGCCGTGATGCCACAGGCAACCATGACGTAAACGTCCACCATACTGTTGTGCAACGAGTACGTGCCGACAGTTGCCATCACAAGCACCATCGGAATGATCCAGCGCGTGGGCACACGAAGCAGGTTCGCCGACAGGCGCAACATGAAGAACCCGATGAAGACGAGGAGAACGTTGGCCACGAGAAGCGACATAATGAAGGTGTAAGCCACGTCGGCAGAGTCCTGCAGCATCCGTGAACCGGGAATAATGCCATGCACCAGCAGGCCACTGAGGACGATGGCAGCCGTCGGACAGCCGGGGATACCAAGCCCAAGCATGGGTACCAGTGACGATCCTATCACAGCGTTATTGGCTGACTCTGAAGCGACAATACCGTCCGTGACGCCGGTGCCGAAGCGCTTTGGTTCTTTGTCCCAGCGCTTGGCCTCATTGTAAGCTATGAGCGAGGCAACGGGTCCACCCGCTCCAGGCAACATTCCGATGCCTGTACCAATCAGAGACGAGCGCAGAAGGTTTAGTTTGGACTTTTTGAGCAGTTCGCGCAGTACCGTGCGAAAGAGGCTGGGAACAGTACGATATTCGGCAATGGCTGCGTTGCGCTGCTCAGTCAGCTGCAGTACTTGCGCAAAGGCGAAGATGCCTACAAGAGCTGGCACGAGCTGGATTCCTTCGATCAGACCGTCGAAACCGAAAGTGAAGCGGGGGATGCCAATTACGGGGTCAAGGCCGATCGCACCGATCATAAGGCCGATGCAGCCGCTGAGCAGACCCTTCAGGCTGTTTCCATAGGACAACGATGCGATAGTGCTCAGACCAAAGATGCAAAGCCAGAAGAATTCAGGAGAGCCCATTCTCACTGAGATCGCAGCGAGTGGTGCAAAGGCAAAAAGCAGAACGAGCACGCCCACGATGCCCCCGAAGACTGACGCGAAAAGGGCCGTGCACATCGCTTTCTCGCCATCGCCCTTGCGCGTCATAGAGTATCCGTCAAAGGCTGTGGCTATTGACGACGGGGTCCCCGGTATATTTAGGAGAATGGCCGCGTTCGAGCCGCCATAGATCGCGGCAGTCCAGATTGAGCCCAGCAGGATTAGACCGGTTGCTGGCTCCATGGCGAAAGTGAAAGGGACCAGCAAGGCGCAGGCCGTGGTCGAGGATACCCCAGGCAAGACACCTACTATGATCCCTGCAGCGATCCCGAGTGCGCACACCATAAGGTGATACGGCATCATCGCATTGAGCAAGCCATCCAGGGCCAGAGAAGCAAAGCTCTCAACCACTATGATCTCCTCCCAGCCGCCAATTTCGGCTATATTTTCTACACTACGTGTTCTGGCTCAGTTCCCCGCTTCTGATTTCTCGTAAATTGTGAGAACAGCCTTCTTACGGTCCTCGAGGTAAGAACGGACGTCTTCGCCGTCCATCCATCTCAAACCCATGCGCATTTCTTTTGCTCGCCCTTGAAACTCCGGGTTATGCCAGATTTCTTTGAACCCTTCGCGCAGCACGGCGAGCCGATCTTCCGGCACCCCCTTTGGAGCCATGAATATGCGGTCCACCGATGTAGTAATATCGATCCCGAGTTCTTTGAATGTTGGCACGTCCGGCAGAAACGATATGCGGTCGGGACTGGTGACGCCAAGCACGTTAAGCTTGTCAATCTCGCCATATACCGGACCTATATTGGTCGTGGCGGCATCCACTTGCTTGCCTAGAAGAGCTGCGTTCAATTCAGCACCGCCTTGGTAGATCACCACTGTAAAGCCCAGATCCTCAATATCGTCGATCATTTTGTATGTTAGCCAAGTCTCACTTAGAGGAGAGGGGACGCCTATCGTGAGACTGCCAGGGTCCGCCTGGGTCGCGGCTTTCAACTCTTGATAGGTTGTGTAGGGACTGCCCTTTGGCGTTACTACGAGCTGTGGCTCACTGGCGATCATTGCGATGTAGTCGAAGTCATCGAGTGAGTAACGGCCTGCCCCGGCTGCCGGCTGTAGAAACATATGCGGCAGGCTGCCCATGCCGATCGTATAGCCATCGTTGTTTTCGCTGGACAGCGCCGTAGTACCTACGGCACCACCGGCCCCCGGTTTGTAGGTTACAATGAAGCTTTCGCCGAAAACATCCGTGGAAAAAATGTCAAAAGTTCGAGTTAGCATGTCAGTTCCTCCTCCTGGGCCGAAGGGAAGAATGACCGTGATGGGCTTCTCAGGGAACTGTGCCTGTGCCTGGTTGATGCCAAACAGACTGGAAACCACGAATGTGGTGACGAACACCGCGCGCCAAAGTCGTTTCATCTCAAAGTATCCTCTCTGTTAGTTGTCTAGTTTTTTGTCGTCGAGACCTGTGAAAGGCGAACTGCGTCGGCCCAACAGGTCAGTTTATAGGTTCAAATTAAGTACCAATAAGGTGAAGCTGTCAAATCAATTCTTGCGGTTGGGTCATAAAACTAACAAATTTCACATATTTTGGCTATCATCGGCATAGCAGCTGCGATTGGAAATATTGGATTAATAAATATACCATTGAACTTTTTAGATTACCAATTGGGAATCGATTGGAACCTCATTCTGAAGAGCGCCCCCTCAAACTAGAAAGATTTCCGAGCTTAGGCTGACTGGTCCAGGCCCATCCGAGGGAGACGGCAGACACCGATATTACAACGCAGTCATCATGGATGATGAAGCGCTAAGTTGTAATGAATGCAATGTCGACGGAACGTAAGCGTCCGGCCTCACTGCTCTGCCGCGCATAGAGTGTGATCGATAGTGTCCGCTTTGGATAGCGGACACTACGGAGCAGGGAATGGCACGTCGGACGAAGCGGCTTTGGACGGATGAGGAGAAGCGAACAATCTGTTTTCAGACGACGGCTCCGGGCGTTTCTGTGGCACAGGTTGCACGTCGTTACGCGATGAACGCGAACATGATCTTCAAATGGCTGCGTGAGGCTGGGGAGTTCGAAGTAACGTCGTCGCCATCACTGGTGCTGACCGATGTGCGGCACTGACGCCGCCAATGCCTTAATAGGCTAGGACACCGACTCATAACTCCGCAACCAGATGCGGATTGAAGCAAGTTGCACGGAAGCCATGAAGTTGTCGTCCCGCTTGTCGTAGCGGGTTGCAATCGCGCGGTAGCTCTTGATCTTGTTGAAGAAACGCTCGACGCAATTTCGATCCCTGTAGCGCTCGCGATCATGCGGGATCACCGGGTTGCGCTGTGGCATGGACGGGATGACGGCCTGGGCACCCTGCGCGGCGATCATGGCACGGATGGCGTTGCTGTCGTAGGCCCGGTCGGCCAGCACCGCGCAGCCCGGCGTCAGGGCGGCCAGCAGGTCGGTCGCGGCATGACCGTCGTAGGCCTGGCCTGCGCTCAACATCAGCCGGATCGGGCGGCCCAGTGCATCGACCAGAGCATGTATTTTCGACGTCAGCCCGCCGCGCGAGCGACCCATGCAATCGGATTGCCCCCCTTTTTCGGGCCATTCGCGCCCTGTTGATGAACCCGGATCGACGACGAGTCGATCATCTGCACATCGCTGTCGTAAGCCTCTGATATGGCTGCAAGTATCCGCGCCCAATGGCCCGCGCGACGCCATCGGTTGAAACGGTTGACGCAGGTCGTATGCGGGCCGTATCGCGCCGGAATGTCCGCCCAAGGCGCGCCGGTTCTCAGCCGCCAAAAGATACCGTTGAGCACCTGCCGATCGTCCCTGCGCTTTACGCCGCGCACCTTCGTCGGCAACAACGGTTCGATCACCGACCACTCGAAATCCGTCAGATCAAATCGCGCCATACCCGTCTCCTGCTCTTTCGAAACAGTGAGTCAGAGACAATCAATCAGCGCAAGACTTTTATGGGTATGTGTCCTAGGGTACCATCATCCGTCCAAGAGTTGCCAGGTAATCGGCGACGGCGCATTTCAGATCGAAGGTCGGCGCATAGCCAAAATCGCGACGAGCAGCTGTGCAATCGACCGCCTCGGGCCAAGGGTTCTGCCCCCCGCCGATGATGGCGATGCGCGCGGCAGGCAAGTTATGGCGCACTTCCTCCGCGATCTCGCGCACGCGGGCGCTGAAGCCACCCACGTTATAAACGGGTTCGAGCGAGTCTGGCGCGTCAAGCGCGAGGATGCAGGCCGCAGCCGCGTCGGAACCATAGACCATGTCGACCCGACGGTCGCCGTCGGGAATTTCGATAGCAATCCCAGCGGCTGGCTTACGGAACATGTCCACGACGAATGGCGCGGCACCGCCACGATCCCGCTCGGGGCCGAACACCGTTGTCAGCCGGAGAGCTACCGTCTCAAGGCCAAGACGGCGATACGAGAGCGCCAAATGTTCGAGATAGTGCTTACCTGCGCCGTAAAAGGTGGCTGGTGCCTGCAGATGGCTCTCCGGGGCGGGATCGCCGTTTTCAGCTGGGCCGTAAGTCATCACCGTGCTGCCCCAGACCACGCGGCGGCAACAAGACTCACGGGCGCAGTCAAAGACATTTGCGGTGCCGGCGATGTTTACGAAGGCGCTTTCGAAAGGCCGCTCACCATCAATATCGATGATATGGGCAAGATGGATGATGCCGCCTACCCCACCGACCGCGCGACTTACGAGGTCGCGGTCGGCGACCGAGCCTTTGAGGATCTCGTGGCCTTGGTACCAGTCACCGTCGAAGCGGACATCGAGCAGCCGTAAAGGGCGGCCGGCACGGGCCAGCTGGCGGACGATATGGCGGCCGATGAAGCCCGAGGCCCCGGTGATCAGGATGGGCGAGTTATTCATGAATAGAATTCCCGTTCGAGGACGCGGCCATCGTGTCCGGGCAGGATGAAGTCGCACAGTGAGCGCGCCCGCGCGCTTGCCGCGTACCAGTCTGGCAGGCTCTGAACGATGCCGGTGGGGATATTTCCCGTGATGTTGTCAAAGAGCGGGAAGTGGTCCGAGCCGATTAGGATGCGGCAATTGACGGTCTTGACGAGGACGCCCTGAAGGCCCGGAGAATGGCCCGGCATCAGCACTGTGCCGATGCCATCGAATACCTCGAAGTCGCCTTCTACTAACTCGAAGCGGTCGCGGCCGACCAGAAAAGGCGGTTGTGCAATGCCGGTTTCGTAAATCGGACGGTCGCAGTCGAGGGGGTCAGTTGCGTAGTCTAGTTCGCGGCGCTGGACGATGAAGCGGGCGTTAGGCAGCAAGTGGTTGCCATAGCAATGGTCCCAATGCAGGTGCGTGAGGATCACCGTGCGGATTTCCTCAGAAGCAATCCGGTGCTCGCCAAGCTGTGCGGCGAGCAATTGCGCGGAGGTGCGGGTGAAGGGGTTGTGGTTCCGAGAGCCCCAGTCGACGTCTTCGCTGGGACCAGTGTCGACGAGCACCGGTTCCGGTCCGCCTAGGATGAGCCAGCCGAGGCAGGGAATGGCGATCTGAGTGCCGATGTTCCTGCGCAGCGTCAGGCCACTGGAGTCGACAGTGAGGGTTCCGAGATCCAGGGGGAAGATGGTCAGTGACATGATTAAACTCACATGAAGCCGAGCCAGCGCGGGACGGTGAGCGTCAGCGCCGGGAAGACAGTAATGAGGGCAAGGACCAGCATCTCGACCAGCAGGTAGGGCCAGATTCTTCGGACGAGCTCGCCATAGCGGATTTGGGCAACGGCTGCGGTGGAGAAGAGGCAAAGGCCGACAGGCGGCGTGATAAGCCCGATCACCAGGTTGATGACCATGACTACGCCAAGCTGAATCGGGTCCAGCCCGACCGCCACGCCGGCCGGGATTAGGATGGGGCCGAGGATCAGTAAGTTTGCCGTGGTCTCGAGGAACATGCCAGCGACCAGTAGCATAAGATTGATGAGCAGCAGGATGACGATGGGATTGTCGCTGATGCCGACGAGGAACGTGGCCACGATTTGGGGCATCTGGTTGACCGAGAGCACCCAGGAGAAAGGATTGGCAGCTGCGACGATCAGCATGATCATGCAGGTGCCCTTGATAGTTTCCAGAAGGGCCTCCCACAATTGATGAGCAGAGAGCGAGCGGTAGACAACCAGGCCGATGACTAGGGCATAGGCCACGGCGACGGCACCGGCTTCGGTGGGGGTGAAAATGCCGCTTAGGATTCCACCGATGAGGATCACCGGCAGAGTTAGCGGAATCGCTGCGTGGAAGAAGGTCGTCGCCATGAAGCGTAAGCTGAACGGTGTTAAAGCGACGGCATCGTTCTTGCGGTTGGCAAGGTAGCTCACCATCATCAGGCCGAAACCGATCAGGATGCCCGGCACAATGCCGCCGGCGAAGAGACCACTAATTGAGATACCAGCGGTCGATCCGAGGACGATCATTGGGATCGATGGCGGAATAATCGGGCCGATGATTGAGGAGGCCGCTGTGATCGCTGCTGCATCGCGTCGGTCAAAGCCAGCCTTCTCCATCGCCGGTATCATTACTTTGCCAATGGCAACGGAATCTGCAATGGCCGAACCGCTGATGCCGGCGAAGAGCATGCTGGCGAGAACGTTGACATGGGCGAGGCCCCCGCGGATCCAGCCAATGCTGGCTTGACTGAAGTTGACGATTGCGCTTGTCAGGTTGGCGCGGGTCATCAGTTCGCCCGCCAACAGGAAGAAGGGGATGGCGAGTAACGGAAAGCTGTCGGTCGCTGTGTACATCTGTTGCGCCAAGGCGGTGATCGGTGGATGACCGTTGAACAGCAGATAGAAGACCACCGGCACCGCCAGAGCGAAGGCGATCGGCATACCGGCGATGAGTAGGATGAAGAAGCCGAGCAGGAAGAGCGCCATCAATCCTGTCCTTCGGTGCGCAGCAGGGCGTCGAGACTTGCCTGCATCTTGGGCAGCAGATTGACCAGCATCAGGGCTCCGCCGACCGGGAGTGCGTAACGGGGCACCGCCTGTGAGAGGCCTGTGCCGAGCGATGTGAAGGCGAGATAGCGTTGGGCCAAGTCAGTCGTGACATAGACGAAGACGACCAAGAAAACTAGGATCAGCGCCTGTATGGCCAGGTCGATCAGCGCCTGCACCCGTCTGGGCAACATCGACGGAAGCACTTCAATACGGGGATGGCCATCACTGCTTAGCACCAGTCCGCCAGCGGCGAAGGAGAGCCAGATCAGGAGGTAGCGGGCGGCCTCTTCCGACCAGATAAGTGGTTCCTGCAGGATGTAGCGAAAAAAGACTTGCAGGACCGAGACAGAGACTAGCACTGTGAGTAGGCCAACACAAATAATCTCAGTTAATCGGTTGATGCTGTCGATAACACGTCGGGCAGTGGATGACATGACGTTTGACCTCAAATGTGCTAAGATGGGAAGCCAGACGTTTTTGACCAATCTGGCTCCCCATCCATTGACAATGGCTTAGTTTATTTGACGGCTTTAACCTTCTCGAGAACTGTAGCATCGACCTTTCCGTCGAGCACGTTCCAGACCGGCAGCGCAGCGTCGCGCCAAGCGGCTAACTCGCTTTCGGTTGGCTCATAGATTGCGACACCCTGTTCCTTCAGCTGCGCAATGAAGTCGGCTTCGGCTTCGGCGTCGAAGTCGTTGGCGGCTTCCTGGGCAGCGGCGGCGGCCTCCATAATCACAACCTGGTCCTCGGCAGAGAGAGAGTTCCACAGATCAAGATTCATCTGAGCAACATGGAAGGCCATTACTGCTTCGTTGCGAGTCGCATATTTGATCGTCTGCCCGAAGCCAGTCAGGAAAGTCCAGCTGGGCTGCAGGTTCAGGCCGTCGACCACGCCCTGCTGTACGGCGGTGAATACTTCAGCCCAAGCGACAGGCGTGGGCAATCCACCCCAAGCCTTGATCGTCGCAATATCGACGGGTGAGGCGGTGGCACGGAACTTCAACCCGGCCGCGTCGGCGGGCGTCTTCAGCTCGTGGCTAGTGTTCTGCAGCATCCGGAAGCCGCCGACTTGTATATATGCGAGCACCTTGGTGCCGACAGTGTCGCCTACTTGCGCGTCGAGCGTTTCAGTGATCGCCGGGTTGGCGAAGATGCGATCGGCATGTTTGCGCGAAGAGAAAACATAAGGCAGATCAGTCCAGAGATATGCGTTGGTCATGGCACCCATGTTCGCGGTGGCTATACTGGTGACGTCGATTGTGCCGATACCGATCTGCTGCAGCAGCTGGTCATCACCACCGAGTTCACCGCTCGGGTGGACCTTGCTGGTAAGGGAGCCCTGCGAGCGAGCCTCAATCTCTTCCGCAAAGACCTCAAAGAAAGTGTAGACTGAATTACCGGGTGTGCCGGTATGGGCGATTGTGATGGGACGGGCGGCTGCCGGAACGGCTAACCCCAGTCCGACCACGAGCGCGCAGGTGAGCGCGACCCGCTTGTGAATGATATTTAACATTTATTCCTCCCTAGTTTAAGCTACGTTTTAGTTATGAAAAGGCCCCAGATTTTTTTGGGGAACTCCTTCTCCTCTCCGAGGACGCCTACTTTATGCGGCTTGCCGAAGCAGATATTCTAAGTCAGCCCTCGTTGTTGTGCGCGGGTTCGGGCCGCTGTTGCCGATAGCCACTTCGGAGACAGCCTCAATGTTAAGGTCGTCTAGCCCGATCTCAGAGAAGCGGGTCGGGATACCGAGATCGGCGCACAGGCGGAATAGTTCATCTACTACCATGTCACAAACTGCGGAGTCGCTGCGACCGTCGGGTTGGAGGCCCAGTAAGCGGGCGAAAACCTTGTATTTACCAGGACATGCGATGAAGTTGAACCGGGCAACATAGGGGAACATCATCGAGCAAGCGAGGCCGTGCGGCAGGTCATAGATGCCGCCCAGTGCCCGTGCCAGAGCGTGGACGTTACCAGTGCCCGTATTCCCGATCACCGTACCAGCGAACATGCTTCCAACCAGCATCTTTTTGGCAACTACCGAGTCAGCCCGATTGGCGACGAAGGGACGGATGTTGGGGCAAAGATATTCAAGCGACTGGACCGAAAGCCCCTCAGACAGCGTGTTGGCGCGGTTAGAGATATAGGATTCGAAGCCATGTGTGATCGCGTCCATACTGCTCTCGGCCGCAATCTTAACCGGTAGGGTCGCCAGCAGGTCGGGATCGAGTAAAGCAAGCGACGGGATGATAGAAGGTGAGCGGAGTGACATTTTCTGGTGACGCGCCGCATCGGTGATTGCCGCGTTAGAGGTGACCTCACTGCCAGTGCCCGCAGTCGTTGGGATGGCGATAACAGGCAGGGCGCCGTTCGTAATCTTGCCCGGCCCGTCATAGGCGCTGAGCCTACCTCCGTTGCGGGCCAGGACGGCGATTGCCTTGGCACCGTCCATTGCACTACCTCCACCGAAACCGACGATAGCTTCGATGTTCTGGTCCTTAACCCTTTCCCAGACTGCCTCGAGCGAGTTGTCTCGCGGGTTCGGTTCGATGGTATCATAAACTTCAAATTCAACGCCCGCGGCCTTGAGCGAGTCGGTACCTCGGGCACTGATATCCGCCTTGACCAACCCAGGATCGGTGACAAAAAGCACGCGGTTATGGCCAAGTTTGAGGACTTCTGTGCCAAGGCTGTCGACGATACCATTTCCGCACTTGACGTTGATTGATGTCCTAAATTCGAATGTCATGGATGTTTCCTCAATACGGTGCACGGTTCTTCAAATGCATGATTACTGTGCGCGACTCTGTCATGTCCTCAATTGCGTAGCGCGGCCCTTCCTTGCCTATGCCACTGTCCTTGAGGCCACCATTAGGCATATGGTCAACTCGCCAGCGGCTACCTGAGTTAATGTGCATGATCCCTGACTTCACCTTGCGGGCGATATACATTGCGGTGTCGAGGTTTTCAGTAAACAATCCGGCGGCGAGGCCGTAGTTGGTGTCATTCGCCCCAGCGATCGCCTCGTCGAGATTGGTGAAGGGAATAAAGCCAATGGCCGGTCCAAACAATTCCTCACGGTAGATTTGCATCGAAGGGGTGACATCCGCCACCACGGCGGGGCGAACGAAGTTGCCGTCGCGCTTGCCGGCGTCTTGGCCGAACAGGCGCGCGCCGTCGGCACCGGCAGCGAGGATTGCATCGGAGACCCGCATTGCGTCGCGCTCTCGGATCAACGGACCCATCGTGGTTTTTTCATTTAGCGGGTCGCCCAAGACGAAGTCACCAATCTTCTCGGACAACCGGGCGACGACCTCTTCGTAGATGTCTTGATGTACAAATGCGCGTTGGGTCGAGACGCAAGCCTGTCCGGCCATGCCAAAACCAGCTGGAACCAGTGATTTTACTACGTTGTCAACGATGGCGTCGTTCATAACCACCACCGGGCAATTGCCACCCAGCTCCATCGTGATCTTCTTCATGCCCGCTGATTGGCAGATCGTCTGGCCAACCTCGTAGCTGCCGGTAAAACTGATCTTACGAATTCGAGGATCAGGGCAGAGCAGTGCTCCAAGCTTGCTGCCCGATCCGGTTACCATTTGTATCGCATTCTCCGGTAAGCCGGCATCGAGAAAGGCCTGAACTAAGTGTGCGGTCGAAAGTGGTGTGTCAAAGGCCGGTTTCAGGACAACCGTATTGCCTGCGGCGAACGCTGCCCCGATCTTATGAGCGGCCAAATTGACTGGTACATTGAACGGCGTGATTGCCAGAACCACACCGCAGGGCACGCGAAAGGTGAACCCGAACTTGTTCTCAACGCCGGGCACTTCGCGCCCGGTCAGTGGCAACACCTCGCCGGATATATCGCGCGCCGCGTCTGCCGCCGCAAAAAGCGTCATTGCTGCACGGCCAATCTCGCCGCGCGCTTCGATGATAGTCTTGCCGTTTTCGCAGACGATTATTTGCGCGATGGTCTCCTTGCGCTCGAGCAACAGCTCGGCAGCGCGGTGGATGATCTCGCTGCGCCGGTAATAAGGCATATCCTCCATGACTTGCGTAGCAGCATGCGCGCTGGCAATCGCGTCCTCGATATCCTGCGCACCGGCGACCGGAGCGTGATCAACAACTGATCCGTCGTAGGGATTGTAGACCGACAGTTGCTCCCTGCCTTCGCGCCAATC
>JAUHYC010000047.1 GCA_030426685.1 Alphaproteobacteria bacterium
CTGAACGTCTGCTGTGTGTGCGTATGCCATGTCGCTCTCCTTCTGGTCACATCATCTTGTGTGGATGAACCTGATAAAAGCAGTCGGCATTAACCGGGCCAGAGCATTGCGTTAACTTTGTTTAATGTGTCTGGACCGATTGGTTCAGAGCATCACGGCAAATCGGTATACGCCAGATCAACCAGATTTCGGCGCAGTTCGGCTCCATAGCGATGCTCTATGGTAAAGCGGCGTTGATCCGCATCGGTAAGTGTTTCGGGATAGTACAACTCACCCCCGGACACGCAATCCAGCATCCTGCTATCGACAATCAACCTGCTCGCGAAATCCTGGGGATTGCGTGACCGAAACGCGATCGTTGTCGCGATATAGCTCGCCTGTACCAGCGCGGTGGCTCGTGAACCGCCTCTTTCGACCAATTCGTGCAGCGTGGCATATCCTGCCCGTGGCAATGCACCTTCGGCGAAACCCGGATACTGCACATCGAAACGCTCCACCGCCTCTTCACAGCTCAGTTGCGGATAGTTGGCCCGGCGATCAGGGAACAGCGGCGGGCATTCAGGTCCGGCAAGCTGGCACGCCTCAAGGAATTTTCGGCGATCATATGAATCCTTCGGATCTACGCGCAGCGCCTCAGCGAAGGCCAGCGCAGACGAGCGATACTCATCCGCCTTCAGCCGGAAATACCCGGCATAGCTCCACGCCCAGGGACCGACCTCGTAGTTGATCACCGCATCCTCGACGAGGGTCTCGATCTCGTCAAACCGGTCCAGACGCCGAAGCAATTTGGCTTTGAACTCCAAGGAATAATCACTGCTCGGCACGAGCACCAATGCCTGTTCGATCGACTCCAAGGCCCGATCGTAATCCTTGGTCTCCGTCAGAACCTTGGCTTTCCACTGCCAGGGAGTCGCGCTCTGCGGATCAGCGGTAATCGCCAGGTCAACCTCGCGCTCTGCTGCCGCCCAATCCTGCTGCGCCATGAAAACCCGCATACGGTGCCGGTGAGTCAACGAAATCCCCTGCGGCGAATTGATCATCCAATTCAGCAAGGTATCGCAGGCAGCCAGCGTATCCTCGGGCTCACCCCGGTTGAAAGTGCAGATTTCCGCCAATTCGCGCTGCTTGTTCTGCAGGAACAACATTGCACCAACAGCCAGAATCACGATCACAGCCAGAATTCGGACAATCGGAAGTTTGCGTTTCAAAGGCATTGAGGGTTTTTCTGATGTCATCAGCTAAACTAATAGAACAGGCAAGCCCACCCTGCCTAAACCCATTAGGCAATATCGATTGTTGGGGTGAAATTCGTTTGGTGTGCGCCTTAAAAGGCGCACCCGGAACTTTCTACATCAGATCGTTTTCAACATCCTCAGCCGAGATCCCCAATGCATCCAGCCCGTTTTCAAGGTGATCAGACAAATGCGGCGTGCCGATCAGATAGTCCGCACAAGGGGTCGAGGCCTCAGACTTGGCCGTGGCGATGGCCTCGGCCAGATCTTCGGCAAAAAAACTCTCGCGACCGATCCACATGACAGCGACCAGTTCTGCCTGCTCATCCTCACCCATACGGTCAATGAATGCGCGCAATTCGCCCTCGGCCCGGTTCAGTTCACGCCCCATCATGGCGACCTGAGCGATTTTTCTTGCCGAGATTTCCAACATGTGTCCCAACTCCTCGTGTTCGCGGTTCAGACCCATCTGAACCACCCCATAAAACACCCGTCTTTGATCTTACGCAAACCAGCGGCCTTTACTGGCGTGAGCGCGAGACCGGATGCTCTGGCACCGGCGCGGTGCGAAACGGGCTGAACCGGGCCTTTTTGAGCCACAGCTTCAGCGCCTGATAATGGATCAGAAACACCGCCCGCCGGGCTCCGAAGGGTCGCCGCCAGAGCGCGCGCAGGATCGCCCGGTTGCTCAGCGGCGCACGAGGACCGGTGAGCGTGGCGATCAAACCGCCGTGGGCACGGCCATAGTCAATCCAAACCCCGACCCGATCCGAGCGATAGTCGAACCGGAAGGTGTATGTGCCTTCGATCTTCTGAAACGGAGAGACATGCATCAGCTTGTCGGCCAGCAACCGGTCGGTGGGCTCAATCGGCGACAGATCGGACTTGTTGCACAAATAGCAGTGGCGCGTTCCATGGGTATTGGTCACTTCAGCCACCACCGCATAGAGCTGTTCGGTGTCGTCAAAACAAAACCAGAAGCTGACCGGGTTGAACACATATCCCAACACACGTGGTTGGGTCAGCAGCATGATCCGCGCAGGTTGCGGCACCCGCATCTCCTCAAGGCGTTCGCGCAGCCAGACCGCACCCCGGCCCTGACCCGGTTCACCGCCATGATCACGCGCTCGCCAATTGGTCACATTCGCGCCATTTATCGAAAACAGTGCCGGAGCTTCGGGATCGGATTCCGGATTGAATAGGATATAGTCGACCGAGTAGCGGAATGCATTCTCAACCGCCCCCTTTCGGCTGTGGAAGGTATGGCCCGCGATGTGATCGATCTTGTTCATATCGAAGTATTTTGCTCCACTTGCAATCGGTTCAGGCAGCACCCTTTTCCACGCACTGACTGTATATAAATACGTCACTTAGCCCGGATTGGATGAAAAAAAGCCGCTAGACTGATCCAGCTTGGGCTGTGCCGCGTATTGTGGTTATGTTTACCGAGACTGACACCGTGACTTTGGACGACCCGGCGGCTGACGCCGTACCGGAACGTGTTGTGCGCGGACCCAAACGTATCAGGGGCAGACGGGTGAACCGACCGAATACCGATTGTGAAACACGGAAGGAATGGATCGGCCATATCAGGCGCATCCGGGACGCGCAGGATCAGGCAGCATTTGCCGAACTGTTTCAGCATTTCGCTCCCCGGATCAAGGCGTTCCTGATGAAATCGGGGTCGGATGCCACCCTTGCCGAAGAATGCGCTCAGGAGGTCATGGCGACCATGTGGCACAAGGCGCACCTGTTCGATCCAACCCGGGCCACGGTGGCCACATGGGTATTCACGATTGCCCGGAACAAACGCATTGACGTGCTGCGCAAACAGCGGCGCCCTGAACCCGAAGATCTCGGCTGGGGGCCCGAGGCTGAACCGGAACAGGAAGATGTTTTGGCGCTGCAACAGGAATGCGCACAGCTGCGCGTCGCTTTGAAGGCGTTGCCCGAAGCGCAACGACAGCTGATCGAAAAGGCCTATTTCGGTGATCTGAGTCATCGCGAGATCGCATCTCAGACAGGATTGCCGCTAGGAACGATCAAATCACGGATACGGCTGGCGCTGGACCGCCTGCGCCATGCGATGAATTGAGATGAAGACGATGGAACAAAAGATCAGACATCACCTTACTGACGACCTGCTGATGGCCTATGCCACAGGCAGCCTGCCCGAGGCGTTCGACCTGATGGTCGCTACGCACCTGTCGCTCTGCGATCACTGCCGGGCCCGGGCCGAGAGCTTTGATGCCGTTGGTGGCTGCGTTCTGGACGATCAGCCTGACACTGCGCAGATGAGCCAGGATTCACTTGCTGCGACGCTGTCTCTGATCGCACAGGGGCCCCCGACGGCCAAACCCGTTCGCCCCGCATGTTCGGTATTGCCCACCCCGCTGCAGGACTATGTCGGCGGCAATGTGAATGCGATTAATTGGAGGCCGGTCGGCATGGGCGTCCGGCAGGCGATCCTGCCGACTACACGCGATGCTACCGCCCGGCTTCTGTTCATACCCGCCGGGGCCGCCATGCCCGATCACGGCCACAAAGGCACCGAGCTGACGATGGTTCTGCAAGGGGCGTTCTCGGATGAGATCGATCACTTTGCTCGGGGTGATGTCGAGATTGCCGATGAGGACCTGCATCACACGCCCATCGCAGATATCTCTGAGGATTGCATTTGCCTTGCCGTCACCGACGCACCGCTCAAGTTCAACAAGCTGATACCGCGCTTGTTTCAGCCCTTCCTTCGAATCTGAGCTGTCATGCTAAGAAGCTGGGGGGCTTCACAGATGGAGAATAGGCCATGATCAGATCATTGATCCTGACAGCAATCCTGCTTGGCTCGGCCATGTCCGTTTCAGCCCAGATGACTGCGGATGTGAAATTCCAGCCCGGCAATTTTGGTACCATGGCCACTGGTACGATCACCGGGGATGAGTATTTTGACTATAAGCTGGGCGCAAAAGCCGGGCAGGAGATGTTTGCCGAACTTCAGGTCACCGATACCAATGGGGACGGGGTGGTCTATTTCAACATCCTGCCACCGGGCAGCGATGGTGTCGCGATCTACAATGGCTCGATTGACGGCAATACCGCCCGGATCGACCTGCCCGAGGACGGAGATTACACGATCCGCATCTACCTGATGGGCAACGACCGCGATACCGGAAAGACGGTCGGTTACAATCTGGATCTTTCGATCCAATAAGTCTTATCCTTCGGTCTTGCCCAAAGGCACCACGTTGGTGTGTTCGTCCGGCGCAAGCTCCTCGAAATCGAAATTATCCAGGCGCTGCGCCCGGCGACCTGCCTTTTCCGCGCTGATCTTGATATCCGAGATATCTTTGGCTGCCTGCCCGAAATGCCGGTCAAGATTGGCGACCCGATCGCCCAGACGCTCAACGTCCTTGTGCAGCATCCCAAGTTCCTTGCGGATCGCGCCCGCCTGCTCCCGCATCCGCGCATCCTTAAGGATCGCCCGCATCGTGTTCAGCGTCGCCATGCAGGTGGTGGGGGAAACGATCCAGACGCGTTTGCTGAAACTTTCCTGCACCAATTCGGGAAATTTGGCGTGCAGCTCGGCATAGACCGCCTCGGACGGCAGGAACATCAGCGCGCCATCGGCGGTTTCACCATCGAGGATGTATTTCTCGGCAATGTCGTTGATGTGCTTGCGCACCGTGCTGCGGAACATCTGCACTGCCGCTTTCAGTTCGGCATCATTGGTCGAACCGATCAACGCCTCATACGCTTCCAGCGGGAACTTGCTGTCGATCACGATCGGTCCCGGAGGGTTCGGCAGGTGGATCAGACAGTCCGCCCGGCGCCCGTTTGACAGTGTTGCCTGCAGTTGGAAACTGTCCGATGGCAGCGCCTTGGAGACGATATCGTTCAGCTGAATTTCCCCAAACGCGCCTCGCGTCTGTTTGTTCGACAGGATGTCTTGCAACGACAACACATCGCCCGACAGTTTGGTGATATTGTCCTGCGCCTTGTCGATGGCCGCCAACCGCTCCTGCAACTGCGTCAACGATGTCGCCGTCTGTTTGGATGAGCCGTGCAGCGATTCCTTCATCCGTTCCTGCATCTCAGCCAACGCACGAGCTGACTTCATCGCGTTGTCTGCCAGGCGGTCATTCATTTGCTGTTGGACCGAGGACAGGCGCGATTCCACCGTCTGGATCACCTGCACCTGCGCATTGGCCTGCGTGTCCGAGACATGCTGCAACCCGCCGCGCAATTGCTCCTGACCTTGCCCCAGCTGCTGCACATGCTGGCCCAGATGCGCCATCTGCCGGGCCAGCGGCTCTGCCATCCGAGCCGAACGCTGCGACGCCCGCAATGACAGGAACAACAGCAACAAGATCAGCGCAACCAACCCGCCTGTGATCAGGACCACAGGGTCGTTCAATGCGTATTCGGTACCAGCAATCTCGATCATGTCGCCTCGGATGTTCTTGTTTTATTCTCCATAGCCCGATGGGGCCGCAGGATCAACTGCGGCCGAACAGACGTTCGATATCACTCAACTTCAGCTCCACGTAAGTTGGCCGCCCATGGTTACACTGACCGGAATGGGGTGTCGCCTCCATCTCGCGCAGCAGGGCGTTCATTTCTTCGGCCCGCATCCGCCGACCAGAGCGGACCGAACCATGGCAGGCCACCCGGCTGAGGATCGCCTCGATCCGCGCCTGAACCGTCTGGCTTTCGCCCTGATCGACAAGTTCGTCCAGAATATCCAAAATCATCGCGCGGGCATCGACCTCGCCCAGTATGGCCGGGGTTTCGCGTATGGCGATGGCGCCGCCACCGAATGGCTCGATCGTCAGACCAAATCGGGTCAGATCATCCGCAACCGCCATCAGCCGCGCGCAATCACCTTCGGAAAGCTCCACGATCTCGGGGATCAATAGGGCCTGCGCGGCGACGCCATTCTCGGCCATCTGGGTTTTGAGTTTTTCATAGACCAGTCGTTCATGCGCTGCATGCTGGTCGACGATCACCATGCCATCAGCGGTTTGGGCGATGATGTAATTCTCGTGCACCTGCCCGCGTGCCGCGCCCAATGGCAAATCCTGTGCCGGAGTTTCCACCGTCGGTTCAGGAGCAGGCTCAACAATGCTGCCGCTATAGTCGCCCGACAATTCCGCAAAGCCCGGCGCCTGCGCACGGTACGCCGCCTGTCGCACCGCAGGTGAGGGTCGATCCATCTGATACACGCGGGCTGGTGCGGATTGCACAGGCTCGGGTCGCAGCGCACCCAGGGTCGCGTTGGCGACTGTCGAGGACGCACGGTGCCCGGCCTCAGCCAGCGCATGCCGCAGGCTGGATACGATCAGCCCGCGCGCGATGCCCGGATCACGAAACCGGACCTCGGACTTCGCAGGATGTACGTTCACATCCACCAGCGTCGGATCGCAGTCGATGAACAGCGCCGCCGCCGGGTGGCGATCGCGGCTGAGGAAATCGAAATAGGCGGCGCGCAAAGCGCCAGTCAGCATCTTGTCGCGCACGGGGCGGCCGTTGACGAACAGATACTGCGCCACAGCCGCGCCACGGGAATAGGTCGGCAGTGCGGCATAGCCGTATAGCCGAATGCCCTCTCGGGTGGCATCGATTTGCAAAGCATTCTCGGCAAACTCACGTCCGATAACACGGGCCAGACGAGCGTGCAGGGCGTCAAACAGATCTCCGTTTTCGCGGTCGGCGCGAAATGTCACGCGCCCTTCACCGCCGCCTGAGACATCGCGCAGGGTAAATGTGATCGCGGGCTCGGCCATCGCCAGACGTTTGACCGTATCGGTGATCGCCTGCGCCTCGGCCCGGTCGGTGCGCATGAATTTAAGCCGCGCAGGCGTGGCAAAGAACAGATCACGCAGTTCAACCACCGTACCCGCGCGCAGGGCTGCAGGTTTGACCGCCTCCATCTTACCACCCGCGACACGGATCTGCGCCGCATCCGCCCCCGATACGCGGCTGGTGATGGTCAGGCGACCCACCGCGCCCAGCGAAGGCAGTGCTTCGCCCCGAAAACCGAAGGTGTGAATGTTCAGCAGGTCCGAGCCGTCGATCTTGGAGGTCGCGTGACGCGACAATGCCAGCGGCAAATCCTCGGCAGCTATGCCGCAGCCATCATCAGTGACGCGAATCAAGGTCTTGCCACCATCGGCTATATCGATCGCGATCCGGCTGGCCCCGGCGTCGATGGCATTCTCGATTAATTCCTTGACGGCCGAGGCCGGTCGTTCCACCACTTCGCCAGCTGCGATGCGGTTGATGGCGGCATCATCAAGCTGCCGGATCACGGGTCGGGATTCGCTGATATTGGGGTTCGATTGCGCCATACCGCTAGACCTAGCACATGAACGCACGATTCTGCCACCGGTTTGAACAGAAATCGAAACCCCTTAGACAAGGTGTCCGGCCAGTATGACGGCGCCGATAAGGGGGTAGCGACAATGGTCAGAACTGGCCGGACAAACCAAAGTGAGTGGTGGTCATCCATTTAACAATTGAAGAACGCGTAACATGCAAATGGGAACAAATCATGTTAAGATTGGGTGATTGTTTCCGTTGGCAAAGATTGGCCGATCCTGCACAAACGCCGTTGGCGTGAACACGCCAAGTCAAGCGGAACTTGGCGCCCCTGCGCGGGTACGGCATGGGCCAAAGACTGCGGCCAGCGCCAGAATCAGCCCCGAAATGGTCGCGATCATCCCTGCCGCGCTGACAGCATCTCCGGAACCCAACCAAAGCGGACCATATCCCGCCAGAACATAGCCCAGCACGGCAGAGGTGATGGCGAAGACGACGCTCCAGATGATCTGGGTTTCCAGCCGGTTGGTCATCATGCGGGCCGCTGCGGGCGGGCATATGAACATGGCAATCACAATGATCGAACCCACGGCGTCGAAGGCAGCCACAGCGGCAATGGCAGCGGTGATCACCAGCGCCATTCCCAGCGCTCCGGTCCGGATACCGATCGTGCGGGCAAAGCCTTCGTCAAAGGTCGATATCTTGAGCGGACGCCAGAACAGCCAGGTAAACAAGATCACGCCGGCCAGCGTCAGGGTGATGCGTGGCAGTTCCGGTGGCAGACCGGCCAGAGCTTCCCAATCCAGCAGCGAAGACCAGCCGGTCGCGTCCAGCCAGATCAGGCTTTCGAGATTGCCGTAAAGAGCATGTTCCACGTCCAGATGCACGGCAGAGGTATCGGTCTGCTCCAACAGCAGAACCCCCCCTGCGAACATGGTGGTAAAGACAACTCCCATCGCGGCACCCGGTTCGATTTGCCCCAGACGCCGGATTGCCTCGATCATAACCACGGCCACCACGGCCGCCCCGGCAGCACCCAACATCATAGGCCATGTGGAGATCACACCGGTCAGCAAAAAGGCCACCACAATACCGGGCAGGACCACATGGCTGATCGCGTCACCGATCAGGGCCTGCTTGCGCAGCACCAGAAAATTGCCGGGCAAGGCGCAGGCAATGGCGGCAAATGTGCCGATCAGCAGAGGTGTCAGGGACAGGGGGACGAATTCTTCACCACTCATGTCAGCACCCCCTGCGGGCCACCGATGCGGCGGTCAATTTCGGCGATCTGGTCGCGGGTCAGCACGGTCTCGATATCCCGCAATCCGTCATACAGCGCCGCCGTTGCCTCATGCGCCTGATCGGAGCGCACCAGCTCCCACCGCTTTTCGTCGCGCAGGGCTTTGGCGGCGCGGGCCTTGCCCGCTTCGGTTGCGACACCGTCGGCGCGCACGATCCCGGCGCGCCGCAACAGGCGCAGCGTCAGAGGTTCGTAAATCTTCTGGCCCTGCGCCAGCGCCAGCAACCCCTGCCGGATGTGAACCCGGCGCTGAAACCGCAGATGACGCAGTATTGCGGCCAGCACACCGCGCACCGGGGCCAGCAGCAGCGACAGCGCAAAAAAGCCAAAGCTAACCAAGACAATAATCGGACCCGTCGGCAGGTTGGGCGCCGAGGCCGACATGGCCGCACCCAGATACCCGGCCAGTCCTCCGGCCAAACCGGCCAGCAGCACCACCCGGTCAGACCGCTCGGACCAGAAGCGCGCGGTGACCGGCGGAATGATCAAGAGCGCCACGATCAGGATCAGGCCAACGATTTTCAAACCCACGACCGTCACTGCCATCACCAGACCCATCATCGCCAGATCGATCCGATGCACGGGCAAACCGCGCGCCGCTGCAAATTCCGGGTCAAACGCCACCATCATCATCGGGCGGCGGATAATCATCACAAGCATCAGCGTTGCCGCTCCACCAATGGCGATGATCAGAGCATCAGCCCAGAGCATCCCCGCGGTCGAACCCAGCAGAAACCCTTCGAGCCCGGCCTGACGGCCCACACCCATTGTCTGGATCACCGTCAGCAGCACGATGCCCAAACCAAAGAAGACAGACAGAACCGCGCCGATGGCCGCATCCTCCGCCAGCCGGGTATGGCGTGTCAGCCAGTTCATGCAAAGCAGGCCGATCCACGCCGACACGGCCGAGCCCGCAAGCAGTCCGATCAGGTTGCGCCCGTCACCCCCCAGCGCCACCAGCGCCATGAAGGCCAGACACACGCCAGGCAGGGTCGCATGGCTGATCGCATCACTGACCAGCGCGCGTTTGCGCAGAAACAGGAAGGTGCCGGTCACCCCGGCCGAGATGCCCAGCAAGGTCGCACCAATGGCAACCAGCGTGGCATTATAGCCCAGTTGAAAGGTCAGGGCGTCCCAAAGCATAATCTACCCCAGTGCGCGCGAGATCTGGTCGATCTGCGCGGTGGCCAGACGACCTCCATAAGCCGCCTGCAGGGTTTCCGCGGTAAACGCTTCAGCCACCGGTCCTTCGGCCACCTTGCGGGTGTTGATCAGGAACACATGGTCGAAATAGTCGGTGACCGTCACCAGATCGTGATGCACCACGACAACTGTCTTGCCCGCCTCTTTCAACGATTTCAGAACCGCGATGATGGCCTTTTCCGTCGCCGCATCGACCCCGGCAAAAGGTTCATCCAACAGGTAAAGATCCGCGCCCTGCGCCAGTGCTCGTGCCAGAAAGACCCTCTGTTGCTGACCACCTGAAAGCTGTCCGATCTGACGATCCGCAAAGTCGCGCATCCCCACGCGATGCAGGCAATCCAGCGCGCGGGCCATATGGCGGGCACGGATACGACCCAGCAAACCCAGCTCGCGCGACAGGCCCATCAGCACCACATCGATCACGCGGGTCGGAAAATCCCAGTCCACGCTGGCGCGTTGTGGCACATAAGCAATATGCGCGCGCTGCTGTCCCAACGGCTGACCGTAGACCGTCACCTGCCCGGACAGGGGCGGAACAATCCCCAGCGCCGCCTTGAGCAGGGTCGATTTGCCCGCCCCGTTCGGACCGATGATTGCTGTCATCGCACCGGGATGCACCGTCATGTCTACCGAAAACACCGCTGGTTTCTGGCCGTAGGATACCGTCAGCCCACGAATGGCCAGCGGGCTGTTATCAATACCCTGATCCTCGACCGAAACACCCTGAACTGCGGCAAGCTCCAACATGGTTCAGAACCCCGCCGACAATTTGCCGTCCATGCCGCGCCCCGGTACGTCTCCGTCCAGTGCGCCAGCAATCACGGTAATGTTGTGATCCAGCATGCCCAGATAAGTGCCTTCATAAGTGCCGGGTTCACCCATCGCGTCCGAGAACAGCTCGCCACCGACTTTGACATCATGGCCCTTGGCCGCAGCACCCTCAATCAGCGCCCGCATGGAACGGTCTGATACCGAGCTTTCGACGAATACAGCGGTAATCTGGCGCTCGACCAGCAGGTCAACCAGTTCTCCGATCCGGTTCAGACCGGCCTCGGATTGGGTTGAGATGCCCTGAATGCCCAGAACCTCGAATCCAAAGCTTTCGCCAAAATAGCCAAAGGCATCATGGGCGGTGACCAATACCTTGTTGTGCTCGGGCACCGTACCAAGCGTGTCCTTCGCATAAGCGGTCAGCCGGTCGATATCGGCCAGATGGGCCTGCGCGTTGGCGGCAAAAGTCTCAGCCGCTTCGGGGCGCACTTCGGTCAGGGCGGCCTGCACCTCGGTCACCACTTCGCGCCACAATTCGGGGGTCATCCAGACATGCGGATCGTATTTGTCGGCATAGTCGTCATGGGTGCGCAGTTTGGATTTGTCGATCCCCTCGGCCACGGCCACAACGGTCCTCTTGCGACCTAAATCATGAAAGAACTCCTGCATCTGCGCTTCCAGGTACAGGCCGTGCCACAGCACCAGGTCGGCACGGGTCATCGCAACGATGTCGGTGCGGGTCTGGCGATAGGCATGCGGGTCGACGCCCGGCCCCATCAGACCCTTGACCTCGACCTGATCACCACCAACCTGACGCGCGGCATCCGCGATCATGCCTGTGGTGGCAACAACTTTCAAAGGCGCTTCAGCCCAAGCAGTCAACGGCAATGCAGCGGCAAACGCCAGTGCCGCGAGAAAGCTGCGACGAATCATATTCGATCCTCTCCGAGTGTGTCCTTGAGAATGAATATGCGAACCATTCGCAACTAAGTCAATGCAATTGCGAATTACTCGCAAGAAATATGTCATTATTTGTCCATTTGGTCAAAAATATGACACTCAACCCTCTCTTAGGCTTTCATTTGGGACTGACCCGTGCGATTTTGACGCAAATCTCCCAAAGGACGCGATGATGGAAACGCAGAGCACTCAAAGCCCCGTGCGCACCGCGCATCTGCCTCAAGTGACCGAGCCCCGAAACCCGGGCATGGATCTGGATCTGGACTGGGTACGCGCCGTTCAGGCAAACACGTCGGCCATTGAACGCCGTGCGGCCACCTTGCCCGGTCGGCGGTCGGTGAAAAAGGAATTCCAGGCCGCATGGCTGCTGAAGGCGATCACGATGATCGACCTGACCACCCTGTCCGGCGACGATACGGCGGGCCGTGTCCGTCGACTGTGCGCCAAGGCGCGTCAGCCCGTCGCGCCGACAGTGTTGCATGCTTTGGACATGCCGCCGATCACAACCGGAGCCGTCTGCGTTTATCATGACATGATCGAAACTGCCGTTGAGGCGCTCAAGGGCACGGGGATTCCGGTCGCTGCAGTTTCCACCGGATTTCCAGCGGGCCTGTCGCCCTTCCATCTGCGTGTGGCCGAGATCGAAGAAAGCGTGAAGGCCGGTGCGGAGGAAATCGACATCGTGATCTCGCGCCGTCATGTGCTGTCCGGCGATTGGCAGGCCCTGTATGACGAGATGAAAGCCTTCCGTGCTGCCTGTGGCAATGCGCATGTCAAAGCCATTCTGGCGACCGGTGAACTGGGCAGCCTGCGCAACGTCGCGCGTGCCTCGCTTGTCTGCATGATGGCCGGTGCGGATTTCATCAAGACCTCGACCGGGAAAGAAAGCGTCAACGCCACCCTGCCTGTTTCTCTGGTGATGATCCGCGCGATCCGGGATTATTATGACCTTACTGGGTATCGGGTTGGCTATAAGCCTGCGGGCGGTATCTCGAAAGCCAAGGACGCTTTGGTCTATCTGTCACTGATCAAGGACGAACTGGGTGACCGTTGGCTGGAACCGGACCTGTTCCGCTTTGGCGCCTCGTCGCTGCTGGGAGATATCGAACGGCAGTTGGAACATTATGTCACCGGCGCATACTCTGCCGGCTACCGTCACTCCATGGGCTGAGGAAAGAACAATGACAGTCAAAGAGATTTTTGAGACCATGGATTACGGCCCTGCCCCCGAGAGCGCTGCCGAGGCTCTGGCCTGGCTGGTCGATCAGGGTGACAAGTTCGGTCACTACATTGATGGCGCATTCACCAAACCCGGTAAAGGGTTCGACAGCCGCAACCCGGCGACCGGAGAGGTTCTGGCCAAGCTGACACAAGCCAAACAGGCCGATGTGGATGCCGCTGTGAGCGCTGCCCGCAAAGCGCAACCCAAATGGGAAAAGCTGGGCGGTGCCGGTCGTGCTCGGTATCTCTATGCCATCGCGCGGCTGCTGCAGAAGCATTCGCGTTTGTTTGCGGTGCTGGAAAGCCTCGACAACGGCAAACCGATCCGGGAATCGCGCGATATCGACATCCCGCTGGCACAGCGGCATTTCTATTACCACGCGGGCATGGCGCAGTTGATGGAAAGCGAGCTGCCCGACGCACAAGCCTTGGGTGTATGCGGCCAGATCATCCCGTGGAACTTCCCGCTGCTGATGCTGGCATGGAAGATCGCGCCTGCGATTGCGATGGGCAACACGGTGGTTCTGAAACCGGCCGAGTATACCTCACTGACCGCGCTGCTGTTTGCCGATATCTGCTCGCAGGCCGGTCTGCCCAAGGGCGTGGTCAACATCGTGACCGGCGACGGTGCGGTGGGCGAGATGATCGTGAACGCGGATGTGGACAAGATCGCCTTTACCGGCTCGACCGTTGTGGGGCGGCGTATCCGCGAGGCGACGGCTGGTTCGAGCAAGGAACTGACCTTGGAGCTGGGCGGTAAGTCCGCCTATGTCGTCTTTGACGATGCTGATATCGACTCTGCCATCGAAGGGCTCGTCGACGCCATCTGGTTCAATCAGGGTCAGGTCTGCTGTGCGGGCTCGCGTTTGCTGGTACAAGAGGGCATCGCTGATCGCTTCCACGACAAGCTGCGCGCGCGAATGGACAATCTGCGCATTGGTAATCCGCTGGACAAGTGCATCGATGTGGGCGCGGTTGTGGACCCGGTTCAGTTGCAGACCATTAAAGGAATGGTCGAGAGCAACACTGCGGGTCACGTGCATCAGGCGGCCTGTGAGCTGCCCTCAAATGGCTGCTACTACCCACCAACTTTGATCTCAGGGCTCGAAACCTCCGATCCGCTGATGCAAGAAGAAATATTTGGCCCGGTTCTAGTATCTTCGAGTTTCCGCACCCCGGAAGAGGCAGTCGAACTAGCAAACAACACCCGTTACGGATTGGCTGCAACGGTCTGGACCGAGAATGTGAACCTCGCACTGGACATCGCGCCCAAGCTGGTTGCGGGCGTGGTGTGGGTGAACGCCACCAACCTGTTCGACGCCGCCGCTGGCTTCGGTGGTGTGCGCGAAAGCGGCTTTGGCCGTGAAGGCGGCTGGGAAGGTTTGGCGGCCTACACCAAGCCCAAGGGTAAGGCTAAACCGCTGACGAAGGTCGAAGCGGTGATGGGCGAAGGTACTCCGGTCGATCCCATCGATCGTACCGCCAAAATGTATGTCGGTGGCAAGCAGGCACGTCCTGATGGCGGTTATTCGAAACCGGTTTGGGGCAAGTCCGGCCTGCTGGGCCATGTGGGCCTTGCCAACCGCAAGGACGTGCGCAACGCGGTCGAGGCTGCAGCGGGTGCCAAGGTCTGGTCCAAGACCACCGGCCATCTGCGAGCGCAAATTCTGTATTACATCGGCGAGAACCTCTCGGCCCGTGCCGGTGAGTTTGCAGCACGTATCGACGCGATGACCGGCAAAAAGGATGGCGCGAAAGAGGTCGAAGCCTCAATCCAGCGCCTGTTCACCGCAGCCGCCTGGGCCGACAAGTATGACGGTCAGGTGCACGGCGTTCCGATCCGCGGCGTGGCGATTGCGATGAAAGAACCGGTGGGCGTCATCGGGGCGCTGTGCGCGGATGAGGCACCGCTGCTGGGTCTTGTGTCTGCGATGGCGCCAGCGATTGCAATGGGCAACCGGACAGTACTGGTGGCCTCAGAACCCTACCCGCTGGCAGCGACCGATTTCTATCAAATCCTCGAAACCTCAGACGTGCCTGCCGGTGTAGTCAACATCCTGACCGGTAGCCACGCGGAGCTTGCGAAGCCGCTGGCCTCGCACCTGAATGTGGATGCGGTCTGGTCCTTTTCGTCCACCGACTTGTCGAAAGAGATCGAGGCCGTCTCGGCCGGGAACCTGAAGCGGACCTGGGTGAATAACGCGACGGCATTTGAATGGGGCGTGGACCAATCGCGCCGCTTCCTTCAGGCTGCGACCGAAGTGAAAAACATCTGGGTGCCCTACGGCGAGTAGGGCTCCCGCTTTAGGGAGGCCCATATGGACTTTTCAGGACAAACCGTCATCGTCATCGGCGGTACCAGCGGAATCAACCGGGGCATTGCCGAGGCCTTTGCGGCCTCGGGTGCCAAACTGGCGGTCGCAAGCCGATCACAGGAAAAGGTCGATGACACCGTGGCCGCGTTGAAGGCAGCTGGTGCAGCCGATGCCATCGGTGTGGCCTTTGACGTGCGCGACCCGGACGCGGTCGCCGAGGGCCTCAAACAGTTCCACGATGCATTCGGCGATTTCGACGTGCTGGTGTCAGGAGCCGCGGGCAATTTCCCCGCACTGGCTGCCGAGATGTCGATCAATGCCTTCAAGACCGTGATCGACATCGACCTGATGGGCACGATCCACGTGATGAAAGGGGCATACCCCTTTCTCAAACGCCCCGGAGCCAGCATCATCAATATCTCTGCTCCGCAGTCCTACCTTCCCTACGAAGGACAGGCTCATGTCTGCGCCGCCAAGGCGGGGGTGGATCAGATTACTCGGACGCTGTCGATGGAATGGGGTGTCGAAGGCATCCGCGTGAACTCGGTCGTGCCGGGCTTCATCGAAGGGACTGAGGGTGCCAAGCGCCTGGCCCCAACCCCCGATGCCGGGGAGGCGCTGCGCCGCGACGTACCGCTAGGCCGCTGGGGCCAGCCGCAGGACGTGGCCAATGCCTGCCTGTTCCTTAGCTCGGACATGGCCAGCTATATCAGCGGAACGGTACTGGCCGTTGACGGGGCACTTTATCAGCGCGGCTCAGGCAAGTTCGGCCAGATGATGGGAGACATGCTGCGTAGCATGAAAAAGGGGTGAGTAGCAGCTCACCCCTTTCAGTTCAGTTCGTTGTTTCGAGGCCGACCGGCTTGCCAACGACAGTAAAGTGCAAACCATCCGGGTCGAGCAATTCGGCAGCAACCCGGTTCACGTCTTCCAGTGTCTCTGCGTTCACCTTGTCATTGCGGGTGGCGATATAGTCGATCGGCAGGCCTTCCATCTGCATTCCCACCATGATCCCGGCGATCTGACCATTCCCGTCAAACCGCAGCGGATAAGCCCCGGTCAAATAGGTTTTGGCATCATCCAATTCCTTTTGCGTCACACCTTCGGTTGCGGCACGCGCCCATTCATCGCGGATCACTTCGACCGCGTCAGCGATGCGGTCATTGGCCGAGGACACGGACCCCAGATAGACCGAGGCCAGGTCCTTGGGCACCAGGTATGTCCCGACCCCGTAGGTCAGACCCCGCTTTTCGCGCACTTCTTGCATCAGGCGGCTCTCAAACCCGCCGCCACCGATAATGTGGTTCAGAATATATGCGGCAAAGAAATCAGGATCGTCGCGATCAATGCCCCGTTGTCCGAACAGGGCAACCGACTGCGGCGTGTCAAATTCCACCACGCTGACGCCGCCCTCGATGGTCACGTCTGCCTTTTTCGGGATCGGCTTTCCTGTCGCTGGCAGATCGGCCAGCAAAGTGTCCAGCAATGCGCCGAGCTCTTCTGCTGTGATGTCGCCAACAGCCCCGACATATAGCCGATCCTTTGCAAAGACATTGTCATAGGCGGCCACGATATCGTCGCGGGTCAGAGTCGACACGCTTTCGATGGTGCCTTTGCCGTCAGTTGCGTAGGGGTGATCGCCATAGGTCATTTTGGCAAAGTGGCGCCCGGCGATATCGTTCGGATCGGTCTGGTCGGATTTCAGGCCGGAAACCACCTGCGCACGCACCCGGTCGATTGCGTCCTGGTCGAAGCGCGGCTCATGAATGGTTGTCCGCAACAGATCGATCACCTCATCGCGGTTTTCGCTTAGAAACTGCGCCGAGATCGAGACGGTATCGTCCGTGGCGCGATAGCTGAATGACGCGGCCAACGCCTCAAGCTCGCGCGCATAGGTGCGGGCATCCATGTCGCCCGCGCCCTCCTCGATCAGACCGCTCATCAGATACACCGCACCGCGCGCCTCCGGATCATCCAGCGAGGTACCGCCGCGAAAGCGCAGTTCCAGTGCCGTGAAGGGGATCGAGTGATCCTCAACCAGCCATGCGGTGATGCCGCCGGGAGAGGTGACCTCTTTGATGTCGATCTCGGCCCAGGCGGGCAGAGCGACGATCAGCGCGATCAGCGTTGAGAAAATCCGTTTCATTGCGTCACCTCATCGTCGCGCATCAGCCAGCCGGTCACGGATGTTTCGGGTTGCAGCACCTCGCGGGCCGCAGCGATGATTTCCGCGCCGGTGACGGCCTGCAGGATGTCCGGCCAGGCCTGTACATCCGCGACGGTCAGGCCGCTGGTCAGGGCACGGCCATAGCGGTTCCCGATCCCGTCCACATTGTCACGCGCATAGGTCTGTGCGGCGCGCAGTTGCATCTTGATGCGGTCCAGATCCTCTTCGTTCACACCTTCGGCGATAAAGTCGGCAACCGCCTGATCCATCGCATCCTCGGCCTCCTGCAACGAGACCCCTTCGGCAGGCACCACGATCATGTCAAACGTCGTATCATCCAGCGAAACACCCCGATAGAAGGCACCGGTATAGACGACCTTCTGCTGCTCGAACTGAAGTTTTTCGTTCAGATACGAAGTTGTGCTGCCCCCAAGCAGCTCTGCCAGCAAAAACAGCGCCGCGGCTTTTTCCTGCGCGCCTGGGTCCCGTTCAGGTGCAAGATAGCTGCGCTGGACATAGGGCTGAGCCACTCGGGCGTCCTTGAAAGTCAGGCGGCGCTCGGCGGTTTGGGGCGGCTCTTGCGAACGCACACGCTCGGGCAGGTCAGGATTGGCCGGGATCACGCCGTAATACTGTTCCGCCAAGGCCTTGACCTCATCCGGATCGACATCGCCGGTGACCACGAGAATGGCATTATTGGGCGAGTAGTGGATTTGGTAGAAGGACAGAGCATCCGCCATATCCAGCGTCTCCATCTCATGTTTCCAGCCGATGATCGGCACACCGTAGCGGTGGTTGAGATATTGCGCGGCATTCATCTGCTCGCCAAACAGGGCGCGGGGGTTGTTTTCGGTGCGCTGGTTGCGTTCCTCGAGGATCACATCGCGTTCGGTCGCAATGTCAGTCTCGGTCAGGCGGATATTGCGCATCCGGTCCGCCTCCATCCGCATCATCAGTTCCAGACGGTCGGCGGCGACGCGCTGAAAATAGGCGGTGTAGTCATACGAGGTAAAGGCGTTGTCATTGCCGCCATTGGCCGCAACGGTGGCCGACAACTCACCCGCCTTCATTGTGTCTGTGGCCTTGAACAGCAGGTGTTCAAGGAAATGCGCCACACCGGATGAACCGATTGGCTCATCGGCGGAGCCGGCCCGGTACCAGACCATATGCTGCACAACCGGCGCGCGGTGATCTTCGACCACCACGACATCCATGCCGTTATCCAGCGTGAATGTGGTCACCGCCTCGTGCCCTTCTTTGGCAAGCAGGGGGGTGGCGGCGAACAAGGCGGCCGACAATGCCAGGGCCCGAACCATGGGGCATCCTCCGTTTCGTTTGCTGCTGTTCAAACTACGGTGGCACCGCGCGGGTTCAAGGCCAATGACGGAAAGTTAAGAAATATTCATCACTCCGGCGGGGCCGACGGCGTTTCGATCCCGCGTTGACGTGCCGCTTCGATTGCGTTGTTCGCCTGGATCGCCTCTCTCTCGTAGACCTGCGCGTAGCGATCGACCGGGAACAGGCGCAAACGGGTCCAGCGGCCCCGGCGCTTGCGGAAGGCCGCGTCTTCCTCGGCTGTTACCTGCCGCGTGTTGGCGGGTACGCCATACCGGCTTGAGGCCGTGACCAGCGCTGCATCATTGGCGGGAATGGCGGTGTTGGGGTTCATCGCAGCTTCGCTGCCACCCAGCGCCACAACCGCATCAGCTTTGGGGTTGGGGTCGGTCAGGTTTTCCCCGCCCGGCGTCGGGGCGGGTAGAAACGCGTAGTCTTTGGGCTGGGTCAGCGGTTTGACCGGCAGGACCGAGAATTCGTCCGGCCCTTGCCCCGGCGGTTCCAGATTGCGCAAACCAATATCGGAACAGCCCGCTACAGAAGCAGCGAGCGTCAGAACAAGAATGGCGCGTGGCATACGCATCGGTGTCTCCAGCCAGTTTCAGGCGCTTTTATCGCATATCACCGGGCGCGTCACGAGGGCTTTTTACCGTCAAACAGCACCAGACCCAAAGCGCCTGCAAATATGAACACATCCGCCAGATTGAACACAAACGGATTGTTGATGCCGCAGCAGGACATGTTCAGAAAATCCAGAACATAGCCGTAAAGCAGCCGGTCCACGACATTCCCCAGCGCCCCGCCGATCAGAATCCCGCCACAGAACAGCATGAGTTTCGTGGGCGCCGTCCGGGCAAGCCAGATCAGCACTCCGACACATATGGCCAGGGAAACGCCGATCAGCACCCAGCGTGCCGCATCACTGTCGCCCTGGAACAGGCCGAAATTGATGCCGCGATTCTCTCCGTATTTGAACACCAGCAGCGGTGGCAGCACGTCGATTGCACCCTGCTGCACGCGCAGGATGTGAACGACCAGATACTTGCTCAGCTGATCGATCAGAAACGCCGCCAGACCGGCCCAGAGCAGCAACGGATAACGCATCAGTGACGGAAATGCCGCATGCCGGTGAAGACCATGGCCAGACCGGCCTCGTCAGCGGCAGCGATCACTTCGTCGTCGCGCATCGAGCCACCGGGCTGGATGACGCAGGTTGCCCCGGCCTCGGCGGCCTCCATCAGACCGTCGGGGAACGGAAAGAACGCATCCGACGCAACAGCCGAGCCGATGGTCAGCGGTTGCGACAGGCCCAGCACATCCGCCATGCGTTCAGCCTTTTTGGCAGCAATCAGCGCTGAATCGACGCGGCTCATCTGACCTGCACCGACGCCAACGGTCGCGCCATCCTTGACGTAGACGATGGCGTTGGACTTGACGTGTTTCGCCACTTTCCACGCGAACAGAAGGTCACGCATCTGTTCCGGCGTCGGAGCAACCTTGGTGACCACTTTCAGATCATCCATGTCGATGAACCCGTTATCCTTGTCCTGCACCAGCAGGCCACCGGCCACCTGACGCACCGTCTTGCCCCCGGCACGCACATCCGGCAGCGCCTCGGTCGTCAGCAGGCGCAGGTTTTTCTTGGCGGCAAAGACTGCCTTGGCTTCATCTGTCGCACCGGGGGCAATCGCAACCTCGGTGAAGATGCCGGTGATCTCCTGCGCGGTTTCCAGATCCAATGGTCTGTTCAGCGCCACAATCCCCCCAAAGGCCGACGTTCGATCACAATCGAATGCAGCCTTGTAAGCCTCGGTCAACGTCGCGCCCGTGGCAACACCGCAGGGGTTGGCGTGCTTGATGATGGCGCAGGCAGCACTGTCGCGCGGGTCGAATTCAGCCACCAGCTCAAACGCCGCATCGGTGTCGTTGATGTTGTTGTAGCTAAGCTCTTTGCCCTGATGCTGAACGGCGGTCGCAACACCGGGACGGCCCGAGCCATCCACGTAAAATGCCGCCTGCTGGTGGCTGTTTTCACCATACCGCAGGGTCTGTTTCAACTCACCGGCAAAGGCACAGCGTTTCGGGGCCTCAAGCTGCAACGCACCGGCCATCCAGTTCGACACGGCGCTGTCATAAGCGGCCGTGCGGGCATAGGCCTTTTGCGCCAGCCACTGACGGAAACCCAGCGCGGTCTTGCCGTAATTCTCGTCCAGCTGATCCAGCAGTGACGAGTAATCCTCGACATCAACAACAACGTTGACGAATGCATGGTTCTTGGCCGCCGCGCGGATCATCGCAGGGCCACCGATATCGATATTCTCGATGCACTCGTCATAGCCCGCGCCTTTGGCCACGGTCGCCTCAAACGGATAGAGGTTCACCACCAGCAGGTCGATCGCGCCGATGCCGTGTTCTTCCATCGCGGCGACGTGGGTGTCATTATCCCGCAGGGCCAGCAGGCCGCCATGCACCATCGGATGCAACGTTTTCACACGGCCATCCATCATCTCGGGGAAGCCGGTGACCTCACTGACATCCTTGACCTCAAGCCCCGCGTCACGCAGGGCTTTGGCCGTGCCGCCAGTCGACAGCAACTCAACCCCGCGGTCGGCCAGCGCCTTGCCCAGCTCGATCAGCCCGGTCTTGTCGGAAACGGAAAGCAACGCGCGGCGCACGGGGTGAAAGTCGGTCATGGGTCCAAAGGTCCTTTTGGCGTCAGTCGAAAACGGGCTCGTCCCGGTGCGTGTCGCGCACGGCATAGGCTGTATCCTGAGCCTTACTCAGCGTCCACCGGATGCGCGTCGCATACTCCATTGCGCGCCCAGATAGAACGATCTGTTTTGTCGCGCGTGGCTTCAAGCGACCTTTTTCCAGATAAACGCTTGGTTCGACTGACAACTTTCCGACGCCGTCATGGCGGAATACCCAGATCTCACCGCTCTTGAGCGCCATCGACACCGCTGCGCCACCCAGATCAAGGGCTGCATCCACGTCCGGATGCAGATGAAAGCGGATGTCAAAGGCGATGCCCTTGAGGTTTGCCGCGTCCATCGCCTTGTCGAATTGCCGCTTCGCCTTGTCGGTGGCGGTCAGCAGAATATCCTCGCCCTCCAGCTCGCGCCCGTCAAAGCGCAGCTCGAGCGTGCGGGCATGGGTCAGGCCGAAAACTTTGGCATAGCCGTCATGGCCGACCATGAAACGGGTGCCCTCGAAGGCATCTTCGAAATCCACAGGCACGTCCTGAGGGCCATCCACTAGGGCCTCATGCGCAGAACCTTTGACCGGGGCGGCAAGCCGGGCGCTGGAATACCCGTCGACACATAAGGTCGAATGCGACGGCGTTGCCCGCCCAGCCCGGCGCCAGTCCTGCCCGAAACTGCCGCCCGATCCGCAATTCACGATCAGCGGACGACGGCCCGAAGTCAGTTCGAACGCAAGGGTGGACGCATGGGCGTTATACGACGCTGCCCCCCTGGGTGGCGCGCTGGCATCCACCAGAACCGTTGTCCTCGACGCAGCCAGACGGGCATAGCCCATCGACAGATCCGAATGCTGTTGTGGCTTGACCCCGCTCTGCGCCAAGGCCTGATCCAACCGCCCCTCAAGCCCACGCCCGCCTCCGTGGAACCGGGCCAGCGCCCCATCCGCATGGCGTAGATTGCGCAACGTCGGCGCAATGCGCTTGATTGCATCGGTTTGTGCACCCGGAGTGCCCCGCCCGACCTGGCTCAGCGCGGCAGAGGTCCAGGCCAGCAAGGTAAAGACCTCGAGCAACTCTTCGGGGTTGCGGGTGGGAATACCACCTTCGGCATCGATCTGACGGTCGCATTCCCGCGCCAGAGCGCGCAGGGCGGGATCGGCCAACTGTTCCAACCCCTCCAGCGCCAAACCGGCCTGCACCAGACCGGCCAGCGCCTCAAACCGTGGCAGGCCCGGCGTCGCCGCGGTCCAGCGCTTGGATAGAAACCACGCCTGTTGTGCCAACGACCGGAAAAACGCCTTGCTTTGCGCCTCATCGACTCCGCGCAGCAGAAATTGAGCATGGTTGATCCAGCGCATCACCCGCCGACCGGTCAGATCAGGCGCCCAGCCCGGCCCCTGCCCCCGGCCATGCGCATCGATCCAGCCCCAGACCCAGCGCTGCGCCTTTTCGCGTGCGCGGATATCACCCACAGCAGCTAGGTCGTCCAGCCAGGCAAACCCGTGGCGCTCTTCGTCGAAATCCGGGCTGGGCGCGACCACGTCCCAAAGTTCGGTATCGTCCGCTTCGACCAGATAGCCCGCGAACAGCAGATTCCCGGCCACCAACTGCCGCCCGCGGGCAAAAGACCCGACCGTGCGCGGCTCGGGCTGCCCGGCGAATTCCGCCACCGCCCTGCGCCTTTGACTCAGGCGCGCGTAAAGACGGTTCTGAAACCGCATCCAGCGATTGGCCATTGTGTCCGAGTTTGACATGACGCTTGCGACTCTGCCCCTTGCGCTCTGCGGGCGCTTGACCACACGATAGACCGGTCTGTTCGTCAAGTCATCGAAAAGCGTCGCCTCAGGCGGATTTGTTGAGGCAGGCCATATAGAACCCGTCCATTCCGCCCCGCTCCGGCCAGTAATCGGGGCGCAGACGCAGCCCGCCCTCTTCGGTGATCCAGCTTGTTTCCACGCCGGCAACATCAAGCACGGCGCGGTCGACCTGCATATCAGGGTACTGATCCAATGCTTCTTCGATCTGCACCTCGCCCTCGTCCGGCAGCAGCGAGCAGGTGCAATAGACCAGCCGCCCGCCGGGTTTCAGCAAGGTCCACGCATGGGCCAGCATCCGCGCCTGCAGTTCGATCAGCCCGCCGAATTCCGAGCCATCCTTGGCAAAGGGCAGATCCGGGTGGCGACGAATGGTGCCCGTGGCGGAACAAGGCGCGTCCAGCAGGATCGCATCATATTCGCCCTGATGTTCCAGCGCATCACCCGTGATCACCTCGGCCTGCAGCCCGGTCCGATCCAGATTCTCCCGCACCCGCTTGAGCCGCACCTCAGAGATATCCAGCGCAGTGACATCCGCCCCGGCCGCGGCCAATTGCAACGTCTTGCCACCCGGAGCGGCGCAGAGGTCCAAAATCTTCTCTCCGGCCTTCGGTGCCAGCAACTGTACGGGAAGGGCCGCCGCCGCGTCCTGAACCCACCAATTTCCGGCCTTATAGCCGGGCAGGGTCGACACTTGGCCGGCGCTCTGCAAACGGACCGAACCGGTGGGCAGGGCCTCTCCACTCGGGGCCTCGGCGCCGGGTTTCATGGTCACATCCAAAGGTGCACCATTGAAATGGGCCTGTTCCATGCCCTTCACAGCGTCCGCGCCCCACGCCATGATCAGCGGTTCGCGCAACCAATCCGGCAGGCGGGGCACGCGCATTTTCGGCCAGGCGTCGGGCCCGTCAGCGGCGATCTTGCGCAGAACCGCGTTCACCAGCCCCTTGAGCCGCCCGTGCTTGCGGGAACGGCCCACGATCTCGACCATCGAATTGACCACCCCATGCGCGGCTTCGCCCTGACACAGCTCAACCGTGCCCAGCCGGAGTGCATTGTGAACCGTTAACGCAGGCGTCTGCCGCAGATGATCCGCCAGCAGGCGATCAGCGCGTTCCAGCCCGCGCAGGGTCTCAACTGTCAGCCGCTGTGCACGTGCACGATCATCGGAGGGCGAACGATCCAGCGCGCCTGCGGCAAGACATTCGGGCAACAGCCGCCCCTCGCCCAATATCTGATCCAGCAGATAGATTGCACTGCGGCGCGCGGCGGTGGCGGAATTTGACATGATGCTGAGTGCCTCTCGTGACCTTTGCCCGCATTGCCTTGGGCGGACGAGGGCGTATATCAAGGCCCTGAACGGAAAGGAACCCGATCTCATGAGCGATGAGCGCAAAGACCTGCCCCCCGCCGCCCAGCGCGCGCTGGCCGAAGCCGAGGAACGTCGCAAGAAAGCCGAGGCCGAAGCCAAGGCGCGACCCAGGGAGCTGGGCGGGCGTGACGGCCCCGACCCGGCGCGTTATGGCGATTGGGAGAAAAAGGGCATTGCCATCGACTTCTGATCAGGCCGCGCTGCGCAAGGCCTGCAGGAAGTCATCGATCAAGGCGCGCTGCCGTTTCGACCGCACCCGATCTTCGGGCCAAGTCAGCCAGTACCCGTCTTTGGTTTTCAGTTCGGGCAGATCCAGCCTGCACAACCGTCCGCTTTGCAAATTACCGGTTGCCAGGGGCACCGAGCCCAAGACGATTCCCATCCCCTGCCGCGCTGCGGTGATGGCGTGGCCAACGGAATCAAAGCTGATCCGGCCCTGAGGCAGTTCCTCGATTTCCGCAATCTGCGCCCAATCCTGCCAACCGGGGCGTTCGCCGCGCAGGTCTATCACCGGTGCCCCCCAAGAGACCCCCGGAGCCGACATGGGTGCCAGCACCTCGGGCGCAATCAGCTCGGCCTTGCGCCCGGGCCATAGGCCGCGCCCATAGCGGATTTGCAGCCATGTGCGCTCTTCCTCCAGCGAGGACCGGCGCGCCATGGAATCGGTCATCACCCGCACTTTGGGCCGCATCCCAAGAAACGCGGGCAGAGCAGGCAGGACCAGCGCGTGGATATGGGATGACAGCCCGGCCACCCGCAACTCGCGCGGGGACTTGCCGAACAGGTCTTCGGTATTGCGTTCCAGCGCCTGTAAACTGTCCTGCACCAAGGGCAGATAGCTTTCGCCCTCGATGGTCAGTGACACGCCGCGGGCCTCTCGCACGAACAGTGAGCGGCCCAGCCATGCCTCAAGATTGCCGATCCGTTGGCTGACCGCCGCCTGCGTCAGGCCGAACTCTCGCGCGGCGGCGGAAAAACCCCCGAGCCGACCGGCCGCCTCGAACACGCGCAGCCAATCCAGAGGGGGTAGGCCGACCTTTTTTCTAGCCATATTTTTTCTAAGCCTAAGTCACAATAAGGATTAATTGTGGTAATGCCACAAAGCGCGTATCCCCTCAAGCAAAGCCCGCGCCGAAGAGGAGAGACCCCATGCTGCGCACCGCCACCTTTGATCCATCTCTGGTCACCGTTGAATTCGCCGACAACACCCGCTCGCGCTTTCACGCCATCTGGCTGCGCGACAATGCTCTGGATCCCGAGACCCGCGCGCCGGGCAACGGCCAGCGACTGATCACCATCGGCGACATCCCCGCCGATCTCACGATCAGCGCGGTGGCCGTGACGAATGGCGATCTGCAGGTCACATTCCAACCCGAAGACAAGACCGTAATTTTCCCCACAGACTGGCTGGCCGCGCATACCTACGATGGCGAACGCCGCACCGGGTTCGGGCGGGTCGCCCCTGGCATCACCACATGGGAACGCGGCATCGACGCGCCCAGCGGCAACTGGGGACAGGTTCACACCAACCCCATCGCCAAACGCAACTGGCTGGCCGCCGTCGCCGAATACGGCTTTGCCAAGCTGACGGGCGGTCCGACCGAACCGGAATCACTGCTAAAAGTGGCCGACCTGTTCGGCTATGTCCGCGAGACCAATTATGGCCCCTATTTCGAGGTCCGGACCGAGGTGAATCCGACCAACCTCGCCTTTACCGGGCTTGGCCTGC
>JAUHYC010000093.1 GCA_030426685.1 Alphaproteobacteria bacterium
GCCCCTTGCGGCAGGCGCGCAATTGCCTGCATCAACATCATCGTTGTGCCGCGTGACCCGGTGGACCCGGCCAGAATGATCGGCTGTTTTGGCGGGGCCTCTTGCCAGCGCGCGATCAGGTTCTCGACCACGCGACGCTGCCGGGCCTGCGCATCCATCGCGTCCGGGCCCGACTGCATGAAATGCTCTGCTATCCCGATAAAGGCCTGCGCCCGCGCCCAGTGGCCGGATAGGTCGCTGACATCCAGATTGCGGATTGTGTCGGGTGAAACACCTTCGCCCTGCATCTCGTCAATCAAGGCGGCCAGGCTGTCGGACAAATCGAACAGAGAGGACCGCGCGGCCAGATCCGGTTGCTGGTCCAATAGCTTGGCAATCAGCTGGGTCAGCTCCAGCCGTCTGCGCAGGGGCGGAATCGCGGGCGGAATCTGCATCAGATCAGCGCTTTCGCCCAAGTCGGTGACCAGAGACAGCCGGGGCAGCAGGGAAGGCGGGCCCTGATCGAACAGCTCGCGCACCCGGCGCGCCATGCGCCGGGTGTTGACCACCAGTTGAACCCGCGCCAGAGCCTCGGGCGGATGTCCTGCCGCACGTTTGCGCAGTCCCTCCACCAGAACGCGGGGAAAGTCCGCACCCGGTGGAGCGGCGAACACCCGGGGCAGGCGGCCGGGTTCAAACATCGGCGATCAGACCTTCGGCAAGCGCGATTCCCTCGGGGCGGCCCACGTCGCACCAGTGACCGGGATAGACCAGCGCATACAGGCGCCGCGCATTCATCATCCGGTCCCATAGCAGGTTCAGTGAAAACACATCCTCAGCGATATCGTAAAGGCCATCGGTTTTAAGGACTTGCGCGCCACCATAGATCAGATCACCGCCCCTGATGATCCGGCCAGAATCGTCCTGCCTGAAATCACCCGTGCCACTATGGCCGATCGTTCGGGCCGAAGGAATGCACATCAGCAGCGCATCCATCTTGTCGGGATCCCAATGGTTTCGTAGCAGCTGCAACGCGTTGGGGCCTGCCCAGATCGCATCGCTGTTGAGGGTAAAGACCGGTCCCGGCCCCAGCAGCGGCAGCGCCGCTCGCAAGCCGCCGCCGGTTTCCAGTATCCGAGGTTCTTCGCGGGATAGCAGAACATCCTTCGGGGACAGATACTCAGCAAGCTGATCCGCCCGGTAGTGCAGGTTGGCCACGACTCTCAGAGGGCGCATCGCGTCAACCAGATCAAGCGCATGATCGATCAAGGGCCGCCCCGCAACCTCAATCAGCGGTTTGGGACGGTCTTTGGTCAATTCTCCCATACGGGTGCCGAAACCGGCGGCAAACAGCATCGCGGCCTGTGGTGTGTTGATCATTGCGCCCTCAGCCTTGCCAGATTCTCGGGGCTGGGTTCAGGCAGGGCGCTGCGCAGCAGATCGGATACCGTCACCAATGCCGGGTGTTCCAGATCACGCATCAGATGGGACCAGGCAGCGGGGATCAGGTCAACATAGTGCGGTTTGCCATAATCGATCGCCAGCCGGGCAAACCCGCCCAGAATGCGCAGGTTTCGCTGCGCACCCAGAACCGCGTAGGCGGTGCGAAAATCGTGCCCGTCGACACCGGTTGCACCAATGTAGCGGTCAATCATCCGCATTTCGATCCCGGCAGGTACATCCCGGCGCACATCCTGCAGCAGCGACATCAGATCATAGGCCGGATGCCCCAGCATCGCGCTCTGGAAATCCAGCAGCCCGACCCGTGCAAGCCCTTCACGTTCGGGCAGCCAGATCAGATTTTCGGCGTGATAGTCGCGCTGCACCACAACCCGTGCGCCGCCGGTTTCGCTGTGCAGGATATCGGCAAAGCGCTGCTCGAACCGGGCGCGGGCCTCGGTATCATGTGATCCCAGGATACCTTGGGCATATTTGGTAAAAGACAACGCCGCAAACTCGGCCATCATGGCCGGGTCATAACTGTCCAGCATCAAGGTCGGTGCCGCGTGCAAGTGAACTAGCACGTCGGTTGCAGCATCATAGAGCGTGCGTTCCAGTGACGGATCATCACGCAGGACGCGGGCAAAAAGCGCATCGCCCAGATCTTCGAGCAGCAGAAATCCGTATTCGCTGTCCTCGGCATAGATATCAGGCGCGCTCAGTCCGATGGAACGCAGGTATTTCGCCATACGGACAAACGGTTCTATCGCTTCGCCTTTTTCCGGCGGCGCATCCATCAAAACCGCGGTGCGACCGGTGGAAAGATCGGTCAGCCGCTCGTAACGGCGGTTTGAGGCATCTCCGGCCAGCAGTGTGTGTTGCGCGCCCTTCCACGGTGTTCCTGCGATGAGGGCTTCGGCCAGTACTGCACGGTTGGTCATGCGATCCCCTCCAGTGTGGCGGCCCATTTCGGGTCGGACCAGCGCAGCTCCAAATGCCGCGTGTCCTGATCGTCAGGGTCAGCGGTGAACCGGATCAGCAACGCGGTCGATGGACTCAGCGGGCCCAGTTTATCGGGCCATTCGACCAGGCAGATGCTCGTGTCAAAAGCCTCGATCAACCCCAGTTCTTCGATCTCTTCAACGGCGGAAAGGCGATAGAGATCGGAATGCCAGACCTCACCAATGCGGGTGTCGTAAACCTGAACAAGAGTAAATGTTGGCGAGGGGACATCCTCGGGTACGATCAGAACGGATTGCACCAAAGCCCGCGCGAAATGGGTTTTGCCGCTGCCGATTGCCCCCTCGAGCAGAATAATATCGCCCGCGCACAGTCTGGCACCCAGCCGGGCGGCAAAGGTGGCAGTTTCCTGCGGGGATTTCAGAGTCAGTTTCAACGGCGCAATCATGGCGCCACAATGAACGCGCACCCGGTTGGCTGCAACCCGGTTCAGGCGCTGATTTTCTCCAACACGACAGGGTATTCCATGAGGTCTGCAGCGCTGAATCGCACAATCGTTGCGCCATTCTGCATCGGATTGATGGTGCAGCTCATGACACCGCCGTTTTTCAGCGTAAGCTCAGCGGACCATTCGGTGCGGTTATCCCGCGTGTTCACGAAATCCCGGATTTCGCCCAGAACAGGTGTGGCTGCACAACGCTCCTGCCATTGGCGCGTCACCTCAAGCACGGTAGCAGAGGCAAACCCGACCTCATCGCTGTCGCCCCACAGCTGCTGATAGGCGTAGTTGGTGAATGCAAGTGTTCCGTCATCCGCAAAAACCGCAATGGCGTCGGCGAGCTTGTCGAGAATGGATTGCATTAGGTCCATTTCCGACCGAAACCGCCGGGTTAGGGTAATTTCGGCGGTAATGTCCTCGAACAGAAAGGCAACTGCACCATCAGGGTGCGGGCGCCCACTGACGGAATAGACCGACCCTGAGGGCAGAGACCATGTTTCCTGATAATTTCCGTCCTGGGCCGCTTCGATCAGGTCGTTCATCTGCCGCCGCCAGCCGCCGTAGTTCTTGGGTTCGGGCATCATGTGCTGATCACGCAAGCGGTCGAAAAAGCTGGACAGGCTGGGGCGGCAGCTCAGGAAATCGGGGGGGAGAGTGGTCAGGTCGATCAGCGCCGGATTGAAAAGGGCCAGCTGGCGGTTGCGGTCAAAGATGGCCAGCCCGATCGACAGCTGGGCAAAGGTCTTGGTCATGGTCTGCACAAACTTGCGCTGGGCCGTCTCGGCTTCGACAATCGCGTTGATATCGACCGCATAACAGAGCTGCCCCTCGTCACGAATAACGCGAGTGAGATCAAACCAGAGCTTGGCATTGCTGTTCTTAACGGTGACTGAGACGCGGGACTTGCGACTTAGTTGCGCCTCATTCGCCAGCGAAGGAAACAGCGGCTCGGTCAGGTCCGCATCAGGGCCACCGACTTTGCGCACCAGCGCAACATAGGCCGCGTTGCACCAGCTGACCCTGTTGGTCGCATCCAATAGCCAGACCGGGTAGGGGGCCTGATCCATGGCCAGCCGGATGGGATCGTTCACATCCCGGCGTATCGCGGGCGCGTCGCTGGCCAGGTCTCGCAGTTCGACACGGATGATGCCGTCAATCCAATCGCACTGAACCTCACGGTCCACGGTGCAATCGATGGCTGACACGACCAGACTGCGATTGGCGCGGACCATCTCGGGCCGTTCGGGAAAGGCCGGGAAATCGCGCTGCAGCAAACGTTTGAGATCGGCCCAGTTGTTCACCGATTCAAACCCGTTGAGCGCGATGTCAGAATGTCCGATCAGGCGGTCGCCATCGAACAGGAACACAGCATCCGACAAAGAGCCAGCACAGCACAGATCAAAGCTTGCGCGCGAGTTCTGTTGGCGCGGCGACAGCCAACGCACCGCAAAACTGGCCGAAACCAGGCTGATTGCGGCCAGAATGATCCAGTCGGCCATCGATTCACTACCCTTGCTGACACAACCCCTTCTCTATGACTCGCAAATGTTAACGGGTTCTTAACTCAGATTTGAAAGGGTTGGTTTGCACCGGATAGGACCGGTGTATCGCCTGTTTGTGCATCGATTAGTTGGCGCGGCCAGATGACCTTGACTACCGCACCGCACCGTTCAGGCCGGTCGGTCAGGTTCTGATAGGGATCGGCGCCATTGGCGAAATACAGCGCGGCGCCGCTGCGTTCCAGCAAGGTTTTGGCGATG
>JAUHYC010000048.1 GCA_030426685.1 Alphaproteobacteria bacterium
CTAAAATATCGACAGCACGCACAATTACGCAATTACATTCGCCTCAATTGGCGAGATTATCTTGCCATGACCTACGATATCCTGCTGGCACTGATCACTTTTGCCTTCGTCTCGTCGATCACGCCGGGGCCGAACAACCTGATGCTGATGGCGTCCGGCGCCAACTTCGGGTTTCGCCGTACGGTGCCGCACATGCTGGGGATCGGATTGGGATTTACCTTTATGGTGCTGCTGGTGGGGGCCGGGCTGGTGCAGATCTTCAACCGGTTTCCAACCAGCTACACGCTGCTCAAGATCGCTTCGGTTCTCTACCTGCTCTATCTCGCCTGGAAAATCGCCCATGCAGCCCCGGCGCATGAGGGGCAGGCTGCGGGAACGCCGATGACCTTCCTGCAGGCAGCGGCCTTTCAGTGGGTCAACCCAAAGGCCTGGGCGATGGCCCTGACCGCGACCACGGCCTACACGCCCGACCAAACCCTGCGCGCAATCGTCATCGTTGCGCTGGTTTTTGGCGCCATTAACCTGCCATCGGTCAGCGCCTGGACGGTTTTGGGCCAGCAGATGGCGCGGGTTCTGACAAACCCGCGTCGATTGCTTGTGTTCAACTGGTCCATGGCTGGATTGCTCGTTGCCTCGCTGTACCCGGTGCTGTGGACAGGTTGAGTTACCTAAGTGGCAGGCAGATCTCGGTCAGCAGATTATCGGATGCATGAGATATCCTCCGGTTTTGAATAGTGGAAGGGCGGGCAGGACCTGCCGGTCCTTGCGAAAGGCGGCGGGGCTGCTGCCGTACGCCTCTGAAAAGGCGCGGGCGAAGGATTTGACGTTGGGATCGCCGATATCCGTGGCGATGGCGGCCAGATCGGCCAGCGCCTCCAGTGACAGATCCCCTGCCGGGTGATCATGGATATAGGCCAGCACGCGCAGAACGCGGCCCCCATGGCTGGCGGCCATCGATTTACATCCTTCTTCCTCGCCGATCAAAACCGGCACGACGTGCATCCGCAAATCTTGCCGAGTTGCATCCCGGGCGACCTTTGGTCATATAGCAGGGAACTTCCGCGTTGAGAGGCGTCATGACCCAGTATCTGGATTTCGAAAAACCGCTGGCCGAGATCGAAGGCAAAGCCGAAGAATTGCGCGCGCTGGCCCGTGCCAATGAAGAGATGGATGTGGCTGAAGAAGCCGCCGCGCTGGATGCCAAGGCCGCCAAGCTGCTGAACGAGCTCTATGCCGATCTGACCCCCTGGCGGAAATGCCAGGTGGCGCGTCACCCCGAGCGCCCTCATTGCAGCGATTATGTCGATGCGCTGTTCACAGAGTTCACCCCTCTGGCCGGGGATCGGAACTTTGCCGACGATCTGGCGGTGATCGGCGGTCTGGCCCGGTTCAACGATCAGCCGGTGATGGTGATCGGCCACGAAAAGGGCTCGGACACCAAGTCGCGAATTGAACGCAACTTTGGCATGGCCCGGCCCGAAGGGTATCGCAAGGCCGTGCGCCTGATGGAAATGGCGGGCCGCTTTGGTCTGCCGGTGATCACATTGATCGACACGGCTGGCGCCTATCCCGGCAAGGGCGCAGAAGAGCGCGGCCAGTCCGAAGCCATCGCGCGCTCGACCGAAATGTGCCTGAAGATCGGCGTGCCGCTGGTTTCAGTGATCATCGGTGAAGGCGGTTCCGGCGGGGCTGTGGCCTTTGCCACGGCGAACCGCGTGGCGATGCTGGAGCATTCGGTCTATTCGGTGATTTCACCCGAAGGCTGCGCCTCGATCCTGTGGAAGGATGCCGAGAAGATGCGCGAGGCAGCAGAGGCGCTGCGTCTGACTGCGCAGGACCTGCACAAGCTGGGTGTCTGCGACCGTGTCATCGCCGAACCGAAAGGGGGCGCGCATCGCGACCGCCCAGCCACGGTTGAATCCGTGCGCGAAGCGATCGCGGCCATGCTGCAAGAGCTGGAGGGCAAGGATGCGGCGGCCCTGATCAAGGATCGCCGTCAGAAATTCCTGGATATCGGCACAAAAGGTCTGGCGGCCTAAGCTGTCAGCCCCCCAGGCGCTGCAACAACGCAACCGAAGGTTTGCCGGTCACGGTCAGACCATTTGCGCGCTGATAGGCGCCAATCGCGGCCTCGGTATTCTTGCCGATCACTCCGTCTGCGCCTTGGGTGTCATACCCGGCCGAGGTCAGGCGGCGCTGCAGCTCTTTTCGATCTTCCAGCGTCAGCCCGGTTGCGTCGGGCCCGAACGAGGCCTGAAACGGCGCGCCCCCCGCGATCCGGTCGGACAGGTGGCCGACGCCAATCGCGTAGCTGTCCGAATTGTTATAACGCTTGATGACCTGAAAGTTGCGGAACACGGCGATGCGCGGCCCGGGTTTCTGCGGCTGCAATACGGCAACGGGCGAACCCGACACGGTTCCAGCCTCGCCACCCCAGGGTTGCCCTCGCACCCAACCAGCACGCGCCAGATAGGCGGCGGTTGAGGCCAGCGAATCTGAGGGATCGTCGGACCAGATATCGCGCCGTCCGTCACCGGTGAAATCAACCGCATAGGCCAGGTATGAGGTCGGGATAAACTGCGTATGCCCCATCGCTCCGGCCCAGCTGCCGGTCATGTTGGCGGGAGAGGTATCGCCTTCCTGAATGATCTTCAGCGCCGCCACCAACTGCTTTTCAAAGAACGCGCCGCGGCGCCCGTCATAGGCCAGCGTAGAGGTCGCAGAGATCACGGGCACATCTCCGCGCCTTGCTCCGTACCGGCTTTCCAGTCCCCAGACCGCAACGACGACTTCCTTGTCGACCCCGTATTGCGCCTCGATCTGGGACAGGGTGCCCGCGTGACGCACCAGCATCTGCCTGCCTGTACTGATCCTCTCGTCCGAGGCGGCGATGGCCAGGTAATCCTCGAGCGAGCGTTTGAACTCCACTTGATTGCGGTCCCGCTCGATCACGTCAGGCAGATAGCCTGCCCCCTGAAACGCACGGTTGAGAGTGGTCTGCGAGATACCCTGAGACGCGGCACGCCCCTTGAAGCCCGCGACCCACGCATCCCAGCCCGCATTGGGCACCGCGCGCATCCGCGAGGCCGGTGCCGAACTCGGCACACCACCACCGGAGCAAGCCGTCAGAAGGCCTGCCCCAAGCCCGAAAGAAAAGGTTCGACGATTGATCATGTTTGAAATCTGCTCTTGTTGTGATTTGCCCGCAGAATAGCTCAGCTGGGCCGTTCAGACCAGAACGGCGATGCCTTTGACCGGAGTGTTGAATCGGTGGGCGAGAAACTGCTCAGGTGACCAGCAGGCGCAAGCCCTGCGTCACGTCCGAACGCACAGCCAATCTTAGCCCCGGCTCATCTCCGGCCTTGAGCGCAGCGATAATGAGACGGTGGTAGTGCGGCGGCTCGGTGCGGCGCAGCCGACCATAGAGCGCGCGCATTGTGGGCCCCAGCTGCAGCCAAACCGTCTCGGCCATTGCCAGCATTGCCGGGGCCTGCGCGCGCAGATACAGGGTGCGGTGGAATTCCAGATTGGTGCGGATATAGCCCACCGCATCGCGTTTCGTCACCATCTCGGCCACAGTCATATTGATGCTCTGCAATCGGTCGATCAGCGCCATATGAGCCCGCGGCAAAGCCCGGCTCGCCAGTTCTACCTCAAGCAGGGCACGCAGCGCCGCCAACTCCTCAATCCGGTCACGGCTGAGCTCGGGTGTGGACACCCGCCCTGATGTGGACAGGGACAGCGCGCCCTCGGCTGCCAGCCGCCGTACCGTTTCGCGTGCCGGGGTCATCGACACACCAAACTCCTTGCCGATACCGCGCAGGGTCAGCGCCTTTCCGGGGGCGATCTCACCATGCATGATACGGGATCTGAGCGCGCGGTAGACGCGGTCATGGGTGGCGGTCTGCGACTCGGTCGGGCGTGTGCTCAGCATGAGTTTATGTGATCACAAAACCTGCCAAGGTCAACCTGCCGCATCGAACCGATACTGGTGCAGGAAAATGCCGTTGTCACGCAACCAGCGACGAGGCTCTTTATAGGGGCCATAGATCCGTTCGACCTGCGACCAGAACGCGGCTGAATGGTTCATCTCGGCCAGATGCGCCACCTCATGAGCGGCCACGTAGTGCAGCACCTCGGGCGGGGTCATGATCAGACGCCAGGAAAACATCAGCCCGCCAGAGGAGCTGCAGGACCCCCAGCGCGAGCGGGTGTCGCGCAATGTCAGGCTGCTGTACGGACGCCCCAGCATGGCGGCATAGTCATCACACGCGCCGGTTAGCCGGTCGCGGGCAAGCTCTTTCAGAAACCGGGCAAGACGCCGGGCTTCGGCCCCCTCGGGTACGGCTATTTCCGTATCCTTCAACTTCACCCGACGACCTGAGGTCACGACGATTCGCCGTGCGACACCTTCGATCGGAACGGATTGCCCAAATTGCACCACCGTAGGATCGGGACGATCCTGCAGATGGCCGCGAATCCATCCCTCTTTCTGCTGGGCAAAGCGCAGTGCCTCTGCTTCGGCAACCCCTGTGGGGTAGGTCAGCGTAACCCGCCCATCCAATTGGGAAATCCGCAAACTGATACGCCGCGCCCGCGCCGATTTGCGCAATGTCAGCGGCACCGGAGGCGTTCCCGGCAATGCGTGTCGCCCCATCGGCGGACCTCCTTCGCGCAAAGGCTTTGACAGTGCCTGCCGCATGTGGCAGGTGACCTGAATCATTGATGAGATTCACCTGATATCAAGGGGATTTGATATGCCCAAGGAAGAATGGGGCGTAAAGCGTGTTTGCCCGACCACTGGCAAACGCTTTTATGACCTGAACAAGGACCCGATCGTCAGCCCCTATACCGGCGAGATCGTGGAACTGGAAACCGGCAAGAGCCGGATGATCGCAGCCGATGCCGAAGATGCCGCCTCGGTCAAAGCGCGCGAGGCGTCTTCGGACGAAGATATCGTGCTGGATGATGACGACAATGTCGATGTCGAGCTGGACGATGATCTGCTGGACGACGATGATGACAGCGACAATGTTTCGCTGGACGATATCAAGGACATGTCGTCGGAAGACGAAAACTGACCGGACCCGGGGCGGCCCCGCCGCCTCGCCCACGGCCCGCGGTTTTGACGGAAAGATTTTCACTGATTCCGTTTTTTGGACTTGAACTCATCCGCCGCGTCTCATAAACGTCCGTCCACCGCCAAGGCGGTACCTGCATGGGGCCTTAGCTCAGTTGGGAGAGCGCTTGCATGGCATGCAAGAGGTCAGGGGTTCGACTCCCCTAGGCTCCACCAAAATTTTTCATTAAAATCTAATACATAAACCGCAGCTGGCACGAACACCCCTGTCGGAAAACCTCGCTAGACAGACAGTCGTAAGTGCTTTTCGGGGTCGAGCGCGAAGATTCGAATGTCTGCTCTGAGCCCAGAGTGATGGAAGCTACGTATGTGACGAGTGTCCACTTCCCACCTTGTCGTGCATGATAAGCACATCATGCCATGCACGTACTTAGCCCATAAGGTAATATCGCTGCGGTACAATGAATTACCGAAAGAAAGGAACATTTCTGTTGCTGAAGGGAACTTGCCATTGTGGCAACGCGGGCTGGACGATTGATAGCCTGCCGAAGTCAGTCACAGCGTGCAACTGCACGATTTGTCGACGCTACGGGGCCTTATGGGCCTACGGTTTCATCGATCTTGACATTCAAACGAGTGGCCAGACAAATACTTATCGCCGTCGCGATAGCGGAGACATCAATTTCTATTTCTGCGCCACCTGCGGGTGCGTAACGCACTTTACTTCGGCGGCCCAAGACACAATCGAGCGCAAATGGGCAGCAGTCAATGTTCGGATGTCTGATGAATCGCTGATCCGCGATGTGCCTATTCGTCACTTCGACGGTTGCGGTAGCTTTGAAGAGCTTTCGCCGGACGGTCGGACAGTGAAAGACATGTGGTTCTGATAAGCGCGACAAGAACCGGTTGTTCGTTTTGAGAGGCTGAACGGCGGTATTGGTCCGCAATGCTGCCAATCATGAAAGCGCCCCGGAACCCATGTTCCCGAGGCGCTTAATCGATGCAGGCAGCAAGGAGACACTTCCGTCGGCTGGCTCCGTTGGATTTACGAGGGACGGTTGCCTATGCCTCGCGCGGCTGGCTAAACCGCGTGCCGTTGCTCTGCATCTCCTGCGGCAACGGCTATCGTGAACGACATTGCTATCGCGACGGTGGCTTGCAATTTGTCGCAGATTTGAATGCCGATAACACCCAATCTCCAAAATGGTCTCGTGCACCACAGGCAGCGGTTCCAGCCTACCTTCCTGACCACACACGGCGGGGTGTGGTTCAAGTCAATGACAAATTTACGCCGCTTACAACCATCAAAATCCCACGCCATGATCCGTGGTTCGCTGAAACCATTGGAGCCCTAAACCCACCCAACATAACGTACTATCCTGCCCCTTATGTGACGCGGTGCGCTGCGGCCCCGACTGGATCGAACGCGACGGCTGGATGACATTCAGGCAGCAAAAAACCGATGCGGACGTGCTGACAGCCATTGACCGCGCCCCGCCACCGTTTGCCGATACTGAGGCGCTGGACTATTTGACGGAATGCCTGCGCGTCCAGAACGAGCACCATATGACATGGCTTACCACCATCCACGGAAAAAGCAGATCGAAGTAGGCGGCAAGCAACTGGTTTAGCGATGCGTGCCGTAAAGCCGGGGTGATAGACGAAAACAGAAGAACCGACTACGGGCTGCGGGATACATGCCGCGCAAGGTTGGCTGAGAACGGCGCAACCGCGCACCAACTCATGGCATGGTCGGGTCATGAATCGCTTGAAGAAGGCGAACGCTGCACCAAGGAAGCAGACAAAAAGCGAATGCTCACAGCGGACATTTCGGGAACGATAATTGTTCAGGTGCGAAATACCTGAACAAAAAAACTGCCAGGCAAGTGTATGAAATTATGGGGATTTTTACCAAGTGGCGGACCGAGGAGGATTCGAACCCCCGACCCCTTGATTCGTAGTCAAGTACTCTATCCAGCTGAGCTATCGGTCCGCGTTGGTGAGGCGCTATGTAGACCCGGTGCGGGGTGCGTGCAAGCTGATTCTGTAAAAAATTTCTCAAAAAGTCATATCCCCTCGTGGAAGCTTTATTTCAAAGGTGGTTCCATGAGGTCCGGTGTCTTTCAGGAACAACTCGCCGCCATGACCACGCACCAGTTCCTGCGAAATTGCGAGGCCCAGGCCCGACCCGCCCTTGCGTACACCCCCCTGGAACGGCGTGAACAGATTCTCGCGCGCCTTCGGGGGCAGGCCGGGGCCGGTATCGCTGATCTCGATACACCAATCGGTGTCCTGTTCTGACGCCGAGACAGTGATGCGGCCGGGTTTACCCGATGCGACCAGCGCCTGCCTGGCGTTGCGCACGAGGTTCAGGATGACACGAAACATCTGCTCGGGATCGGCGCGGGCGATCAGATCCTTTGGAACATCGTTGATGATTTCGACGCAGGCATCGGCGATGGCCAGTTGCTCACTGGCGACCACATCGGCGGCGACATCGTGAAGGGGCACCATAGTCAGGGTTGGCGCGGGCTCTTCGGCGCGGCCAAAGGCCAGCGTGCTTTCGCACAAGGACACAGCCCGGGTGATCGAATTCACCAATTTGGGCGCCAGGCGTGCGACCAGCGGGTCATCGCTGGCCTCGATCCGATCCGTGAACAGCTGCGCCGAGGTCAGAATATTGCGCAGATCGTGGCTGACCTTGGCGACCGCCCCACCCAACTGGGCCAGGCGCTCGCGCTGTTTCAACGCCTGCGTCAGGTCGGTTTGCAGCTTCTGCAGTGCCTCTTCCGCCTCGCGCAGCTCGGTCACCTTGGAGTTGGGTGAGATAATACCACGCGCATCTTCGGGCGCGCTGGCATAGCGCTGCATATAGCCAACCACGCCCTTGATCGGACGGACCAGCACCACGCGCACGGCCAGAAACAGAAAGGAGGCGGTGATGATCGAGATGACGAAGGACAGGCCCAGAATGCGCAGGCCATAATCCGTCATCGCCATGCGCAGGGGATCGCTGTCCATGGTAACTTCGATCAGAAGACCGGCATCTTTCACCGGTGCGCCGATCACACGGATGACCTCGTTTTCGGGAGTGAACAGGCGCAGCGTCGCATCGCGGATCAGGACCCAGGCGCCAGCAGCGCGCAGGTCATAGGTTTTGGAGATCTGGTTCGGGATGGGTGACGACAACATCAGCTGGCGCACCTCGTCCCGGCGCAAAACCACGTTATACACACCTGCGTTGGCCAGCAGTTCAGCCTCGAGCTCATCAGCCAGCATATCGTCGGCCAGCAAGGCCAGCGAGGCAATCTGGGCGCGCTCCAGCCGGTTCAGCAGGAAATCCTCGCGAAAGCGCGCAATCGAGGGCACAAAGATCAGAACTTCGGCCAGCATGACGAAGACCGTCGTCAGGATCAGAAATCGGCCCGACAGCGAGTTCACTTTACGCTCCTCCTTGGGTCAGGGAATCCAGCGCTGAACGAACCTGACCACTCGTTTAACCGTTTGATTCTCAAACAGCCTTGGCGAGAAATAGGCACCCGCAACACGTTTGTTAAGCTCTCCGATCGTTGGATAGGGCGAAACCATCGCGGCGATCTTGCCCATTTTCAGGTTATTTGCCAAAGCCAGCGACCACAAGTTGATCAATTCACCGGCCTGATGACCTACGATTGTGGCCCCCACGGGCCGACCTTTGACAACCATGACCTTGATGAAGCCCTTTGTCTTTCTCTCGGTCACGGCGCGATCACTATGGGCATAGTCAAACCGGGCGATTTCCATCGCCTTGCCATGTTGTTCGCGCGCCTGCGCCTCGGTCAGGCCAACTTGTGCCAATTCGGGATCAGTGTAGGTGGCCCATGGAATATGGGCAGCTGTGGCCTTTGATGGCAGCCCGAACAGGGCCGACCGGATGATAACCCCCGCATGATATCCGGCGACATGAGTGAATTGCATGCCACCGGCCACATCGCCAATCGCATAAACACGGCGATTCGACGTGCGCAGCGAAGCATCAACCTTGATGCCCGTGCGGGTGCGATCGATCCCTGCCGCCTCAAGATTCAGACGGTCGATATTGGCCCTGCGCCCGACCGCCAGCAACAGATGGGACCCTGCATGAATCTCTCCGTTTTCCGTGACAACCTCGACCGCGCCCGCTTGACCTCGGATCTGGGACACCATGGCCTGCTCATGAACCGCCACGCCTTCCGCCCGCAAGCTGTCCAACACGATGGCAGCCGCCTCGGGGTCGTCTTTGCCCAGCGCCTTTAGCCCTTCGATCACCGTGACCCTGCAGCCCAGCCGGATATGGGCCTGCGCCATCTCCATGCCGATCGGACCACCGCCGATGATCAGCAGGTGTTCGGGTTTATCGCGCAGATCAAAGATGGTTTCGTTGGTGTAATACGGCACCCGATCCAGCCCCGGCAGCGGCGGTACCAAGGGCGAGGATCCGGTTGCCACGACAATTCGGCGTGCGGTGATCAGATGCTCACCGGCCTGCACCTGAGTTGGTGAAACAAAGCTGCCGAAACCACGGATCACCTTTACCCCAAAGCCTTCAAACCGGTCCTGGCTATCCATGGGCTCAATTTGGGAAATCACATCGTGAACATGGTCCTTGGCGGCGGCATAATCCACCTGAGGGGCAACATCCGACACGCCAAAGCCCGAGGCGTGTGCCTGGGCATAAGCTGCCTTGCCACTGGCGATCAGGGCCTTGGACGGGACGCAGCCATAGTTCAGGCAATCCCCACCCATCTTGTGCCCCTCCAGCAGAACCACATCAGCCCCCATCTGGCTGGCCCCGGCAGCCACCGACAACCCGCCTGACCCGGCGCCGATCACCAGGATATCGGTCTTCAACTCTTGCATGGATCAGGTGCCCTTTCGGCTGCGGATGGATTTTATGACAATCGGCAAAGCAGCCAGAACACACAAGCCAATGATCGGGCCGATTACGAAGGGCTCCCACAGCAGCGAAAGATCGGGGGTTTCACCACGATCGAATACCCCGCCCAGCCCCACTCCGATCCAGGTGTAGACAATGCCGCCGGGGATGATGCCCAGCGCCGTGGTGAACAGGAAATTGCGGAATTTCACACCAACCAGCGCGGGCACCAGATTGGCAACGAAAAACGGCACCACGGGAACAAGGCGCAGCAGGAACAGGACCGGGATTTCATTCTCGCGCAGCCCGTCCTTGAGCTTTTTGACCTTCCCTTCCGAGGATTCCAGCCGCGCGGTGAGGGTTTCGCCCAACCCCCATCGGGCCGCCAGAAAAATCGCCGATGCGCCGATCGTTGCGGCAAAGACGTTCAAGACTGTTCCGGCAAACAGACCGAACAGGAACCCTCCGGTCATCGAGGCGACAGCGGCTCCGGGCAATGAAAATGCCACGATCACGATATATAGACCGACAAATGCCGTCGCCATCGCCCAGTAATTGGCATCACGCCAGGCCAGCAGCGCCTCGCGATTGTCTCGGAGCGTCTCGAAAGTCAGATAATCGCCAAGCGCAAAGAAGCCGACCACGGCAACGGCCAGGATCACCGCCAATGGGATATGGCGCGCAAAACCGCCGCGCGGGACCCGAGTCGTATCGCTCATCTTGTTATCCATTTTGTGCCGATTCATCTTGATCACAACATGCGCTGCCCGCGTGCCGCGCAACAGGGGCTTCACGCGGCCTTGAAGTTTGTGGCAGGGAATGTGAAAGATGCCGGGCTCAAAGCCTGTTTTTGAAACCTTTCACGAGATCAGGTTACAGATTTGTTGCAAAAGGCACCAAAACCTCCACCTTGGGGTTTGACTTAACTTCCGCTACCCAGTAGAGGACGGGCTTCGAACACCACGGGCAGGCGAATCCGCGCCGCACCCGACCGCATAGATTGGAGACGGAGCGATGAAACGCACCTATCAGCCTTCGAACCTGGTTCGCAAACGCCGCCACGGTTTCCGCGCGCGCATGGCCACCAAAGCCGGCCGCAAGATCCTGAACGCACGCCGCGCCCGCGGCCGCAAATCGCTGAGCGCATAAACCGCTCACCGATCAGGTTATGAACATGACGCCGCCGGAGGCCCCTGAGGATGGTAATCACCAGCCCCGGGTTACGCCCCCGGCGGCGTCCGTTTGCGCACGTGATGGCCTGACGATACTGAAAAACCGCTCTGATTTCCTCAAAGCTGCGCGTGCCCGGCGTCAGGGTACTGCTTCGATGATGGTGCAAGCGCGCAGGCGTACTCCGGATGAGGCCAGCGGGATTCGCGTGGGCTTTACCTGCTCCAAGAAGGTTGGAAATGCAGTCGCCCGCAATCGCGCCAAACGCCGCTTGCGCGAGGCTGCGCGCGCCGTCTTGCCGCGGCAGGGGCGTGACGGTTGGGATTACGTCCTGATCGGTCGGACCGAGGTCACCGCCAACCGCCCCTTTGAGGCTTTGCTGGACGATCTTCGCCATGCCCTGCGCAAACTGCACGGGTCGCGCGAATGACCTTGCTTGCACATATCCTCGCCCTGCCCGTTCGGGCCTATCGGTTGGTTTTCAGCCCCTGGGTCGGTTTCAACTGCCGCTATCAACCCACCTGCTCGGCCTATGCGCTGGAGGCGCTGGAAAAGCACGGACCAATCAAAGGCACGTGGCTCGCTGCGCGCCGCATTGGCCGGTGCCACCCCTGGGGCGGTGATGGCTACGATCCTGTCCCCGACGAGTGATGCAGGACCCCGCTCTTGCCCGGTTGATCCATCTGCTATAGGGGCTGCGCATGTTCGACGAAGCTGACGATATCCATCCGCTGTTTGCCGGCGCGCCTTCGACCACCGAGTTCAAGAAGCTGCGCAAACGCATCGTGCGCCAGACCCGTGAAGCCATCGAGCATTACGGGATGGTCAACGCAAGCGCCCACGATAAGGATGCGAAACCGCCGCGCTGGCTGGTCTGCCTGTCGGGTGGCAAGGACAGCTACACCTTGCTGGCGGTGCTGCATGAGTTGAAATGGCGCGGTTTGCTGCCAGTGGATCTGCTGGCCTGCAATCTGGATCAGGGGCAGCCGGGATTTCCTGCGACTGTTCTGCCCGAGTTTCTGGACCGCATGGGTGTTCCGCATCGCATCGAGTATCAAGACACATACTCGGTGGTGATGGACAAGGTCCCGCAGGGCCGCACCTATTGCGCCCTGTGTTCGCGTCTGAGGCGTGGAAACCTGTATCGCATCGCACGTGAGGAAGGATGCTCGGCCGTTGTGCTGGGCCATCACCGCGATGACATCCTCGAGACGTTTTTCATGAACCTCTTCCACGGAGGGCGTCTTGCGACGATGCCCCCGAAACTGGTCAATGAGGAAGGTGACCTGTTTGTCTATCGCCCGCTCGCCCATGTGGCCGAGGTGGATTGCGAGAAATTCGCCAAGGCCATGAACTATCCCATCATCCCCTGCGATCTGTGCGGCAGTCAGGACGGGTTGCAGCGCCAGCAGGTCAAACAGATCCTCGATCAGTGGGAAAGAAACTCTCCCGGTCGGCGACAGGTGATGTTCCGGGCGCTGACAAATGCCCGGCCCTCACATCTGCTGGACCCCAAACTCTTTGATTTCGCAGGACTTTCAATCGATCCACTTCAAAATGACGAAAATTCAGGGGATATTCCCCGCCTGCGTTAACACCTGACTCAGATTGGTTTCCTACGGTTGGTCTGCGCGATCCCTGCCCAAGCCGAAGGCCGTCGAAACCGATGCGGAATATTCTCTCTGTTGACCGAATTCTGGAAATGCTGCGAACCGGTCTTACCGGTCCACAAGCCCTGGCTTTTGTCCCGGCTGCCTGCCTTGCCGCCTTCTGGCTGGGGGGAGAGATCACATTATTGATCACAGCACTTGGACTGCCCCTGGTTTTTGCCGCTTCAGGCGTGTGGGGTAGCCGGCTGCACATCGCAAGCAGCCCAGGTGCGCGCCCCTGCGGGTTGGTGGCCAATGACGTGTTTCAGGATGAAATGCAGGTTCTTTGCCGAGCCGCTGAAAACAGTGGAAGCAACGCCGCCTGCATTTCGGTGGCACTGGATGACTATGCCGGGCTTCAGGATGTGCACGGGCAGGCCGCGGCCAGCCATATCGCGTTGCAATTCGGGGATCGCATCCGCGCGATTATCCGCAGCCACGACATTTTCACGCGATTCGATCAGAACCGGTTCCTGATCGGCCTCCAGCCTGCACCCCAACTGGATCTGGAGGCCTGTATCCAGATGTCGGGCCGTATCCAGAACGCAATTGAAGAACCCGTCATTCTGAACGGGGCCAGTGTCTATCTGTCTTGTTCGATCGGGTTTTGCCTGCATTCAGATTTGCAGCAAGCCAGTGCCGAAGAGTGGGTCGAAGCCGCAAACGCCGCCCTGTCCGAGGCGCAGCGAAACGGCCCGTCAACCATCCGTGCCTATTCCTCCGAAACCCGGCGGCGGTCGCTGGTACGAGCCAACCTGCGGCGGGATTTCGAAGCCGCGTTGGACAATGGTGAAATCCGCCCGTGGTTTCAGCCACAAATATCGACGGATACGGGCAAAATCACCGGGCTCGAGGCGCTTGCCCGCTGGGAGCATCCGGCTAAGGGCGTATTGGGGCCACAAGTGTTCCTGCCCTTTGCCGAACAGGCCGACCTGATGGACCGGCTGGGGCAGGTCATACGGCACCATGCCTTTGATGCGATGCGCAACTGGGATCGCGCCGGTCTTGCGGTGCCTCGGATCGGGGTCAACTTTTCATCAGACGAGTTGCGAAACCCCGGTCTGATCGACCGTCTGAAATGGGAATTGGACCAGTTTGATCTGACCCCCGACAGGTTGACGGTAGAAGTGCTGGAGACGGTCTTTTCCCACCGACCCGATGACGTGATCACCAGAAATGTAACCAGCCTGGCTGCGCTTGGCTGTTGCATAGATCTGGATGATTTCGGCACCGGTCATGCATCGATTGCGTCCATCAAACGGTTTGACGTCTCGCGCATCAAGATTGACCGATCCTTTGTGGCAAAGGCCGATCAGGACCCGAGCCAGCAACAGCTGGTCAGCGCCATCCTGACGATGGCAGAGCGGCTGAACCTCGAAACCCTCGCCGAGGGGGTTGAAACTGCCGGAGAGCATGCGCTGATGGCACAACTGGGCAGTGACCATGTTCAAGGCTTCGGTATCGCCAAACCGATGCCCTATGAACAGGTCCAGGATTGGATCGCCGCGCATCAGGCCAGGATCAAGGGTGTGCCGAAGATCGGGCGCGAAATGGGATGAAATCGGTGAATTTGGCGGGTTGAATCCGGCACAGTGGCGAATTGACGGGCGATTCCGCTTGACCTTTGGGGCTGCACTCTGTTGAACCCAGCGGGTGTGTTTCACTGCTCAAGGTGGCTGTCCCCGATGGACGATCAGAATAAGAATCTCATCCTCGCAACTGCGCTCAGCTTTCTGGTGATCCTTGTATGGTTCGTGCTGTTCCCGCCGCCGGAACAGACCGCCATACAGGAAGAGGCCGAGATTGCAGCCCTGGAAGGTGAAGAGGTGCAAACACCCAGCGCCGGCGGGACAGTTGGCGAGGCGACGGCCGCCGCCGAGGAAACACTGGCCGAAGCGCAGGCCCCGCGCGTGCAGATCGAAACGCCCCGCCTGAAAGGCAGCCTGTCGCTGTCGGGTGGCCGGATCGATGAACTGTTCCTGAAGGATTACAAAGTCTCGATCGAACAGGGCGCTCCCATCGTCGAGCTGCTGTCTCCGGTCGGCACGGACTCGGCCTATTACGCGCTTTATGGATGGGCCCCCGGCGCCGGGCTTGCAGCGGCTGATGTGCCCGGCCCCAATACGCTCTGGACGCTGGAACAGGGTGAGGCGCTTGGTGTAGACACACCCGTCACGCTGGCCTGGGACAATGGCAAGGGCCTGACCTTCCGACGCACCATCTCGGTGGATCGGGACTATATGTTCACCGTCACCCAGTCGGTCGAAAACGCAACTCAATCCGAGGTGGGCATGGCCCCCTACGGCATCCTCGCCCGCCACGGCATTGGTGAGGATGGTGATCTTCCGGGTCTGAAGAACTTTTTCATCCTGCATGAGGGTGTGATCGGCATGGCCGACGGCACGCTGTCCGAAGTCGACTATGGTGATGTGCGCGATTTCGACATCGACCCGAACGAGCGCGCACAGGCCGAGGTCTACCAGGTTAAGGAAGATGGCTGGATCGGTTTTACCGACCACTATTGGATGACCACACTGATCCCTGAGCCGGGTTCGGCCTTCAAGGCAGCGGCCAAATATGATGCGCGACGCAAAATCTATCAGACCGAAACCGTTCTGCCGACACTGACGGTTGCACCCGGAGCAAGCGCCGAGGTTACCACCCGCCTGTTTGCCGGTGCCAAGGAATGGGAAACCATCCGTGAGTACCAGTCCGAAGGCGTGCAGAAATTCATCGACAGCATCGACTGGGGCTGGTTCTTCTTCCTGACCAAACCGATTTTCTGGCTGCTGCACAACATCAACGCCCTGATCGGAAATATGGGGTGGTCAATCATCGGCTTGACCCTGATCATCAAGGCGATCCTGTTCCCGCTGGCGTTCAAATCCTACGTCTCAATGGCGAAGATGAAAGAATTGCAGCCGCAGATGGAGGCCCTGAAAGAGGCTGCCGGCGATGACCGCCAGAAGATGCAGCAGGGCATGATGGAGCTGTACAAGAAGGAAAAGGTGAACCCCGCCGCGGGCTGTCTGCCGATCCTGATGCAGATCCCGATCTTCTTCTCGCTCTACAAAGTGATCTTTGTCACGATCGAACTGCGTCAGGCCCCGTGGTTCGGCCCGTTCCGCGACCTTAGCGCGCCTGACCCGACCTCGATCATGAACTTCTTTGGCTGGCTGCCTTGGGCTGGGCCGGAACCCGGTACGCTGATGGCAACCATCCTTATTGGGATCCTGCCCTTGTTGCTGGGTATTTCGATGTGGCTGCAACAGAAGCTGAACCCGGCACCAACCGATCCGACGCAGGCGATGATCTTTGCCTGGATGCCATGGGTATTCATGTTCATGCTGGGCAGCTTTGCCAGCGGTCTGGTCGTCTACTGGATTGCCAACAACACCATCACCTTCACGCAGCAATATCTGATCATGCGCAGCCAGGGGTACACTCCGGACGTGTTCGGCAACATCAAGTCCGGCTTCAAGCGAACCCCGAAAACGGATGACAAATGAGCGGGGCGGTCACTTGCCTGTGGCGGCACCCGATCAAAAGCCACGGGCGTGAAAGCCTTGATCAGGTTACCATGACCCCCGGGCAGACCATGCCCGGGGATCGTGTTTGGGCGGTTGCACATGAGGCTTCCGAAGCGGACGGGTCGGAATGGGTGCCCTGCGTCAATTTCAGCCGCGGGGCCAAGGCGCCCAAGCTGATAGCGATCTCGGCGCAGTTGCAGGGCGACCGGGTCACGCTACAGCACCCCGAACGGCCTGCGTTGAGCTTTGCGCCCGACACCCAGCAAGAGGCGTTTCTGGATTGGGTCAAACCGCTGATGCCCGCAGACCGCGCGGCGTCAGCCCGCATCGTCCGCGTACCCGGACGCGGCATGACGGACAGCGATTTCCCCTCAATCAGCCTGTGCAACATGGCCTCACACCGCGCAGTTGAACAAAGGCTTGGTCGAGATCTTTCGATCGCCCGCTGGCGCGGTAACATCTGGTTCGACGGGTTGCCTCTGTGGGAGGAGTTTGACTGGCTGGACCGGGACATCCGCATCGGAGACGCCGTACTGCGCGTCCGCGAACGTATCACGCGTTGTCTGGCGACGGCCGCGAATCCCGAAACCGGAGAACGCGATGCCGATACGCTGGGTGCATTGAAAAGCTGGGACCATCAGGATTTTGGTGTTTATGCCGAAGTGCTGGAAGGCGGAACCATCCGCCTCGGTGACAAGGTACAGGTGCTATGACCGCGTTGCCCTTTCCATTGGCGGAAGCCCCGGATGCGCTGGCGCAGGAAGCCGGGCGAAAACTGTTCGCCGGACCGTCAGAGTTTGTCAAAGGCGTCGTGGCCATGGACGGCCTGCCTGCCCCCGACCGGCTTGAGGTCTGCTTTGCCGGCCGTTCGAATGTGGGCAAATCCAGCCTGATCAACGCGCTGACCGGCACCAAAGGGCTGGCGCGTGCCTCCAACACACCCGGCCGCACGCAGGAGATCAACTTTTTCACCCAAGGTCCTGAGCTGTATCTGGTTGACCTGCCCGGCTATGGCTATGCCAACGCGCCGGTTGCGGTTGTGGAAAAATGGCAGCGATTGCTCAAGAAATACCTGAGCGGTCGCCAGACCCTGCGCCGTGCCTTTGTCCTGATCGATGCGCGCCACGGGATAAAGCCGGTGGATGCCGAAATCATGAAACTGCTGGACACCAGCGCCGTGACCTTTCAGGTCGTGTTGACAAAGGCTGACAAGGTCAAGGCCAAAGATCGTGAAAAGGTGCTGGACCAGGTGCGCGGTGCGCTGTCCAAACACCCGGCAGCTTTCCCCGAGATCGTGCTGACCTCGTCCGAAAAGGGTGACGGTATCCCGACCCTGCGCTCGATCATCGCACATTTGGAATAGCTTCGCCCTTGGCAGCGCTGCACAAAGGCCCTAACACGGTGTGCCAGAAGGACAGCAGCCATGAAGACACGAGACATGAACCGGGACTGGATCGCCACCGCAGCCACACTCAACAGCGCCCTGCCCTACCTGCAGCGCTATGACGGGGCCATCGTTGTCATCAAGCTGGGCGGGCACGCCATGGGCAGCGATGAGGCGATGGAGAGCTTTGCCCGCGATGTCGTCCTGATGCGCCAGGTCGGGGTGAACCCCGTGGTCGTGCATGGTGGCGGGCCGATGATCAATGCCATGCTGGATCAACTGGATATTCAGTCCGAATTCGTAAATGGCAAGCGGGTCACCGACAAAGCGACCGTCGAAGTGGTCGAGATGGTGCTTTCTGGGCTGGTGAACAAGCGGATCGTTCAGGCGATCAATGATCAGGGTGGCATGGCCGTGGGCCTGTCGGGCAAAGATGCCAATCTGATGATCTGTGATCAGACCGATGCCTCGCTGGGTTTTGTCGGCACCCCGTCCGAGATGAACCCAAAAGTCCTGCACGATCTGGCCTCGCATGATATGATCCCGGTGATCGCCCCTCTGGGTGCAGGCCGGGATGGTGAGACATTCAACGTCAATGGGGACACCGCTGCCGGTGCCATCGCCTCAGCGCTCAAGGCGGATCGCCTGCTGCTGCTGACCGATGTCTCTGGCGTCAAGAACGCTGCCGGGGAGGTGGTGACAGAACTGAAAGCGGGCCAGATTCGCGAGATGACCCGAGAAGGCACTATCGCGGGCGGCATGATCCCCAAGACCGAAACCGCGCTGGATGCCCTGCACAGCGGAGTTCGGGCTGTGGTCATTCTGGATGGGCGCGCACCAAACGCGGTGCTGCTGGAACTGTTCACCGAACACGGCGCCGGGTCGCTTATCCGTCCGGATTGACGCCGAAGTGATCCCCGTACGCTTGTGTCAGGCACTAACATGCCTGAATGTGAATGTATGGGAAATGAGGCCATCATCCGACTGATCGTATTTCTGGGCCTGTTCGCAGTTTTTGCAGCCGCAGAAGCGCTGGCACCGCGCCGACAGCGCACTTGCGCGCGGAAACCGCGATGGTGGACCAACCTGTCCATTGCCGTTTCGAACACCATAACACTCAGGGTGATGGCGTTCGGTCTTCCGCTTCTCGCAGTTGGGGCGGCCATCGACGCCGGACAGAATGGCATGGGCGTGTTCAACAATCTCAATTGGCCCGTGTGGCTGGAGCTCATTCTGAGCGTCCTGGTTCTCGACTTCGCTATCTGGCTCCAACATCTGATAACCCACAAGGTGCCGATCCTATGGCGTCTGCACCGTGTGCATCACGCGGACCGGGACATGGATGTGACAACGGCCATCCGTTTTCATCCCGTCGAAATCGCTCTGTCGATGTTGCTGAAAATTGGACTGATCTATATTTTGGGACCCGATGTTCTCGCGGTCATTCTGTTCGAGATTCTGTTGAACGGCACAGCTATGTTCAATCACGCGAACCTGAAACTCCCCCTTGCTGTGGACACCGTATTGCGTAGGGTTTTGGTGACACCTGATATGCACCGGGTCCATCATTCGATCCACCGCAAAGAGCATGACAGCAATTACGGGTTTGCGCTTTCGGTCTGGGACCGTCTCATGGGAACCTACGTGGCACAGCCTGGTGATGGGCATGAAGACATGGGAATAGGTCTGCGATGGCAGGACGATCGACCAACACGGCTGGGTTGGAGCCTGATGCTTCCGTTTCGGCGAAAGTGACCTACTCGGACATTGAGGACGCCGCCGTTCAGGGCGGGCTGATCGTGATGGGCGCCCAGCACCCGAGGGTCAGTGAAGCAAAACAGCTGGACGGAGGCACGCTGATCCTGCTTGGAACGGCGACAGAATTCTGGCCAGTGCTCACAGCCTCCGCCGAGTGGTCCGACGGCCGGAAAGACCCGGTGGATCGGTGGTCAACCCGTGTCGTGGGTCAGATGGCGGCTGCAATGGGTGCCACACCCTACTACCCGTTCGGCGGGCCGCCCTATTTCCCGTTCATAGACTGGGCCCTGAATTCCGGGCGCACATTTCAAAGCCCCGTTGGCGCACTTGTGCACGACACCGTTGGCATGCTGATCTCATATCGTGGGGCGCTTCATTTCGCGGAAGAGTTTCCGATCCCCGAAGCTGCCAGCGCATCACCCTGCATCACCTGCCCTGCCCCTTGCGCAACGGCCTGTCCTGTAGGCGCGCTCAACACCCACAGCTTTTACGATGTCGCTGCCTGTCATAGCCATCTTGACACGCCTCAAGGTCAGATCTGCATGACCGGCGGATGCCTCGCTCGGCTGGCCTGCCCGCTCAGTACGGGCGCGGGGCGCGACCCGGAACAATCCGTCCACCACATGAAGGCCTTTCATCCGTCATGAGCCGCACGCTGATCCTGACCCGCCACGCAAAATCCAGTTGGGATTACCCGGCGATCAGCGATCACGACCGGCCACTGAACAAACGCGGACGCAAATCAGCGCCTGCGGTCGCCCACTGGCTGCGCAACAATGGCTGGCTGCCGGATGAGGTACTCAGTTCCTCCTCGGCCCGTACGCGAGAGACCTGGGATCGGATGGGGCTACAAGCCCGCAAGGCGTGTTTTCTGCGCTCGCTCTATCACGCAAGCCCTGAGAATATGCGAGCTGAGCTGTCCGTGGCCACTGAACCGACCGTTTTGATGTTGGGGCACAATCCCGGCATTGCAGAGCTCGCCAGTCGCATCGTACGCCAACCACCACATCACTCGCGATTCTACGACTACCCAACCTGCGCAACGACAGTGATCCGCTTTGATTGTGACGACTGGGCACATGTAGAGTGGAACAGCGGGGTGGTCCTGGGTTTCGCGATCCCACGCGAGCTTCTGGCATGAAAAAAGGCGGGGCTAGGCCCCGCCTTTCTATTCGTTTCGCTGGGATCAGTGGCCCAGGATCTGGCTCAGGAACAGCTTTGTCCGTTCGCTCTGCGGGTTGTTGAAGAACTCTTCAGGTTCGTTCTGTTCCACGATCTGACCGGCATCCATAAAGATCACGCGGTTGGCGACCTGACGGGCAAAGCCCATCTCATGCGTCACGCACAGCATGGTCATGCCTTCTTCGGCCAGCTCGATCATGGTGTCGAGCACCTCTTTGATCATCTCCGGGTCCAGCGCCGATGTCGGTTCATCGAACAACATGATCCGCGGCCGCATGCAGAGCGAGCGGGCAATCGCCACACGCTGCTGCTGACCACCGGATAGCTGACCAGGATATTTGTTGGCCTGTTCGGGAATCTTCACCTTCTCGAGGAAGTGCATCGCCGTTTCCTCGGCCTCTTTCTTGGGCGTCTTGCGCACCCAGATCGGAGCCAGCGTGCAGTTCTCCAGAATGGTCAGGTGCGGGAACAGGTTGAAGTGCTGAAACACCATACCAACCTCGGACCGGATCTTATCGATGTTCTTGAGATCATTCGACAGCTCGGTCCCGTCCACAACGATCTTGCCCTGCTGATGTTCCTCCAGCGCGTTCAGGCAACGGATCAAGGTGGATTTACCCGACCCCGACGGCCCCGCGATCACGATCCGCTCGCCCTGATTGACGGTCAGATTGATATCGCGCAGCACGTGGAAGGCCCCGTACCACTTGTTCATATTGGTGATTTCGATGGCGACCTCGTCGCTCACCTGCATTTTGGAACGGTCGATTTCGCGTTCTACGGCAAGTTGAGACATGCGTTGAACTCCTTAACGGTGGCCGGTCTGAAGCTTGCGCTCCAGATACATGGAATAACGGGACATGGAGAAGCAGACGACGAAGAACAGCGCCGCGATGAACGCGAAGAGTTCCCAGTATATGCCGTTCCAGGCGGTGTCGGCACGGATGGCGGATGCCAGTCCAATCACGTCGAACAGCCCGATGATCGACACCAGTGTCGTATCCTTGAAGATCCCGATGAATGTGCTCACGATGCCCGGAATCGAGATTTTCAGGGCTTGCGGCATGATGATCAACCGCTGTGCCTGCCAATAGTTCAGGCCCAGACTGTCGGCGCCTTCGTACTGACCACGCGGCAAGGCAGCCAGACCACCCCGGATCACCTCGGCCATATAGGCGGCCGAGAACAGGGTCATCATGATCATCACCCGCAGGATGATGTCAAAATTGGTGCCCGGTGGCAGGAACAGGTTCAGCAGCAGCGAGGCCACGAACAGAAGCGTGATCAGCGGCACACCCCGGATGAACTCGATAAAGCCCACACACATATACTTGACGATCAGCAGATCCGATTGACGACCCAGCGCCAGAACGATGCCGATGGGCAGTGAAACACCAATAGCCACAACGCCCAACAGGATCGCCAGCATGAAGCCACCGAACTGACGGCTTTCCACGGCTTCGATACCGATTGGCAGGATCGAGTCCATTGCGCCGGTGAAATAGCCGGAAATCACCAGCCACCAGATCACCGCAGCCACGGCGGCGCCGATCAGCCCGATCAACTCGCTCAGTTGCTTGCTGAGGAGGGTGTAGGCACCCCAGCCAACAACAAACCCAAGCGCGGCCGAAACCGGGCCCCAGATGGTTCCGCCCCACATCAGCCAGACCATAAGGAAGGGGTAGATCGCCGAGAAGATCAACATTTTGGTCGGTACGCGATCCGAGTACAGGACCGGAGCAAGCGCCACCAGCAGTAGAATCAGAGCCAGTATGGGTCGCCAATACAGATGGCTCGGATAAAACCCGAACAACAACTGTAACCAGCGGTCATTGATTACGGCCCAACAGGCGTGCCCGTGGGTGGACCCCCAGTTCTCGAGCATGATTTCACGACATTGGTTCAGTGAGTCGGCATTCCAAACTGACTGAAAGATCCAAGGTAAGATGCCCGACAACACGTAATAAATCGCATAGAGCGACACGAGTGTCAGGATCGAGTTGAACCAACTGGAGAACAGATTGTGTTTGATCCAGCCGATTGCGCCGACTTCCGATGCAGGCGGTGCCTGTTCCGGCAGCATTTCCGTGCGGACAAATGAAACATCACTCATATTACCGCTCCACCAGTTTGACACGGTTGTTGTACCAGTTCATCACCGCAGAGATGCTCAGCGAGATGGTCAGGTAGACCAGCATCAGCAACAGAACGCATTCCAGCTCTCTCCCGGTCTGGTTCATGGTGATGCCACCCAACGTACCCGTGATATCCATGTATCCAACCGCAATCGCCAGTGACGAGTTCTTGGTCAGGTTCAGATAGTTCGAGATCATTGGCGGGATGATCACCCGCAGCGCCTGCGGCAGGATCACCAGGCGCATCGTCCGGCCCGGGCGCAGACCCAGTGCGGATGCGGCCTCGGTCTGACCTTTCGAGATGGCCAGGATACCCGCACGCACGATCTCGGCGATGAAGGCTGCCGTATAGAGCGACAAAGCCAACCACAGCGCGATCAGCGAGTTGCGCATGTGCGTGCCACCCGAGAAGTTGAAGCCCTTCAGCTCAGGGTAGCCAAGGTGGAAACCCAGAATGGTCAGCAAGATCAGCATCGGCACGATCAGAATGCCCAGATTGATATACCAGATGGTTGGACGATCACCCGTCGCTTCCTGCTTGGCCGCGGCCCAGGCCGAAACCTTGCGCATGGCAAAGATGCTACCGCCCAGCACGATCAAAACGGCAATGAGATCCAGCGAGATATCGAACCGGATGCTCGACGTACCAAAAAGATGGATGTCGCCCAGGCTGCGCGAAAACAGGAACTCCGGGATGTATACGCCGCGATTTGTAACCGCCACCGAATCAAACAGATTCATCGACGCCGTCGCGTCCTCGCCCCGGAATGCTCTTGGCGCTGGCAGGCTTTCAATCAGAATAGCCATGGCCAGAACGATCCAAAGCAGAACGGGCACGTTACGGAACATCTCGACATAAACAGTCATGATCCGTGCGACCAGCCAGTTATTGGACAGGCGCAGCACGCCGACCAGAACGCCGACGACAGTCGCGGTAATACACCCCAGAACTGCAACAACCAGCGTATTCAGCAGGCCGATAAAAGCCGCACGCAGGTGGCTGTCGCGCGAAGTATATTCCAACAGGCGCTGGTTGATGTCATAGCTTGCCGGTTCGGCAAAAAAACCGAACTCAACAGGTTTTCCAAGCGCTTCAAGGTTTTGAATTGTATTGGAAATGATCCAAGCTGCCAAAAGCATGAAACCAATCAGAGCTATGACCTGTATGGTCGCAGATCGGTACCGCGTATCATAAAGGAGCATGGACAGCCGGAAGTGCTCCTTCGGCGGGTCAGTGAGAGTCGTCATGACCTATGTATATCCCCGTAACGTCCCATTTTCGTCGACAGAGTTTGTCTCTGCTCAATCTATGCGGGACTGTTATATTCGTTATCAAAAAAGGGCGCAGGTTGCCCTGCGCCCTTTTCCGCTAGTGTCTTACCGGAACGGCGGTGCGTACAGCAGGCCACCATCGGTCCACTGCGCGTTCAGACCGCGTGCAAGACCGATCGGTGTTTCTTCACCAATGTTCTTGGCGAAGATTTCACCGTAGTTGCCGCCAGACTTGATGGCGCGCTGCGCCCAGGTCGCATCCAGCCCAAGCATCTCACCCAGGGTGCCTTCGCTACCCAGCAGGCGATTCACTTCTGGGTTATCCGTGCCAGCCGACATCTCTTCGATGTTGGCCGAAGTGACGCCCAGCTCTTCGGCTGCGATCAGCGCGTTCAGGGTCCAGCGGACAACGTCGCCCCACTCGTGATCGCCGTGACGGACCAGCGGGCCCAGCGGCTCTTTCGAGATGATTTCGGGCAGCAGGACGTGGTCACCGGGGTTTTCGAACGTGGCACGGGTAGCGGCCAGGCCCGATGCGTCGGTGGTGTAAACGTCACATGCACCAGCCAGATACTGCTGCTGTGCTTCGGCGTTGGTTTCGATCGGAACCGGCTCGTAGCTGATGTTGTTCGAGCGGAAGAAGTCCGCCAGGTTCAGCTCGGTGGTTGTACCGGTCTGAATGCAGACGGTTGCACCGTCCAGTTCCTTGGCCGAACTTACACCCAGGGCCTTGGGAACCATGAAGCCCTGACCATCGTAGTAGTTCACACCGGTAAATTCGAACTTCAGGTCAACGTCGCGGCTGAAGGTCCAGGTGGTGTTCCGGGCCAGCATGTCGATCTCGCCAGATGCCAGAGCGGTAAAGCGTGTCTTACCGGTGGTCGGAACAAATTCCACGGCGTTTGCATCGCCCAGAACAGCGGCTGCAACAGCGCGGCAGACGGAAACGTCAAAGCCCTGCCATTCACCATTTGCGTCGGGTGCAGCAAAGCCAACCAGACCGGTGGTCACACCGCAGTTCAGCTTGCCGCGTGCTTTGACATCGTCGACGGTCCCCGCCACAGCGGCACCGGCCGCCAGACCGGCAATCGTCGCAACGCCCAAGATTACGGATTTTTTCATATTTACCTCTTCCTGATTTTCCATCCTTTTCAGGGACGGTTCGATCCGGCACCTACGCACCGGAAAGGTTACCCAAAAGGTGTCTCCCCTTTAGTGGCCCGAGTTTGGGCGTATTCATCAACAAACGTCAAGGGCCGGTTCAGGGAAATCGATAGGTTAACAACAGGGAAATTGGCGCCAAAATCACCATTTTCGCTGAACTGGTCTCAGATAGAGAGGTCAAAGAAGCGTTTTGCGTGCAAAAACGCGGTCTGCTTGGTCAGGGCAACGGCGTCCGCTTCATCGTCATGCCCCCATTGTTCGATCTGCCAGGTTTCATCCAGCCGGGACATATGCCAGATCTCATCCGGTTTGCGCCAGTCCAGGGCTGCCGCAAAACCCAGGATCAACGATCCGGACAGGCTGACCAGATCGTGGAACGCTGCCAGTTGAAACGCGTTGAGAGAGTGAACTCGATTTCTCAGCCTGTCCAATGCATCCGTGGATTGCGGCTGATGCACCACACCCACCAACGGGACCAGCCGCGCACCCAGCGCCTCAGCTGCCCAATCGAGCGCCGGGTCCCAGGCCTCGGCCTGGCGGGTCTGAAGCGTTTCCGGATGGGAGGCCCGATAGCACAACAGATCCGAATCGCCGTACTCCGCCAGCATGTCAGCAACCTCGCCATGCTGTTGCCGCACCTTGTCGATGGCGGCATTTGCTGAACGGGTGAATGGCATGGTTGCTGGGTCAACCACCTTTTCCTGCGCGTCCCATTCGGCTGCGACGGCTTCGGCCATCGCGCGCGTGGGCAGGATCAGCGCCGCCTTGGCGGGCGTTTTCACCCGGCGACCGTCCAGTT
>JAUHYC010000049.1 GCA_030426685.1 Alphaproteobacteria bacterium
GAAGTTGAGATATTCGGCTCTAAATGTTGCTCATCGCAACTGTATTAGACTTCTGAAGCTTGTTGATGAGATTCTAGACCTTCAAAGTGTCGAATCCGGCCGAATGACCTACTCGCATGAGTGTCTGGATATACGTCAGGTCGTTTCGGACACCATAGCGGACACCAGTGTTTTCGCTTCAGACAATGATGTGTCCATAAGAACTGTTCTACCAAATCAAATGATATTAGTGCACGGTGACAAGCAAAGACTTCAGCAAGTTTTTGCAAATGTCCTGTCGAACGCCATCAAATTCTCAACAGCCAAAGGCGAAGTTCTAGTTTCCATGGCTGTTGAAGATATCCGGGTAAGAATCCTGTTCCGAGACGAAGGGATTGGCCTGTCCGAAGAAGACCATGAAAAGGTATTTGACCGTTTCACGCAGATCGATTCATCAGATACCCGCAAAATCGGTGGCACCGGACTAGGCATGAATATTTCCCGTCAAATCATGAATGCTCATAACGGCAGCATCAGTTACGTAAAGAACGAAGGGCCAGGAACAACATTCATCGTCGAATTGGAACGCGCCGTTTTAAACTCTTGATTTAATGACCCCATTACGGAATTAAAGAATGCTCCTGTTATCCACGGCTACGAGATGCTGTTGGCTAAATCGTTTCGATAATATTGCACCACAGGTCATCACAGCCAATCCGTCATTTGCCACAAGCGCAGCATCGGTAACTAGTGGCTCGATGCTGACCTCGGTGCCGTTGCAGCAAAGCCCCCTGCGCCGCAAATAACTGGCACGGGGACGGCCCAAACCTGCCGTTCGCACTGAATGAGATCGCTACAGTGCAGCTTCCCCAAAGCGGACGTCCGGCGCCAAGTACGGATGCGATCGGTTCTAGGTAAAGATATACGTGGGTCCCATTATCGTCACCCAACTCACCCGATCATCCGATCCCGTTAGATCGAGAATAACAAATAATCGATGAAGGCCTGTGTCCTTTGGTCCGTTGTGTGGGGTACCTACGCCGCCCCGCGCCGGCGCAGAGGCGATGGCGGCGGACGTCCCCACGCTTGCCGCCTGGGGCGGTTCGGTGGAAGTGCGCCCCCTGAAAGTGTCGCGCAAGTGAGCACGGGAGAGAAAGGGAAGGGCACGGTCGATCATGTTGGCGCCCTTCCATTGAAAGTGCCCATGGCGATAGCCAGCCCAACAGTCGCCATCAGTGCGCCGATCCACTCGAAAAGACTAGGGAGTTCGCCCGTCACCGGTAATCCGATCAAGAGCGTCGCTGCAGGAACAAGCGCCGGGAAGAGAGCCGCACGTCCGGCACCCAGATGCTCCACCGCCTTGCCATAGGCGATCACCGCGAGCACGCCCGAGAACACCCCTTGCACGACGATCTGTACAAGCAACTTTTCGATATCCAACGCCAAAAGCCGCTCGAAGCTGCCGAAGACCGTATAGGCCGGAAGGACGACAAGGGCGGAGATCACCGACACCGCCGCCGTTGCGGCAAAGGCGCCTATGCCCCAGTGCCGGATCAGAAGCGTGAACCCGACCCAAAGGAGCCCTGCGCTGATGAAGAGCAGATCGCCGATCCAGGCTTGCGGCCCCACAGACCCGCCTGATGCGGAGGCGATGAGGACGAGTCCGGCAACGATCACTGCCGCACCAAAAAGGCGGCTTATGTTCAGGGTCTCACGGAAGAGCATCCAGGCCAGCAGCAATGACGCGAGCGTGATGACCGAAGGCTGAATGACGGCACCGTGGCTAAGGGGCGCAAAGACGTACCCGCCGACGCCGAGCGCGATGAACAGCGGCCCGGCAAACAGGGCAAGGGCCGCCCCGCGACCCCAACCGACCCCGGCCAGCGTCCGGGCGTCATGCCAGAGCAGCCAGACGCCCATAATCGCGCCCGCCGTCGCGTAGCGCAGGACCACGAAATCCTGTGGGAGAAGCCCTGTGTTTACGCCGGCCCTAGCGAAGGACAGATAGAGCGCCCACATCACGACTGCGGCAAGCCCGAAGACGGTGCCACGCGCCGTCGGTGACAGTGTCGAGAGACGCGGGGTGTCGGAAATCGTGGTCATTGGGGAGTTCCTCAAAAGAAATGGCCCGGCGGAAGGACCGCCGGGCGCTGGCCTCATTCTGCTGCGATCGCCGGTGAAAGCTCTGGCGCGGCGGGGAAATCCACCGGCACCTCGGTTGCGGCGTGCAGATAGTTCGTGACGGTCTTGTCGCCGATCGTCACGATCACATCGACGAGGTTCTCCGGCGTCCATCCTGCCCCGAGAAACGCCTCAACGGCATCCTGGCCGACGTGACCGCGTTTCTCGGCAACCGAACGGGTGAAACGGGCCAGCGCATCGAGCTTCCCGTCGAACGTCGCCGAACCACCGCGGATCTCGACGATCTGCTCGGGCGTGAAACCGACCATGCCGCCGAGGGCCGTGTGCGCGGCGAGACAGTAGGCACAGTCATTGACCTGGCTTACAACGAGGTTCACCACCTCGCGCGCCTTGCCGGAGATCGAGGATTTCGCGTTCTGCAGCGCCAGATAGCTGCCGAGCGCGTTCTCCGAATGCGCCATCGTCGCGTAAAGGTTGGGCACGAAGCCCAGTTTCGAGTTCAGCGCGTCAAAGATCGCCTGGTTGGCGGGGCTGACATCGTCACGGGTGGGAACGGGGATCGCAGTCATTGGTCTTTCTCCTGTCTGTCGGGCGGTGCCCGGTGTTTGATGAGACGAAGCTAGACCCGAACGCCAGTTTCGATAATTATGCGTTCTGGTATATGATTGATACATTAGGTGTATGAATGCAGGCTGGTCTTCTTGAACACATCCGCACCTTTGTCCGCTCGGTCGAGACAGGCAGCTTCACAGCAGTGGCCAATGAACAGGGACAAAGCCAACCCACGATCAGCCGCCAGATAAGCGCGCTGGAAGACCACCTCGGCGTGCGCCTGATGCAGCGCACGACCCGCGCGCTGACACTGACCGAGGAAGGCCGAGCTTATTACACTCACGCTCGGACGTTGCTGGATGCGACCGAGCAAGCAGCACTCGCCGTCAAGCCGGGCGCTGCCCAGGTCTCCGGTCGTTTGCGCATTGCCGCACCGCTTGCCTTCGCCCGGCTTCACCTGATGCCGCGCCTTCGCGCGTTTCTGACAGCGCATCCTGATCTGACGACCGATTGGGTGCTCGGAGATCGGCCGGTCGATCTGGTGGAGGAAGGTGTCGATCTTGCGGTTCGGATCGGGCAGGTCACTGACCAGTCCCTGATCGCACGCCGGATCGGCGGAACGCGGAGGCTGACGCTCGCGACGTCGGAATACATCGCGGAATACGGAACACCGGAGCATCCCGATGACCTCAAAGATCACAACTGCATCGTCTACACCGGCCTTGCCACCAGGAACGAATGGCACTTTCTGTGCCCCAAAACCGGCGCAATAACAGTCAGAGTATCTGGGCGCGTTCAGGTCAGCGCTTCCGAAGGTATGCGCACGGCGGTGTTGGAAGGGCTTGGCATCGCGGTCTGCCCGACCTGGCTCTTCACAGACGAGATCGAAGAGGGTCGGTTAATCCCCATCCTGACCGCGTACGAGCCCGCGCCGATGCCGATCCATGCCGTGATGCCATCCCGCCGCATGGTCACGCCCCGGGTCCGCGCTTTCATCGACTACGTCGCCGAGGAGTTCCGACGGGACGACCGATTGGCGGTTCCGGGCTAGCTCGAAGTACGATCCATGTGACCTGCGCCCCATCGTCCAAGCTCTGCAAGCAGCGGGCGCAGTGTCTGGCCATACTCCGACAATGCATAGTCCACGCGCGGGGGCACCTCTTTGTGGTCGGTCCGCGTGATCAACCCATCCGCCTCCAGTTCTTTCAGCTGCCGGATCAGAACACGTTCTGATATCCAAGGCATCTCGCGCTTTAGCTCGCCGAACCGGAATGTACCATTCTGAAGTCGAAATAGAATGCCCGGTTTCCACTTACCGCCAACCGCACCAACGGCGGATTGGATCGGGCAGCCTTGGACATCAGACATGTTCGCTCTCTCACACTGACAATAATGTCGGTACTTGCAGTATTGTATGCGAGATGAAGATAGTGGCCTTCAACGCCGCAAGACAAGGAGAAAGAGATATGGCCGAAGCTGACAAGGTTGCGCTGGTGACAGGCGTCGGAAAGGAAACAGGGCTTGGTTTTGCCGTGGCCCAAGCTCTGATCGACGAAGGATTTACCGTTCTCGTCAGCGCCCGGCAGCCTGAAGCGGCCGAAGTCCTTGCCCGGACGCTTGATCCAAAAAGTGAAGGTTGCGCCAGAGCCCTTGCTCTCGACATCTCCGATGCCTCACAGATCAGGACGGCAGTGAAGACGATCTCCAACGATTTCGGGAAACTCGACGTCCTCATCAACAATGCCGCCGCAATGTCGCCTTATGGCGAACTGGCCGCCACAGCCGATTTGCAAGCTGCGCGGCAAGTGTTTGACACCACGCTGTACGGCACATGGGAGCTGACGCAAGCTCTCCTTCCTCTCCTGCGAAAGAGCCAAGCAGCTCGTGTCGTCAACGTGTCCAGCGGGGCGGGGTCCCACGGCGACACGGTCTTCGGTCTGACCACGGACAACCAGATGGGCACCAGCTATGCGGTTTCTAAAGCGGCGCTCAATGCCCTGACAGTCAAATTCGCCCGAGAAGAAAGCGCCGACAGCATCAAGATCAATGCGGTCTGTCCCGGATTCACCGCAACCTTCGATGGTGCTGAAAACATGGGCGCTCGCCCGCCCGCCGAAAGCGCGAAGGGTGTGGTGTGGGCCGCAATGCTTCCTACTGATGGCCCGACCGGCGGGTTCTTCCGCGATGGCGAGGTTTTGGCCTGGTAGGAGGGAAATCCTAGCAAACTGCAAACCAATCTCGGCCCACAGCCGACATTCGATATCTCTCAGAGTTCACCTATCGGCTTCCCGAAAGCTGCCGTTCGTTCAAAACACAGAAATTTCAATGAGCGGATGGCCGTGAGACGAACAAACCTGCCATCGTTGAGAAGCGCTGTTAAGCAAACTTGCTTGCTTTCAGAGACCCGACTAACGTTTCTGCAACCATGTATTTTCGCGATTTTTAGGACATGTAGATATAGATGACACCTGATGTACAAACCGCCCACCGCATAGCTCAAGATCATTGCGCTGCTTGGACAAACCGAGCGCCTGGCGATGTCGCCGGAAGATATGCTGAACATACAATCATGATAATGAACGGTGGCGAGCCAATGGAGAGCCGGAAAGAGATTGGCGACATGGCGGCGGGATTTATGGCTGACTTCCCTGACCTCGTTCTTAGCCTCGACGCGGTGCTCGTCGCCGATCACCATATGGTCTATGCGTGGACTTTCGAAGGCCATCATAAAGAGACTGGCAACCATGTTCGTTTCTCGGGCTGGGAAGAATGGGACTTAGACGACAACCTGAACGTCACCAAATCGCTCGGTTGGTATGATGGTGTGGATTATGAACGCCAAGTTGCGGGAACATGATAATATCCGGCGCCAATTCGCGCCCTGTACGCACAGTCGAATACGGTAAGTCAGACCCAATTTGACTCTAGTCGGTGCTCTTTATTGCCTACAGCAAGTGAGAGGGCGTCCATCGGAAAAGGCTTTTCTCATATTTGGTAATTGATTTCGAGAGCCACTGCATGAACAGATTTGCCGCTGGTCGAACCGGGCCCGGCAAAGTGACGAGGTAGTAGCCGATCTGCGGTATTGGATCGTCGAACAGCGCCACGAGTTGTCCCGACTTCAACTCGTCAGAAACAAAAGCCGGTACCGTCGCCCCGATACCATCACCGCGACGGATGCCATCCAGCAGCATATTGCCCGGCACGCGGACAACTCTCCGGTCGGCGTCGGTCGGAATTCCGACTTTTTCTAACCACAGGTCAAACTCGACTGACCCTTGTTCCTGAAGAAGCGTGAAATCAAGCAATTCTGCAGGATTCGTGAGCACCCGGCTTCCGATTAGTTCGCGGGACGCGACGACCGTCAGACAGCCTGGCAGCAGCATCTGCGAGACAAGCCCTTGCCAGCGACCTGTTCCATATCGAATGGCCATATCAATTCCACCCGGCTTGAGGTCAACAGCTTGGATTGTTGAATCGATCCTCAATTCGATATTGGGGAATTCGTCAATAAACGTGGACAGACGCCGCATGAGGAAAGCGCTTGAAAACATCGGAGTCGCGCTAACCACCAACGGTCGAACCGCCTCTGCACTCGATACGCTCTCGGTCAACGATGCCATGGCAGCAAAAGCTTCAAGCAGGCCTGCTGATAGGAATTCGCCTTGCGCTGTCAGAGAAATGCCGTGCCGGGTACGAGTGATAAGCCGAGTGTCGAGATGTTGTTCGAGCCCGCGGATTTGCTGGCTGACTGCGGAATGGGTCACGTTCAGTGCCTCTGCCGCCCGGGTCAGATTTCGAAACTCGGCAGCGGCGGCGAAGGATCTGAGAGATGTCAAAGAGGGAAGTGTGCGCCAATCCATAAGTAAGATCATCTAACAATATAGAAAAAATTACAACTATGCGATCCCCCGATGCCGGCGCATGCTGGTGCAGTAATTCATTGGCGACCACCGGAGACAAACATCATGAAAATTGCTGTTTTAGGACTGGGCAATATGGGCTCGGCGCTGGCGCATTGCTTGCTCAAGGCAGGCCACGAAGTCGGCGTTTGGAACCGCACATCGGAAAAGGCAGAGGTTTTTGCTGAGGCTGGAGCCACGATCTGCTCTTCACCGAATGATGCTATTGCGGCGTCTGATTTTGTCATCATCTGTATCAAGAGCCACAAGGAAACTGTTGAACTGGTCAACGGGCTGAGCGTCTCGCTAAAGGGTAAGACCATCTGTGACATGAGCACGGGCGATACCTCGGATGCCGATAGACTGGTCGCCGTCCTTGAGGGACAGGGAGCTGGCTACATGCTGGGCATGATCAATGCCTACCCTTCCGGCATTGGTGGTGACGAAACCACAATCCTTGCGGTGGGCAGTGCCGGAACCTGGGACCGCTATGGCAGTATCATCAGAGAATTGGGTAGAAAGTCCGCCCATGTTGGAGAGAAACCAACGGCACTTGCCGCGCTCTTTGCCGGCCTCTTCACGGTTCGACAGGGGTTCATGTTCGGAATGATCTATGGTGCACTTGTTTGCCAAAAAGCGGGCATCCCGATGCAGGTTTATGCCGACCAACTCCCTGCCACGATCAAACTGGTCAATGACTACCATGATCTCTTTGCCAGAACTGTTCCGTTTGAGGATTACGACAGTGCGGAAGCCTCCCTGAAGGTTTACGCGATGGCGCAAGAGGATGCGTTGAAGACCTATCTCTCACTTAATGCGCCCGCTGAATTCATCCGGTTGATGCATGAGCGCACCAAGGCGGCTTGGGACGATGGCTACGGCGACAGACAGCTGACCTCACTGGTCCAGCATATGACGGATGCCTGATATCATAGGGCTCCGGCCCTATGCTGCCGTTGGCTAAGGCTTGATGACGCTGCAGTGTGGCCCGCCGAAGGAGAATTTCGCTGCGGTTGAGAGATGCCCGGGAAGATGAGGTCATGCTCACGGAATACACTCTGTCGCCGCACTAAGGTTCACAGGAGACCCGAGATAATGTAGGTATCTATGAAGACTTGACGTCAATAGGTGTGGATCAGAATGGCGCGACAGTTCCCGCTCGAAGGTGACAAAACCTTTCTGGTTTATGCCGGCACTGGCACCGACCTGATATTCAATCATGGCGTTGATTTACCCGGTTTCGCATCGTTTCCATTGCTGGAAGAACCTGGCACCAGGGCAATACTGGCCGGTCAAATGGAGGCACTTGTCGATCTCGCCCATGAAATGAGTGTCGGATGCATCCTTGATGCACCCACATGGATGGCGAACGCCGATCGGGCAGCGCCGTTGGGGTACGATACAGACCGGCTCGTTGAGGTGAACAAAGATGCGGTCAGTCTAATGGAGGAGGTGCGCCAGGCTGCCGCTCGCGATGATGTACTGGTGTCGGCCTGTATCGGCCCGCGCTATGACCCTTACGCCGACATCCCTCCGGTGAGGGTCGAAGATGCACGCCAATACCACGCCGCTCAAATGCACAGCCTGAAAGACACAAGCGTCGACCTGGTCACCGCTTATACGTTCAACCGTCCAAGTGAGGCTGCGGGATGCATCCTCGCCGCCGGAGACGCAGATCTGCCTATCATCATGTCTCTTGTTGTCGAAACGGACGGGTGCCTGGCAGACGGGACCAAACTTGTGGATGGAATTGACCAGATCGACGCGGCAACCGACGCGGCGGCGCTGTTTTTTATGGTCAACTGCGCTCATCCGTCCTTTTTCGCCGGAGCGCTTGGCAACCACCCCCGTCTGAGAGGCATCGTGGCGAACGCTTCGAGTTGCTCGCATGCGGAACTTGACGAAGCAGATGAGCTGGACGAAGGCGATCCAGCTGAACTTGGTAAACAGATTGCCTCGATTGCGAGGCAGTATCCGTCGATCCAAGTATTTGGAGGGTGCTGCGGTACAGACATGCGCCACCTGAAATCGATGGCCATCGAATTGGCATAGCCAACTTAGTTTAATCTGAGCGATAGCGCTGATATCTAAGGTGATACCGTGATTTCTTTCCGCCACTTAAGCGGCCCTTAGCTGCCGTCCGTCTCGAGCGAGAGATGCTGCAGCCGCAGCCCGCTTTCCGGTCATTCGCTGCGGTCGCAAAACGCAGGACCACTCGCACCGGCGATGTCCAGGGCAAAACCTGCTTTCGCTGTTTCAGTACCAACGGTTGGTCCACAATGGCGCCCAGCCGTTGGCACATTGGGTGTAGTGTCCGTGAGCAAGCAGATTGTTGAACTGAGAACAATCCAATCGACTTGGGCACCTATTCCGCGGCGACTGGCCTTGGACTGTTCCAAGCGTTTGCCGTGAACGCATCGTCGAGGCCCGTGTCAGCAACGTGATTGGTGTAGTTTGACAGAACCTTGAGCGCGGTGCCCAAGATCACCTCCAGCACTGTCTGCCGGGTGTAGCCGGCCGCCAGAAAAGCATCTAACTGTGCATCGCTCGGCCAGCCACGGCTTTCGTTCACGGCGATGGCAAACTGGCGAAGGGCCTCAAGCCGGGTGTCGGCGATCGGCGTGTCGTTGCGCAGTGCTTCGATGATGTCACTGTCCACACCCGCCATTTGCGACAGCGTGGTATGGGCCGCCATGCAGTATTTGCACCCGTTGAGGCGGTTGTTGGTCATCAGAATGATCTGCCGCTCGGTCTCGGACAAATCTGATTTTCCAAAGATGGCAGACAGGCTCATATACCCTTCGAGAATTGTCGGTGCCTCCGCCATTGCGGCATAGAGATTTGGGACAAATCCGTAGCTTTTCAGAGCGCTTTGCAGGATTGGTTTGGCCGCTTCGGGTGCGGTTTCGATGGTGTGTTTTTCAAAGTCGATCATGGGATTTTCCTGGAATGAGCCGTCACGCGGCGCGCCCGTTTCGGGTATCAGCCGCCGCGTGACGTGGGTGGGATCAGAGGTCGCTGACAGGGGTGTTGACGATGCCCGGCCACTTGGCATGGGCCCCTTCGATCACCTTTGCCTTGTCTTCGAGGTACTTCTCGAAAATCGCGGCATTCACGAAGAGGTAGAGTTTGCCATCGACGATGTCGGCAAAGCGCTCATCACCGTCGAGCTTCTTGCCGACAAAGACGCCAAAGGCACAGAAGCCGCCGAATTGCGGCAGATAGGCGTCCGGGTCGGCGTCAAATTCTGACTGGGCGGCAGCCGAGGCAAAGTAGTAGTCCACCCCGTCATGAGCAGAGGTGAACTCTGCGTTTCCCAGGGTTGGGCTTTCGCCAAGAAACATCGACACAGGGTCGATGCCGTGCATTCCCAGGGGCTGGCCTGTCAGGGTCAGACCATTTGAGACGTTGTATTCGTCTGCGGCCAGCGCAAGGCCCGCAAGAGACAAGGTTGTGACAGAGGACAAGACAAGCGCGCGGGTCCAGCGGCAGGCGGATTTCAGGGTGCTTGTGGTCATTTGGTTTCTCCGGATTTCAGTTGAGGGATTTTGGCGTCAGGCGCCGTTTGCGATCCGCGTGACGGCGTCGTCTGTCCACCAGACGCCGTTTGCCACCATGCGGAAATTGATGATTGCGGCGAGGTAACCGTCGCCTTCGGGCACCTTGGCCCCGGCGGTTGCGTCGCGGACCACGGCCACCTCGTATCCCAGTTCCAGCAACTCATAGAGATGCGCCTGAGTGCAGAGGTTGGCGGACATGCCCGCCAGGATCACCTTGTCGATTCCACGTTTGCGCAGTTGCAGGTTCAGGTCGTTCTGCGCGGGGCTGTAGACCTTGTGGGGCGAGCAGACGATGGTCTCGCCGTCCTCGATGTATTTCTTGTATTGCGGCATCCAGTCGGCGCCAGAGCCTTCAAAGTTGTCGAGGTTCAGCGGCCCCAGCCGGTCAAACATGCCGATCGCGTGCATGGTCGCCTCCAGCGTGCCTTCGAATTCCCATTTGTGGTCGTGTGGATAGTAGTAGTGGGGCGAAATGAAGACCGGCATGCCTGCGGCCTTGGCTGCAATGAACAGCCGTTCGATGTTGTCTACGGTGCCCTGTTCGGTGACGCTTTCGCCAACCACGCCCCATGTCACGCCGTCCTCGGACAGGAAGTCGATCTGAGGATCGGTGACGACAAGCGCGGTCCGCCCCGGATCAATCGTCATGTCAATCTGCGGCAGGCCGGGGTTTTCCGGGTCCGCATATGCGGCCTTGGCCGCATCGGTTGCGGCCTCTGACGGATTGCCAACGAGGGATGCAGTCCCCGCTGCTCCGGCGGCGGCAACACCGGCCAGCACGCGGCGGCGGGCGAGATCGACGCTTTCCTGCGTGTGTCCGCAACCGCAATGTGGGTCATGTTCATGGTCAGATTTCATCTTTGGTCTCCTTTTTTCGTTGGGGGCGCAGGCAACCGGACAAGGCTTTCCTGTTCGCAGCCGATGCGACTGCGTTGCGGGAATTGACTGTCCGCTGTCCTGCAGGGCCGACGCGCGATGGTGCGTCGGCTGTGTCGGGTCTTCAGGTCACCTAAAGACCCAGTTCCGTCAGGCCCTTGTGGTCCTGCGGTCGTGCCTTGTCTGTCCAGTGAAACAGACGCTGTTCTTCATCAATGGGCAGGTCATTGATCGAGGCGATGCGCCAGCGCATCAGACCGCGCTCGTCAAACTCCCAGTTCTCGTTCCCGTAGGACCGGAACCACTGGCCTGCATCGTTGTGCCATTCATAGGCAAAGCGCACCGCGATGCGGTTGTCGGAAAAAGCCCAGAGCTCCTTAATCAGGCGATAGTCCAATTCACGTGCCCATTTGTCCGTCAGAAAGGCGATGATCGCTGCCCTTCCGGTGATAAAATCTGCCCGGTTTCGCCAGACGCTGTCGGGCGTATAGGCAAGGGCCACCTTTGCGGGGTCTTTCGAGTTCCAGCCATTTTCGGCCATGCGGACCTTCTCGGTCGCGGTCGCAAGGGTGAACGGGGGAAAGGGCGGGCGGCTCATCTGGCTATCCTTCGGTGGGCAGGGTGGTTGGATCGGGTTCAGGTTCACACGTTGGGCGTTAGAGGCCCGGCAAGTCGGATAACTTCGGCGATGGAGGCGATAAGCGTCCAAACGGCAATGGTCAGCATCAGTGCGAGTTTTCTTTCGGCTGGCAGGGCATTGCGCGCCCATCGCATAGGGATGGATGGAGAAGCAGGAATGCGGTCAGACCGGGAGTCCGCGCTGTGGCCGGGGAGACAAGCCATATCTGGTAACGGGTGCCAGTGTCTGTGGGTCGTCTGGTCTGGATAAGTCATTCCTGCTTCTCCGATTTGAGGGTTGCCTTGATCTGGCCGGGGACTGTTCCGACCTCTGTTTCCTGGCGTCCCTCGTGGGGCTGATATCCTCAACCTAAGCGCTGTGCCTCGCGAGGTATTGGCCGGTCCTGCCAAGGTTTTGGCACTGTCTGCCAATTCCTGCGGTGGATGGTTTCCTCGCCTTGCGAACGCTGACGAAACTGTGCAGGTGCCGTTCCCACCCAGCGTTTGAACGCCCGACTGAAGGTGCTTTGTTCTGAATACCCGGTCAGAAACGCGACCTCGGCGATTGTGCAGTCGCTATCGGCCAGCAAGTCCTGTGCCAGCGCGACCTGCGCCTCCCGCAACACGTCCCTGAAGGACAGGTTCTCATCTGCAAGGCGTCGGTAGAAAGTCCGCTCACTCATGCCCATTGAAGTTGCCACGTCTGAGGCTTGCGGTGCCCCGTCGCTGAGCCGGGATACCAGGTGGTGCCTGACCTCATCCTGCAACGAAGACGGTTCAGGCAAGCGCGCAACCTCGGCTTCAAGGTGCTGCGTGAGGAAATCAGAGATACCCCGATCCCCCAGCTTGTTTGGCTGGTTGAGGGCTTCGGGGGCGAGTGCAATCTCGGTGTGGCTGGCCCCGAACAGAACCTTGCAGTCAAAGAAAGCTTCGAAGTGCACCGGGTCGCTGCGGCATCCGTGCGCAAAGGCGACATGGTCCAGTTCGACCGGATCTCGGGCAAAGGCCTTGATGTTCTCCGCCACAGCCGCAAGCGCGCATTCATCCCGTAGTTTCAGCGCCGGGTGATCCGGGGTGCGGGCCTCGAGAATAAAGAGTGCCGGATCAGCCTCGTGCTGCAGCCGGTAGACCGCCGTGTCGGTTAACAGGCGGAAATAGCGCTCAAGTCGCAGCAGGCTATCCTTCAGCGTCGGGGCGGATTTTAACGCCAGCCCCAATGCGCCCAGGTCATCCCCCCGGATTTCACGCGCGTAGCTGAACACAAGCGCCGGATCGTCCTGCGTGTGAAGGCGGAGCCATTCGATCAGGCCGAAGTAGGCGTCATCGGGGATTGTACCATCAGCGGGGCTGTTCAGGTGGAACAGGGTTTCGCCCTTTCCGGTCACCTTCCCGTCTGCCGTCAGGTTCAGTCCGGCGGCGCGGACCAATGTGGTTGCAAAGATTGATGCGGCGGTTGCCATTTTATTGCCCCCCTGTTGTCAGGCCTAGCTGATCTTGCGCGACGCCCCGGCCACCCGCACCGGCGAACCGCGCTTTTGCGGGATGGTAACTTTCAGTCTTGAGGGCACGCCCATGTCCACGCCCTGCGCGATGTCGATGCTGCCCCCATGCGGCCAGTCCAGATCGCGCAGGTATCCCGCGAGCGCGGCTGCGGCAGCCCCGGTGGCGGGGTCTTCCAAAACGCCCCCGATGGCAAAAGCGTTGCGGGCGTGAAACCGCTGCGGACCTTCTGCCCAGATCAGAGCGATGGTCGTCAGCCCGTGCTGCTCCATCAGCCGCCGACCTGTTTCCAGGTCATACGCCATCTCTGCCAGCCGCCCCCGCTCCCGCAGGGCAAGGACAAGGTGATCGTTTCCAGCATTTGCAATCGCGGGCGGGATTTGCGGGTCAAGATCATCACTGTGAAGGCCAAACAGCGCCTGCGCCTCTTCAAGTAGTGCGGCGTCAACAGGACGACTGTGCGTTGGTGGAGACAGCAGCTCGATCCGGGATTGCCCGTCGCCGTCAATGCTCCCTTCTACGCTGATATTCCCTGGGTTGATCCGCAGAAAATACCTGCCAGGCCCGTTCAGTTCCGTCAGAACAGCCCCGAGCGCGATAGTGGCATGACCGCAGAAGTCTACCTCGCTGTCAGGCGCGAAGTAGCGCACGCGCCAGTGATCCCCTTCAGGGGCGGCAAAAGCGGTCTCGGAATACCCAACTGCCGCTGCCATCGCCTGCATCTCCGCGTCACTTGGAAGACTTTCGCCAACCAGAACGCCTGCGGGGTTTCCACCGGCATTGACTTCGGAAAAGGCGGCGATCCGGTGGACCTGTGTGATGTCGATGTTGCTCATTTGGCTGTTCCTTTTTGGAGCGATCCCTGCCCGGATGTGACCCGGACAGGGCCAGACGCTACTTCTGCGTACGGGGGAGGAAATCGCGGATTTCGGCGGCGATGACCTCGCCATATTCCTCAAGCGCGAAATGGCCTGTATCCAGCAAATGAAACTCCACATCGTCCAGATCGTTCAGATAAGGGTGTGCGCCTTCGGCCGGAAAGATATGGTCGTTCTTGCCCCAGACGATCAGCGCGGGCGGCTGATGCTCGCGGAACAGGGCCTGCCATTTGGCGTATTCATCCACGTTGGTGCCATAATCGAGGAACATCTCAAGCTGCACTTCCTGATTGCCGGGACGGTCCAGCAGATACTGAACGTGCCAGAAATTGTCCGGGCTCACCTTTGAGACATCACCGACGCCATGGGTAAACTGCCAGACTGTCGCCTCCATCGTCAGGAACCCGCGCAGGGCATCGCCGTTTTCGGTGGACGGATCGGCCCAATACGCCTTGATCGGGTCCCAGAATTCGCGCAGCCCTTCTTCGTAGGCATTGCCGTTTTGGATAATGAACCCGCTCACCCGCTCGGGGTGTTCGGCGAACATGCGGTAGCCAATCGGTGCGCCGTAATCCATCAGATAGACCGCGTAGTCGTCCACCCCCTTGGCGTCTATCAATTGGGTCACGATGCCTGCTGCGTTGGCGAAGCTGTAGTCATACTCCGCCGCATCCGGCATGTCGGAGGCACCAAAGCCGGGGTAGTCCGGCGCGATGACATGGTAGTCACTGGCCAGCTCCGGGATCAACTCGCGGAACATATGCGACGAGGTGGGGAAGCCATGCAGCAGCAGGACCATTGGATTTTCCGGATTGCCCGCTTCTCGGTAGGCGATGTTCAGGCCGTCGATTTCCATCTTTTTCGTGGCGACGGCAAAAGGGCTTTCAGCCGCCTCGGTTCCTGTGGGCAATGTGCCTGAGAGTATGGCCGTGCCAGCCAGCAGGCTTGCCAAGGCATTTCTGATTGTGGCGTTTTTCATGGGTTCAGTCCTTTTCGGGGATTGGGAGGGAGCCGCCATGGGGCGGCGGGGCACAGGCGGCTCAGCCGGAACGCGCCTGAATTTCGTTGATATGCGTGCGCAGCTGTTGGTTCTCCGCCCGAAGCAGGGCCATTTCGTCGCCGAACTCTTCTTCGGTCAGACGGCGGGGGATGTGTCGGGGACAGTTCCAGTCAAAGGCTTCGACGGTTATGCGGATGCATCTTTCAGCGCCATCGGGCCTAGGGGTGGCTGGGTTCGCGGGTTTCTCCTCGACCTCCACGCGGCCCCAGATTTTCAGCCGCTCTGCGCGGGCGTAGTTCATGATGATCAGGGCAATGCGGTTGTCCGCCGCCAGATTGCCAAGGCTGATATACTGCCGGTTGCCGCGCAGATCGGCATACGTGATCGCATTGTTGCCTTCGACCCGAAGAAAACCGGGTTTCCCGCCCCGAAACTGGACATAGGGCCAGCCCGTCTCTGAAACGGTCGCTTGATAAAAGCCGTCGCATGCCTCAATGAATGCCCGTTCGCGCTCTGACAGGGTGTCGCCCCCTGACCGGTCGTCAGACAGGAGCCCGGCGTAACTGCCGGATCCGTTTCTGTCCTGTTGATCCCGAACGCTGGGCGTGAAAGCGATTTTGGCGAAGGCATATGCCATGTCGTTTCTCCAAATCTAAACTTGACCGGTTTTCTCTGCCCATCGGGGCGCCGCATGAGGATGCTTTGCTGAAAGAGGCCGGAGGGTGAACTGATCGGTTAATGTTGAGATCAACGTGTACTGATCGGTTAACTCAATCAAGTCAAAAATTGTGATACCCGTTATCATGGCCAATGCTCACTCCAAACAGGCGTGAGTTAAAGCACTACAATATCTGTGTATTCTTGACCTCAGGCTATATTTGAAATATTGACAGGTCAGTCAATGTAAGAGGCCAATATGAGCCAAAACAAGCGCGCTGATCTGATTCGAAAAGCGCTTCTGTTGTTCTACAGGAACGGATTCCACGCCACGGGCATGGATCTGGTTGCCAGGGAAACCGGCGTATCGAAAACGTCGATCTACAAGCATTTCCGAACCAAGGAGGAGTTGATCCTCGCGGTCCTCCGCCTGCGGGACGAGAATTTCCGGAACTGGTTGTTCCGGCGGATGGAGGAGTTGGCTGACACCCCCCAGGGGCAACTGCTGGCCATGTTTGACGCGCTTGAGGAGTGGTTCCATGAAGATGGTTTCAAGGGCTGCATGTTCATCAAGGCGAGCGCGGAATATCAGAATCCTAATGACGCAATCAACGCGCAGTCCTACGCGCACAAACGCATGTTGGTGGACCATTTCGAAGCACTGGCGACGCAAGCCCGGGCGGATGATCCTCATGTTCTGGCAAGGCAGCTTCTTTTGCTGAAGGAGGGGGCTATTGTCATCGCAGCGATGTCACATTCGCCAGAAGCTGCACGCGAAGCCAAATCTGTCGCAACCCTTTTGTTGAGTTCCTAACCCGTTCTCGCTCACCTGTACGAGACGTCTGATCGAGCTTTGCAAGGCCGATTTGAGGGCTTGCCAACAGGCCGTCTAGCAGATTCTTTCGATGCGCCCGAGCCATTCGTCCTAGCGCCACGATGCAGTTTAAGCATTGCAGACGATTGGGCCCGTCATCCAACTGGGTTCAGCGATAGAGGTGGCGCGCAGGAAGCCGACTTTGCAGATTTTTGCAAACTTTTTCGCCTTCGGCCCTTCCTAGACCTTCACCCCGTATGCAGTCTCCGCGGTGCGGCATCACCGGGCCAGCCATTCGCCGCGACCGCAAAATCTCAAGAACGGCAAGTTGACAGACCGTCCGCACATCCGAGTCGAAACGAAGGGCCTGATACCTAAGACCTTCTTCCAGGCACCGTCGAGGCAGCAGGAGCATGCAACGTAACCCCGGATCAACTTGGGGCTGGAATGCGTAGGGCTCTGTAGTCGTTCTAGTAATGACCTTTGCCACTGCCCTCCTCGGTTTCTTCATCGCGAAACCGGAAATCTATACGGAATGGAAGGGACTGAGCCAATGCTTCTCCCCACTCAGCGGCTGCCGGGGCGTCTTTCAGGGCCGCAGGCATCCCACCTGGCAGAGGTCGTCGAGGGGCGAGTTCCTTGGCACAGTGGATCGCTTTTCCATTCGGCCAGAGGGACGTTTGTATCTACCTGTGCTTCGAAAACCGGGCGCCGCCGGCAATGTGAAACCAAGCTATTCGCCTGACTCCCTGTTTTCCTGAAACTCCCCTTCGGACCGGTATCGCATCGGTGACACCCCGACCCAGCGCTTGAAGGCACGCCTGAAACTCTTGGGTTCGGCGTATCCAAGGCGCGCGCCAATTGCCTCGATCGGCAATTCAGTCTCGCGCAGGAGTTCGCGCGCGCGTCGCTGGAGCACTTCTGCGCGAATCTTGCGGAAGGACACGCCTTCGGTCTTCAGCGCGCGCTGCAAGCTTCTGGGTCCAACGGCCAGAAAGCGCGCCGCAGCTTCTTCCGACAAAATGACGTCAGGATGCATGATGTCCATGATCTGCTCTACGGATTCCCGCATCGTTTGAACCGGTTTGACCCCCATAAGCGCTCCCAGTTCCTCCAGCGACAAGTCGCGGTCCGATCTGGCCTTCTCAGGGTTGAGCGCGGCCAGGTCGGACCTTCGAATAGCGATGCCGGGCACAGCGCATCCCAGGTGGACCGGAGCCTCTGTCAATTCTTCAAGAGCTTTTGCTTCGCCCGCATCGGTCTCGGGGAGTTCGACCCAGTCAGGTCGCCAATCGGGTCCGACGAAATAACGCACCACATGGCCGATCACGAACAGTGCGCCTTCGTCGAGGTGCCGGTGTCCGATCACCGACAACTCGCGGGAATCACGACCAACGACGAGGTGCGAGTGAGTTTCACGAAGCACGATTGTCGATCCAGGATGGGTCAGGCACAACGCTCGCCGTCCCCGATCCAGTGCCGTTGCCAGGTTGGGGGAGCCCAAAACGTAGCTGGCATAGGCCCCATAGGTCGCATAATCGAAGTCGCGCCCAAGCCGCGCCCCCAGGTGCCGGTCGCCGATAGAACGCGCAACGGATTCGACCACGATGGCTTCGGATGCATAAGGCAAGAAACCCTTCGCTTTCCGAAACATGCCCCGGTCAAGCCCCTCGGACTGCAACGCCCTGTCGACTATGTCGCGAGGGGCATAGCGATCCAGCAATTCGATCACGTGACCGACTTCGATGAGGTTCACCAGATTTCTGTGCATGACCCGATATTGTCGGAAAATGACCGGCAGGGCAATGTTAGGAACCTTCCTGAAAATAGATTCCCCGTCCCCTCTCAGGACCGACCGGTGACGGAAAGGTCGGCGGACGGGCGAAACACCAAGCAAGAAGGAGATAAGAGGAATGGGGCTGACTCGAAAGAACCTCATCGCAACGTTCGCGGTTGCCTTGGCCTTGCTTATGGCAATGCCCATGACGGCGGATGCCGGGCGACAGCGCACCAAGAACACGATCGGCGGCGCGCTCATCGGGGCTGGCGTCGGAGCTCTGGTTGGGGGGAGCGGCGCTGTCCAGACCGGGGCGATTGTCGGCGCCATCGCAGGCGCCACGAAATAATCCGGGGCCTGAACTGGTCCGGAAAGGAAGTTTTTTAATGTCGAATTCTGTTTTGAAACACGCGGTCGTTGCCGCCTGTCTTGTCACTCTCGCAAGCGCGGCCCAGGCTGATGAAGAGATGGAGCGCATGCTCGACGAGGCGATGCCGCACATGCATCACAGCTGTGAAAGTGTGCTGGAAACCTACAGCAACAATGAAGAGGCGGTTGCCGGAATCGTCCGCCTGATGGTTGCGGTCTCGCTCTACAACCGCCAAATCGACGTGATTGCCATGGTTCCCGACGAAGCAAAGCGCGCCCAGCTCCGGGATGAATTCACCGAAGAACTGGAAGCAGCCTGCGACGACGATCCCGGTCGGCTTCTCGCCGGTGCCGTGGATGACGCGGTCAAGAACACGATGGCGGCCTTTGATGGATGACCGGCCTGCCTGACCCGAAAAACGCTTCCCTGAAAGCGTATCTGATGTCTATGTGTCTGCTTTTGCACCGCTGTCTTCTCGCGGCCTGCACGCTATTTCCAGTTGCCGCCGCTGCGCAGGACACAGCTGATTTGGCGCAGGATCTTGCGAACCCGCTGGCCGCCATCATCTCGGTGCCGCTTCAGCTGAACTATGACCAGAACATCGGCGTCGCCGGTCAGGGAAGCCGGACGACGCTGAACCTGCAGCCGGTGATCCCCTTTGCGTTGGACAATGGGGCGAACATCGTGACGCGCACGATCATCCCCTATGTCTGGCAGGAGGACGTGATCCCCGGCACGTCACAGAGCGGCATCGGCGACGTGCTCTTTAGCGCGTGGTATTCGCGAACGACCGAGACGGACCTGACATGGGGAATCGGCCCCGTTGTCCGCATCCCGACAGGGTCCGACGTGTCCACGGACACCTGGGCGGCGGGCATCACCGGCATCGCCCTTCAGCAGACCGGCCCATGGACCTATGGCGCCCTGGCCAACCATCTTTGGGATGTCGAAAGCAATCCCACGACGCCCACCAGCGCCACCTTCTTGCAGCCCTTCGTCGCCTATTCGACCGAAGACGCCTGGACTTTCTCTCTGCAGAGCGAGTCAACCTATGACTGGAAGGCCGACGCCTGGTCTGTGCCGATCAACGCGTCGGTCTCGAAACTCGCCCTCATTGCCGGGCGGCCCGTAAATTTCCAGGCCGGCGCCGGCTATTGGCTTGAGAGCCCGGCCGGCGGGCCCAAGGGCTGGCGGTTCCGCCTGCAGGTCCAGTTTGTGTTCCAAAGATGACGGGAAGCGCATGTCTGCCCAAACACTTCTGAGAAGGAAAATCCGATGAAGAAACAAATTCAGAGCATTGCCATCGCGGCCGCTGTCGCAAGCCTGTGCGCCGCCCCCGCCTCGGCCCAGTTCGCCGATGACAATCTCGACGCCCTCGTGGACGCCCGCGAGATCCCGGTTAACGTCGACAACTTCATCCGCGCCGCCACCGATATCGAGTTCGGAAAATATGTTGCCCTCGCCGGAGGGGTGAACAGGTTCTACCACTTCCGCGAGATGATGCCCGTAGACAATCAGACGACCGTCAGCGCGAACCGGGATACGCTCTACAGCACCGCGATCATCGATATCAGCGAGGGCGCCACATTCACCCTTCCGGATGTCGGCGACCGCTACATGTCGGCGATGGTCATCAACCAGGATCACTACCTCAACGAGGTGTTCCACGGCGGCGGCGCCTACACGCTGGATACGGAGACCTTCGATACCGACTACGTCGCGGTCTATCTGCGCATCCTCGTGGATGCGACCGACCCGGCGGACATGGCCGCCGTGCACGCGATCCAGGACCAGATGTCGATTGACGCAGCCTCCTCAGACCCCTTCATCGTCCCGCCCTATGACGAAGAGAACTACGAGGGGCTTATAAGGGCCGCCGTCGGTTTTTACCCTTACGTCCCGAATAGTTTCCGCATGTTCGGCAGGAAGGAGGATGTCGACCCGGTGAAACATTTCATCGGCACGGCCGGCGGTTGGGGCGGGCTTCCGGAAACCGAAGCGCTGTATCTTGGCGACTCCCCCGGCCTGCCCGTGGGCGAATACAGGATCGAAGTGCCGGCGGATGTGCCAACCCGCGATTTCTGGTCGCTCAGCCTCTACGATGCCGAACGGTACTTCGCCCCCAACGATCTCGGCGCCTACGTCGTCAATTCGGTGAGCGGCGTCCGCAACGATGACGGATCCGTCACGATCCATCTCGGCGGCTGCGAGGACGGACGGGTCAACTGCCTGCCCCTGGTCGAAGGCTGGCAATACACCTGGCGCTTCTACCGCCCCGGCCCCGAATTGCTCGACGGAAGCTGGACGCTGCCTGCCGTCCAGCCAGCAAACTGACGGAAAGGAAAAAGAACATGCGACGCCTTCTTCTTGCCCTCGCGCTCTGCGCACCCGCGCCAGCCCTGGCCGAGGACATCACGATCCAGAACCTGATGCGCGCCGAAAGCGACACGATGTTCCGGCTCGGCATGCAGACATACGGTATCGGCGTGGGCGAGATCGCCCATGATCGCGAGGTTGTCTCCGCCGATGGGCCGCAGCCGGTGATCCGGCCCAATCAGGACACGCTCTATTCCGCCGCCATCATCGACCTTTCCGAGCCGGTGACGGTGACGCTGCCCGAGGGCGACGGGCGGTTCCAGTCGGTGCTGGTGATCAGCCAGGACCACTACAACTTCGCCTATGCCAAACCCGGATCCTACGAACTGACCGAGGACGAGGTCGGGACCCGCTTCGCGATGCTGTTATTCCGCACCTTCGTCGACGCCGGCGACCCGGACGATGCCGCTCGTGCCCATGCCGCGCAGGACGGGATTGTCCTTGAAGGTGGCGGCGAGGGCCCCTTCGAGGCGCCGGACTGGGATCTTGAGGCCCTCGCCGCGGCGCGCCAGGCCGTCAGCGACCTGGCAGCGGTCGTTGGGCTTGAATCGACCACCTCCTTCGGTCGCCGGGGCGAAATCGACCCGCTCGACCACCTGATCGGAATGGCGGGCTGGGCTGGGCAACCGGGCACCACGGCTCAGGGCATCGTCGACGCCGTCGAGATGAACGACGGCGAGACCCCCTACGCCGTGACTTTGAAAGACGTACCGGTGGACGCCTTCTGGTCGATCACCGTCTACGACGCCGAGGGCTACCTGGCGCCGAACGATTTGGGGCGGAACAGCTACAACAACACCTCGGCCACGCCGAACGATGACGGCTCCTACACCATCCATTTTGGTGGCTGCAAGGACGGGCGGATCAACTGCATCCCTATCACGCCTGGCTGGAACTATACGGTCCGGCTCTATGAGCCGCGCGCCGAGGTTCTTGATGGCAGTTGGGTGTTCCCGGATATACTGCCCGTAAACTGATAACGCCACGGCCCGCGCACCGCGTGGGCCGACCGACGAGAGGAAGGAGCCTTCGATGTTGGTAAAACAGCCTATCCAAATGGCCAGTTGCACCTTGTTCCTGGCGTTTTCCTTGGCGAACGCTGCAGTCGCCGAGGACAAGCCGCGCCTCATTCTCCAGATCACTGTGGATCAACTGCGCGGCGACCTGCCCTTCCGCCACTATGACCAATTCGGCGCGGGCGGCTTTCGCTATCTGATGGATCAGGGCGTCTACTATGACAACGCCCACCATGCGCACGCCAACACCGAAACCGTCGTCGGCCACACCACGCTGGCCACCGGCGCGCATCCCGCCGCCCACGGCATGGTCGGCAACCTCTGGTTCGACCGCGCCACCGGACGCACCATCTACAATGTCGAGGACGCCGATTATCCGCTCCTCACCCAGGGCGCGGACGTCAACCCCGAGACCGAGGTCGACCCCACCCAGCTTGCCGCCAGCTCCGATGGCCGCTCGCCCCGCGCCATCCTGACCACCACCTTTTCCGATGAACTCACCATCGCCACCCAGGACCGCGCCAAGGTCTTTGGCGTCTCGGTCAAGGATCGCGGCGCCGTCTCCATGGCGGGCCACACGGGCAAGGCATTCTGGTTCTCCAAATCCGCCGGCGAATTCGTCACCTCCAGCTACTACTACGACAGCTACCCCTCTTGGGTGACCGACTGGAACGCCAAGGATTTCCTGCAAAACTACCTTGGCACCTCGTGGGAGCTCACCCATCCCATCGACACCTACCTCTTCGGTGACCGCGACGACCAGGAATGGGAAACCGACCTTGCCGGGTTCGGTCGCACCTTCCCGCACCCCTATTCCACCGTCGATCCGCTGTCGTGGAAGAACGATCCCTATTTCGCCACGCTTCTCACCTTCAGCCCCGCCGGGGACGAGATCACCGCCGATTTCGCCAAGACGCTGATCACCGCCGAGGGCCTGGGCCAGGATGATGTGACCGATTACCTCTCGGTCAGCTTCTCGGCGACCGATTACGTCGGCCACGGCTTCGGCCCCTCCAGCCTCGAAGCCGAGGACAACCTGATCCGGCTCGACCGCACGCTGGCCGATCTCTTCGCCTTCATCGACGCCGAGATCGGGCTCGAGAACACCCTCATCGCCCTCTCCGCCGATCACGGCACCCCCGAAGCGCCGGGTTACCTGGCCGAGCTGGGAGAGATGGGCGGCTACGTCAACCCCGAACACTGGGCCACCCAGCCCGCCGCCGACCGCATCCGCGCGCGCTTTGGCCTCACCGGTCCGCTGATCGCGGGCTATGACCACCCCTACCTGACCCTCTCGGACGAGGTGCACAGCCGCACCGACATCGACCTTGTCGCGCTGGAAACCGCCATCGCCAAAGAGCTTTCCGCCTTCGAAGGCATCGCCTTCGCCGTGCCCTCATCCCGCATTCGCACGGGCGCCCTGCCCGACAATGCGCTGATGCGGGCCGTGGCCAACAACTACAACCCCGACCGCTCGGGCGACATCTACCTCGTCACCAGCCCCGGCTGGTTCATCAACGATTTCGACGGTCTGTCGGTCACGGTCACCCACGGCTCGCCCTGGCGCTATGACACGCATGTGCCCATCGCCTTTGCCGGTTTCGGCCTCGCACCTCAGTTGGTCTCACGCCGGGTGCACACGGTCGACCTGGCGCTGACGCTGGCCGCCATCGCAGACACGCGTCCACCCGACGGCGCCGCAGGAGAGGTGCTGGGGGAAGTCGTCGGATACTAGGTGCCTCGCGGCGATGCAGAGTGGAGACAGTGATTGGTTTAGATTGAACGTCGGCTTCCAGCTTTTCGAGCTGACGGGTTCGAGGTAGCAGAGAAGGACCGCTTCCCGCCCTCTGTGCAGAAGCTAGAGGTCGAATAGCAGAATAAGTTCGATTTCCTACCCCCTACCCTGCCCGCCTGATGCCGCCAGTTTAGACTCCGGGTTTTAATAATCTGCGCCTTGCCGGGTATCCCAGAGACGCAGAATTTCTATCTGAGTGGGCATTACACGATAGATTAGCGTAAATGGGGTTCGCGGTACTGAAAGCTCCCGTACGTCTTGGCGTGTGTCACTTGGGTGACCTGCATACGGGTTTGCTGCAAGAGTAAGCTGAATGGCTTTGAGCTGTGCTCGTGCCCTTTCGCTGCCTTCAGGAAAAACTGACGTGTAGTAGTAGCGGAACCATTGAACGTCCCGGGCCGTATCTTCGAGATATACAATTTTCATTGGCTATTGGATTGCCCGCTTGCGACCGGAGCAGAGAGCTCATTCTCGGTATCCCAGCTGTCTATCCAGGCATTCATTTCGTCTGCCGTGATGAACTTACCTAGATCTGCTTTTTCGACAGCTGCATCAATGGCTGCTCGCTTTGCGGCCTTGGATTCCAACATCATTCTAATTGCTCGTACAGCGAGCTGCGCAGGCGGCCGATCTTCTATCGCAGCTTCTCGTTCCAGAGACTTTCTCAAGTCTTCATCAAGACGGATTGAATATGGGCTGGTTCTCATCGCAATCACCTGTTTCCGCGTTGTAGTACAATGTAATACATCCGCATTCTATTCACAATAGATCGATGGGATGAACTTCGTCTGTTGCTCTGAACTCATAAGCGAGATGGGAATTCATAAGTACGGCCTGCTCGTCTGCGGTTATTATGAGTTTTGCGCCAACAATGCGGTTGGCTGCATGTCTCCCCGATCGATCTTTGACATCAGAGAAATCAAATAGGCCTGGTGAGATTTTATGTTCTCCGCTCGTTGGAAAATAAATCCCAAAACCATGAAACGGAGAGCTGGGCCATGTGTCGATTTCATAGCATACCAAGTCTGACCAAATCGTAGGTATTCGGCGATATCGTCCATAAGTCGGTCACAATGAGCCTGATTCCGGGCAAAGCGAAGTTCCGAGCACAAACGTGGAAAGCTGCGCTCCATTTGATCTGGAGAAACTTGAATTTGAGAATGTTTTTCTTTCTTAACTATCGGATTCAAAGAGTCCTCTTTGTGCCCCTCATTTTCATGGTTATTGGCCATCAAATTTTCTGTATTTGCTTGTGTTATCTGGGAGATTTCCACAGAGATTTCCGCCAGAAGGTTGCCTAGTACATTTGCATCTGGTTTGCGACGCAGAGCATTGCGTACGGTAACCATCAAATCCGAGATTTTGGCGTCGTCTGCTAGGAGCTCCCTGAGATGCGCCAGAGCGGCGGAAACCTTGTCGCGGAGTACTGTGAATTCCAGAACTCGTTCAGCATGCCTCTGGGCTTCTTGGAGGAACTGAGCGTGCCGTTCAGACAAAGGCATTAAGGAGAGCCCGGTTGCGGTGACCACCCTGCCCTGTCGATCCCGGCGCGCCCATCGCTTGCCGTTTGCGCTCATGACGCGGCGGATAAGCCCAAGCTCAACTAGCGTCGAGATATGACGCTCAACTGTCTGCACGCTGACATGGGTTCGTTTGGCGATCGCCGCGTTGGAAGCGAAGCAGGGATCTGTTGCAAACTTTTTGCTGTTGACGAGGTCAGATGCTGCGGGTGAATGACTTTCGGTAAAATCGGTCGAAAGTCAGTTCATGATTTCCTTCAAAGGCGCGCAATATCCGAAGGATGTGATCC
>JAUHYC010000094.1 GCA_030426685.1 Alphaproteobacteria bacterium
TTAGGGTCAGGATGCATTGATTTACGCCGCGCGGCGTGATTCACGGTTCCGAAAACGGAGCGGTGACATGAGCGATCTTTACTGGCTGAGCGATGCGCAGATGGCCAAGCTTGAGCCTTTTTTCCCGAAGTCCCACGGCAAGCCTCGAGTTGATGACAGACGGGTGCTAAGCGGGATTATCTTCATCAATCGCAATGGCTTGCGTTGGCGAGATGCACCGGCAGCCTATGGCCCGCACAAGACCCTTTACAGCCGCTGGAAACGGTGGAGTGAGAAAGGCATCTTCGCCCGGATGCTTCTGGAACTAGCCGACCAGGGCGGCGGGACCGATACGTTAATGATCGACGCCACCCACCTCAAGACGCACCGCACCGCCTCTAGCCTGGGCCTCAAAAAGGGGGGCGTGGCCGTCTGATCGGGCGCACCAAAGGCGGAATGAACTCGAAGCTACACGCCGTGACCGATGCGATCGGTCGACCCTTGCGGATGTTCCTGACCGCTGGACAACGCAGCGATTACATCGGCGCGCGGGCTCTGCTCGATACTATGCCGCCTGCCAAACACCTGCTGGCGGATCGCGGTTATGACGCCGACTGGTATCGAGAAGCCCTTGAAAACATGGGAATTGAGCCGTGTATCCCGTCGCGCAAGGGGCGGAAAGTGGCGATCCCACACGACGCAGGCCGGTATCGCCAACGCCACAAGATCGAGAACAGTTTTGCCCGCCTCAAGGACTGGCGCCGTGTCGCAACCCGTTATGACCGATGCCCGAAGGTCTTCCTCTCAGCTTGTGCGCTCGCAGCCATCGTCATGTTCTGGTTATGAGTCCTGACCCTAAGGCGCAGATACATAAACTTCATTCTCGGCAGTATAGCGCATGACCTCGCCAGCGCGAAGATCCTTGTTTTATTGAGTAAAGATCGCAATGCATCATCCGACACAAGAGCTGCAGGCACACCTCGTTTCGAGCATTTCTCCGACATTCCATCAAGTCGGTTCTCGGCCCTGACCGGACCTACAGCGACGACCCGAGTTTCTGCAGTCGCGGCCCGCTTAGCAGCCATTCGCTGCGCGTGCTCGATCTTGACCTTGGCAGAAGTCGGAATCGCGGACATATCGTATACAGACATCCGGCATTCTTTTGCATTTTCAGGCCGACTGACCAGGTTGCGCTGCAGTTTGCCCAGCGCAGTTTGGCCTAAGCAGCACCTTTGTAGCGTTGCGGAAATGCCATGAATGTAGTCTAATCTTTTTCAAGGGGAGGTGCGCGAGATGCTCGAGGAGGCTCTCGTCCTGGATGCGCGGGGCAATCCTATACGACGGGATCAGCCAATTCATTCCGATGACTGGGATGAAGTGCAGGAGTTCTGCCGGCAGGTGTACATGCCGTACCGCGTTCGTCCGCTCGAGCGGCTCTCGAAGCCGAACGCGACGATGATCTCCGCCGACGCCGGGCAAGTGACCATGACCCGGTTCTCATATGGAACAGGCATCCACCTCGATCAGTTCGACGAGGACGCCGGAAAGATACTGGTTCTGAACACGCTGCGCGGTGCGCTCAATCATCAATGCGACAAGCAACCGGCGACGACCGGAGCGGGCGAAAGCTTTGTCGTAGATTGTTCGCGAACCGACTATTGGCTCGAAGGCGACGCCGATCATATGCAGCTCAATCTGACGATTCCGCATGACGTGGTCGCGGAAACAGCCAGGAAATGGTTTGGCTTCGTACCGGATGACACGCTGTGGACGCGACGTGCCAAGTTCGGCGGTCCCGGCTCGCGTTGGTTGAGCCTTCTGGATTATGCAGCACGCACGCTCGGCTCTGACGCGCCGATGAGTACGGACGGTCCGTTGGGCCGCCACCTCGAGGAAATGCTTTGCCTCGAACTTCTCGTGCATTGGGCAAAATGTGCGGGAATTTCGTTGCAGGACGGCGCGCGCTCAGCCGCACCAAGATACGTCCGCCAAGCCGAGGAAATCCTGTCGGCCGAGGCAAGAGAAGCCCCCCGGATCGGTGACGTGGCCATGCGCGTCGGTGTCTCTGCCAGAACGCTATCTGAGGGATTCCGCCGCTTTCGCGGGCTCACACCACGAGAGTTCCTGGCCGCGCGCCGACTTGAAGGCCTTCGCACCGAACTGCGCGAGGCACCGCCCCATCGCACCGTGTCACAGATTGCGAACGACTGGGGCTATGTGAATCTCGGCGCACTCGCCGCCGTTTATCGCAACCGGTTTGGAGAGCTTCCGTCGCACACACGCGAGAGGGCGCGACACCTGCACGCCTAGCCCGCGCAAGTTTTCCTCCGAAACAGGACATGCCCTGCCGATGCCGGACAGATCGTGTCCCGCCTTGTGTGCTAGCCTCTCACCGGAAATCGTATGGGAGGACAAAATGACCGATCTGAAAAGCAAATGCGATACCATTCTTTCGGGCGTCTGCGAGGGCGACACGCGCGTCCCGGGCGTTGTAGCCCAAGTGACCGACCGGAACGAGACAATCTATTCCGGAGCCTTCGGAGAGCGGCGCATCGGCGGCGATCCGATGACCGAGGACACGGTCTTCGCAATCTTCTCGACCACCAAGGCGATCGCCGGCACCGCCGCGCTGCAATGCGTCGAAGACGGGCTTCTGAACCTCGACACTCCTGCCAAGGAATACGCACCCGAAATTGGCAAGTTGCAGGTGATCGACGGCTTCGACGCTGGCGGGGAACCGATCCTGCGCGCACCGAAGACCGACATCACGACCCGGCAGCTTCTGCTGCACACCGCCGGGTTCGGCTACGACTTCTTCAACGAGACCTACAAGCGGTTGGCGGAAGAAAAGGGCCAGCCCTCGGTGGTGACGGGGTCGCACGCGGCGATCAACACGCCGTTGCTTTTCGATCCCGGAGAGCGTTGGGAATACGGAACCAACATCGACTGGGTAGGTCAGGTCGTCGAAGGCATTCGGGGCAAACGTTTGGGCGAAGTGATGTCCGAACGCATCTTCGCCCCGTTGGGGATCACCGACCTTGCGTTCACGCGCACGGACGACATGAAGGCGCGGACCGCCACGATCCACGCGCGCGGCGACGATGGTGGTTTGACGCCGATGGATGACTTCGCGCTGCCTGACGATCCCGAAGTGCACATGGGTGGCCACGGCCTGTACGGGACGGTCACCGAGTATATGAAATTCATCCGGATGTGGCTGAACGACGGGGCCGGGCCGAAGGGCCGCGTGCTCGAACCGGAGACGGTGGAGTGGGCCATCCGCGGCTCGCTGGTGCCGCCGCAGAAGGTCACCATGTTGCCCGGTGTCATTCCGTCGTTGTCGAACGATGCCGAGTTCTTCCCGGGCTTGGCGAAGGACTGGTCCTACACCTTCATGGTCAATTCCGAGGAAGCCCCGACAGGCCGCCCGGCAGGTGCCATTGGCTGGGCGGGGTTGGCCAATTGTTTCTACTGGATCGATCGAGCCAATGGTTGCGGCGGCTATTGGGCAACGCAAATCCTGCCCTTCGCCGACGCCGCGTCCTTCACGGGCTACATGGACTTCGAAGCCGCAGTATATCAATCACTGACTTCAGCCAACGCAGCCTAAGACCCTAGCTAGGTCTGTTAACCGGGCGGATAAAATGCATCTGCCCGGCGACACCCAAGTTGAGCAAGTCCGGCCCAAAGTGGCCGTCTGAACGCCAGCAAAGATGTTGTAGGGGCAGCGAGCATTGCCGACATTCGCTATAACCGCGAAATGCGACCAGGCTCAAGCTTACAGTCTGCGGAAAAAGCGGACAGCGCAGAAAACTCGACAGTTGCTCTAGTCGGCTTTGGTGAGCGTTTCGTGATGTGGCCAACCCAACGCCTCGTCCCAATGATCCCAGCGGGTTGGCCGGAATAGCTCCGGCTTGTCAAGCTGCGCCGCTAGAACGTCTGTATGACCTGGGCGGGCTGCTGTTGGATGGTAGGTCAGATGTGACCCGCATGTCCCGCAGAATTTCCTCGTGACCCCAGGATTGACCGAAATCTCACGTGGCGGATTGCCACTCCAGCGGACAGATCCAACAACGTTGACCCATCCAACGGCAGGAGCGCCACTCGCGCGCCGGCAACTCTCGCAAGTGCAACTCGCTTGCCAACCGATGTCTTCCTCGGCGAAAGCGAGGCGGGTCGCCCCACAATAGCATCGCGCTGACCATTCCATAGAGCTAACTCGGCTGATCAATGTTACTTTCTCGTGGGACCAATTTGCGGGACTATGTAGGGTTGTTCAATATTTGATGCAGGTACATCAGACATGACTACTTAGGCCTCAATGCCCACCTCTGCGGCGCCGCAGCATCCTTGGTGAAACGCTAAATTGCTCATCGTTGACGGCCCATTGCTGCCGTTTGCCACGACAACTCAATGCTGCGGTCGCAGCCCACAATGCCGACGTTCGCTGCAATGGAAAAATCAAGCGATGGGCGAACCGACAGATCGCGG
>JAUHYC010000095.1 GCA_030426685.1 Alphaproteobacteria bacterium
TCGATTACGCACATGCCGAAGCGATGACCCCCTACGGGATCATCGGGATCAAGGTCTGGATCTTCAAAGGTGAGATCATGGAGCACGATCCGCAGGCACGTGACCGTAAAGCACAGGAACTCCAGGATGGTCCGGCCCCTCGCGGTGCTGGCGGCCGTCGCTAAGGAGGATTTGAGATGCTTCAACCAAAGCGTACTAAATTCCGCAAGATGCACAAAGGCCGGATCAAGGGTGAAGCCAAGGGCGGCTCTGATCTGAACTTTGGCACTTACGGTCTGAAAGCTCTGCAGCCCGAGCGCGTTACCGCGCGTCAGATCGAAGCTGCACGTCGTGCCATGACCCGTCACATGAAACGTCAGGGTCGTGTCTGGATCCGTATCTTCCCCGACACTCCGGTCACTGCAAAGCCGATCGAAGTTCGTATGGGTAAAGGTAAAGGTTCGGTGGACCGCTGGGTTTGCAAGGTCAAGCCCGGCCGCGTGATGTTCGAGATCGACGGCGTCAATGACGACATCGCCCGCGAGGCCCTGCGCCTGGCCGCGATGAAGCTGCCGATCAAGACCCGCGTCGTGGTTCGCGAAGACTGGTAGGCGATCCGGGGGCATCCCCGTTCGTGACAAGATCGACCCTGTCGGGAAACCGGCGGGGTTTTTCTTTTGGGGGCGCTGCCCCCGCCGCGGCAAGCCGCGACTCCCCCGAGGTATTTGTAGCCAGATGAAGCAGGGGATCCGTTCTTCATCTGGCCCCAAATATCTCGGAGCGCGAGGCAGAGCCTCGCAAATCACCCATCGCCTTCGCAGATGCGGTCGTCTAAGAGGGGGCATGGCACAGATTGAATCGCTTTTCGTTACCCGTCTTTACCGCGCAGCCTTGTCCGAGTTCGATCCGAAGATCGACGCGGAGGAGTTGGAAAACTCCTGTCTTGTCATCGCAGAGGATGATGAGGCCGGGCAGGAGTGGTGTGAGGAACATGGATATCCCGGCTATACCAGCTATGCGTCGCTGACCGATCTGCCCTGGCGGTTCCCGATCTTCGCCGATCTCGTCAAAGTGCTGGACAGCCATGTGGCGGCCTTTGCCAAGGATCTTGAGTTCGATCTGGGCGAGGGCGAGCTGAAGCTGGAAGACCTCTGGATCAACATTCTGCCCGAGGGTGGCATGCACTCCAGCCACCTGCACCCGCACAGCGTGATCTCGGGTACGACCTACGTGGCGATGCCCGAAGGGGCGAGTGCTTTGAAACTGGAAGACCCCCGCTCAGGCCGCATGATGGCCGCGCCGACCCGGGTTAAAGGTGGACGGCGCGACCTTCAGCCATTCATCTATATGAAGCCGCAAGTAGGAGACGTCCTGCTCTGGGAAAGCTGGCTGCGCCACGAGGTGCCGATGAACATGGCCGAGGACGAGCGGATTTCGGTGAGTTTTAACTATAAGTGGGAGTGAGCCCCGGTCCGCATAGCGGCAATCGCTCCGGTGGAGCGATTGAGGGGTGAACGGGTGGAGCCCGGCGGCTGACATGCGAGTTCGATAACTGAGCGTTAACCCATTCCGGCTAATTGATTAGAGCTTGCGAATGGATAACGCGCCCTCCATATTATGAGTACATTGAGGTTAAAAAGATGGCTGCCAGTGCAAAGAACACGACGGTAAAGGGCGGGCGCATTACCCGCAGCGCCAAAACTGGACGTTTTGTTCAGGTTGAATCATCCTCTGGTGTAAAAAGGGCGACGCCAAAGTCGGTAACCGTTGTTAAGGGAGCTTCGGCAAAGCGCAAATCTGCGTTGAAGCGTCTGGCAGATCGGTAAACCGCACTACCGGGTGACGTTGGCTGACGCGATCACTGCTCATGACGAGGCGCTGACGTATGGTGGTCGTGATGGTGTCACGAGCCTTGATCTCATTGAATCGGCATTGGGCAGACCTTATTCTGGATACCACCGTTCGATATCTCGAAAAGCGGCAGCACTTTTGGAAAGCATGGTTGGCAATCATGGCTTTGTGGATGGAAACAAACGGACAGCGTGGCTACTCGTCGAAATCCTGATTGATAGAAGCGGGTATCATCTCGATATTGACGATGATGCGCCAATCGACGACTTGGTCGTTGCTGTTGCAGCGGGAGAGTTAGGTTTCAATGACCTGCATTTGTGGTTTCAGAGGCATTTGAACAAGGTTGGCTAATCGGGCATCGAACCTATTGCAGCTCGTCAAAACTTCCTCTTGCCACCCACCCCCCAAACCCTTATACGGCGGCATCCTGCGGTCTCCCGGCGTTGTCGGGCGATTCGTATGTCTATCATTCATCCACCAGGTCAAAGGTGACCCGTGTACGGGGCCTTCTGGTGTTTTGAGCAAAGGAAAAAGGCGATGAACGCCCAAGAACTGCGTGACAAGACCCCGGACCAGCTCCGCGAGGAACTGGCCAACCTGAAGAAAGAAAGCTTTAACCTGCGCTTTCAACAGGCAACCGGTCAGCTGGAAAACACTGCCGGCATCAAAGCGGCCCGCCGCAATGCTGCCCGCGTCAAAACCATTCTGAACGAAAAGGCCGCTGCTGCGGCATCGGAGGAGTAATCCTATGCCCAAGCGTATCCTGTCCGGAATCGTAACCAGCGACGCCAACGAGCAGACCGTGACTGTTTCGGTTGAACGCCGTTTCAAGCACCCGCTGCTGCATAAAACCGTTCGTAAGTCCAAGAAATACCGGGCTCATGACGAAAAGAACGCCTTCAAGGTCGGCGACACCGTACGCATCATCGAATGCGCGCCGAAATCGAAGACGAAACGTTGGGAGGTTCTGGAGGCGTAAGCCCCTGGGATTTTCCCATTTGTCGAAACCCTGGGGGATTTAACGAGACCAGCCCCCACAGGTCGGGAGAAACCACATGATCCAGATGCAGACCAATCTGGATGTCGCTGACAACTCCGGCGCACGCCGAGTTCAGTGCATCAAGGTCCTGGGTGGTTCCAAGCGTAAATACGCCTCCGTCGGCGACATCATTGTCGTCTCGGTGAAGGAAGCCATCCCGCGCGGCCGCGTGAAGAAAGGGGACGTCCGCAAGGCCGTCGTCGTGCGCACCGCCAAGGAAGTCCGTCGCGAAGACGGCACCGCGATCCGTTTCGATCGCAACGCCGCCGTCATCCTGAACAACAACAACGAGCCCGTAGGTACCCGTATCTTTGGCCCCGTTGTGCGTGAACTGCGCGGCAAGAACTTCATGAAAATCATCTCGCTGGCTCCGGAGGTGCTGTAATCATGGCTGCTAAACTCCGCAAAGGCGACAAGGTCGTCGTGCTGGCCGGCAAGGACAAGGGCAAAGAGGGAACCATCACCTCGGTTGACCCGAAAGCCGGTAAAGCTGTTGTCGACGGCATCAACATCGCCATCCGCCACACCCGCCAGACCCAGAACAGCCAGGGCGGCCGTTTGCCTCAGGCAAACCCGATCGAGCTGTCGAACCTGGCGCTGCTGGACAAGAACGGCAAGGCAACCCGCGTCGGCTTCCGCATGGAAGGTGACAAGAAGGTGCGCTTCGCCAAGACCACGGGGGACGTGATCGATGCTTGATACCGCAACCTATACCCCGCGTCTGAAAACTCAGTACGCTGAAACCATCCGCGCCGCTCTGAAAGAAGAGTTCGGCTACAAGAACGACATGCAGCTGCCCAAGCTGGAGAAAATCGTTCTGAACATCGGCTGTGGTGCTGAGGCGGTCAAAGATTCCAAGAAAGCCAAAGCGGCTGTCGAGGATCTGACGGCGATTGCAGGTCAGCAGGCTGTTGCGACCCTGGCGAAAAAGTCGATCGCGGGCTTCCGCGTCCGTGAAGACATGCCGCTGGGTGCCAAGGTAACCCTGCGCGGTGACCGGATGTACGAATTCCTGGATCGCCTGATCACCATCGCGCTGCCGCGCGTTCGTGACTTCCGCGGTGTGAAGCCGTCTTTCGATGGTCGTGGCAACTTTGCCATGGGCATGAAAGAGCACATCGTGTTCCCGGAAATCGACTTCGACAAGGTCGACGAGGTCTGGGGCCTGGATATCGTAATCACCACCACAGCGAACACCGACGCTGAAGCGAAAAGCCTGTTGAAGCATTTCAACATGCCGTTCAACGCGTAAGCGCCGGGAGGATTGAGACATGGCTAAAAAAGCAATGATCGAACGCGAGAAGAAGCGCGAACGCCTGGTGGCCAAATATGCCGCAAAGCGTGCCGAGCTGAAAGAAATCGCGAATGACGAGAGCAAGCCGATGGAAGAGCGTTTCAAAGCGCGTCTGAAATTGGCGAAACTGCCGCGCAACAGCTCGGCAACCCGTCTGCACAACCGCTGTCAGCTGACCGGTCGTCCCCACGCTTACTACCGTAAGCTGAAGGTCAGCCGTATCGCGCTGCGCGAGCTGGGTTCTGCTGGTCAGATCCCCGGCATGGTGAAATCGAGCTGGTAAGGGAGACATA